>NZ_JBICZP010000018.1:0-175748 GCF_043202015.1 Kitasatospora sp. NPDC048239 | reverse complement strand
GCGTGAGGGAAACGCCCGGTTACATTCCGAACCCGGAAGCTAAGCCTCACAGCGCCGATGGTACTGCAGGGGGGACCCTGTGGGAGAGTAGGACGTCGCCGAACAATCATTCAGAGAAGCCCCCGCCGGGTGAACCGGGCGGGGGCTTTTCTGTTGTAGGGTCAACATGAAAAAGTCGTCACACGTACAGGAGGCCCCCGGGTGGAGGTCCAGGAGACGCGGGTCCAGACCGATCGCGTCCTCACCATCCCCAACCTGCTGAGCATGGGCCGGCTGGTCGGCGTTCCGCTCTTCCTCTGGTTGATCCTCTGGCCGGTGTTCGACGGGCCGAACAACGATGGCTGGGCGCTGCTGATCCTGATGCTGAGCGGCATCAGCGACTACCTGGACGGCAAACTGGCCCGCAGGTGGGGGCAGATCAGCCGGGTCGGCCAGCTGCTCGACCCGCTCGCGGACCGCCTGTATGTCCTCTCCACCCTGCTCGGGTTGACCTGGCGTGAGATTCTGCCGTGGTGGCTCACCGCGATTCTGATCGCCCGTGAGCTGTTTATCGCGGCGCTGTTGCCCATTCTGAACCGGCACGGCTACGGCCCGTTGCAGGTGAGTTTCCTGGGGAAGGCCGCGACATTCAATCTGATGTACGCGTTTCCGCTTCTCCTGCTGGGCGCCGGTGACAGCTGGATCGCGCAGCCGGCCGAGATCGTGAGCTGGGCCTTCATCTGGTGGGGGACGGCGCTGTACTGGTGGGCCGGTATTCTCTACGCGGTCCAGGCCCGACAGATCATCCGGGCGGGCGCCGCGTCCACAGTCTGAGACGCGATCTGAGAGAAGTCCCACGGCGACACGGTGCGTCGGACGATATCTTCCGGGTAGAGAACCTCTGGAACGGTTTGATGGACCTGCAGGGTCCACCACCGCGAAGGAGGACGCACCCGTAATGAAAGCCGTTGTAATGGCAGGGGGCGAAGGCACCCGACTCCGCCCGATGACCTCCAGCATGCCGAAGCCGCTGCTTCCGGTCGCCAACAGGCCGATCATGGAGCACGTGCTTCGGCTGCTGAAGCGGCACGGCCTCTCCGACACCGTCGTGACCGTCCAGTTCCTGGCCTCGCTGGTCAAGAACTACTTCGGTGACGGCGAAGAGCTGGGTATGCACCTGACGTATGCCAATGAGGAGACGCCGCTCGGCACTGCGGGGAGTGTCAAGAACGCCGAGGACGCGCTGAAGGACGATTCCTTTCTGGTGATCTCCGGCGACGCGTTGACCGACTTCGATCTCTCCGAATTGATCGCCTTTCACCGTAGTAAGAACGCACTGGTCACCGTCTGTCTGACCCGGGTACCGAATCCGTTGGAGTTCGGGATCACGATCACCGATGACGAGGGTCGGGTCGAGCGCTTCCTGGAGAAGCCGACCTGGGGACAGGTCTTCTCGGACACGGTGAACACCGGTATCTACGTCATGGAGCCGGAGGTCTTCGCCTACGTCGCAGCCGGCGAGTCCGTGGACTGGTCGAGCGACGTGTTCCCGCAGCTGCTGAAGGAGGGCAAGCGGGTCTACGGGTACGTGGCCGAGGGCTACTGGGAGGACGTGGGCACCCACGAGAGCTATGGCAAGGCCCAGGCGGACGTCCTGGAGGGCAAGGTCGACGTCGAGATCGACGGGTTCGAGATCTCGCCCGGCGTCTGGGTGGCCGAGGGCGCCGAGGTGGATCCGGAGGCGGTACTCCGCGGACCGCTCTACATCGGGGACTACGCCAAGGTCGAGGCCGGGGTCGAGATCCGCGAGCACACCGTGCTGGGCAGCAACGTGGTCGTCAAGCGCGGTGCGTTCCTGCACAAGGCCGTTATCCACGACAACGTCTACATCGGGCCGCAGAGCAACCTCCGCGGCTGTGTGATCGGCAAGAACACCGACGTCATGCGGGCCGCGCGGATCGAGGACGGCGCGGTCATCGGTGACGAGTGCCTGATCGGCGAGGAGTCGATCATCGCGGCCAACGTCCGGGTCTACCCGTTCAAGACCATCGAGGCCGGTGCGGTCGTCAACACCTCGGTGATCTGGGAGTCGCGCGGCCAGGAGCACCTGTTCGGGCTGCGCGGAGTCTCGGGCATCCTGAACGTCGAGATCACCCCGGAGCTGGCCGTCCGGCTGGCCGGCGCCTACGCGACGACGCTGAAGAAGGGGGCCACCGTCACCATCGCGCGTGACCACTCGCGTGGTGCGCGTGCACTCAAGCGGGCGATGATCTCGGGGCTGCAGACCAGCGCGATCGACGTCCGCGACCTGGAGAACGTGCCGATGCCGGTGGCCCGGCAGCACACCGCGCGCGGAAGTGCGGGCGGAATCTTCCTGCGGACCACGCCGGGGGTGCCGGACTCGCTGGACATCCTCTTCTTCGACGAGCGCGGCGCCGACCTCTCCCAGGCCGGGCAGCGCAAGCTCGACCGGGTGTACGCGCGTCAGGAGTATCGCCGGGCCTTCCCCGGTGAGATCGGCGACCTGACCTTCCCGTCCAGCGTCTTCGACTCCTATGCGGGCAACCTGTTGCGGACCATCGACACCACGGGGGTCCGCGAGGCGGGGCTGAAGGTGGTGGTGGACACCGCGCACGGCAGTGCCGGGCTGGTTCTGCCGAGCATCCTCGGACGGCTCGGGGTGGAGGCGCTGACCGTCTCCAGCGGGCTGGACGAGGCGCGGCCCACCGAGGACGCCGAGGAGCGCCGGGCCGGGCTGGCCCGGCTGGGCGAGCTGGTGGCGTCCTCCCGGGCGGCCTTCGGGGTGCGCTTCGACCCGGTCGGCGAGCGGGTGGCCTTCGTGGACGAGCTGGGCCGGGTGATCGACGACGACCGGGCCCTGCTGGTGCTGCTGGACCTGGTCGCGGCCGAGCGGCGCAGCGGCCAGGTGGCGCTGCCCGTGACGACGACCAGGATCGCCGAGCAGGTCGCCGCGTACCACGGCACCCAGGTCATCTGGACCACGACCACGCCGGACGACCTGGCCAAGGCGGCCTCCGCGGAGGGCACGGTGTTCGGCGGCGACGGACGCGGCGGGTTCGTCGTGCCGGAGTTCGGCGGTGTGCTGGACGGCGCGGCGGCCTTCGTCCGGCTGGTCGGGCTGGTGGCCCGGACCCAGCTCACGCTGAGCCAGATCGATGCCCGGATTCCGCAGGCGCACATCCGGCGGCGGGACATCGGCACGCCGTGGGCGGCGAAGGGCATGGTCATGCGCTCGGTGGTGGAGGCGGCCGGCAGCCGGCGGCTGGACACCACGGACGGGGTGCGGGTGGTCGAGGCGGACGGGCGCTGGACGCTCGTCCTGCCGGACCCGGCCGAGGCGGTCACCCACCTCTGGGCGGAGGGCCCCGACGACGCGGCGACCGAGGCGCTGCTGGACGAGTGGGCGGCGGTGGTCGACAGCGCCGGGCGGTGACGCGCGACGCTTGATGCCCGGGGTCTGATACCAGGGGTCTGGTGCGCGGGCCGAAGCAGAGGGGACAGCGGGGTGGGCCGACCTGGCCCGCCCCGCTGTCCCGTGGGCCTGCTGTCCGGTTCGGGTGGTTGGTCGCCTTTCGCCTGATTTGGCGTGTGTGCCCAGCTCAGGGGGTGTGCACAGGGCCCTTCGCCGACATGGGACGATGGTCCGCATGCCAGCGACGCCGACGCCGAGTGCCAGCAACGGACGGTTCAACCGTCCGGATGCCTCGATGTCCCTGCTGACCAACGTGATGGACCACAGCCTGGACGAGGGGTACGCGGAGGCGGCCGAGGCGCGGGGCGGGGAGCACGACAGCCGGATACCCGGCACGGTCCGGGGCCTGCTCACGCTGGGCGCCGGACTGGCCCTGGTGGGGGCGGTGGTGACGGTCGGCGCGGTGAACGCGCACAAGGCCGCGCCGACGCTCGCCAAGGAGCGGGATGCGCTGATCCACCGGATCAACGACAGCAACGGTTCGGCGGACAACCTCCAGAAGCAGGTCCAGGACCTGCGGCGGAAGGTGGACAGCGCGCAGCAGCAGGCACTTCCCTCGGGTGACGGCGATCCGGCCTCCCTGGCGGGGGCGGTGGGTCTGGGCGAGGTCGCCGGGCCCGGTGCCAAGCTGGTGCTGGAGGACGCCGCGGGTACCGGCGCCGGCGGGAACGTCGACCCGCGCGCAGGGCAGGGGTTCGGGAACAGCGGCCGGCTGCGGGACCGCGACCTGCAGCTCGTCGTGAACGGCCTCTGGGACGCGGGCGCCGAGGCGGTCTCCATCAACGGGCAGCGGCTCACCGCTCTCTCGGCGATCCGGGCCGCGGGCGAGGCGGTGCTGGTGGACAACCGACCGCTCGTCCCGCCGTACAACGTGCTGGTGCTCGGGGACGGGCCGAAGCTGGTCACCGCCTTCGAGAGCACGATGGCGGGCCAGTACCTGCGGCTGCTGCAGGAGAAGTACGGCATCAAGTCGACCATCTCCGCGCAGAAGAACCTGACGCTGCCGGCGGCGGTGGGTGTGACGCTGCGGACCGCCCAGCCGTTCACCCCGGAACCCTCGCCGACCCCGCCCCCGACCGCGCCGGCTCCGGCCGTGCCGTCGTCGAACCCGTCCGGCGGCCCGTCGGGTAGCCCGTCGGGCGGCCCCTCCGCGAGCCCGACGGCGGGTACCCCGTCGTCGTCGGCGACGCCGGGCGGCCAGCCGTCGGGCAAGCGCTCGCCGAGCGCCACCACCAAGACCACGACCGCCCACTCGTCCACGGCGACCACGCCGGGGTCGTCCTCCGCAGGGACAGGAGCAGCTAAGCCGTGATTGCCGTACTGGGGCTCGTGATCGGGGTGGTGGTCGGACTCTTCGTCCAGCCCGAGGTGCCGGACGCCGTGGTGCCGTACCTGCCGATCGCGGTGGTGGCGGCGCTGGATGCCGTGTTCGGCGGTGTCCGGGCGATGCTGGACGGGATCTTCAACGACAAGGTCTTCATCGTGTCGTTCCTGTCGAACGTGGTGGTCGCCGCGCTGATCGTCTTCCTGGGGGACCAGCTGGGCGTCGGCTCGCAGCTGTCCACGGGTGTGGTCGTCGTCCTCGGTATCCGCATCTTCTCCAACGCCGCTGCGATCAGGCGCCATGTCTTCCGCGCCTGAGTCGGGCCGGGAGAGGCCGGCGGACGGGGACGCGCAGGTGCACCCGGACGCGGACGGACGGGCAGGAGCCGGTGTGCGCGAGGGCAGCGACGCGGGGCGGCGGACGAAGGCGACCGGCGAGGTGGCCGTGAGCGCGACGGGGGCATCGGTCGGGTCTTCGGCCGGGAAGCCCGCCGAGGCGGCGGCGGTGCCGGAGAAGTCCGCGCGGGCGTCCGTCGAGGAGCCTGCGGCCGAGCCTTCGGAGAGGTCCGCAGCGGGCTCTTCGGGCAGCCCGTCGGAGCGGCCCGGTGTGGAGCGCGACGGCCGGTCCGGGGCAGTGGACTCGAAGCCGACCGCGCCGGAGTCGGGGGACCCCGAGGCGGACGCCAAGGCGGAGGCCGATGTCGAGCCCGATGTCGAGCCAGTTCCGGCCGCCGGGGAGTCCGCGCCGCAGCCTGACCAGTCCGAGCCAGCCGTCGAGCCAGCCGTCGAGCAGGCCGTTGATCCCGCCGCCGAGGAGGCTGCCGAGGTCGTTGCCGCGTCCGGCCCTGGGGCCGCCGACGCTGAGCCCGCGCCCGAGCCCGACGCTGAGCCCACGCCCGAGCCCGCGCCCGAGGCGAAGCCGGAACCGGAGGCCGGGTCGGAGCCCGCCGCCCGGCCCGCGGTGGACCGCGGTGCCGGTCGCCGCCGCCTCCAGGCCGCGCTCTGGCCGCCGCGCCTGTCGCGCGGGCAGCTGGTGGTGGCGCTGCTGCTGTTCTCGCTCGGTCTGGGCCTGGCGATCCAGGTCCGCTCCACCAACGACCACCACAGCCAGCTGCGCGGCGCCCGACAGGAGGATCTTGTCCGCATCCTCGACGAACTGGACGGCCGCCAGCAGCGTCTACAGCAGGAGAAGGCGGAGCTTGAGCAGTCCCTGGCCAAGTTGGAGAACAGCTCCAACCAGGCCAAGGAGGCCCAGGAGCAGACCAGGAAGAAGGTGACGGAACTCGGCGTGCTCGCCGGGACCGTCAAAGCCACTGGTCCGGGCATCGTACTGACGGTCGATGATCCCCAAGGGCAGGTGAAGGCAGATATGCTGCTGGACACCCTGCAGGAACTCCGAGCGGCGGGGGCGGAGGCGATTCAGATCAACGATGTGCGCGTGGTGGTCAACACCTACTTCACGGACGCGTCCGGCGGCGGTGTGCAGATCGACGGCAAGAAGGTCTCGCAGCCCTACCGCTTCACCGTCGTGGGGAACCCGCAGGACCTCACGCCCGCGCTGAACATTCCGGGAGGTGTGGTCCGCACCCTGGAGAGTCATCAGGCGCGGGCGACGATCTCCCAGCAGCAGAAGGTGGTCGTCGACGCCCTCGTCGATCTGAAGACACCGCAGTACGCCAAGCCGGCTCCGAAGTGACGGGCCACCCGCCGAACGTCCCGTCACCTGCGGGTGGCCCCCGGTGCGGGGTCTCCCGGGGACGTGGGCGACACTGGTCCATACCGCAGCACGCCGGAGCACCACACGTCGGAGCACCACTCCAGCCGGCCCGATCCACGACCGGGCCCGCAGCCTGTCCGAGGTTCTCACCCTGCCCCGCGGGCGGGTCTGTCACACGCAAGGGGATTCGCCCGTGAGTTTCTTCTCGAAGTTGTTCGGTCGCAACAAGGGTCGTGACGCGGCCGCCGTCGAGGCGCCCACCGCGCGTCACCGCCGCGCCGACGAAGAGCGCGCCGTGCCGGGCATGCGTCCGGCCCCGGAGGGCGTGGAGTACGCCGAGCACCAGATGTTCCGGGACGGCGCCGGTACCCAGTTCGCGGGGAATCAGGCGGGCTACGGCGCGTCGGTTGACCCCTCCGGCGCGCCGCGCATAGGTTTCCCGTCAGGACCCTCAACCTCTGGTGGAGGGTTCGCCCCGGACCCGTACGCCGGGCACAACCCGTCGGGTGTGCCGCGCCAGGAGGCTGTGAACATGGCTGGCCCCACTCCGTGCCCCAGGTGCGGCAACCAGAACCCGTCCGCGGCCCGCTTCTGTTCCAACTGCGGTACGGCGCTGCGCGGTGGCGCGCTGCCCGAGGGGGCGGCGGAGACCACGTCGACCATCTCGATCTCCGGCCTGGAGTCCTACGACCCCAACACCACCACCGGCACCGGCGCCACTCCGGCGCTGTCGGCCGAGGTGCTGTCGGCGATCGACGCGCTGCCGCCGGGCTCGGCCCTGCTGATCGTCCAGCGCGGCCCGAACTCGGGCAGCCGGTTCCTGCTGGACTCGGACATCACCACGGCCGGCCGTCACCCGCAGGGCGACATCTTCCTGGACGACGTGACCGTCTCGCGCCGCCACGTGGAGTTCCGCCGCACCCAGGCGGGCTTCAGCGTCGCCGACGTCGGCAGCCTCAACGGCACCTACGTCAACCGGGAGCGGATCGACGAGGTGCCGCTGAACAACGGCGACGAGGTGCAGATCGGGAAGTACCGGCTGGTGTTCTTCGCCGGCCACAACCGGGGGTACTGAACCCAACGTCGGCAGGAGCCCGAGTGAGCGCGAATACTCCTTCATCTCTCGGGGCGGCCAACCCCGCGCCGTCCGGTCCGCCAGCGGACCAGGGCATGCGCGGGGTGGTCGCGGCCCCCAGGCAGCCGGTCCGCCCGGACCGGCCGGCCGGGGGCGGCCGACGGCGCGGTGGCGACGAGCTGCTGAGCATCGGCGCGGTGCTGACCTTCCTGCGGGACGACTTCCCCGAGGTCACCATCTCCAAGATCCGCTTCCTTGAGGCGGAGGGCCTGGTCGAGCCCCAGCGCACCCCCTCGGGGTACCGCAAGTTCAGTCCGGCCGACGTCGAGCGGCTGGCCTACGTGCTGCGGATGCAGCGCGACCACTATCTGCCGCTGCGGGTGATCCGCGAGCACCTGGACGCGATCGAGCGCGGTGAGAGCCCGCCCGCGCTGCCCCCTGCGGACGCCCGGCCTGGACCGCTGGAGGAGGCGGACCGGGAGCTGGTGGCGGCCGCGGAGTCCGGCGCCGGGGTCCGGCTGGGGCGGGCGGAGCTGCTGGCCGCCGCCGAGGCCGGCGAGGGCGAGCTGGCCGAGTGGGAGGCCTACGGACTGGTCGCCCCTGGTCCGGACGGCGGGTACGACGGCGAGGCGCTGCAGGTGGCCAGGCTGGTCGCCGAGCTCGGCAGGTTCGGCCTGGAGCCGCGGCACCTGAGAGCCATGAAGGCCGCCGCGGACCGGGAGATCGCCCTAGTCGAGCAGGTGGTCGCGCCGCTGCGCCGCCACCGCAATCCGCAGACCAGGGCGCATGCCGAGGCCACCGCCCGGGAGCTGGCCACGCTGTCGGTGCGCCTCCACGCGGCCATGGTCCAGGCCGGGCTGAAGACCCGCGGGTAGCTTTTCCGCACCGGCCGCACCTCGCTGACCAGCGGCGTCCGCTCTGCGCTTTCATATCCGGGGCGCGGGCCATAGGGTTGCGTGTGTGAATGAGCTCGACGTCGTGGGTGTCCGGGTGGAGATGCCTTCCAACCAGCCGATCGTGCTGCTGCGCGAGGTGGGCGGCGATCGCTACCTGCCGATCTGGATCGGCCCCGGCGAGGCGACCGCGATCGCCTTCGCCCAGCAGGGCATGACGCCGGTGCGCCCGCTGACGCACGACCTCTTCAAGGACGTCCTGGAGGCGCTCGGCCAGCAGCTCACCGAGGTCCGGATCACCGATCTGCGGGAGGGCGTGTTCTACGCCGAGCTGGTCTTCACCGGCGGTGTCGAGGTGAGTGCCCGGCCGTCCGACGCGATAGCGCTGGCGCTGCGCACCGGCACGCCGATCTACGGGAGCGAGGAGGTGCTCGCCGAGGCGGGCATCGCGATCCCGGACGAGCAGGAGGACGAGGTCGAGAAGTTCCGCGAGTTCCTCGACCAGGTGTCGCCCGACGACTTCGGCGGCAGCGGCCCGCAGTAGCGAGGCCGTGGTGTGGCAGCGGTGCGGCCGCGGATGAACGCTGTGTGGTCGAGACACCGCGCGGCGTTTTGCCAAAAAGCGTCCACCTACCCACACTGGGGGCACGAAAAACCACTCTCCTGAGTGACGCGGTTTATCCGGCTCGGCGTGGCGATCGTTGACGGGCCATAGGGGACTGCCTACCGTCAGGAGTGGCTGCCCGGGTGTCTGTCGCCCGCGGTCTTGGGTTGCCCGCAGCACGAGTGGACGGAGGTAGGCATGACCAGCACCGGCGATGACGTGGCCGTGGGAGGCCTGTGTGCCGTACATGTGCCGCGCACCGCTCGCAGCGTGGCCGACCTGTCCCGGTCGGATCTGCCCAGGGTGGGCCGGTTCCCGGCGGTACAGCCGGGCCAGCCGGCCATCGAGCGGCTCGCGCCGAGCTCGGAGCTGATCGGCTACCGGGGCCCGACGGCCTGTGCCGCCGCCGGGATCACCTACCGTCAACTGGACTACTGGGCCCGGACGGGGCTGTTGGAGCCCAGCGTCCGCTCGGTCTACCCGGCGAGCAGCCAGCGGCTCTACAGCTTCCGCGACATCCTGCTGCTGAAGATCGTGAAGCGGCTGCTGGACGCGGGTGTCTCGCTGCAGAACATCCGGGTGGCGGTCGCCCATCTGCAGTCGGCCGAGTCCGGCGACCTGACCGGGCTCACCCTGATGTGTGACGGTGCGACGGTCTACGAGTGCACCACGCCCCAGCAGGTGGTCGACCTGCTGAAGAGCGGTCAGGGCGTCTTCGGCATCGCCGTCGGAGCGGTCTGGCAGGAGCTCGAGCTGGCCGTCGGGCGGCTGCACGCCGAGCGGACGGACACCGGCGAGACGCTGGTCGGCCACGACCCGGCGGACGAGCTGGCGCAGCGCCGCAACCGGGCGGTCTGACCCGGGTACCGACGAGGCCGCGGGCCCGGACGGGGAACCGTCCGGGCCCGCGGCCTCGTCGTGCCTGGTGAACTGATCAAGCCTGGTGGACCGATCAAGGGGGGCACGTGCGGTTCGGCTCCGGTATACCCGGCCTGCTGCTGCGGCGGGTACGGCGGCTCGGCGTCCGACTGGGGCGGCGGCGCGCCCAGCGCAGGATCTTCCAGCTGGCGATGGTGTTCTGCTGCCTCGCCCTGGCCCCCAGCGCCTGGCTGTGGATCGCCGGGGAGGGCCGGGTGGGCCCGGTGGAGAGCGCGCCGAAGGCACCGGTGGCGGTGGTGTTCGGTGCCGGGCTGTACGAGGGCAGGCCGTCGCCGTACCTGGCGCACCGGCTGGACGCGGCGGTGGACCTGTACCGGCTGGAGAAGGTCCAGGCGATCCTGGTGACCGGGGACAACGGGCGGGACGGCTACGACGAGACCGATGCGATGCGGCGCTACCTGATCGAGCACGGTGTGCCGCAGGTGCGGGTGGTCGGCGACCACGCGGGCTTCGACACCTGGGACTCCTGCACCCGGGCGCGCCGGATCTTCGGGGTGGACCGGGCGGTGCTGGTCAGCCAGGACTTCCACGTCCGGCGGGCGCTGGCGCTCTGCCAGGCGGCGGGCATCGACGCGTACGCGGTGGGGGTGCCGGAGGTCCACGACCTCACCTGGCTGTACGGCGGGGTGCGGGAGATCCCGGGCGCGGGCAAGGCGGCGCTGAACGCCTGGCTGCGGCCGGACCCGGTGTTCCTCGGCCCGCAGGAGCAGGGCATCCCGCGGGCGCTGGCCGACGCGGCGGCGGCCGGCCCGCGCTGAGACCGGGCGGCGGCCGCGTTCGCACGGACTGTCGGACCCGTGCGGCATGATCGGCGGGTGCGGTCACTGCCGAGCATCATCCACCTCGACATGGACGCCTTCTTCGCGGCGGTGGAGCAGGCGGCCAAGCCGAGCCTGCGGGGAAAGCCGGTGATCGTCGGCGGGCTCGGCGGGCGCGGGGTGGTCTCCACGGCCTCGTACGAGGCGCGCAGGTTCGGGGTGCACTCGGCGATGCCGATGGCGCAGGCCCGCCGGCTCTGCCCCAACGCGGCCTTCCTGTCCGGGCGGTTCGAGGCCTACCGGCAGGTCAGCGAGCTGGTGATGGGCCTGCTGCGGGAGCTGTCGCCGCTGGTGCAGCCGCTCAGCCTGGACGAGGCCTTCGTCGACCTGGAGGCGGGCCCCTACGGGCCGGCCCTGCTGGAGGCGGAGCACGGGACGGGGGAGCAGCTGGTGCTCGCCCTGGCGGAGGACCTGCGGGCGGACATCCAGCGGCGGACCGGTCTGACCGCCTCGGTCGGGGCCGCCGGGTCCAAGCTGATGGCGAAGATCGCCTCCGAGCAGGCCAAGCCGGACGGGCTGGTGCTGGTCGAACCGGGGCAGGAGCGGGCGGTGCTCGGGCCGATGCCGGTACGGGCGCTGCCCGGGGTCGGCCCGGCCACCGAACAGGCGCTGCGCCGGGCCGGGTTGAACACGGTGGCCGACCTCGCGGGGGCCGGTGAGGCGGAGCTGGTGCAGCTGCTGGGCAAGGCGCACGGCGCCGGGGTCCACCAGATGTCGATAGGGCTGGACGACCGGCCGGTGGTGGCCGACCAGGACGCCAAGTCGGTTTCGGTGGAGGACACCTTCGAGGTGGACCTGGCCGACCGGGACCGGGTGCTGCGCGAGGTGGACGTGCTCGCCGCGCGGTGTGTGCGGCGGCTGCGGGCGGCCGGGCGCTCGGGGCGGACGGTGGTGCTGAAGGTGCGCCGGTTCGACTTCTCGACGCTGACCCGGTCGGAGACGCTGCGCGGGCCGACGGACGACGAGTCGGTGATCACCGAGACGGCCCGGCGGCTGGCCTCCCAGGTCGACATCACGGGCGGGGTGCGGCTGCTCGGTGTCGGCGTCTCGCAGCTGGCCGACTACACCCAGGAGGACCTGTTCGCGCAGGCCGTCCGGGAGTCGGCGCAGGAGCAGGAGACGGCGCAGGGCGAGGAGGAGCGGGTCGAGGTGGCGGAGGCGGTGGCCGTCCGGCACTGGATGCCCGGGCAGGACGTGCACCACGCGGAGCTCGGGCCAGGGTGGGTGCAGGGCAGCGGGGTCGGCCGGGTGACCGTGCGGTTCGAGACGCCCTGGAGCGGGCCGGGGCGGGTGCGGACCTTCTCGGTGGACGATCCGGCGCTGGAGCCGGCCCGACCACTGCCGCTGCGCGAGGGCGGGGGCGAGGAGGGCGGTTCGGACGCGACCGCTGGAGAGGGTGCGGAAGGGCCGGCCGAGGGGCCGGCGGGCGGGGCCTGAGGCACGAAGCGGCCCCACCCGGAGGGGGGTCCGGGTGGGGCCGCGTGTCGGACGAGCCCTCGGGCGGTCGCGATGCCCTCGTCGACCGTTCGGGGGCCCGGTCCCCCTCGCGCCCTGTCCCTGGGCGCGAGGGGTGGACGCCTCGTCAGGCGTCGGTCTTGGCCAGCACCGGGCCGGAGCCGAGGTCCGCCATGTCGTTGCCGGCGGCGACGGTGGTGGTGGGCTTGATGCTGCGGATCAGGAAGGGGACGGCGCCGGCGATCGCGCAGACCGCGGCGGCGACCCAGAACGCGTGCTTGTAGGCGTCCAGGGTGGGCAGCAGGACCGGGATCGGCAGCTTCATGGTGTCGCCGGTCAGGATGGCGGCCATGACGGCGGTGCCGATCGCGCCACCGACGGTGCGCAGCACGGCGTTCATGCCGTTGGCGATGCCGCTCTGCTCGACCGGGACGGCGCCGTTGATGTAGGCCGGCATCGCGGAGAAGGCGAGGCCGATACCGAGGCCGAAGATCGCCGAGGCGGTGTAGATGTCGCCCTCGTGGCTGTGGCGCAGGGCCAGGTAGGCCATCGCGACGGCACCGAGGACGCCACCGAGGACCAGGGGCAGGCGCGGACCGCGGCGGGCGATCAGCAGGGCGCCGAGCGGGGCGGCGACCATCGAGCCGAGGGCCGAGGGCAGCAGCATCACACCGGCGTGCAGCACCGTGGCGGTGAAGCCGTAGTGGGTGAGCTTCTCCGGGGTCTGGGCGAAGTTGCTGATCACCATGAACGAGCCGTACATGCCGAAGCCGATCAGCAGGCCGGCCAGGTTGGTGAAGGCGACGGCCGGGCGGGACATCATCTTCATGTCGACCAGCGGGTGCTTGACCTTGACCTCGATGACACCCCAGATCAGGGCGACCACGGCGGCCACGGCGAACAGACCGAGGGTCTTGGTGGAGGTCCAGCCCCAGGTGTTGCCCTGGCTGACCGCGACCAGCAGGGCGGAGAGCCAGCCGGCCAGGGTGATCGCGCCGAGCGGGTCGGCGCCGCCCTCCTTGTCGGTGACCGGGTCGCTGGGCACCCGGAAGGCGACCAGGGCGACCGCGAGCAGGCCGAAGGCCAGGCCCATCCAGAAGATGGACTTGTAGCTCCAGTGCTCCAGCAGCAGGCCGGTGGCGACCAGGCCGAGGCCGCTGCCGACGCCCATCGAGGCGCTGATCGCGGCGACGCCGCCGGTGACCTTCTGCTTGGGCAGCTCGTCGCGGACGATGCTGATCGCCAGCGGGAGCACGCCACCGCCGGCGCCCTGCAGGACGCGGGCGACGACCAGCCAGGTGAAGGAGTGGGTGCTGACCGCGAGCGCCGAGCCGGCCACCAGGCCGGTCAGCGAGATCAGCAGCATCGGCTTGCGGCCGCGCAGGTCGCCGAAGCGGCCCAGCAGGGGGGTCAGCACGGCTGCGGAGAGCAGGTTGGCCGTCATCAGCCAGGTGATGCTGGAGCCGGTGACGTCGAGCTCCTTGGCCAGCGAGGGCAGGATCGGGACGACCGCGGTCTGCACCACGCTGAACGACAGCATCGCCAGGATCAGGGCCGGCAGGACCCGGGCGCTGCTCTGCTTCTCGGCCGTAGTGGTGGGCTGTGGTGCCTCACTCACGGTTGCTTCCTCCCGTACATAGTGAATGAACTGAAATAACCATGCAGGCAGATACTTCAATGTGTCAAATATCGATCGGTGAAGCTTTGGCAAAGTCGAAGGACCCCGGACCGTGGCGGTCCGGGGTCCCTGGTGAGAGCGGGTCAGGCGAGCGGCCTCAGCGGGGCCGGCCGGGTCGCGTCGGCCACCGAGGCGAGCGGGGAGGGGGAGGAGGGCGAGGACGACGAGGGTGAGGTCGAGGTCGAGGTCGTCGAGGAGAGCGCGTCCGAGGGGGGCGCATGCGTGGGCGGCGGCGTGTGCGGGGTCGAGGGGGCGGGGGCCGAGGTGGTCGCGGTGTTGTCGTGCACCTCGACGTGCTCGCGGCGCAGCTCGTCGCGGACCACCTCCTCGGAGGTGTACCGCTCGACCACCAGGCGGACCCGCTCGATCGGCGCCAGGTACTTGCGGACCACCGGGCGCTCCTCGCGCAGGGTGACCTCCTCGACGGCCTCGGCGATCTCCTTGTCGCTGAGCGCCGCCCGCTCGGCGTCGCCGACCGGCATCCGCTCGACCCGGACCCGCTCGCGCACCACCGGGACGCGGCGCTCGACCGGCTCGCTGGTCACGTACTTGCGCAGCTTGGCGGTGCCCAGGACGTGCCACTCGGTGGTGATGTCCAGGCGCTCCTCGCGGCAGGTGATCTCCACCGGGCCGCTGGGCGCGGACGAGGCCGGGCCGCCGGTGGCGGCCGGGGTGGTGGAGGGCGCGGCACTCGGGGTGCTGTCCGGGGTGGCGGGGACGACCGGGGCGGCGGGCGCCGAGCTGCTCGGTGCCCGGGTCTCGGGTGCGGCGGTACTGACGGTCCGCACGTTGGCCTCCGTGGCGGGTTCGGACGGCTTGCCGAGGTCGGCCGCCGGGATGGTGGGGGAGCTCGGGGTCGTGGTCTCCGCCGAGTGGAAGGCGAGCGGCTTGACCGGCGCCGCGGCCGGGGGAGGGGTCACGGGCGGGGTCGTCGGCGGGGCCGGCGACGGTGCCGGGCCGGGCGCCGTGCTCGTGGCGGCCGCACCGGCCGCCGCCCCCGCCGCGGCGCCTGCGGCCGCTCCCGCGGCCGTTCCGGTCGCCGGGCCCGTGGTCGAGTCCGCCGCCGGGACGGAGCCGAAGTCCAGGTCGGCCGGCTGGGAGCCGGAGCCGTCCCCCGCGGCCGGGCTGCCGTCCAGCGGGGTGTCCAGCCCGTAGTAGCGGTACAGCTGGAGCTCCTGGGCGGGTGACAGGTGCTGGCCCACGCCGAAGTCCGGCGACTCCTTCACCAGCGACTTGTCGTACGGCACCCGCAGCTCGTCGCCGGAGAACTCGCTCGTGGTCAGCGGGACGAAGGCGTCCCGCCCGAAGATGCCGGTACGGACGGCGGCCCACTCCGGTTGGCCGGTGGCGTCGTCCAGGTACACCTCGTCGACCGTGCCGATCTTGTCTCCATTGCGGTCGACCGCCTTGTGGCCGATCAGGTCCCGGGGGTCGATATCGGTCTGCACGCTTTCCTCCAGTCGCTGCTCCTGCGGAACTCCCGCAGGTCGGCGGCTGGAGCGCCCTTCCCAGCCGCCACTTCACACCAAAAGCCATGAAGCGGACACCCGCGACCCGGGCGGGGCCGGACGGGCCACCCGCTGCGCCGTCCGAGTCATGCGCGAACTCTGCGAGTGACCTGACGCACCCGTGAACAGAGGGCTTCCCGCTGGTACCCTGGGCGCGACCGCCGAGCCCGCTCGGGAGAGTCCCCGAGAGCGGAAGCCGCTGGTCGGGGCGCCGAAGGAGCAACTCCTCCCCGGAATCTCTCAGGCATCCGTACCGTGTGGGATAGGTCACTCTGGAAAGCAGGGCAGGACCGCCGGCGAGGGAGCCGACGGCCACCACCCTCACCGACGGTGCAAGCCGGCGGGGCGCCCACAGCGCACCGCGCGGGCGAAGCTCTCAGGTCCCGATGACAGAGGGGGAGGCCTGTCGGGTCCGCCCGCCCAGGTCGATCCGCTGTTGTCCACAGCGGCTAAGCCGCCCGGCGCGCGTACCCCCGCCGGTCCGTGACCAGGAGGCCTCGACCACATGAACGCCCAGCCGAACGCGGGACGCCCCACCAGCGTCCCGACCCTCACCGAGCTTGAGCTGGCCAGTCCCTTCGAGAACCGCCACATCGGCCCCGACGCCGCCGCGCAGGAGAAGATGCTGGCCCACGTCGGCTACGGCTCCCTGGACGAGCTCGCCGCCACCGCCGTGCCGGACGCGATCCGCTCCATCACCGCCCTGGACCTGCCCGCCGGGCGCAGCGAGGCCCAGGTCCTCGCCGAGCTGCGCGAGCTGGCCGGCCGCAACCGGGTGCTCCAGCCGATGATCGGCCTGGGCTACTACGGCACCTTCACCCCGCCGGTGGTGCTGCGCAACGTCCTGGAGAACCCGGCCTGGTACACGGCCTACACGCCGTACCAGCCGGAGATCTCGCAGGGCCGGCTGGAAGCGCTGATCAACTTCCAGACCCTGGTCTCCGACCTGACCGGCCTGCCCACCTCCGGCTCCTCGCTGCTGGACGAGGGCACCGCTGCCGCCGAGGCGATGGCCCTGGCCCGCCGCGTCACCAAGGTCAAGGGCGGTGTCTTCCTGGTCGACGCCGAGACCCTGCCGCAGACCGTCGCGGTGATCCAGACCCGTGCCGAGCCGACCGGTGTCGAGGTCGTCGTCGCCGACCTCTCCGCGGGCATCCCGGCCGAGATCGCCGAGCGCGGCGTCTTCGGCCTGCTGCTCCAGTACCCGGGCGCCACCGGCGTGGTGCGCGACCTCGCCCCCGTCATCGAGCAGGCCCACGGCCTCGGCGCGATCGTCGCCGTCGCCGCCGACCTGCTGGCGCTGACCCTGCTGAAGTCCCCGGGCTCGCTCGGTGCCGACATCGCCTGCGGCACCTCGCAGCGCTTCGGCGTCCCGATGGGCTTCGGCGGCCCGCACGCCGGCTACCTGTCGGTGCGCGCCGAGTACGCCCGCTCGCTGCCCGGCCGCCTGGTCGGCGTCTCCGTCGACGTCGACGGCAACCGCGCCTACCGCCTGGCGCTGCAGACCCGTGAGCAGCACATCCGCCGCGAGAAGGCCACCAGCAACATCTGCACCGCCCAGGTGCTGCTCGCCGTGATGGCCTCCATGTACGCCGTCTACCACGGCCCGGACGGCCTGGCGGACATCGCCCGCCGCACCCACCGCTACGCCGCCGCGCTCGCCGAGGGCCTGCGGGCCGGCGGTGTCGAGCTGCTGCACGGCGAGTTCTTCGACACCGTCACCGCGGTCGTCCCCGGCCGTGCCGCCGAGATCGCCGAGGCCGCCCGGGCCAACGGCATCAACGTGTTCCAGGACGGCGCGGACCGGATCTCCGTCTCCACCGACGAGACCACCACCCGTGATCACCTGGCCGGCGTCTGGGCCGCGTTCGGCGTCCAGGGCGTCGAGGTGGCGGAGAGCGCCGACGCGCTGCCCGCCGCGCTGCTGCGCGAGGACGAGTACCTGACCCACCCGGTCTTCCACAGCCACCGCTCCGAGACCGCCATGCTGCGCTACCTGCGCCGCCTGTCGGACCGCGACTACGCGCTGGACCGCGGCATGATCCCGCTGGGCTCCTGCACCATGAAGCTCAACGCGACCACCGAGATGGAGCCGGTGACCTGGCCCGAGTTCGGCCAGCTGCACCCGTTCGCGCCGATCGAGCAGGCGCAGGGCTTCCTCACCCTGATCCGTCAGCTGGAGCAGCAGCTGGTCGAGGTGACCGGCTACGACGCCGTCTCCATCCAGCCGAACGCCGGCTCCCAGGGCGAGCTGGCCGGCCTGCTGGCGGTCCGCGCCTACCACCACGCCAACGGCGACACCCAGCGCGACGTCTGCCTGATCCCGTCCTCCGCGCACGGCACCAACGCGGCCTCCGCCGTGATGGCCGGCATGCGCGTGGTCGTGGTCAAGACCCTGGTCGACGGCGACGTGGACGTCGAGGACCTCAAGGCCAAGATCGCGCAGCACCGCGACCAGCTCGCCGTGCTGATGGTCACCTACCCGTCCACCCACGGCGTGTACGAGACCGAGATCACCGACATCTGCGCGGCGGTGCACGAGGCCGGCGGCCAGGTGTACGTGGACGGCGCCAACCTGAACGCCCTGGTCGGCCTCGCCAAGCCGGGCAAGTTCGGCGCGGACGTCTCGCACCTGAACCTGCACAAGACCTTCTGCATCCCGCACGGCGGCGGCGGCCCGGGCGTCGGCCCGGTCGCGGTGCGCGCGCACCTCGCGCCGTACCTGCCGAACCACCCGCTCCAGGCGGAGGCGGGCCCGGCCACCGGCGTCGGCCCGATCTCGGCCGCGCCGTGGGGCTCGGCGGCCATCCTGCCGATCTCCTGGGCGTACGTCCGGCTGATGGGCGGCGAGGGCCTCAAGCACGCGACCCAGGTCGCGGTGCTGAACGCCAACTACATCGCCAAGCGGCTGGCCCCGCACTTCCCGGTGCTCTACACCGGCCCCGGCGGCCTGGTCGCGCACGAGTGCATCATCGACCTGCGCCCGCTCACCAAGGAGACCGGCGTGTCGGTGGACGACATCGCCAAGCGCCTGATCGACTACGGGTTCCACGCGCCGACGATGTCCTTCCCGGTGGCCGGCACCCTGATGATCGAGCCGACCGAGTCCGAGGACCTGCACGAGATCGACCGGTTCTGCGACGCGATGATCGAGATCCGGGCCGAGATCGAGAAGGTCGGCTCGGGCGAGTGGGCGGCGGACGACAACCCGCTGCGCAACGCCCCGCACACCGCCGCCGTGATGGTCGGCGACTGGGCGCACGGCTACTCGCGGCAGGAGGCGGTCTTCCCGGCGGGCGTGAACCCGGCGGACAAGTACTGGCCGCCGGTCAGCCGGATCGACGGTGCGTACGGCGACCGCAACCTGGTCTGCTCCTGCCCGCCGCTGGACGAGTACGGCGTCTGACGGTCGGATCCGACAGCATGCGGCAGGGCCCCGGCGGAACGTTCCGCCGGGGCCCTGCCCGTTGCGTCGTGCTGTGGCGGCTGCCCCGCCGGCGGTCGTGTGACCGGGGTGTTGTCGGTTCGCCTGGCTACCGGAGCCGGACCGGTCTTGGAGCCGTTCGGCCCTGGGGTCGTCCGGCGGCCGGGTCCTAGGCGGCGAAGGCGACGGGGCGGCGCGGGGCGATCACCCGGCCGTCGGGCAGCAGTTCGCCGGTGTCCTCGAAGAGCAGGACGCCGTTGCAGAGCAGGCTCCAGCCCTGCTCCGGGTGGCAGGCCACCGGTACGGACGCCTCGCGGTCCTCGGACTCGGCCGACGGGCACTCAGGACGGTGCTGGCACATATGTACCCTCGCTTCGCTCTGCGATCCTCCCCGTGGTGCGGGTCGCCGCCGGGTGACCCGTCGCGAGCCGCCGCGGTAGCCGGATCCTGTCCGGACGCAGGCCCAGGTGTGGACCGGCGCTCATGTGGGTAGGACAGGTGGTCCTTCCACGCTGGTTCCCAGTGTCGGCATCTGGAGACGCTCGCGCAGCAATTTGGTGACATGCGCCACAAGCCGCGGGCAGAGATCACCCGTTCAGGTGGCTTGAAGTCGAAACGGCCACCGGACGGGCCATGGGGCAGCTGACCCGATGAGGCCATGCCCGATGGCCCGTCCGGGTAGGGCGGGTCGGGTGTACGCGAAGCTGCGGACGGGATGGGGTGTGCGCGGAGCCGCGGACGGGATGGGGTGTGCGCGGAGCCGCGGGTTGCGCGGCCGGGCTCAGGAGAAGCCGAGCAGCAGGGGCTTGGCGAGCGGCGCCCGGGTGAGCATCGGCAGCAGGTCGGCGGCCGGGTAGGCGCGGTGCGCGGTGACCCCCAGCGGGGCCGGCGCCAGCGGGATCAGCAGGTCCGCGCCGGGGCCGCCGTCCGGGCTGTGCAGCCACAGGGCCGTCGCGTACTGGCCGGGGAAGGTCAGCAGTCTCGGCTGCTGGCGGGCCCGGGAGGACTGGGCGAGCTGCCAGGCCTGGCGCAGCGCCCGGACGGTGGAGTCCAGGTACGGCCCCGCGGTGAAGTGGGAGAAGGTGTGGCCCTCGGTGCCCTGCACCACCTCCGCCGCGGCGGCCACCTCGGCGCCGTCCTTGATCAGGAAGCGCCAGCCCGTCCGCCGGGCGGCCGAGAGCTCGGGGCGCGGCCCCTCCAGGACGTGGACGGCGAGTGGGTGTGCGGGCAGCAGCGGACCGATCGGATGGCGCAGCGCGGCGGCGGCGGGTTGGCGCAGCGCGGTCTCCGAGTCGAGTGCGGCCAGGACCGCGCGCAGGGCGCTCGGCGGGGGCTGGGGGGTCTGCAGAGTCATGGCGGGGTCGCCTCTCCGTGCGAGATCGGCGTGCGAGTGCGGCATACCGGCGTGGCGCGGTTTGTCTTCGGTGACGGGACCTGGCCGTGTCCGGTTGTGCATGATCGCGGTGCGGGTACGGCCGCTTCCGTCGACGAGGGTTTCGGAGCGGTAGCGGGCCGGCCTGAGCGCAGTGCGAATTCTACTCGAACAGGTGCGCAGGGTGACCTGTTTATCACAGGCGGTGGCGCCGGGCAAGTCGGCAGATGAGCTGAAAGACCATCAGTTTCCTTGCATTGCAAGCCGTTCGAAGCAATCGGGTATCGATCTTCGGGGTGGGCATGATGCTTGCACGGTCGGTCGGCCGGGCGGTCAGGAGGAGGGGACCATGGGCGAGAAGGTCGTGGCGACACGGGCGGACCTGTCGGACCGACAGCTGTACCGGCGCAAGCTGCAGTCCTGTCTCGACGCATTGGAGCGGATGCTGCGCGAGGAGCGTTTCGACCGGCCGAGGGCCGTGATGGGCCTGGAGATCGAGCTCAACCTGGCCGACGAGCAGGGCCTTCCGGTGATGCGCAACGCCCAGGTGCTCAGCGCCATCGGCTCCAGTGACTTCCAGACCGAGCTGGGCCAGTTCAACATCGAGGTCAACATCACGCCGCACCGGCTCTGCGGCCATGTGCTGGAGGAGTTGCGCGAGGAGATCGACACCGGGCTGCGCTACGCCGACCGCCAGGCGGCCGAGGCCGGGGCGCGGATCGTGATGGTCGGCATCCTGCCGACTCTGGAGCACGACCACACCGGGCTCGACGCGATGTCCCACAACCAGCGGTACAGCCTGCTCAGCGACCAGATCCTGGCGGCCCGCGGCGAGGACATCACGCTGGACATCGAGGGTGTCGAGCACCTCCAGCTGGAGTCGATCACCATGGTGGCCGAGGCCGCCGCGACCTCGCTGCAGCTGCACCTCCAGGTGACCCCCGAGCGGTTCTCCTCGGTGTGGAACGCGGCCCAGGCGATCTGCGGACCGCAGCTCGCGCTCGGCGCCAACTCGCCCTTCCTGTTCGGCCGGGAGCTGTGGCGGGAGACCAGGCCGGTGCTGTTCCAGCAGGCCTGCGACACCCGTTCGGCGGAGCTCAAAGCGCAGGGCGTGCGCCCGATCACCTGGTTCGGCGAGCGCTGGGTGGACTCCGCCTACGACCTGTTCGAGGAGAACCTGCGGTACTTCCCCGCGCTGCTGCCGATCTGCGACGACGAGGACCCGGTCAAGGTGCTCGCCTCCGGCGGCACTCCGAGGCTGGCCGAGATGCGGCTGCACAACGGCACCATCTACCGGTGGAACCGCCCCGTGTACGACGTCAGCGGCGGGGTGCCGCACCTGCGGGTGGAGAACCGGGCGCTGCCGGCCGGGCCGACCGTGGCCGACACGCTCGCCAACGCCGCCTTCTACTACGGGCTGGTCCGGGTGCTCGCCGAGCAGTCGAAGCCGATCTGGACCAGGCTGCCGTTCGAACGGGCCGAGGAGAACTTCCAGCAGGCCGCGCGGTACGGGATGGACGCCGTCTTCCAGTGGCCGCGGTCCGGCCGGGCCGGGCGAGGGGGAGGGACGGCCACCGTCTCGGCCGTCGACCTGGTGCTGAACGAGCTGCTGCCGATGGCCTACCAGGGCCTGGACGAGTGGGGCGTAGAGCCCGCCGACCGGGACCGCTACCTCGGCATCATCGAGCAGCGCTGCCTGCGCCGGGTCAACGGCGCCTCCTGGCAGAGCGCCACCTTCCACCGGCTGCGCGAGCAGTTCGGGATGGACCGGTCGGCCGCGCTGGCCGCGATGACCCGGCGGTACATCGAGTACATGCGGGCCGGGGAGCCGGTGCACACCTGGCCGGTGGGGTAGGGCGGGCCGGCCCGGCCACCCGCACCGGCGCGGCGGGTGGCGACCGGTGGGCTCATCCGACCGGGCGCCGTCCTGTGGAAGGATGATCGCTCCGGCGGTCGGCCGACGGCCGGAGCGACGCCCGCCCGCTGGAGCAGCCCGTGACCACCGCCTCGACCGAACCGGGGACCGCGCAGCCCGCCCGCCGGCTGCTCGGCGCGGAACTGCTGATCGTCCTCGGCCTCTCGCTCGGGGCCAGCGGCATCGGCGCGCTGATCAGCTTCGCCGGCTCGCTCACCGAACCGCTCAAGCTCGGCCAGCAGGTCGCCACCCTGAACGGCTCCCGGGCCCCCGGTCGGCCGTGGCTGGACCTCGCCTGGCAGCTCTACTACATCGGGCGCGGGCTGATGCCGGTCGCCCTGGTCGGCTACCTGCTGGTCCGCGAGGGCGTCTCGCTGCGGGTGCTGGGCTTCGACCTCGGGCAGAAGCTGCGCGACCTCGGGCGCGGAGCCGCCGTCGCCGCCGCGATCGGGGGCACCGGGCTGGCGCTCTACCTGGCCTCGCAGGCGGCCGGCTACAACCTGACGGTGGCGCCCTCCGGACTGCCCGACGTCTGGTGGCGGATCCCGGTGCTGCTCGCCTCCGCCTGGCAGAACGCCATCCTGGAGGAGGTCGTCGTCCTCGGGTACCTGCTGCGCAGGCTCGGGCAGCTGGGGTGGTCGTGGCCGGCCGCGCTGGCGGCGAGCTCGGTGCTGCGCGGCTCGTACCACCTGTACCAGGGGGTCGGCGGGCTGGTCGGCAACATGGTGATGGGCGTGGTCTTCTGCCTGCTCTACCGGCGGTGGGGGCGGGTGATGCCGCTGGTGGTGGCGCACGCGCTGATCGACACGGTGGCCTTCGTCGGGTACGCGCTGCTGGCCGGGCACGTCAGCTGGCTGCCCACGGGCTGAGCGGCGGCCGGAAGGCCGACGGGCGCGGCGGTCGGGCGAGCAGGCGGTCCACGTGCCGGCGTTCGAGGCCCTGGCCCGGGTCGATCGGCAGCAGGACGCGGTCCCGGCGCCAGAGCGAGGCGCGGACCAGCCGGGGCGGGATCACATCGTCGATCCAGGCGAACGGGCGCCCGGCGGCGTAGCGCAGCAGCGGCGCCCACTTGTGGGCGGAGAACAGCTCCATCAGCGGGACCCGAGGGTCCCCGGGCTGGGGGACGTACCCGGCGAAGCGGACCACCGGCAGCCGGGGCAGGCCGATCACCGGGGCGATGTGGGCGTTGGCCTCCTCCTCCCAGGTGGTGGCCCAGACGAGTTCGTAGGCCTCGGCCAGCTCGCGCAGCCACTCGCCGTGCCGGGCGGAGAGCAGCACCGTGTAGCCGAACAGGGTGTGGGTGTCGAAGTCGGCCTCCGGTCCGGGGCAGACCGGGTTGAGGACGCCGTCGACGTCCAGGAACAGCAGTGGCTTCGGCACCGGGCGCCCCCAGGTATGACTCTCCGTTGTCACCTGGTGGGACGAGCGGCGCCCGCCGGCGGTTGCCCACCGGAGGGCGCACGCGGGGCGCGCGGGGCGCGCGGCACCGCGCCGGGAGCTAAGCGACAGTCGCGGCGGCGGGTTCGGCGGGCTGAGCCTCGAGGGCGTCGGGACCGCGCCGGGGGAGCCGGCGCACCTGCGGCTCCAGCAGGACCAGCGCACTCAGCAGCAGGCAGATCACCGCACAGGCCCAGAGCGCACCGGAGAGCCCGAGGGCGGTGGCGGCCGGGCCGGCCAGGGCGGTGCCGACCGGTGCGAGGGAGAGCGAGCCGAGGTGGTCGTAGGCGGCGACCCGGGAGAACATCTCGGCCGGGATCTCCTGCTGGAGGGCGATCATCCAGTTGACGCCGAACACCGTGACGCCGGCTCCGGAGAGGAACATCGCGGCCGCCAGCACCGGCAGCGGCGCCGCCGCGGCCAGTGCCACCGCGGGCAGTCCGAACAGGAAGACGCCGTAGTTGCCGACCAGCAGGATCCGGCGCGGCTGCCAGCGGACCATCAGCACGCCGGTGACCACCAGGCCGACCCCGTAGGCCGACATCGCCAGGCCCCAGTCGCGGGCCCCGCCGAGCCGCTGCTCGGCGACGATCGGCCCGTACACCGCCTCGACGGCGCTGATGCACGCCACCAGGACGGAGAACTGCAGCACGATCACCCAGAGCCAGCGCCGGGAGGCGAACTCCCGCCAGCCCTCGCGCAGATCGCGCAGCATGCCGCCGCCGCCCCCGGTGGCGGGCGCCGCCTCGGCCTCCAGGAAGAACCGCAGGCCGGCGGCGAGCACGAAGCAGGCCGCGTCGACGGCGAGCACCCAGCCGGGGCCGACGACGGCGGTCAGCGCGCCGCCGAGGGCGGCGCCGCCGATCTGGGAGGCGTTCAGCCCCATCCGGAACACCGAGAAGGCCCGCGCGGCGTGCTCCTTGGCCACGTTCTGCATCAGCATGCCCTCGGCGGCGGGGGCGTAGAACGCGTGGCCCGCGCCGCCGGCGGCGGAGAGCAGGAGCAGCTGCCAGAGCTCGGCGTGGCCGCCGAGGACGAGGGCGGCCAGGACGGCCTGGGAGAGCGCGTTGAACAGGTTGGCGGCCACCATCACGTGATGGCGCGGCAGCCGGTCGGCGAGCGCCCCGCCGACCATCAGCAGCAGCACCGTGGGGACCAGCCGGGCGGCGGTGACATAGCCGACCTCGGCCGTCGAGCCGCCGTTCTCCAGAACGGCGAAGGCGGTGGCGATGGGGGCGCCGGCGTTGCCGAGCCCGCTGATCACGGTGGCCGCGGTCTGGATGCGGTAGTTGCGTCCGGCCCAGGCGAATCGGCTGCGGGGTGGGGGTTGGCTGCGCACCTGGTGACTATGCCGGGGGAGCTGACAGCTGTCCAGCGGATTTACGGTCCTGACGCGGCGGCACGGGCGCTCAGCCGAGGTGGCCCCAGAGGAAGCTGAGGGTGCGGCGCCAGGCGATCTTGGCCTGCAGCGGGTCGTAGCCGCCGAGCAGGTTCTCGTCGTTCATGAAGGCGTGCCCGGCCGGGTAGAAGTGGATCTCGGGGCGGACGTCGGTGGCCTCGCCGATCCGGATCGCGGCCTCGTCCACGGACTCCATCGGGATCGAGCGGTCGTGCTCGCCGTAGTGGCCGAGGACGTGCGCGGTCAGGCCCCGGTAGTCGAAGCCGGGGTCGGGGGGCAGCCCGTAGAACGGGACCACGGCGGCCACCCGGTCGCCCTCCTGGGCGGCCAGCAGCAGGGCGAAGCCGCCGCCCATGCAGAACCCGACCACGCCGACCGCGTCCCCGACCACGCCGTCCAGGCCGAGCAGGTGGTCGACGGCGCCGCGCAGGTCCACCACCGCCCGTTCGACCGGCAGCTCCCGCTTCAGCCGGGCCGCCTCGGCGGGGTCGTGGGTGGTGGCGCCGCCGAACAGGTCGGGGGCGAGGACGGTGAAGCCCTCGGCGGCGAAGCGGTCCGCCATGGCGGCGACGTGCGAGGTGAGCCCCCACCACTCCTGGACCAGCAGCAGACCGGGACCGACGCCCTGCGGCGGGCGGGCGAGGTAGCCGTGGGCCTCGCGCCCGTTGCCGGGGAAGGTGACGTTCTGTCGGGAGCCGCCCTGGTCCGGCATGGCTTCCTCTCGGTGGGACGGGCCGCGCACGGCGGCGTGGACGGCTGCGACGCCGGGAGGCCGGAACGGCCGGGGAGTGCCGGCAGAGCCCTGCCTGGTCCGGCGCGGCTCTGCGAACTCGTCCTAACCCATCTCCTCCAGGGCGCGGCCCTTGGTCTCCTTGATACAGAAGGCCACGAACGGGATGGAGAGCAGCGCGAAAACGGCGTAGATGACATAGGTGGCCGACAGGTTCCAGTCGGCGAGGTCGGGAAAGGTGACGGTGATCGCCCAGTTGGCGATCCACTGGGCGGAGGCGGCGACGGACAGGGCGAGGGCCCGGATCCGGTTGGGGAACATCTCGCCGAGCAGGACCCAGACCACCACGCCCCAGG
Source organism: Kitasatospora sp. NPDC048239 (assembly GCF_043202015.1). NCBI lineage: Bacteria > Bacillati > Actinomycetota > Actinomycetes > Kitasatosporales > Streptomycetaceae > Kitasatospora > Kitasatospora sp. NPDC048239. The sequence continues at coordinate 149,633 of NZ_JBICZP010000018.1, read as the reverse complement.
AGAAGGCGAAGCAGAACACGAACACGTGCGCCGCGACCAGGGCCACCGTGGCGTAGGTGTCGTCCAGGGTGGCGCTGTCGCCGGTGCCCTGCCGGAACGAGAAGGCCCAGGCGGCGGTGCCGAGGGCAAGGGCCATGCCGACCGAGCCGGCCAGCGCGAGCGGCTTGCGGCCGATCCGGTCCACCAGCGCCATCGCGATCACCGTGCCGATCACGTTGACGATCGAGGTGGAGAGGCTGATCAGCAGCGAGTTGGCCTCGTTGATGCCGACGGACTGCCAGAGGAAGGAGGAGTAGTAGAAGATCACGTTGATGCCGACGAACTGCTGGAACACCGAGGCCCCGATGCCCACCCAGACGATCGGCAGCAGGCCGAACCGCCCGCCCAGCAGGTCCTTCAGACGGGGTTTGTGGGTGGACTCCAGCACCGCCCGGATCTCGGCCACCCGGGCGTCCAGGTCGACGCCCTCGCCCTCCACCTCCAGCAGCACCTTGCGGGCCTGCTCCTCGCGCCGGTCGGCGATCAGGTAGCGCGGGGACTCCGGGATGGCCAGCGCCATCAACCCGTACACCAGAGCCGGGATGGTCTCCACGCCGAGCATCCACTGCCAGGCCTGGATACCGCCCAGATGGCCGGTGGACTCGCCGCCGGCCGCCTGGTTGAGCGCCCAGTTGGCGAGCTGGGAGACGGTGATGCCGAGCACGATCGCCATCTGCTGGAAGGATGCCAGCCGGCCCCGGTAGGCGGTGGGCGCGACCTCGGCGATGTAGGTGGGCGCGATCACCGAGGCGATGCCGATCGCGACGCCGCCCACCACCCGCCAGGTGGCGAGCAGTTGGATGGTCGGCGGGAACATCGAGCCGATGCCGCTGATCGCGAACAGGGTGGCGGCGAGCAGCATGGTGCGGACCCGGCCGAGGTGGTCGGCGAGTCGGCCGGCGGCGACCGCGCCGCCCGCCGAGCCGAGCAGCGCGATCGCGACCACGAAGGCCGTCTCGCCGTTGCCCACCTCGAAGTGCTTCTGGATGCCCGTCACCGCACCGTTGATCACCGCGCTGTCGTAGCCGAACAGGAACCCGCCCATCGCGGCCGCGGCGGAGATGAACACGACGTGCCCCAGATGGGCCTCGCCGGCGGCCTGATGGCTCGGGACTGTCGACACACGCGCTCCCCGGGGTGGACGGGCCCGTCGGCACGGCCGAGTGGGCAGGGTTCGTCTCACATTCGATCAGCGCTCCGGGCGGTTCGCCCGGTGGTCCCGCCGTTCGGGGGATCAGAGCCCTTGTGTGCGGCGTGCGTTGCGGCGCAGCAGCTGGGTGCGGGCGCCGGCGTCGAGGCCGTGGCCGCGCTCGGCGAGGCGGTCGGCGATGGCGTGCTGGTCGGCGGCGGGCTTCTTGTCGTCGTACTTGAACTTGGCGCGGACCTCGCGGACCGTCAGCCGCAGTCCGCGCAGGCCGGGGAGCAGCTTGCCGAACGGGCCGGCGCCCGGGGTGACCCGGGTGTCCGGGGTCTCGGGCTGGAAGTGGGCGAGCTGGCGGTTGAGGATCTCGGCCTTCTCGGCCGCGCCGTCGACGATCGCGGCGGTGCAGGCGAACTGGACGGAGGTGTAGTAGCTGGTGGGGGTGCCGGGCTCGCCGCGCCAGTGGCCGGGCGCGAACACGTAGTCGTCCGTCACCGCGAGGGTGACCTCGGGGTCGGCGCGGACGGCGGCGAACAGCGGGTTCGGCGCGGCCAGGTGGAGCAGGATCTCGCCCTGCACGGCGTCCAGCAGGAAGTGGGTGGGGACGAGGACGGGGCCCCGGCCGGGCAGGCCGTTGGCGGCGAGCAGGCCGAAGTCGCGGCCCTGCGCCAGCCAGGCGCGCCACTCGGCCTCGTCCCCGCGGTCCCAGGAGCGGATCAGCATCGGGCGGCCCTCAGCCGGTGAGGTCGCGCAGGTGCGCGGGGAGCGGCACGGTGGTGGACGGGTGCGGCTCGGGGGCGCCGTAGCGGCTGGCGACCGGCACCACGCCGGCCCAGTACGGCAGGTCGAGGTCGGCCTCGTCGTCGTCGGCGCCGTCGGACCGGGTCTTGGCGGACACCTCGTCCAGCTCCAGGCGGATGACCGCGGTGGCGGCGAGCTCCTTGGCGTTGGCCGGGCGGACCTCGGCCGAGCGGCCGGGGACGGCGTGGTCCACCAGCGCGTCCAGGGCGACGGTCAGCTCCTCGGGGTCGGTGACCTGGTGGGCGGTGCCGTGCGCCACCACCGAGCGGAAGTTGACGGAGTGGTTGAACGCCGACTTGGTCAGCACCAGGCCGTCGACCAGGGTGACGGTGACGCAGACCGGCATGCCCTGCTCGCCGGCGGCCCCGCGCAGCGGGCGGCTGCCGGTGGAGCCGTGGATGTACAGGCGGCTGCCGACCCGGGCGTAGATGGTCGGCAGGACGACGGGCGCGCCGTCGGCTATGAAGCCCAGGTGGCACACCCACGAGCCGTCGAGGACGGCGTGGATCGCCTCCTGCTCCCAGGTGGCGCGGTCCCTGTAGCGGGTCGGGGTGGTGCGAGCGGTGCGAGCGTAGGCCGGGGTGCCGCCAGACATGACAACCTCTATGTACTAGTGCATAATCTATTTTGTGCTAGGAGACTATCCGATCAAGGGGCGGCGCGCCAGCGATATCGCGGCCGACGTCGAGCAGGGCGTCAGCAGCGGACGACTCGCGCCCGGCACCCCGCTGCCGCCGCTGCGCGACCTCGCCGCCGAGCTCGGCGTGAACCCCAACACCGTCGCCGCGGCCTACCGGCTGCTGCGCGACCGGGGCGTGATCGAGACGGCCGGCCGCAAGGGCAGCCGGATCCGGCCCCGGCCCGCGCACACCCCCCGAGACGAGATCCGCCTGCCCGTGCCCCCGCACGCCCGCGACCTCTCCGACGGCAACCCCGACCCGGCGCTGCTGCCCGACCTCACCCCGGCCCTCGCCGCGGCCGCCGACGCCGCCCGGCGCGACCCGGTCCTCTACGGCCGGCCGGCCGCCGACCCCGGGCTGCTCGCCCTCGCCCGCGCGGCCTTCCGCGCCGACGGGCTGCCGGACGGGCCGGTCGCCATCGCCTCCGGCTCGCTCGACACGATCGAGCGGATCCTGGCCGCCAGGCTGCGCCCCGGGGACGCCGTCGCGGTCGAGGACCCGGGCTGGGGCAGCCTGCTGGACCTGCTGCCGGCGAAGGGGCTGAAGCCGGCCCCCGTCCGGCTGGACGACGAGGGGCCGCTGCCCGAGGCTCTCGACGGGGCGCTGGCCGGCGGGGCGCGGGCGGTGGTCATCACCAGCCGGGCGCAGAACCCGACCGGTGCCGCGCTCACCCCGGGCCGGGCGGCCGCGCTGCGCGAGGTGCTGGCCCGGTACCCCGAGGTGCTGCTGATCGAGGACGACCACGGGTACGGCATCGTCGACCAGGCGTACCACCCGCTGGTCGGGGCGGCCTCGGAGCGGTGGGCGGTGGTGCGCTCGGCCGCCAAGGCCTACGGGCCGGACCTGCGGCTCTCGGTCGCGGTCGGGGACGCCGACACCATGGGTCGGATGCTGGGCGGCCAGCGGCTCGGCGCGGGCTGGGTCAGCCACCTGCTCCAGCAGACCGTGGCCGAGCTGTGGCGCACCGACGCGGCGCCGGCCGCCCGGGTGGCGGCCGCCTACCGGGAGCGCCGGGACGCGCTGCTCGCGGAGCTGGCGGCGCGCGGCATCGAGGCGCACGGCGCCAGCGGGCTGAACGTCTGGCTGTCCGTCCCGGACGAGACCACCGCGCTGGCCGCCCTGGTGCAGCGCGGTTGGGTGGCGGCGCCGGGCGCCCGCTACCGGCTGGACGCCCCGCCGGGGATGCGGATCACCACGGCCCGGCTCGACCCGGCCGACGCGCGACGGCTGGCCGACGATCTTGCGGCCGTGCTGGGAACTTCCGGGGCCGGGGCGCGACTGATCTGAACCGACCGGTAACACAGCGAGAAACCTGGTGCAGATACCTAGCGGTAACAAGCGCGGGCATGTCATCTTCATCGCGCCACCGGCCGGCGGCCCACCCTCACTGACGCGTCTCCCCGCCCCCACAGCGCGGGCGAGACCGACCGCAGGAGTTCCGCCGTGCCCGAAAACAGTTCGAGCATCATCAGCAGGACCACCCGCTTCAGACGGCGCCTGTTCGCCGCCCTCCTGGCACTTCCGCTCGGAGCCGCCGGCCTGGTCGCCGGCACCGCGGCGCCGGCCAGTGCCGCCGGTACCGGCCCGACCGCCAGCGTTTCGCTCGGGGACAGCTACATCTCCGGTGAGGCCGGCCGCTGGAAGGGCAACTCCGTTGCCACCAGCGGCAGCCGGGCCGGCACCGACCGGGCCTGGACCGGCAGTGCGTACGACCCGAGCCGGGTCTACGGCGGCACGTACACGAGCGGGTGCGACCGCTCGGACGTCGCCGAGGTGCGCAGTGCGCCGACCGTGGCGCAGACCCAGATCAACCTGGCCTGCTCCGGCGCCGTCGCCGCCAACGTCTTCCGCGCCTCCAACGGCGGCAAGTCGTTCAAGGGCGAGGCCCCGCAGGCCGACCAGCTGGCGGCCGTCGCCGCGCAGAACAACGTCAAGCTGATCACGCTGTCCATCGGCGGCAACGACCTCGGCTTCGCGGACGTGATCGAGGCCTGTGTCTCGGACTACCTGGTCTGGTACTCCTACTGCCACGACGACCAGCAGGCCGCGGTCGACGCCAAGCTGCCCGGTGCGATGGCCGGTGTCGGCAAGGCGATCGACGAGATCCGGGCGGTGATGTCCGCCGCGGGCTACGCGTCCGGCGACTACCGGATCGTGCTGCAGTCCTACCCGTCGCCGATCCCGCGCAGCGCCGAGATGCGCTACCCGGAGAGCGGTTGGAGCCGGGCCGACACCGGCGGCTGTCCGTTCTGGAACGACGACGCGGACTGGGCGCGCGACACCCTGGTGCCGCGGATCTCCGGCGCCCTGGCGGGCGTCGCGGCCTCGAAGGGCGTGCAGTTCCTGGATCTCGGCGACATGCTCCAGGGGCGCGAGGTCTGCTCCAAGGCCACCCGGCAGGCCACCTCGACCAGCGCGCCGTCCGCCACCACCAGTGAGTGGGCGCGGTTCGTCGACGCCGGGCTGAGCGCCTCGCAGGGCACCGTCCAGGAGTCGATGCACCCCAACTACTACGGCCAGCAGGCCCTCGGGCGCTGCCTGACCCTGCTGTACGGGAAGCCGGGCGGCAACTACTCCTGCCGCAACACGGCGGGCCAGGACGCCAACGGGATGTACCTGTCCGCGAAGTAGCGGACGCGCCGGTGCCCCCCGCCCGGGTGGGCGGGGGGCACCGGCGCCGGCGGCTCAGCCCTTGGCGAGCAGCGCCTGGGCGTGCGCGCGGACCTGGTCCTTCGTCAGGTAGGCGTCGGTGTACTCGAAGTCGCGCAGCCGGGCGGGCTGGCGGGCGAGGAACCCGGTCCGGACGAAGTCGTCCCCGGCGGCGGCGTTCAGCAGCCAGTTGGCGCCGACCCGGAACTTGGCGACGTTGGTGCGCATCGCCATCAGGTGGTAGCCGCGGGCCACCACCTGGGCCGGTACGCCCTTGAGCTCCACGCCGATCGGCTTGGACACCGCGTCCTTGCCGCCGAGGTCGACCACCAGGCCCAAGTCCTTGTGGTAGTAGGGCTCCAGGGGCTGGTTGCGGAGCGCGGCGATCACGTTGTGCGCCACCGCGCGGCCCTGGCGGGCGGAGTGCTGGGCGGTCGGCGGGCAGACCGCGCCGTCGCCCTTGGCGAGGTCCGGTACCGCGGCCGCGTCGCCGAGCGCGAACACGCCCTCGAACTGCGGCACCCGCATCTCCGCCGTCACCGCGATCCGGCCGCGCACCGTCTCCGCGTCCAGCGTGCCGATCAGCGGGCTGGCGGCCACGCCGGCCGTCCAGATCAGCGTCCGGCAGGGCAGCACCCGGCCGTCGGTGAACTTGACCGACTCGGCGCCGACTTCGGCCACCGAGACGCCGAGCGAGACCTCGATGCCGCGCTCGCGCAGCACCTCCAGCGCGGTCTGGCCGAGCGAGTCGCCCAGTTCGGGCATCAGCTTCGGGGCGATGTCGATCAGGTGCCACTTGATCTGCCGGGCGTCCAGCCGCGGGTAGCGCTTGGCGGCCGCGGTGGTCAGCCGCTGCAGGCAGGCCGCCGTCTCGGTGCCCGCGTAGCCGCCGCCGACCACCACGAACTGCAGTCGGGACTCCCGCTCCCGCTGGTCCAGGGTGGCGGAGGCCAGGTCGAGTTGGGCGATCACATGGTCGCGGACGTAGGTCGCCTCGGCGAGCGTCTTCATGCCGCGCGCGTAGTCCGTCAGGCCCGGGATGTCGAAGGTGCGGGTCACGCTGCCGGGGGCGAGGACGAGGTAGTCGTACTTCTGCGCCACCACCTCGTCGGTGATCTTGCGGACCACGCAGACCTTGGAGCGCGGGTCGACGCCGATCGCTCCGCCCGGCACGATGTGCGTGCGGCGCAGCGTGCGGCGCAGCGAGACCGCCACCGACTGCGGGGTCAGCACCCCGGCCGCCACGTGCGGCAGCAGCGGCAGGTAGAGCTGGTAGCTGAACGGCGTGACCAGCGAGATCTCCGCCTCCGAGGGCGTGAGCTTGCGTTCGAGCCGGCGAGCGCACTCCAGTCCGGCGAAGCCGCCGCCCACGATCAGGATCCGAGGTCGTTCCATCGTTCATCCCTTACAGTGCAGGTCGTACCGTGCAGGGTCCGAGGTCACTATCTGCGCGACTACTGCCCGCCACACTCGCACGGAGCAGCATGCGCTGCCACCGGGGCGGCGCGGATGGCGCACGGCGGTGCGGACACCGGCCCCGGGAGGCCGTGGGGCGCACCCGCCTCGTGCATATGCCCGATAGGCTGTCGGGCGTGCTCCCCGAGGTGACGGCGGTCCGCTATGTGACGCCACTGCGAGAAGGCGGCTCGATGCCGGGCCTGGTCGAGGCCGACGACCGGCGGCTGTACGCGCTGAAATGGGTCGGCGCGGCGCAGGGCCGCAAGGCGCTGGTCGCGGAGGTGCTGGCCGGTGAGATCGGCCGCAGGCTCGGCCTGCCGGTGCCCGAGCTCGTCACCGTCGACCTGGATCCGGTGCTCGCCCGCAGTGAGCCGGACCAGCAGGTCCAGGGCCAGATGCGGGCCAGCGGCGGCATCAACCTGGGCATGGCCTTCGTCAGCGGCGCGCTCAACTTCGACCCGCTCTGCTTCGAGGTGGACTCCGGTCTGGCCGGGCAGGTGCTCTGGTTCGACGCGCTGATCGGGAACGTCGACCGCTCCTGGCGCAATCCCAACCTGCTGGTGGCCACCGGCGGGCTGCGGCTGATCGACCACGGCGCCAGCCTGATCTTCCATCACCACTGGGCCGGTGCGGCCGCCTGGACCCGCCGCCCGTACGACGCCTCCGACCACGCCCTGCTGCGGGCCGAACCGGACCTGGTGGCGGCGGACAAGGCGCTCGCCCCGCTCGCGGAGGCGGCCGTCGAGCAGGCCGTGGCGCTGATCCCCGACGTGTGGCTGGCGGACGAGCCCGGGTTCGACTCGCCCGAGGCGGTGCGCGCCGCGTACCGCGCCCAGTTGACCGAGCGACTGGCCGGTCCGCGCGACTGGCTGCCGGAGGTGCCCGCATGACCGAGCCCGTCGAGGCCGCACAGGCCGGGTTCTCCGGCGGGTCGGCCGCCGTCGAGCTGCACGACTACGAGTACGCGGTGATCCGGGCGGTGCCCAGGGTCGAGCGCGGCGAGTGCGTCAACGTCGGCGTGCTGCTGTACTGCCGCCAGCACGGGCACCTGGCCGCCCGGACGCACCTGGACCAGGGCCGGCTGCTGGCGCTGGACCCGGTGGCGGACGTCGCCGGGGTGCGGCGGGCGCTGCACGGCATCGAGGCGGTCTGCGCCGGCGGGCCGCAGGCCGGTCCGGCGGCGGCCGACAGCCCGGGGCAGCGGTTCCGCTGGCTGACGGCGCCGCGCAGCGCGATCGTCCAGCCCGGGCCGGTGCACACCGGGCTGACCGCGGACCCGGAGACGGAGCTGCGGCGGCTCTTCGACCAGCTGGTGCTCTGATCCCGCCGGGCGCGAGGGGGCGGCCCCTGCGCCGCTCGTCGCGGACCGGGGGCCCGGTAGCGTGGGGCTGTGCGGGGCCGACCGGTTGGTGATCGGACATTTGCCGTGGTCAAAGCTTGAGTTGCTGAAGGACTCGGCCGTACGCTGGCCCCATGGGTTCGACAGCGACGACGACCGTACCGACCAACGCCGAGTTGATGGAGGCGCTGGCCGCCGTCGGCGCCGCCTACTTCCAGGACTTCGCGGCGGCCGCGGCCCGGCACGGGCTCTCCTCCTCGCAGGCCAAGGCGCTGGGCGCGGTGCAGGAGCCGGTGCCGATGCGCGCGCTGGCCGGGCGGCTCGGCTGTGACGCCTCCAACGTGACCGGGATCGTCGACCGGCTGGAGTCGCTGCGGCTGGCCAACCGGGAGGCGGCGGCGGGCGACCGGCGGGTCAAGATCGTGGTGATCACCGAGCAGGGCCGGGAGATCCTGGGGCTGATCCGCGGCGAGATGAGCCGGACCCACCAGGCGTTCGAAGCGATGACCGACGAGCAGCGGGTGGCGCTGCACTCGATCTGCACGCAGGTGCTGCCGGTGCTGAGCGGCCGGCCGCCGGCGGCGCCGCCGACCGGCGGGTAGGGCGGTCCTCAACCCCGGGCGTCGGCCCGCAGGCGGGGCTTGAAGCCGGGCGCGGTCATCCGCTGCCGTTCCGGCTGACCTCGGCTGTTAGGCTTGCGAAGCGTGAGCGCGAAGCCCCTGATCCCCAATGTCCTGGCCTCCCGGTACGCCTCGGCGACCCTGGCCCAGCTGTGGTCCCCCGAGCACAAGGTGGTCCTGGAGCGCCACCTGTGGCTCGCCGTACTGAAGGCCCAGCAGGACCTCGGTGTCGAGGTGCCCGCCACCGCCGTCGCCGACTACGAGCGGGTCCTCGACCAGGTCGACCTCGACTCGATCGCCGCCCGTGAGCGGATCACCCGCCACGACGTGAAGGCCCGGATCGAGGAGTTCAGCGACCTCGCCGGCCACGAGCAGATCCACAAGGGCATGACGTCCCGGGACCTCACCGAGAACGTCGAGCAGCTGCAGATCCGCCAGTCCCTGGAGCACGTGCGCGACCGCACCGTCGCCGTGCTGGTGCGCCTGGGCCGGCTCTCCGCCCAGCACGCCGAGCTGGTCATGGCCGGCCGCTCGCACAACGTGGCCGCCCAGGCCACCACCCTCGGCAAGCGTTTCGCGACCGTCGCCGACGAGCTGCTGGTCGCGTTCAACCGCCTCGAGGAGCTGATCGCCCGCTACCCGCTGCGCGGGATCAAGGGCCCGGTCGGCACCGCCCAGGACATGCTGGACCTGCTCGGCGGCGACACCGACAAGCTCGCCGAGCTGGAGCGCCGGGTGGCCGGCCACCTGGGCTTCGACAACGTGTTCACCAGCGTCGGCCAGGTCTACCCGCGCTCGCTGGACTTCGAGGTGCTCACCGCACTCGTCCAGCTCTCCGCCGCGCCCTCCAGCCTGGCCAAGACCATCCGGCTGATGGCCGGCCACGAGCTGGTCACCGAGGGCTTCAAGGAGGGCCAGGTCGGCTCCTCCGCGATGCCGCACAAGATGAACACCCGCTCCTGCGAGCGCGTCAACGGCCTGGCCGTCATCCTGCGGGGCTACGCCTCGATGACCGCCGAGCTCGGCGGCGACCAGTGGAACGAGGGCGACGTCTCCTGCTCGGTGGTCCGCCGGGTCGCGCTGCCGGACGCCTTCTTCGCGTTCGACGGCCTGCTGGAGACCTTCCTGACCGTCCTCGACGAGTTCGGTGCCTTCCCCGCCGTGATCGAGGCCGAGCTGGACCGCTACCTGCCGTTCCTCGCCACCACCAAGGTGCTGATGGGCGCGGTGCGGGCGGGCGTCGGCCGGGAGACCGGGCACGAGGTCATCAAGGAGCACGCCGTCGCCTCCGCGCTGGCGATGCGGGCCGGTGCGCGGGAGAACGAGCTGCTGGACCGGCTCGCCGCCGACGAGCGGATCCCGCTGGACCGGGCCGCGCTGGACACGCTGCTCGCCGACCGGCTGTCCTTCACCGGTGCGGCCGGCGCCCAGGTCGCCGAGGTGGTCCGCCGGATCGAGGCCGTCGCGGCCGCGTACCCCGAGGCCGCCAAGTACGCCCCGGGTGACATTCTCTGACGAGTCGTCAGCCTGCTGAAGGCCCCGTCGCCGATCCGGTGGCGGGGCCTTCGCCATGCCGCGTCGCGAGGTGGCCAGGGTCCAGCGGCGGGCCGTTGGTGCCGCAGGTCCACTGGCAGTCCGGCTCGGCCACCGGGTGGTCCTCGGCGGCCAGCACGTTGCCCCGGACGGAGGTGAAGGCCACCACCGCGCCGGCGACCAGCAGTCCGGCGCAGATCAGCATCGCGGTGTGGAAGGCCGAGTCCACCGAGGCGGGGACCTGGTAGGCGTCGCCGCTCAGGCCGGCCAGCGCCGGCAGGGCGGCGACCGCGAGCAGGCCGGCCGCGCGGGCGGCGGCGTTGTTGACCCCGCTGGCGATGCCCGCGTGGCGGACCTCCACCGCGGCCAGCACGGTGGCGGTCAGCGGCGCCACCAGCAGCACCATCCCGCAGCCCATCACGGTGACGGCGGGCAGGACGTCCGCCCAGTAGGAGGCGTCCGGCCCGATCCGCAGCATCATCAGCACGCCGGCCGCGCAGAGCAGCGGGCCGAGGGTGAGCGGCAGCCGCGGTCCGATCCGCTTGCCCAGCCGGCCGGCGCGGGCGGACAGCGCCAGCATCAGCACGGTGATCGGCACCAGGGCCAGCCCGGAGACCAGGGGGGAGAACCCCGAGACGATCTGCAACTGCACGACCAGCAGGAAGAAGACGCCGCTGAAGGCCGCGTACACGCAGAGGGTGACCAGGTTGACGGCGGTGAACAGCCGGGAGGAGAAGAGGCCGAGCGGCAGCATCGGCTCCGCGGTGCGGCGCTCCACGGTGACGAAGGCCGCGCCGAGGGCGAGGCCGGCCGCGCCGGTCACCCAGACCATGGGGGAGAGCCCGCCGCCCGCCGCCGTCAGCGCGTAGGTGATCGCGCCGAGGGCGAGCGCGGCGAGGGCGGCGCCGAGCACGTCGAACCGCCCGGTGGCGCTCTCGTCCCGGCTCTCCGGGACGTGCCGGGACGCGACCGCGACCACCAGGACGGCGAGCGGCACGTTCAGCAGGAAGATCCACCGCCAGCCCGGGCCGTCCACCAGCCAGCCGCCGAGGAAGGGCCCGATCGCGGCCGACACCCCGCCGAGGCCGGACCAGAGGCCGACCGCGGCCGAGCGGTCGTCCGGATGGAAGACGGCCTGAAGCATCGCCAGCGAGCCGGGGGTGAGCAGCGCTCCGCCGATGCCCTGGACGGCCCGGGCGGCGATCAGCACCCCGATGGTGGGCGCGGCGGCGCAGGCCGCGGAGGCGAGCGCGAACCAGACCACGCCGAGCAGGAAGACCCGGCGCCGCCCGTAGCGGTCGCCGAGCGCTCCGCCGAGCAGGATCAGCCCGGCCAGGGTGAGCAGATAGGCGTTGAGGGTCCACTGCAGGGCGGCGAGCGGAGCACCGAGATCGGTGCCGATCCGGGGCAGGGCGACGTTCACCACCGTGCCGTCGAGCATCGCCATGCTGGAGCCGAGCACGGTCGCCAGTAGTACCCAGCGGCCCTGCGCGGTGCCCAGGCGCAGGGTGCCGGCCTCGGAGGTGGCCACGGCCTGATCGTGCGCCCCCGGGGGTCGACGTGACAAGGGTCACCGGCGGTGTGTCGGTGGATGGCTTTCCGTACTTGATCGCATGCGCACCGGTCATGAAATGGGCGGAGCGTGGTCGAACGATCGCGCGCGGTCAATGGATTGTGTGCGCACCGCGTAGCCGATCATTCGGAGCGTCACGGCGCCCCGGGCTTTTGTTGCGGGTTCAAGAGATCGACATTGCTTCACCCGGACGGATGGGTTTTAGTTCAGCGACCGCCCGGCATTAGCCCGGGTGGCCACCGGGTGGAACGCCTAGTCCTGCCGCTGCCCGGTGGTACGAACTGAACTCTGTTCGGCAGGAGCGGGGGACCCAAAGGTAAGTCGCCGGACCGGAATTCACGGTCCGGCTTGGGGTGAAGCCGCGTATGCGGCCGGGCAACTCCAGCCCGAACCCGACAGCTCACCTCGCAGGCGTCGGAGAGGAAATACCCCATGCCCGCACAGGCTCGTCGTATCGCCCTGCCCCGCGCCGCCCGCATCGGTATCGCCACTGCCGTCACCGGCGCCGCGTTCGCCCTCCCGCTGGTGACCACCATCAGCGCCCAGGCCCACACCGCCCCGGCCGCCAAGGCCGGGCAGACCAGCACCTGGACCGGCGCCACCAGCGTCGACGCCACCCCGGCCGCGGCTCCCGCCGCCGCCGAGCAGGCCGCCCCGGCCGCTGCTCCGGCCGCCGCCCCGGTCGACCAGAGCTACAAGGTCGTCGGCGGGGACACCCTGTCGAAGATCGCCGCCGCCAAGAACGTCGAGGGCGGCTGGCAGGCGCTCTACGACCACAACCGCTCGGTCATCGGCGGCAACCCGAACCTGATCTTCCCGGGTCAGCAGCTCGCGCTGGCCGCCAAGGCCGCTGCCGCTCCGGCCGCCGCCGAGGCCGCCAAGCCGGCCGCCCCCGCCGCGAAGCCGCAGGCCTCGCAGGACTCGGTCAAGCCGGCCGCGAAGCCCGCCGCCCCGAAGCCGGTCCAGGCTGCCAAGCCGGCCCAGGCCCCGGCCACCAAGCCGGCCGCCCCCGCCGCGAAGCCGGCCGCCCCGGCCGCCACCCCGGCCCCGGCCGCCGTCGCCAGCACCTCGGGCTACGTCTCCCCGGTCGCCAACCCGAAGCTCGGCACCGCCTACGGCGTGGCCGGCTCGATGTGGGCCTCCGGCCACCACACCGGCGCCGACTTCGTCGCCTCCACCGGTACCCCGCTGCGCGCCATCGCGGCCGGCACCGTGGTGAAGGCCGGCAACGGCGGCGCCTACGGCAACGAGGTCGAGATCAAGCTCGCCGACGGCAAGTACGCCCAGTACGCGCACCTGTCCTCGATCGGCGTCTCGGTCGGCCAGACCGTGACCGCGGGTCAGCAGATCGGCCTGTCGGGCGCGACCGGCAACGTGACCGGCCCGCACCTGCACTTCGAGATCCGCACCGGCTCGGAGTACGGCTCCGACATCGACCCGATCGCCTACCTGCGCGCCCACGGCGTCAGCATCTGATCGGTCGTCTCCACTGGCCGGTCGGCTGCGACCGGTCGGCTCTGATCGGCCGCTTTCGAGCGGCCCTCGGACCACCGCTGGACGCGGGGCGAACGACCTCCGGGATGGTCATGTCGGGTGACCGCTCGACCGGGGGATCGCCGCACCACCAGCGGCACCACGGGCGCGGGACACGCCCAGGCCGGCCCGGTTCGCGAACCTCCTTCGCGAGCCGGGCCGGCCGCTGTCGTTTTCCGGATCCGTTTTGTGACGATCCGTCATATCGGGTTGTGCGTGCGGTTGTCCGCCCGTCCATCGGCTAGTGCCGGTGGGCGGGCGCCCTGTTGTGGGCGACGGTGAGCAGCTGGTGCACCTGAAGCCCGAAGTCCTCGGTGTCCCTGGCGGGTTCGGGGAAGACCAGGCGGACGTCGCGGTGGCCGTGCGGGTGGTCCAGGCGGAGTACCAGGCCGTACCGGTCGAGGGCGAGCGGGCGGACGTCGGGGCGCTCGGCGAGCAGGTTCGGGTCGAGCAGCCGGGTCAGTGCGGCGAGCGCCTCGGGGTGGTCGTCGGCCAGGTGGGTGAGCAGTCCGGCCTCGTGGCGGGCGAGCGGGTCGGGCCCGGCGAGGGCGAGGTCGGCGCCGGTGAGTGCGGTGGTGCCGTACGGGGTGGAGAGCACGGCGTGTGCGACGTCCAGGCGCAGGTGGACGCTGAGACCGTCGTCGGCGAGGTGGACGAGGTGGAGGCGGCCGGCCAGGGAGACCCGGCCGCGCACGCGGTCGCGGACGGCGACCGGGGCGACGTCGGTGAGGTCCAGGACGACGGCGAGCCCCTCGGTGGCGCGGGCGGCGGCGATGGTGAGCGGTGCGTCGAGCGGGGCGCACATCCGCAGTGCGGCGCCGTGCACCGACACGGGGGTGTCGAGCTCGTGGTACTCGCCGCAGGCGCGGACCACCACGGAGGAGGTCGCGGTGAGCAGGCTGCAGACCCGGTCGGCGGCGGTGGGTTCGGGCGCCTCGACGTCGGTGGGGCTCTGGCTCATGACGACCTCCAGTCAGTTAGGTGAGCCTAACCTAATGACTGGCGGGGGTGAGGGCAAGGCGGTGCAAGGAATGTGTGAGTGGGGATATGGCGCGCTTGCAAGTATCCGGCGTCCGGTCGTATTGTCGACGCTGGTAGTTGCACGTGCAATCGTCCTGCTCTGGAAAGCGGTCCCCTCATGCCCCTCGCGCTCCTGGCGCTGGCGATCAGCGCCTTCGGCATCGGTACCACCGAGTTCGTGATCATGGGCTTGTTGCCAGAGGTCGCCGGCGACTTCTCGGTGTCCATCCCCACCGCCGGCCTGCTCATCTCCGGCTACGCGCTCGGCGTGGTGGTCGGGGGCCCCCTGCTCACCATCCTCGGCACCAAGGCCCCCCGGAAGGGGATGCTGCTGACGCTGATGGGCCTGTTCATCCTCGGAAACCTGGTCTCGGCCCTCGCCCCCGCCTACGGGCTGCTGCTCACCGGCCGGGTGCTCGCGGCCTTCGCGCACGGCGCGTTCTTCGGCATCGGCTCGGTGGTGGCGGCCGACCTGGTCGCCCCGCACAAGCGGGCCGGTGCGATCGCCCTGATGTTCACCGGCCTGACCGCCGCCAACGTCCTCGGCGTACCGATGGGCACCCTGCTCGGCCAGCACTTCGGCTGGCGCTCCACCTTCTACGTGGTCGCGGCGCTCGGTGTGATCGGCTTCGCCGGCATCGCCGCACTGGTGCCCGTCCAGCCGCGGGCCGAGGACGCCCGGCTCGGCCCGGAGATCGCCGTCTTCCGCCAGCCGCAGATCTGGCTCGCGCTGACCATGACGGTGTTCGGCTGGGGCGGGATCTTCGCGATGTTCACCTACATCACGCCGATGATGACCGAACTGGCGGGCTTCGCCGACGGCAGTGTCACCTGGCTGCTGTTCCTGTTCGGCGTCGGCCTGTTCGTCGGCAACCTGTTCGGCGGCTGGTTCGCCGACCGGGCGCTGATGCGCAGCCTGTACGTGATCCTCTCGGTGCTGGCGGTGCTGCTCTTCGCCTTCACCCTCGCCGCGCACAGCAAGGTCGGTGCGATCGTCACCATCCCGCTGATCGGCCTGTTCGGATTCGCGACGGTGGCGCCGCTGCAGAAGCGGGTGATGGACCAGGCCGCGGGGGCGCCCACGCTGGCCTCGGCCGCCAACATCGCCGCGTTCAACCTGGGCAACGCGCTCTCCGCCTGGCTCGGCGGGCTGGTCATCTCCTCGGGGCTCGGCTACGACGCGCCGAACTGGGTGGGCGGGCTGCTCACCGCCGCGGCGCTGGGGGTGGCGCTGTTCTCTGGTGCGCTGGAGCGGCGTACGGCGAAGCGGACCGGGAGGGTGGTGGCCCGGGGCGCCGTCCCGGAGGAGACGGGAGTGGCCGTCGGCTGACGTCGGCAGCCGCCCGCGGACGCGCCGGGGCCCGGACGGGGAGTGCCCGTCCGGGCCCCGGTCTGTGGCCGTGGTCGGCTGGGGTCAGCCGATGACCGCCTGGGCGTCGATCTCGACCAGCATCGGCTCCTGCGGCAGCTCGACGAAGATCGTGGTGCGGCAGGGCTTCACGCCGCCCGGCTTGATGTTCTCGTCGATGAACTCGGCGTAGACCTCGTTCATCAGGGGGAAGTCGGCGCGCTTGGTGAGGTAGACGCGGAACATCACCACGTCCTCGATGGTGGCGCCGCCCGCCTCGACGATCGCCTTGACGTTCTCCAGCGTCCGGCGGGTCTGCGCCTTCACGTCGCCGTGGTGGAGGTACTCGCCGGTGGCCGGGTCCTGCGGGCCCTGGCCGGACACCTGAAGGATCGGGCCCTTGCGGACGCCCTGGGAGAACATCCAGGCCGGGGCGGGGGCGCCGTCGGTGCGGACTTCGGTCTTGTCGCTCATGTGCTTCCTCGGTGGTGGCGGGTGCCGCTGGTGTCGCGGGCGGCTCGGTGGGCTCGGCTCGGTCGGGTCAGCCGGTCCTGGGGGTCTGCCCGCAGTCGGCGGAGACGGCGCGGGCGGTGGCGAGCAGGGCCGGGAGGAGCTCCAGGACCTGCTCATAGGGCAGGACGACGTCCGGGACGGAGATGGAGACCGCCGCGACGACCCGCCCGGTGGCGTCCCGGACGGGCGCGGCCACGCAGTTGATGAAGGCCTCGTGCTCGGCGTGGTCCTGCGCCCAGCCCTGGGCGGCGACCTTGTCCAGCTCGGCGAGCAGGGCCTCGGGGGTGGTGAGGGTGCGGGCGGTGTGCGGGGTGAAGTCGATGCCGGCCGCCACCCGGCGGCGCTCGGCCGGCGGGAGGTCGGCGAGCAGCACCTTGGAGACGGCCGCGCTGTGCAGCGCGGCCGTCAGGCCGATCCGCGAGTACATCCGCACCGGGTGCCGGGAGTCGTACTTGTCGATGTAGACGACCTCGCCGCCCTCGTACGCGGCCAGATGGACGGTCTGGCCGGTGGCCGCGTTGAGCTCCGCGAGGTGCGGCGCGGCGATCCGGCGGATGCCGCGCTGCTCCAGGGCGAGGCCGGAGAGCGCGAACAGGCCGGCGCCGAGGTGGTAGCGGTAGGCGGCGTCCCGGTGGACGAACCGCTCCTCCTCCAGGCTCTGCAGCAGCCGCAGCACGGTGGTCTTGTGCACGCCGAGCAGCTCGGCCAGCTGGTCGAGGGAGCGCTCGCCCTCGCCCAGCTCGGCGAGGATGCGCAGGGCGCGGCTGACGGTCTGGCTCATCGTGCTCCAAGGGCCGGGGACGCGGCCGGTCGAGGGTCGGAGGCGCTGCTCCCGGGCGCGGGCAGTACCGGGGACACGATGCCATCCGCCGACACCCGGGTGGCGGCCCACTCCGCCGGTGAGGCGCCGAGGAGGGCCGCGACCGCCGGTGCGGGCGGCAGCTCGGCCTGGTCGCCGTGGGCGGTCAGGGCGCAGGCCGCCGCCAGATGGCCCAGCCGCAGCCGGCGGCGCTGGTCCAGGCCGCGCAGGGTGCCGGCCAGGAAGCCGGCCGCGAAGGCGTCGCCCGCCCCGGTGGCCTCCACCACCTCGACGGTGAGGGCCGTTTCGGAGGCCTGGGAGCCGTCCCGGCCGAGGGCCGTGACGACGCGGTCGGCGTCCTTGACCACCAGGGTGGCCGGGGAGGGGAAGCGGCGGCGCAGCTCCTGCGGGTCGCCAGTCCCGAAGGCGGCCTCGGCCTCGTCGGCGCCCAGCAGCAGCAGGTCGGCGGCGTCCAGCAGGGGCGGCAGCACCGCCGGGTCGCGCTCGCGCCACAGCGCCGGGCGCCAGTTGAGGTCGAAGCTGACCAGCCGCCCCGGGCGGCGTTCGGCGAGGAGTGCGCGGACCAGGGCCAGGCAGTCGTCGGAGAGTGCGGGGGTGATGCCGGACAGGTGCAGCAGCCGGGCGCCGGCCAGCAGCCGGGCCGCGACCGGGTCGGCGAGCAGGGAGGGGGAGAGGGCGGAGGCCGCCGAGCCCCTGCGGTGGTAGTGCAGTCTGCTGCGCCCCGGGCCGAGGTCGTGGCGGCGGCCGGTGCTGCCGCCGACCTCCTTGAGGTAGATGCCGGTCGGTCGGTGCGGATCGACGGCGACGGCCGACACGTCCACCCCGCGCGCGGCCAGCTCGCCGACCAGGCGGCGGCCGAAGCCGTCGTCCCCGACCCGGCTGATCCAGGCGCTCGGTACACCGAGTGCGGCGAGCGCGCCCGCCACGTTGGACTCCGCGCCGCCGACCGAGAGCCGGAAGCCGTCCACCGACTCCAGCGGGCCCGGGCGGTCCGGCAGCAGGACGGCCATCGACTCGCCCACGCACACCGCCTCGGCGGGGCGGGCCGTTGCGGTCACGGCGGCGTCCTGTCGTGGCATGTGCTGGGCTCCTCGTGTCCTGCGGCCGACGGGGCCGACCGCGGTCGAGCCCGTCGCCCTCGTCGGTGGCCCGCCCCGCCGGTCGTCGACCTCCGGTGCCGGGTGGCGTTCGCCGTTCGTTGACCTTCGTCCGGCGCTGATGCTAGAACCGTGATGCCAGCATGTGCAACCCTCGTTGCACATGTTGCAACATGAGCAATGGAGGATGACGGTGGACCAGACCTTCGCAAGCAGCGGCACCGGGCCGGGCATCGACGCCGGAAAGGTGGCGGCGCTCGCCGACGAGGTGCTCGACTGGCGGTTCAAGGCCCTGCCGCCCGCGGCCTGGGGCCTCAGCGTCCGGGACTACCTCGCCACCCGCCCCGGGCTCGCCGACCTCGGGACCCCGCTGCTCACCCTCGACGCCGCCGCACTCGACCACAACGTCCGGACCATGGCCGCCTGGTGCGCCGATGCCGGCGTGGCACTCGCCCCGCACGGCAAGACGACCATGGCGCCGGCGCTCTGGAAGGCCCAACTCGACGCCGGCAGCCACGGCATCACGCTGGCCAACCTGCCGCAGGTGCGGGTCGCCAGGGCCTTCGGCGTACAGCGGATCCTGCTCGCCAACACCCTGCTCGACCCGGCCGGGCTGGCCTGGCTCGCGGGCGAACTGGACGCCGACCCGGCCTTCTCCTTCGTGTCCTGGGCCGACTCCACCGAGAGCGTCCGGTTGATGGACGAGGCGCTGCGCGCCGCCGGGGCCGGCCGACCGGTGGAGGTCCTGGTCGAACTCGGCGGACCGGGCGGGCGCACCGGCACCCGGACCGTCGAGGAGGCCGTCGAGGTCGCGGCGGCCGTACTGCGCGCCCCGACGCTGCGGCTCGCGGGCGTCGGCGGGTACGAGGGCGCGCTCGCCCACGACGCGACCGCCGAGGGGCTGGCGACGGTGCGCCGCTACCTGCGCGAACTGGCCGCACTGCACACCCGGCTGAGCGGCGCCCAGGCCGACGGCGAACCGGTGGTGACCGCCGGGGGCAGCGCCTACTTCGACCTGGTGGTCGAGGAGTTGGGCGGACTCACGGACGCCAGGGTGGTGCTCCGCTCGGGCGCCTACATCGGGCACGACGACGGCTTCTACCGGGGCATCTCACCACTGGTCCGAGGCACCGGCGAACGGCCGTTCCGCAGTGCCCTGCACGGCTGGGCCCAGGTGGTCTCCCGGCCCGAGCCGCAACTGGCCCTGCTGGACGCGGGCAAGCGCGACCTGCCCTTCGACGAGGGGCTGCCGGAGCCGCAACTCGTCCGGGGCGGAGCCGCGTTGACCGGGACCGCGGCCCGCATCAGCACGCTCAACGACCAGCACGCCTTCCTGCGGGACGCGGGGGACCTCGCACCCGTCGGAGCCGTCCTGCGGCTGGGGATCTCCCACCCCTGCACCGCCTTCGACAAGTGGACGATGATCCCGGTGCTGGACGCCGCGGACGCCGCGGAGCCGCAGGTCACGGGCCTGGTGAGGACCTACTTCTGATGGACGACCAGCTCGTCTTCAAGGGTGCGACCGTCATCGACGGCACCGGCGCCGAGCGCTACCGAGCCGACGTGCGGATCGGGCACGGGCTGATCACCGGGATCGGGTCGGGCCTGGACGGCGGCCGCACGGTGGACGCCGACGGGCTGGTGCTCGCCCCCGGATTCATCGACATGCACGCCCACTCCGACCTGGCGCTGCTGCTCGAACCCGAGCACCCCGCCAAGGTCACCCAGGGCGTCACCTGCGAAGTCCTCGGGCAGGACGGCCTGTCGTACGCACCGGTGGACGACACCACGCTCGCCGCGCTGCGCCGCCAGATCGCCGGCTGGAACGGCGATCCGGAGGGCTTCGACTGGGACTGGCGCACGGTCGGCCAGTACCTCGACCGGCTGGACCGGACCGGCGCGGGCGTCAACGCCTGCTACCTCGTCCCACACGGCTCCCTGCGGATGCTCGCCATGGGGTGGGAGAACCGCGCGCCGAGCACCGCCGAACTCGGGCGGATGCGGGAGCTGTTGGCGCAGGGTCTGGCCGAGGGCGCGGTCGGCCTGTCCAGCGGGCTCACCTACACCCCCGGGATGTACGCGCGGACGGGCGAGCTGGTCGAGCTGTGCAAGGTCGTCGCGGCCTTCGGCGGATTCCACGCGCCGCACCAGCGCTCCTACGGTGCGGGCGCGCTGGAGGGCTACGCGGAGATGGTGGAGATCGCCCGGCGCTCCGGCTGTCCGCTGCACCTCACGCACGCCACCATGAACTTCGGGGTGAACCAGGGCCGGGCCGGGGAGCTGCTGGCCCTGGTGGACCAGGCGCTGGCCGACGGCGTGGACCTCACCCTGGACAGCTACCCCTACCTGCCCGGCTCCACCACCCTGGCCGCCCTGCTGCCGAGTTGGGCCACCGAGGGCGGCCCGCAGGCCACCCTGGCCAGACTGGCCGACCCCGGCGTACGGGAGCGGGTGCGCCACGCGGTGGAGGAGCAGGGCAGCGACGGCTGCCACGGGGTGGTCACCGACTGGGCCACCATCCAGATCTCCGGCGTCCGCGCGCCGGCCCTGGCCGACAGCGTCGGGCGCACCGTCGCCGAACTCGCCGCGGAGCAGGGACGCAGCGGCACCGAGGTCTTCCTGGACCTGCTGGGCGCCGACGAGTTGGCGACGACGATCCTGCAGCACGTCGGCCACGAGGAGAACGTCCAGGCCATCATGCGCCACCGGGTGCACACCGTCGGCAGCGACGGCCTGCTGGTCGGGGCCCGCCCGCACCCGCGCGCCTGGGGTACCTTCCCCCGCTATCTGGGCCACTACAGCCGGGATTCGGGCGTCCTCACGCTGGAGGAGGCGATCGCCCGGATGACCGGCCGCCCGGCCCGGCGGCTGCGGCTGGAACGGCGGGGCCTGATCGTCGCGGGCCACCACGCCGACCTGGTGCTGTTCGACCCCGACCGGGTCCGGGACACCGCCACCTTCGACCACCCCCGGCGGCCCGCCACCGGGATCGAGCACGTCTACGTCAACGGCACCGCCGTCGTCCGGCAGGGCCGCACCACGGGCGCACGCCCCGGCCGCACCCTGCGCCGCACCGAGCGAGGAACCCGAGCCGCATGAGCGCCAGCTATGTGAGACCTGCCGAATCCGAATCCGTCATCGCCACCGCGCGTGCCGCGCTGGCCGCCGATCCGGTGATCGCCGTCGTCCGCGCCCCCCGGATACCGGACGCGGCCGCACTCTGCGCCGCGCTCGCCGACGGCGGCATCAGCTGGACCGAGTTCACCTACACCACACCGGATGTGACGACCCATCTGCGGAGGGCCGCCGACGCCGGATGGCGGGTCGGCGTCGGTACCGTGCTGACCGCCGAGCAGGCCGAGCGGGGCGTCGAGGCCGGCGCGTCCTTCCTCGTCACGCCCGGCTGCCGCCCCGAGGTCGCGGCCGCCGCCCACGCCGCCGCCGTACCGGTGGTGCTCGGCGCACTCACCCCCACCGAGGTCGCCCTGGCCGTGGACCTCGGCGCCGCCGCCGTCAAGATCTTCCCCGCCCGGGCGTTCGGGCCCGGGTACTTCAAGGACCTGCGCGGGCCCTACCCCGACATCCCCCTGGTCGCCTCCGGTGGCGTCAACGCGGGCAACGCCGCGGACTTCCTCGCGCACGGCGCGCTCGCCGTCTGCGCGGGGACGGACGTGGTGGCGCCGGAGGTGGTGGCGGCCGGCGACTGGGCGGAGATCACCCGGCGGGCCAAGGCGTTCACGGCGGCCTGCGGGGCGCGTTGAGGGCCGGCTGACTCCTGGGCGGTGAGGGGCCGGGGCGGTCCCGGGTGGCGTGCGGGCCCGGGCGGCGGGGGCCCCGGATGTGCGGGCGGCTGTCGGGACTGGTGAGGCGGGCTGTCGGGACGGCCGGGATTGGACGAGAATCTTAGACCCGGACCCCGTCCCCCGGCCCCGGCACTCGGCAGGAGGATCCACCACCATGACCTCGACCCGCCCCGGCCCCGACTGGCTGGCCGACGCCGTCCTGTACCAGATCTATCCGCAGACCTTCGCCGACTCCGACGGCGACGGCATCGGCGACTTCGTCGGGATCGCGGAGCACCTCGACCACCTCGCCTGGCTCGGCGTCGACACCGTCTGGCTCAACCCCTGCTTCACCTCGCCGTTCCGCGACGCCGGGTACGACATCAGCGACTACCTCGCGCCCGCGCCGCGCTACGGCGGCACCGAGGACCTGGCGGCCCTGGTCGAGGCCGCCCGCCGCAAGGGCATCCGGATCCTGCTCGACCTGGTCGCCGGGCACACCTCGGACCGGCACCCCTGGTTCCTGGCCGCCGCCGAGGACCCGGGCGACCACCGCTACATCTGGTCCGGCACACCGGTGGACGGCTTCGTCGCCTCGCCCGGCTCCCGCCCCGGCTGGTACCGGCCGAACTTCTTCGACTGCCAGCCCGCGCTCAACTTCGGCTACGCGCGCAGCCGTTCCGACCAGCCCTGGCGCCAGTCGGTCGACGCCGAGGGCCCGCGCGCCAACCGGGCCGCGCTGCGCGAGATCATGTCGCACTGGCTCGGCCTCGGCCTGGCAGGGTTTCGCGTCGACATGGCCTCCTCGCTGGTCAAGGACGACCCCGGGTTCACCGAGACCGCCAAACTCTGGACCGAGCTGCGCGACTGGCTCGACCGCAGCCACCCGCAGGCCGCGCTGTTCGCCGAGTGGGGCGAGCCGGCCGTCGCCGTCGCGGCCGGATTCCACGCCGACTTCTTCCTCCAGTTCGGCGGCCCCGACAGGGGCCTGCCGCTGCGCTCGCTGTTCAACAACAACGCGGGCACGGTCGAGGAGTTCTGGCAGCAGGGCCCCTGCTACTTCGACGCCGAGGGCCGGGGCACCCCGCAGGTCTTCCTGGACGCCTGGCGCTCGGCCGCCGAACTGACCGAGGGCGCCGGGTATATGGCCCTGCCGACCGCCAACCACGACTTCTCGCGGCTCGCCACCGGCCCGCGCACCGCCGAGCAACTCGCCCCGGCCTTCGCCCTGCTGCTCACCTGGCCCACCCTGCCCGCCGTCTACTACGGCGACGAGATCGGCATGCGCTACCTGCCCGGGCTGCCCGACACCGAGGGCAGCGTGCTCGGCCCGCGCTACAACCGGGCCGGCTCGCGGACCCCGATGCAGTGGGCGCCCGGGCCGAACGCGGGCTTCTCCACCGCGCCCGCCGAGCGGCTCTACCTGCCCGTCGACCCGGACCCGGGGCGGCCCGACGTGGCCACCCAGCGGGCCGACCCGACCTCGCTGCTGCACACCGTCCGCCGGCTGGTGGCGCTGCGCCGGGCCTACCCCGGGCTGGGCGCCCGCGGCTCGGTGGAGGTGCGGCATGCGGGCTATCCGCTGGTGTACACCCGGGCCGGGCGGTACCTGGTGGTGGTCAACCCGCGGCGGGATCCGGCGGTGGTGCCGTTGGGTGGAGGTCCTTCGGCACCCGGGGCTTCGGCGTCCGGGGCTTCGGTGCCGGTGGTGCGGCCGCTGGACGTGCAGGGCGTACGGGTGACGGATGGGGAGGTCCGGGCGGAGGGGTTCTCGTACGGGGTGTTCGAGCTGCTCTGAGGCCTCCGCGGCTCGGGGAGGCGCATGGGGGCGTCGGCGGCCCCCGCGCGCCCCTGTGGGGCCGAGCGGGGGCTTTCGTGGGAAGCGAGCGGTTGTATAGTACATCCATAGCGGCTGCGCGACCGTGAGCTGGTCGGCGCGGCGTTGTACGAGCGACGCGGCCGGGCGGTGCCGGGCCCGGCAGCGGCAGAGGAGGAGATGGAGGAGGCGGTCGCGGTCTGACGCCCTGCCACGAGGACTTCACCGGGTGCCCCGGGCATCGGCGCCCGGTGGGGATCGGCGGCCCGCGCCCGGCCCCGGACAGGCCGGACGCTGGCCGCAGCGCTGCGATGCGGGCCTCCCCCGTGATCCGCCCACCTCTGTCTAAACTCCCTCCGTGAATGAAACCATGCAGGGTATACAGATCAGACCGGGGGGCCTGGCCGACGCGCAGGCCGTGCTGGACATGCTCGACTCCGCGGTGGTCTGGATGAACGGCCGTGGCAACACCGGGCAGTGGGGCACGACGCCGTACTCGCAGAAGCCCGGCGGGGTGGCGCGGGTCGAGCGCTACCTGACCGAGAACGCCCCCCACATCGCGGAGTTGGACGGAACCCCGGTCGGAGCCCTGGTGCTGGACTCCGGGCCCAGCCCCCAGCTGCCGATCGCGCCGGCCGGGGAACCCGAGCGGTACGTCCGGCTGCTGATCTCGGACCGGCAGCAGGCCGGCCGGGGTATCGGGGCGGCGCTGCTGGAGCATGCCGTCGAGGAGACCAGGCGGGCCGGCGTGGAGCTGCTGCGGGTCGACTGCTGGGCGGGCGGCGGAGGGGAGCTGGTCGCGTTCTACGAGCGCAACGGCTTCACCCCCACCGATCGCTTCCTCTCCGAGGACTGGCCGGGGCAGGTGTTGGCCCGGCGGGTCGGCTGACGGCGCCGGGCGCGAGCCGCGGTTCGTCCGATCGCCTCAGGCCGCCCTGGTGAGGTGGTGCCGGCCGTCGGTCGCAAGGATGAGCACCGACCGGGAAGTGGCTCCGGCGGGGGACCGGGACCGTCCGCACGGGCGACGTACCGCCGTCGGGGTTCGGCGACGGTGGAGTCATGCCGATCATGCCTTCTCCAGGAGTCACCGAGCGCCCCGTCCCGCGCTGGGCGCTCCGGCTCGCCAGGTCTTTGCCGTTCGTCGTGCTGCCGCACTGTCTGTGGCGGCTTCCGTTCGCCGTCAACTTCACGATGGGGACGGTCGATCCGGCGGCGCCGCCCCTTCCGTGGTGGGCCCCGGGTTACGTCCTCGGGCTCAGCCTGCTCACGGAGTCGCTGGCGCTGCTCTGTCTCGGCCTGGTCAGCGGGTGGGGTGAAGTCGTCCCCGGCTGGGTGCCGTTGATTGGCGGGAGGCGGGTCGCGCCCCTCGCCGCGATCGTTCCGGCGACCCTGGGGGGCCTGGGCCTGGTCGCGCTGTGGGACACCATGCCGCTGGCCTGGTTCGACCTCCTGGGCTTCCGGGAGGTCGCCTTCAGCAACGGGTGGTGGAAGCTGCTGGCGCGTGTCTGCATCGGCCCGGTGATGCTGTGGGGCCCGATCGTCCTGGCCCTGACCTACGCCTACTACCGGCGGCGCCGCCCGGCGTGAGCGTCCGGGCTGAGCGTCCTGACCCGGGCACCCGGGCCGAGCACTCGGCCCGGGTGCCCAGGTCAGGACGGGTTGCCGTCGTTCGGGCCCGTGGGGGAGACGGTGTCGAAGTAGACGCTGTCCGAGAGCGGGTCCAGGAAGAACCGGCCCTGGTAGCGCGACCCGGTGATGGTCCGGTCGTAGGCCTCGCTGGTGAGCCAGTCGGACTCGACGGGGAGTGCGTGGCGCAGCGGGACGGGCAGTTGGCCGGGACCGGGGAGGAGGAGGTCGAGTGAGGCGCTGCCGGGGCTGCTCGCGGTGGGGGCGGCAGGGGTGGCGCCGTCGGCGGGGGCGACGGGGTGGAAGGCGTACTCGGGGCGGGAGGTGATGGCCGCGGCGGTGCCTGCGGGGAGGTGCGCGATGCCGACCACCCGGATGGGCGGGTCCTGGTCGGGGACGAGGGGGCGGCTCTCGTAGTGCAGGTTGTAGCCGAGCCAGTGCGGGTCGGAGAGCTCCCCGATCGCCGCGAAGGGCCGCTGGAGCGGGGCGGTGTCGGTGCGGACCCTGGTGCTGTCCGGGTCCGACTCCTCCCGGGTCGTCGGTGGAGGTGTCGCGGTGCAGCCCAGTGCCGTGACGGCGATCAGCACCGCGACGACGGCCCGGCGTACCTGCGCGGATCCACCCATGCGAATCACCCTCCCCGGCAGGCATCGTAGTGGCTGCCGGGGAGGGTCGTCTTGGGGGGGGCGATGGTCAGCCCGGTGACGGGTTCGGCCCGGCCGGTGGACCGGCGACCTCTCGGGGCGGGGGTGTCGGCTCAGCGCGCGGCGGGTCGGGGCGGACGGTCGAAGCAGCAGTCGCCGCAGACCCCGGCGCCCGGGCCCACGCGGTAGTAGAGGCAGCAGCTGTTCCGCCGGAAGGCGGCGCCGCGCAGGGTCCCCGTGCCGGCGAGTGGTGCGCGGCCGAGCAGCTCGGCCACGAGTGCGCGGGCGGGTCCGGGCGCCACCTGGCCGTTCAGCATCCGCAGCGACCCGGCCAGGGCGGATGCCGCGTTGCCCCACAGCAGTTGCCCCGACACCGGGACGACCGACCGAAGAGCCGCCGCGAGGGGCGTCAACTGGCCCTGGACGACGGCCCGGTGGAGCCGGTCGGCGAGCGGCTCGCGCTCTGCCCCGGGGTCCTCGTACGGCACCCACAGGTCGACCGGCCCCTGGTCGGGCACGCGCAGGTACGACCGGTCGGGGTGCAGCTCGGGCACCGTGCCGAGGAGGGCGGCCGCACCGAGTCCGACCGAGCAGAACCGGGCCGCCAGCCCGAGGTGGAGGATCGACGCCGCGACCCGCGGCTCGACGCCGCCCAGCCGCTGCGCCACCACGTCGACCCGCCGGGCCAGCAGGGACTTCGGCCCCTCGGCGTACAGGTCGCGCAGCGGCTGGAAGCCGGGCGGCGGTCCGTCGCCCGGTGCGTCGGCGCAGTCCAGGGCGAAGTAGGGCCCGACGGCTGTCAGCCGGCGGTAGTCGGCGGCGTTCATCGCCGGGCCTCCGAAGGGGGTGTGCTTTCCCGGTGGCCGCGGTCGGCGCCGGTCGCCCTGACCGGGCCGGTGAGCGCGCGCAGCACCCCCGTGTCCGCGCGCGACTGCACCGGTCCGGGGCCGGGGCCGGTGGCGGGCGCGGTCGTCGGCCGGTCGTCGGTCATCGGGCGGTCCTCCGTGCGGGCGGGGTGGGCGGGCGGTGCGGCCTGCGACGCCGGCCCCGCACCGTCCGGGCGGGTCAGCCCCGTACGGTGAAGCCGCCGCTGCCGGTGCGGATGAACGGTACCGTGCCCTGGCAGTCCGAGACGGGCGCCCCGAACGCGCCCCAGATCCAGCCGAGCCGGTCGGCGCGGCCGTTGTTGTCCTGGACGGTGAGCGACACCTTGGTGCCCACGACCTCGGTGCCGGGGAACCAGGGCACCTCGCCCTTGGTGATCACGCCGGTGGCGATCGCGGTGCCGCCGCCCACGGCCAGGCAGCCGATGTCCCCCTCGAAGTCGGCGACCAGCCGCCCGTCCGGCCGGTGGTGCGTCACGTGGAAGTGCCCGCTGCCGTGGGCGGGCGAGGAGTTGACCTCCGTCCGGGCGTCGACCTCGAAGCGGACGGCGTCGCCCTCGAAGCCGGGGAAGTCCGCGGTGAGGGTGGCCCCCGCGTTGCCCCGTACCCGGGCGGCCGAGGAGGTGTCGCCGACCGGCTCGGCGTTGGCGGGCACGACGGCGACGGTGGCCGCCAGGCAGAGGGCGGCGACGGCGGCCACCCGGGCGGCGGTCTTGACGGTGCTACGACGGGACATGGCGGTTCGTCCTTCTCGGTGGGGCGGTCGGTGGAGCCGGTACGGATGCGGGGTGTCGCCTCGGTTCCGGCAAGGACCACTCTCCGCTCCGACGGGCGGTCAGACCTCCCGCGACAGGGGGGACTCCCTCCTCCCCGCGGACGATTCCGGCCTCCCCCGGGAGAGCGGGGCGGGCGGGCCCTGGGGCGGCCCGTAGGCTCGGGCGCATGCACGCCGCCCTCCCGCCTGCCTCCGGTGCCGTCCGCCTCCGCCGACTCCTGGGCGCCGCCGCCGTGCTGGTCGTGGTCGCGCCCGTGCCGGCGGCACACCCGGGGGAGCACCTGGCCGCGCTGCTGCTCGCCGCGACGGCGGCGCTCGCGGGAGCGGCGGCGGTACTGCCCTGGCCGTCCGGGCGGGTCACCCTCGCCGTGGCGGCGGGCACCGTGGCCGTGTGCTCGCTGGCCCTGGACGCGGGCTACTCCGGCCCCTACCGCCTCGCCGGGTTCTGGCTGCCCTTCGAGTGGCCGGCCCTGCTGGTGCTGTTCGGCCGGGCGGCGCGCCGGGTGCCCGGGCGGCGGGTCGTCCCGGTCCTGGCCCTGCTGGCGGCGGCGGTCCTGCTGCTGCCGCTGCGGTTCACCCTGCGCGTGCCGGACGCCGACTGGCTGGTCTCGCCGGTCGCCGTCTCGCTCGCCCTGTTCCCCGCCGTCGCTGTGGCCGGGGCGGGTCTCTACCTGCGCTCGCTGGACGCCCGCCGGGAACGCGCGGTGTCCCGGGCCCGCCGTGAGCAGCGCCTCGAAGTGGCCCGCGGCCTCCACGACTTCGTCGCGCACGAGATCACCGGCATCGTGCTGGAGGCGCAGGCCGGACAACTCCCCGGCCAGGACGGGGAGGAGACGGCCGCGCTGCTGCGCCGCCTGGAGGAGGCCGGCCTGCGGGCGCTGGACTCGATGGACGAGATGGTGGGGGCGCTGCGGGAGCCGCAGGCCGAGCTGTCGGCGGCCGCCGCCACCCGGGTGCACGGGCTCGCGGACCTGCCGGAACTGGTCGGCCGCTTCGGTGCCTCCGGCGCCGTCCGGGCCACCGTCGAGCTGGCGCCGGAGAGCTCCGCCGTGCTCTCCGGCGAGGCCGAGGCGACGGTGTACGCCGTCGTCCTGGAGGCGCTCACCAACGTCCGGCGGCACGCCCCCGGGGCGACCGAGGCAGCCATCCGGGTCGCCGTCGTCCGGCCGGCGAGCGGCGCGGGCCGGGTGGTGGAGGTGTCGGTGACGGACGACGGCGGCGGGGGCGCCCGCGGTACGAAGGGCCTGCTGAGGCGCCGCACCGGCGGCGGCACCGGACTGGCGGGCCTGGCCGAACGCGTCGCCGCCCACGGGGGGACGCTGGGCGCCGGCCCGCACCGGCCGTCCGGTTGGCGGATCACCTGCGTGCTGCCGGTGCGTTAGGCCGGGGCCGCCGTCCCCCGGGCGCGCCTTCTCCCGGGCGCGCCTTCTCCCCGGCGTCCGGCAACCGGTGGCAGCGGCGTGACGGACGGGGACGGCGTGACGGACGGGGGCGGGGTGAACTGGGCGTTTCTCGCACCTCCCCTCCCGGGAGGGCCGGGGTTCGGGGAGGGGTGGTCACCCGGTATCTGCCGAACGGCAGATGGCAGGCGGGCGCGGAACGGCAATGCTCGTAGCCGTGACCCGAACCGAGTTCCGCCGGAGGATCGTTCCCATGACCGCATCGCCCGCCCGCCGCCGCAGCACGCCCGCCGCCGCCCTCGCCCTGGCCGCTCTCGGCTCGTTGGTGGCCGTCACCGGCTGCGCGTCGGCCTCGGACGCCACCCCCGAGGAGAAGACGTTCAGCTACGGCGGGACCACCCTCAACGTCCGCTCCCACGAGGTCTCCACCGACCTGGTCGCGACCGACCGGCAGGACATCAAGGTGACCCGCTGGTTCGACGCCCGGGTGCTCGGGAGCAAGGAGACCAGTTGGAGTCTGAGCGGGGACAACCTCGATCTGCAGGCCGGCTGCACGGGTATCGCCAACTGCGACGCCCGGTACCGGGTGGAGGTGCCGCGCAGCCTCACCGTGCTGCGCGACGGGCGGGAGACCGACCTCAAGGGCGGCGCCTCCTGACGCCGGGCGGTCGCCCTGCGAACCCGGGCCGTCGTCGCCTCACGGGCCCCGCCCGGCCCGGGCGGTGGCCGTGTTCGGGCCCGATCGGCCGGCCGTGCGAGACTGCTCCGTGTGACGAGTCCCCACCCTGCGCCCATCCGCACGCTGATCGCGGACGACCAGGAGGCGGTCCGCCGCGGTGTGCGGCGGATCCTGGAGGCCCAGCCGGACATCACGGTCGTCGGCGAGGCCGCC
Organism: Kitasatospora sp. NPDC048239; assembly: GCF_043202015.1. NCBI lineage: Bacteria > Bacillati > Actinomycetota > Actinomycetes > Kitasatosporales > Streptomycetaceae > Kitasatospora > Kitasatospora sp. NPDC048239. Next base: position 119,650 of record NZ_JBICZP010000018.1, on the reverse strand, counting down.
GACGGCATGGCGGCGTTCGAGCTCGCCGGGCAACTGCGCCCCGACGTCGCGCTGGTGGACATCCGGATGCCCCGGATGGACGGGCTGGAGCTGACCCGTCGACTGGCCGGTCCCGGCGCCGCCACCCCGGTGAGGGTGGTCGTGCTGACCACCTTCGACCTCGACGAGTACGTCTACCCCGCGCTGCAGCACGGCGCGTCCGGGTTCCTGCTGAAGCGTTCCGGCCCGGCGCTGCTGGCCGAGGCGGTCCGCGCGGCGGCGAGCGGTGAGAGCCTGATCAGTCCGTCCGTCACCGTGCGCCTGCTCAAGCACGTCACCGCGCCGCCCCGGCGCCCGGCCGGGCGGCGGCCGCAGGTGGCGGCGCTCACCGAGCGGGAGGTGGAGATCGCCGGGCAGGTGGCGGCGGGCCGGACCAACGCGGACATCGCCGCCGAACTGTTCATCTCGGCGGGGACGGTGAAGACGCACCTGGCCAGCATCCAGCGCAAGCTCGGGGTCTCCAACCGGGTGGGAATCGCCGTGCACGCCTGGGAGATGGGGTATCCGCAGCCTGTGGCGTAGGGCAGCGGGGCCCGCCGGGCGTGCGGAACCTGCGAGGCGGGGGTGGCCTCCGGACATCCCGTCCTCCGGCCTCACGGTTCGATCGTCGACCGAGGTACCAGCGGCAGACCCTGATCCGTCTCGATCTGTCGCCACTGCCTCCTGCGGTCGAACTTCCTCAGCTACCTCGCAGGTCCACTACTCATGATGCGCTTCCCGTCCCTTTTGCACCAGGGGTTCGGCGGTCGAAATGCAGTGATTTGCGACGGAGTGCGGGAGAGGGCCCTAGCGCAGCGCATCCTTGCGCAGGAACCGCTTCAGCCGCTGCCACGGCCAGGTGTTGATCACGTCCTCGGTGCCCAGCCAGGCCCGCTGCGCGGTGCCGATCCCGTACCGCGGGTAGGCCAGCTGACCGGTCGCGTGCGCGTCGCTGTCGATCGAGAACCGGACCCCGTGGCGCTTCGCCCGGAGCACGTCCTCGTCGCGCAGGTCGAGCCGCTGCGGCGAGCTGTTGATCTCGATCGCGGTGCCGGTCCGGGCGGCCGCCTCGAAGACGGCGTCCAGGTCGACGTCGATCGGCCCGCGCCGACCGATCCGCCGGGTGGTGAGATGGCCGATGACGTGCACGTTCGGGTTCTCGCAGGCGCGGATCAGGCGGCGGGTCTGGGCGGTCCGGTCGGCGCCGAAGTGCGAGTGGACGGAGGCCACGCACACGTCGAACCCGGCCAGGAAGTCGGCGGGCCAGTCCACACCGCCGTCCGGGCCGATGTTCAGCTCCGTGCCGTGCAGCAGCCGCATCCGGCGGTGGCGGCCCGCGAGTTCGCGCAACCGCTCGCGCTGGGCGAGCATCTTCTCGTCGGTCATCCGCTGCATGACCAGGTCCGGAGCGTGGTCGGTGACGGCGTAGTACGCGTAGCCGCGGGCGGCCGCCGTGTCGATCATCTCCTCCAGGGTGGCCAGCCCGTCGGTGAGGTCGGTGTGGGTGTGCAGGTCGCCGCGCAGGTCGTCCTCGGTGACCAGGTCCGGCAGTTCGCCGCGCAGGCCGGCCTCGATCTCGCCGCGGTCCTCGCGCAGCGGCGGGGCGATCCACGGCAGGCCGAGCGCCGCGTACACCTCCTCCTCGGTGGCCGAGACCACCTTCTCGCCGCTCTCGGCGTCGAACAGCCCGTACTCGGACAGCTTCAGGCCCGCGCGGACGGCCATGGTGCGCAGCTTGATGTTGTGCGCCTTGGAGCCGGTGAAGTAGACCAGCGCCGCGCCCCAGTCCTCCTCGGGCACCACCCGCAGGTCCACCTGGAGGCCCTTGGCGGTGCGTACCGAGGTCTTGGTCGGGCCGCTCCCGATCACCTCCGCCACGAAGGGGAGTCCGATGAGCGCGGCCATCAGCGGGGCGGAGTCCTCGGCGGTGGCGAGCACGTCGAGGTCACCCACCGTCTCGCGCATCCGGCGCAGCGAACCGGCGTACGCGCAGCGGGTGCAGCCGGGGACGGCGGAGAGTGCCGCGACGATCTGCTCGGCCTGCCCGGTGGCCGCGTCGAGCAGGGTCCGGCCGCCCGACTGCCGCAGCAGCTCGATGCCGTGCAGGATCTTCGCGCCGCTGCGCTCGCCGAAGCCGGGTACCTCGGTCAGCCGCTCGGCGCGGATCGCCTCGGCGAGCTGGTCGACGGAGGCGATGTCCAGGTCGCGGTAGAGGGCGAGGGCGCGTTTCGGTCCGACGCTGGGGACGGCCATCACCTCGCGGACTCCGGCCGGGATGGCGGCGCGCAGCGTCTCCAGGGCCTCCATCCGGCCGGTGCGCAGGTACTCCGCGACCTTCTCGGCGGTGGATCTGCCGACGCCGGGGATCTGTTGGAGCCCCTTGGCGTCCAGTCCGGCGACGTCCTCGGGGTGGCCTCCGACCGCGCGGGCGGCCTTCTCGTAGGCGCGGGCCCGGAAGGCGTCCCCGCCGGTGATCGAGATCAGGTCCGCGTACTCCTGGAGCAGCTCCTGGACCTGGTCGTTGAGCCGGGTCATGGGGCCAGTCTAGGGCCTGTCTTCGAACCCCCGGCGTTCGCCCGGAGGGCCCCCGCAGACGCGGGTTTGAAGACAGGCCCTGGGTTCGGCGGGCGGATCGGGCCGGGTGTGCCGGGTGGCGGGGCAGGTCCGGCAGCCCGGGGCCCCGCCGGTCGACGGGTGTGCGCCCGCCGACCGGCGGGCTACGGGCCGCGCATCGCGTCCGGGAGTGGGATTGTCACCGGCGCCGGGCGGGCGCAGGCTTGGCCGAGGGGTCGCACGCGGCCCGTTCGGCGTGCCGCGAACGTGACGGTGGCAGCCGGTGATGCACGAGGGGCAGGGCGATGGCACACGGGAAGCTCTGGGGCCGGGTTGCGGCGGGCGCCCGGGCGCTCGGCGGGTTCGGCGGCCTCGGCGGGTCGGCCGTCGGGGCGGTGGGCGGCGGGGCCGGTGAGCCGGACGGCCAGGGTGCCGGGCGGGCCCGCACCGATGTGATGGCCGGGCCGCGGCCGCTGACCCGGCCCGAGCTGGAGCGGGTGGGGTGGACGGGGCGTCCGGAGGGGTGCGCCCCCTCGGCGCAGCACGTCCAGGTGGCCCAGGTGGTGCAGCGGGTGCTGCGCGGCGACGGGCGGTCGGCCGAGGTGTTCGCGCAGGTGCCGGCCGGACTGCCGGTGGTGGTCGCGGACGGGCGCCGACTGGGGTCGGCGGTGGCCGGGCTGGTGGACCACGCGATCCGGCGCAGTCCGGCCGGGGCGCGGGTGCTGATCCGGGCGCATGCGGCCGCCGGCTCCGGTGGCCCCGGGGAGGACCGGGCCCGGGTGGAGCTGCGGGTGGTGGACCGGGGGCGCTGTGAACTCCCCGAGGCCCGGCAGTGGTTGATAGCCGGGATGCGCTCCGGGGGGCCGACCGGGCCGGCGCTCAACGGCCTGGTCCGGGCGGCCGGCGGCCGGCTGGGGGTCGAGGCCACGCCCGGCGGCGGTCTGACCGTGGTCCTCACGTTGGCGGTGGCCCGGGACTGAGGCGGTGCGTGGGGAGCCGTGGGCGGCGGAACCACAGGCGGCGGGGCCTGGCGACGGGGCCTTCGCGGCGCAACTCCGGCGAGGGGATCCTCACGGCGGGACCCTCACGACGGAACCGCAAAGAACTCTTCGCGAATAATCCTTTGCGAAGAGTTCTTTGCGGTTCTATGCTGCTGCCATGACCGAAGAAGCCCGGTGGCCGCACAGTCCCGACCCGCAGACCGATGTCGTGCTCGACGCCAAGGGCCTGCGGGCGCTGGCCCATCCCGTGCGCGTTCAACTGATCGGACTGCTGCGTCGGCACGGTCCGTCCACCGCGACCAGGCTCGCCGAGCGGATGGGGCTGACCTCGGGGGCGACCAGCTACCACCTGCGCCAGCTCGCCGCGGCGGGGTTCGTCGCCGAGGACGCCGAGCGGGGCAACGCCCGTGAGCGCTGGTGGAAGTCCGTGCACCAGAGCACCTGGTGGACGGACATGGACCTGGCCGAACAGGAGCCCGCGGCCGCGCTCGGGTACATGCAGTCGATCGCCGCCGCGCACACGCTGATCATGCAGCGCGCGCTGAACTCCTTCGAGACCATGCCGCGGGACTGGCGGCATGCCACCAACTTCAGCGACTGGGCGCTGCAGCTCACGCCGGAGGAGGCGCGCAGCCTCTCGGCGGAGCTGGCGACGGTGATCGGGCGCTACCGCAAGCCGGACGAGGCCGCGCCCGAGGGGGCGGAGCGGGTCACGGTGGCCATCCAGCTGCTGCCCGATCTGGAGGACGGTCCGGGCGACCGTGCTGCCGACGACGACCGCGACGGCGAGCGCGACGACCAGCGCGATGCCGGTGGGGAGGTCCGGTCATGAGCACCGCCTCGACCGTGGCTCCGGGAGTGGCCGCCCCGCGCAGTGCCCGGCCGCTGGCCGGCCTGCTCACCGCGATGGCGATCTCCCTGACGGGTACGCGGGTCTCGGCGATCGCCCTTCCGTGGTTCGTGCTCGCCACCACCGGCAGCGCCACCATGACGGGGCTGGTCGCCTTCGTCGAGATGACGCCGTATGTGCTGGTCAAGGCGCTCGCCGGGCCGGTGATCGACCGGCTCGGTCCGCGCGTCGTGTCGTGGACGACGGATGCGGTGAGCGCCGTCGCGGCAGGGCTCGTCCCGTTGCTGCACGGCATGGGCCTGCTGCCGTTCTGGCTGCTGCTGGTGATGGTCGGGCTGATCGGCGCGGTGCGCGGCCCGGGGGACTTGGCCAAGGAGGTGATGGTCCCGGAGGCGGCGGACCACGCCCGGATCCCGCTGGAGCGGGCCACCGGCCTCGCCGGGGTCACCGAGCGGCTGGCCTCCACGGTCGGTCCGGCGGTCGGTGGCGGGCTGATCGCGCTGCTCGGGCCGATGGCCGGTCTGACGGTCAACGCGATCGCCTTCGCCCTGGGTTCGGTGGTGATCGCGCTCGTGCTGCCCCGCGGTATCGGGCGCCCCGCGGTCGCGGCCTCGGCGGTCTCAGGGGCCTCGGCGGTCCCGGCGGCGGACGGTTCAGCGGCGGAGCGCTCGGGGGCGGAGGCTTCGGCGGGGGAGCAGGTGGGCTACTGGCGGATGTTCCGCGAGGGCCTCACCTTCCTGCGGGGCGAGCCGCTGCTGCTGACGGTGATCGTGATGATCGGGATCACCAACCTGCTGGATGCGGGGTTCATGACGGTCCTGGTGCCGGTCTGGGCCAAGGAGTCGGGCGGCGGGCCGGCCGTGATCGGGCTGACCGGCAGTGCCTGGGGGATCGCGGCCGTCGCCGGAAGCGTGATAGCGGCGGCGGTCGCCCACCGGCTGCCGCGTCGGACGGTGTTCTTCGCCGGGTTCCTGCTCTGCGGGGCGCCGAGGTTCCTGGTCCTGGCTCTGGACGGGCCGATTTGGACGGTGCTCGCGGTGTTCGCGGTGGGCGGCTTCGGAGCCGGGTTCCTGAACCCGATCCTCGGCGCGATCACCTTCGAGCGGGTGCCCCGGCACCTGCTCGGCCGGGTCGGCGCCCTCGGTGACTCGTTGGCCTGGGCGGGTATCCCGCTGGGCGGTCTGCTCGCCGGCTCGGCGGTGGCGCTGTCCGGGCTGGTCCCCGCTCTGCTGGTGGCCGGCGGCCTGTACTTCGCCACCACCGCCGTGGCCGGGCTGCGGCCCGAGTGGCGCGAGATGGACCGCCTGCGCGGCAAGGGCCGGGCAGCCGCCGACCTGATACCGGAGGCTCCGGCGGTCACACCGTCGGAGCGTCCCACGGTGGCGGCGTAGCCGTAGCCGCGGTCACTTCCGCTGGTGGGGCCGTCGGTGGTTGCGCGGGTGGGGGCGGTGGCGGGGCTGGCAGGCGGGTTCAGGTGCCGCGCCGGCCGGACCACTGCAGCAGCACCACGCTGACCACCGCGGCCAGTGCGCACCAGGTCGACACGAAGGCCAGCTGCCACAGCACCGCGCAGACCGCGGCTCCCACGCCGACGAGTACGCCGAGCCGCCGGAGCAGACGGTCGCCGCTGACGAGCAGCGAGCCGACCGTGGCGAGCAGGTAGCCGGTCAGCAGCAGACCCGGGTGGGGGATGCCGATGCCGTAGGCGAGGGTGTGCCCGTGCTCCTGGGCCGTCACCGGATGGGTCGCCACCGCCGCTGCGAGCGGGGCGGAGACGAGCACGCCGAGCAGGGCGAACCCGGCGAGCGCCGCCCGCCGCCTCCGGCCGGTGGCAGCATCCCCCGGGCCGGCTGCGGGTCGGTCTCCTGCGGCGACTGGCCTCGCGACCGGCGACCCTCCAGCGAGGGCAGGCCGGGCGGTGACGGTGGACCGTTCGTCGACGGGAGACCGGTCGTTGACGGCGGTGCCGCCGTCGGCCGCGGCGGCGGCGCACCAGACCCCGGCCGGGACCAGCAGGGGCAGCAGCGGTAACGCGATGGCCGCCCAGGCGGTGCGGGCCCAGGCGGCCGGTCCGGGGGCGAGATCGCCGTCCAGGCCGAACCAGACGGCGGCCTCGATCAGTTGGTGCAGGCCCAACACCAGGGGGAGCGCCGCCAGTGGCAGCCGCTCCGGGTGTCCGGCCCGGTGCGCCCGGACCAGGCACAGCACGCCGACGCCGGACACCACGCCACCGGCGACCAGGTCCGCCTGCGCGCTCCAGCACATCCGAGCCTCCCGCCGGCTACCGGGGGCCCGGGCCGTCGTCGCCGGCTCCGTCGTTGACACCGTCGACCGTTGTGCCGCTCGCTGTGCCGTCCGCTGCACCGCTCGCTGCGCCGCCCGCGGTTTCGTCGGCGGTGTCGCCCTCGGTGGAGGCGCCGCCCGTGGCCGTCCCGCCGTCGCCGCCCTTGGCGGCGCTGCCGGGCATGGCGGGGTGGCGTCCGATCACCACCACCCCGACCACGATCGCGACCAGACCCGCGGACTCCCAGGCCAGGGCGCCCGGAGTGATCCGGAGCCGGTCGCCGAGGAAGGCGACCGCGCAGGCGATGCCGGTGATCGGCTGCGCCGCCGTCAAGGCGGGCAGCGACATCCGCAGGGGTGCGGCCTCGAAGGCGCTCTGCACCAGCAGCAGTCCGACCACCCCCGCGGCCGCCACCGCGTACGGCTGCCAGGTCTGCAGCACCGCGCCCAGGCCGTCCTGGCCCAGGCGCTGCGCGGTGGCCCGGGTGAGCGCGTCCTGGAGGCCGTACAGCAGCCCGGCGGCGAGGGCGAGCAGCGTGGCCTCCTCGAACAGCGGCAGTCGGCGGGCCATCGAGACCAGCAGCAGGGTCAGGCCCACCACCGTCCCGAGCACCAGCCACTGCCGCAGCTCCCCGCCCGCCTCGCCGCCGCCGGTCGGGCGGCCGGCCACGATGAAGGCGGTCACGCCGAGCGCGAGCAGCAGCACTCCGGCCCAGCCCGAGCGGCCGAGGCTCTGGCGGGTCAGCACACGCGACAGGGCCATCGCGAAGATGAGGTTGGTGGCGAGCAGTGGCTCGACCAGTGAGACCTCGCCCTGGTCCAGAGCGAGTGCGGAGAGGATCAGGCCGCTGACCATGAAGCCGGTCCCCAGCAGCCATTCGGGCATCCGCAGCAGGTCGAGCAGCAGCCGCCAGTGCAGTAGGTCGGCACGCGGAGCCCGCTGCGCGGCGTGCTGCTGGAGGACGAATCCGAGACCCAGGCAGCAGGCGGCGCTCAGGGCGAGAAGGAAGACCGCCACGAAGGGACCACCCGAACGTTGCTGCCGGCGCCGCACCGGCGGTCCGGGGTTCGACAGCGGTCGCGGCGCGCTGTCGCCAGCCTACCGCCGGGGTGGTTTGCGGGCGGCTTGTCGGCGGCCGGCCGGTCGCGCTCGCGACTCCTGCTCCACCGTGCCCGCTGCTGCCTCCGCCCGCCTCTCCGCCCGGTCGTTCGCCCGGCCGTTCGCGGGGGTGCCGCGTCCGCCCGTCCGGCCGGTCCCGACCGCCGTGGTGCCCGCGCTTGCCGCGGTGGGCGGGGCGGGCGCACGCTGGTGTGAGCAGCCGCCACGGAGCAGGTATCCGTGCCGGGTGACCATCCGTGCCGGTCAGAGCAGGCACGACGGGGGCCGGCGCCAGGAGGTGTGGCATGCACAACCAGTGGGATGTGGAGCTGAGCTTCGAGGAAGACGGCGTGCACACGGGATGTGACGCGAGGCTGACCGGTGCGAGGGCGCCGGGCCTCAGCGCCCACGGCGAGTCGATCAAGAGCGCGGACGACCGTCCGCTGGCCCGGATCGGCGAGGAGGTCGCGGCCTCCCGCGCCCTGGAAGCGCTGTCCCGCAAGCTGCGGGCGCAGGCCACCGGGGAGATCGAGGACGAGGGCCACCGGCCCGGCTACCTGATCTACTGACACCTGCACCTGCTCGAACCCGTGCCTGCCGGTGCCTGCTTTTACCGGCACCTGATCCGCGGGCGACGACCGGCCGGGCCGGGAACGACCGGCGCCGGCCGGCGGGGACGGCCTCCGGCCGGTCGCTCCGGCCGCGACCGGTGGAGCCGTTCCTCGCCGCGGTCGGCGGTCGGCGGTCGGCGACCGGTCGGCGGAGGCGCAGAGGCACAGAGGCGCGGAGGCACGGAGGCGCAGAGGTGGGGCGACCCCGGTCAGCGCCGCGCAGCCGCGGCCCGGCCCGGTACGAACACCACCGCGATCAGCGCCGTGACGCCCATCAGCGCCGCGGTGACGACGAACGCCCGGTCGTACCCGGCCGCCAGCGCCGCCAAAGGGGTGTCGCCCGCCGCCGAGGCGTGTCGGGTGGCACCCACGGCGAGGGCGGAGAGTACGGCGAGCCCGATGCTCCCCCCGCACTGGCGCCCGGCGTTGAGCAGGCCGCTGACCAGTCCGGCCTCGCGCGGGTCGACCCCCGAGGTGCCCACCCCTGGGCCGCGGCCTCGATGGACTCGGTGCAGTCGATGACGACCAGGCCGCGGTCGCCCTCGACGAAGGCCAGGTTCGCGATGTCGTTGTTGCGGACCTGGTAGATGCGATCGGTGACCTTGAACAGGCCGCCCTTGGCCAGGACCTGGGACTGCCGCCACAGGCTCGGGTTCACGGTGTCCGGGCAGGGCGCGTCCTCCGCCAGGTAGGCGAAGTCGGCGGGGTCGAACAACACGTGCCCGTCCTCGCGCAGCACCCGGCCCGGCAGCGGCGCGACCAGGCCCCGGTCGGCGAAGGCGAAGTCCTGCCGGTCCTCCATGGCGTAGCGGCCGGTGGCCTGCTGGTTCGCCGCGGCCGTGGGAGCCGTTGCGGGCTTGGCGGAACTCACGGCACGTCGACCCTTCTCCCGGTCGGTGCCGCCCTCGGGACACCACCCGTGGGGCGGACGCCACACCTGTCGTATGCCCCGTTTCACGAGTGCTTCCGGGTCGACGCCCGGCGAGCCCGGTCTGCGCAGGGTCGGGGCGGAACCGCTCGAACCGCGCGGCCGGCCGGCCGGCTCCCGCCCCGACGGCCGCTGCTCACGACGGGCCCGGCGGACTCTCGCCGGACCCCACCTCAGGCGGCCTGTGCGCCGGCGGTCTCCCCGGCCTGGACCGTGATCGACAGGCGCCGAGTGACGGCCGAACGGCCCATCGCCTCCGATTGCTCCGAAAGGGTTAGGTCACCCGTTGGGGGCGGTGAGGAACTCCGTGAGGCGGCGGTTCAGTTCGGCGGGGCGGGCCGTGGGGAGGGTGTGGTGAGAGACGCCGGGCAGCACGGTCACGGTGGCGGCGGGCAGGGCGGCGCGGGCCGCGTCCGCCATGCGGCTGGCGTCGTGGGGGCGGCTGAGCTCGGCGACCAGGACCAGGGTCGGGGTGGCGAGGCCGTGCAGACGGGCCGGGGTCGGGCGGGGGCCGGTGACCGGGCGCGAGGCCGGGAAGCCGGCGTGGCCCAGGGCGTACACCTCGCTCAGGTCGGCGTCGAGACCGCTGCCCCGGCTCTCCCAGTCCAGGTAGGAGCGGGCACGGGCGGCCGTGCGGGGCAGGAGGAGGAGCGGGAGCACGCGCAGCAGGTATCCGGGCCGAAAGCCCGCGAAGCACTGGGTGGGGTCGAGCAGGGCGAGTCGGCCGACCCGTTTCGGGGCGTGCAGCGCGTACTCCAGGGCGATCCACCCGCCGTACGAGTGACCGCAGAAGTCGGCGCTGCGGACGCCGAGCCCGTCGAGCACCGCGTCCAGCCAGGCCAGCAGCCCCGCCACCGAGCCGAGCGGGGGGCCGTCGAGGACGCTGCGCCCCGGGTCGCCGATCAGGTCGACGGCGAGGACGCGGTGACCGGCGGCGGCGAGCGCCCCGACGTTGGCCGACCAGGCGGCGGAGGTGGCGCCGCCGCCGTGCAGCAGGACCAGGGGTCGGCCGTCCCGTGGGCCGCAGGCGTTGACGCGGGTGGTGCCGTGCTTGGTCCGCACGTCGAGGGCCTCGGTCGGGGCGGGCCAGCGGGCCAGGGCCGCGTCGTAGGCGGCGAAGAAGGCGGATTCGGCGGAGTCGGTGGCGGAGGCCGTGGTCGGCGTGGTGGACATCGTGCCCTCCGGGGTGGCAGGTTTCCTCGCTGAACAATAATCTCGCTGAGCGAGAGAATAGTCGCACGGGCGGGGCCCCGGGAACGGCGATACCGGGGAAGGGTCGGCGCAGTGAAGAAGTAGCGTCGTGGAGACGTGGCGCCAGGGAGAGGACGACAAGGTGGAGAAAGCGGCTGAATCGGATGGACCGGACGGATCGGGCGAGCGGCTGCAGCTGGTCCATCTGCTGCGCGGGCTGACCGTCGAACTCGACCTCTTCGGTGCCGAGTTCGCCGGCCGCCACGGACTGCACCCGACCGACCTGCGGGCGCTGATCCACCTGTTGGACGCCGCCCGCGCCGGGACGGTGGTGACCCCCGGGCGTCTCGGCGACGCGCTGCGGCTGAACTCCGCGGGTACCACCGCCCTGGTCGACCGCCTGGAGCGGCTCGGGCTGATCCGCCGTGAGCGGGACCCGGGGGACCGGCGCAAGGTCCGGCTGCTGGTGGAGGAGCAGGCGATGGAGCTGGGCGAGACCTTCTTCGGCCGGCTGATCGCCGACCTGGTCGCGGCGATGGGCCGCTTCGACCCGGCCGAGCTGGCCGCCGCCCGCCGGTTCCTGCTCGCCATGACCGAGGTGGTGGCCGCGGCGCGCGAGGAGTGAGCGCAGGTCAGGGCCGGTCGGGCCAGGCCTCGCCGCCGTCGGGCCCTGCGGCGGGGGTTCAGCCGAACCAGTGGTCCCCGCCGCAGTGCTCGCCGGGGTGGCCGTCGCGCAGCAGGCGGATCGGGCGCCTTCGGCGGCGGATCCTGGTCGTCCGGGTCGAGGACCGCGGGGCGTCGCGCCGCCTGCTCGACCAGGTACTCCGGCCAGGACACCCGGTAGAGGTCGAATCCGACGCCCTGCAACAGCGCGGAGTGGACGCCCTCGTGGCGGGTCATGAGATCGCACTACAGGGTGGGCTCCACCATGAAGGCGCCCTGCGGGATCCGGTCGAAGTCGTCCAGGTCGGTCTTGGGGAGGGTGACGCGGGCCCGACACTGCTTCTCGTCGAAAGGCGGCAGGTGCGAGGTCATGGCGGCCGGCATTCCACTCCGGGTGACGGGTGCAGGTGGTTTCCGTCATCTTGGACCCGCGGGACGGCGGTCGCCCACAGGCTGACAGGTGCTGGTGCTGGTGCTGGTGCTGGTGCTGGTGCCGGTGCTGGTGCCGGTCAGGCCAGCGCCCAGCTGATCGCCGAGAGGGTGACCATCGAGACCAGGGTGGAGCAGAGCACCGAGTCCCGGGCGAGTGCCGTGCCCCGGCCGTACTCGCGGGCGTAGACGAAGACGTTCTGCGCGGTGGGCAGGGCCGAGAACAGCACGACGGTGAGCAGCTGGTGGGCGGGCAGGTGCAGCAGGTAGGCCCCGACGGCGTACGCGGCGAGCGGCTGGACGAGGGTCTTGACCGCGACGGTCACCCCGACCTCGGCGTACCGCGCGGACCCGGTGGCGGGCGGGCGGTTGTGCAGTGACATGCCGAGCGCCACCAGGGCGGTGGGCACACCCGCGCCGCCGAGCATTTCGCAGGACCGGTCCAGCTCGGCGGGCAGGTGCCATCCGGCGGCGGAGACCAGCGCGCCGAGGGCGACGGCCAGCAGGATCGGGTTGCGCAGCGGCAGGGTGAGCGCTGCCCGCAGGCCCGTGGTCCCGGTGTCCAGGACGGTCAGGACGGCGGGCGTCACCAGCAGGATCTGGAACAGCACCACCGGGGCGACGAACGAGGCGTCGCCGAGCACCTGCATCGCCACCGGGATGCCAAGGTTGGCCGAGTTGACGTACCCGGCCGCCATACCGCCGATCGCCCGCTCGGCGACGCCCCGGCCGAACAGCAGGTGCGCGGCCAGGACCCCGAGGGCGGTGGCGAGCACCGTCCCGGCGGCGAAGGCCAGCATCGACGGGTTGGCGAAACGGCCCAGCGGTGTCCGCGCGATCATGACGAACAGGGCGGCGGGCATGGCCACGTGGAAGACGAACCGGCTGAGCACCGCCTCCGCGTGTGGCCCGAGCAGCCCGCCGCGGCCGACCAGGTAGCCGACCCCGGTGAGGGCCCAGACGGGGACGAAGCCCGAGAGCAGCGGGTGCAGGCTGGGCATGGTTCCACGGTCCTTCCGGCAGATTCCGCCGTTACCAGCGCAGTCAACCAGGCGGCCGGACGCGGCCCGCAGGCAGGTCCTACGATGGGCCGGTGGAGTACCTGAGCCTGGCCGAGGTGGAGACGATCGCCCGGCGTGCCCATGCGGGTCAGACCGACAAGAACGGCCACCCGTACACCGAGCACCTCGCCGCGGTCGCCGGCGGCACCGCGGCGCGCGGCGGCGCCGAGGAGCAGATCGCGGCCGGCTGGCTGCACGACGCGATCGAGGACGACGCGCTGACCAGGGAGTGGCTCGCGGAGGCGGCCCTCCCGGACACCACCAAGGCGATCGTCGACGCGCTCACCAAGCGCCCCGGTGAGCCGCCCGAGCAGTACGCCGCCCGCATCCTGGCCACCCCCGGGGCCCTGCTGGTCAAGCAGGCCGACCTTGCGCACAACTCCGACCCGGGCCGCCTGGCCGCTCTGGACCCGGCCACCGCGGCCCGCCTCACCGCCAAGTACGCCCGGATGCGCGCCCTGCTCGGCCTGCCGGAGGCCTGACGAGGCCGCTCCTCGACATGCCCGCCGGAGGCCGGCGGGTGAAGGGGTCTGCGGCTCCGGGTCGGCGACGTCCAGCACGGTGAACTGGCCCGGCCTCCGTGCGGGCACACACGAGGGGCCCGGCCCGCGCGGATCGCGCGCGGGCCGGGCCCCTCGGTCACCCCGGTGGTCCCTGTCCGACCCCCGGGGTGGCGGGGAGTGGTCTGGACGCGGGTGGGGTCCTGGTGATGTGGCGGCTTAGTACCAGTGGTGGTTCTGCCAGAACGACCAGGCGGCGTTCGGGCTGCCGTAGCGGCCGTTCATGTAGTCCAGCGCCCACTTGATCTGGGTCTTCGGGTTGGTCTTCCAGTCCGCGCCGGCCGAGGCCATCTTGGAGCCCGGCAGCGCCTGGGCCAGGCCGTACGCGCCCGAGCTGGGGTTGGTCGCGGTCACGTTCCAGCTGGACTCGTGGGAGATGATCTGGTTGAACGAGGCGAGCTGGTTCGCCGGCACGATCTGCGCCGCGATCGCCTGCGGGGACAGGGTGGCGGCCGAGGCGGTGGCGGGCACCAGGCCGGCGCCCAGGGCGGTCAGACCGGCGGCACCGGCAAGAAGTGCGGCGGAAGTGCGCATACGGAGCTTGAAAGCGGGCATGAAGAAGAAGACCTCAATCAGGTTGGGCCGGTGTCATGCCCCGTTCCGATCCGCGGCCGGACAGGGGCCAAGGCGGATCACGGGGCGTGACTCGGCGAAGAGCCGCAGCCCGGCGGGACAGGTGCCGGTGCGGCTGACGACTGAGCCATTGTTGGCAGACGGCAGGGGCCGTCGCCAAGGGCCCTCTGCTACGACCCGCCGTCGTACGCGGCCGACGTGCCGTGGATTCGAAGGGCTCCGGGCGGGCGTGCTGCGCCGGGCCGACGGTTCGTGCTGCCCACCACTACCGCGCGTCGTGGAGGGCAATTGCATGTGAGCGCACTCACCGGGCGGCCGTCCCCGGCCATCACCGGCCGACGCGGCGCCGCCACACCGGGTACAGGCGATCTGTACGGCGCTGAGACCGGGGCCACACCGGTACCGATGAATGCCAGGCGCCGTGCTGAGACCGGGGCCACACCGCGGGCCCGGACTCAGGCATCGGGCCCGGGCCACATCGGATCGGCCACATCGGGTCGGCCGCGGCGCGACTGACGCGGCGCGACTGGCGCCGGCTCCCCGGTGGAGGCGTCAGCGGGTGAGTACGTCCCCCAGCCGCCGGTGCCGCAGCGCCCGGGCGGCCAGGCGGTCCGCCTCCGGCACGCCGGTCAGACCGTCGAGCGCCGCTCCGACCGCCCGGCCGAGCCGCTCGCAGAAGGCCGCGGGCTCCTCGGCGGCGTCGGGCCGCTCGGGGACGACGGCGTCCACCAGGCCGACTTCCGCCAGGTCGAGGGCGCCGATGCCCTGCGCCCGGGCGAGCTCGGCGGCGTGCGCGCCGTCCCGGTGGACGATCGCGGAGGCGCCCTCGGGCGGCAGCGGCGCCAGCCAGGCGTGCTCGGCGGCGAGGACCCGGTCGGCGGGCAGCAGGGCGAGCGCGCCGCCGCCCGAACCCTGGCCGAGCAGGACGGCCAGGACCGGAGTGCGCTGCGCGAGCAGGGTGGTCAGGCAGTGCGCGATCTCGATCGCCACCCCGTCGAGCTCGGCCTGGGCTGACAGCTCCGCGCCGGCCGTGTCCACCACGGTCACCAGCGGCAGCCCGAGCTGTTCGGCGAGGCGGGCGGTCCGTCGGACGGCGCGCAGGTCGGCGGCGGTGAAGGGGCGCTCCCGGTCGGCGGCGGCGCGCTCCTGCCCGACCACCAGGACGGGGTGTCCGTGCAGCACGGCGAGTGCCCGCACCAGTGCACCGTCCCGGCCGCCGGGCGCGTCCAGCAGGACCAGCTCCTCGGCGGCCCGGCGCAGCAGCTCGCGGGTGCCCGGCCGGTCGGGGCGGCGGGTGCGCTGCACGGAATCCCAGGAATCGGGGACCGTCGGTCGGACGGCCCGCGGCGCGCCCTCCCTCTCCTTCTCCCTCTCCTCTGTCCGCGTCGGACCAGGCCCCGGCCCCCGGGTCAGTACGGACAGCGAGCGCCGCAGCACCTCCCGCAGTTCCTCCGGCGCCACCACGGCGTCCACCAGCCCGCGTCCGGCCAGCGTCTCGGCCCGCTGGACGTCCGCCGGCAGCTCCACGCCGCGCAGCTCCTCGTAGACGCGCGGTCCGAGGAACCCGAGCCGTGCCCCGGGCTCGGCGAACACCAGCTGCCCGAGCGTCCCCCAGGAGGCGAAGACCCCGCCCATCGTGGGGTTGCGCAGATAGGTGAGGTACGGGAGTCCGGCGGCCCGGTGCGCCTGGACGGCGGAGGTGATCCGCAGCATGCAGAGGAACGCCGCCGACCCCTCCTGCATCCGCGTGCCGCCCGAGACCGGCAGCGCGACCAGCGGCAGGCGCTCGGCCGTCGCCCGCTCCACGGCCCGGGTGATCCGTTCGGCCGTGGCGACCCCGATCGATCCGCCGAGGAACCCGAACTCGGAGGCCACCAGGGCCACCGCCCGACCGCCGATCAGCGCGGCCCCGGTGACCACCGCCTCGTCCACCCCGGTCCGCTCCCGCGCCCGGGCGAGTGCCGCCCGGTACCCCTCGTCCACCGGCGCGGCCCCGGTCGGCGCGTCCCAGCCCTGGAAGCTCCCCGGATCCACCAGCAATCCAATCAACTGACGTGCGGTCAAGCCGGTTGCACTTCCCGTAGTCATCGCCCTGCCCACCCCAGACGCCGTCGCACACCGGACAAGATCCACCCTACGCACCCCGGCCGCGCCCGGCGGCGAGCAACGTGCGGGTGTGAGCAGCCTGACAGCGCCGCCCGCCCACCCGGGCGGGCCCGGGGCGCCCGATGGGCCCGGGGCGCGCAGTAGGGTCCGTGCGGGGAGAGGGGGTGCCGGCATGGAGCGGGCCCGAGTGCTGTTGCTGGACGTGGCCCCCGGCGAGTTGCTGGGCCGGGAGCTGGAGCGGCTGCTCGGCCACGGACTGGCCGTCACGCTGAACCTGCGGCGGGTGGCCGACCCTGCCGGGGTGCGGGCCGCCTGGACCGGTCGGGTGGACTTCACCGACGTCGACGGCTTCGACGAGACCGCGCTGATCGCCGAGACCGTCCGGGGCGGGATCGGTTTCCACGCGGTCAAGTCCCGGGCCGGGGTGCCTTTGCGCGCCGCGTTCCTCGCGGCGGCCACCGATCCCGCGCTGGCCAACCGGCTCCGGGTGATCGGCCGGGCGGGGGCCGGCACCGACCATGTCGAGCTGGCGGCCGCCGTCCGGCTCGGGGTCGCCGTCACCCACACCCCGGCCTCCAACGCGAACGCGGTCGCCGAGTTCGCCCTGGCCCAGCTGTTCGCCCTGACGAGATCCCTCGTCGCTCACAACACGTCCGCACACCAGGGCAGTTGGTCCCCACAGCTGACACCCGCGGTGGAGCTGTCGGAGCTGACCCTGGGCATCGTCGGCCTGGGGCGGATCGGCCGGGCGCTGGCCGACCGGGCGACCGCCCTGGGCCTGGCGGTCCAGGGTTTCGCGCGGAGCCCCGCCGAGCCGGGGCCGGTGCCGCGGGCAGCCTCCCTCGCCGCGCTGCTGGCGACCAGTGACGCGGTCTCCCTGCACCTGCCGCTGACCGCGCAGACCCGGGGCCTGATCGGCCGCTCGGAGCTGGCGCTGATGCGGCCGGGATCGATCCTGCTGAACACCGCCCGCGGCGGGATCGTCGACGAGCAGGCGCTGGCCGACGCGCTGCGCGATCCCGCGCACCCGCTCGCCGCGGCCGCCGTCGACACCTTCGAGCACGAGCACGCCGCGTTCGCCTCACCGCTGTTCGGCCTGCCCAACGCGCTGCTGACCCCGCACGTCGCCGGGATGACCAGGGCCGCGATGGCCACGGCGGCCCTGCGCTGCGCGGACCACATCGCAGCACTGCTCGCGGGCCGCCCGGCCGGGGTGCCCGTGGTGACGGGGTGACGGCCGCCCCGGGCTTACGACGCTCCGGCTACCGGCGTGACGAGGAGGGGTTCACCGGGTCGGCGAGGCGGCTCGGGGTCGCTCTGACGGGGCGGTTCACGGCCGGAAGCGGGAGACGAAGCGGCGTTGCCAGGGTGTCTCAACGGCGCGTGGCGCGTAGTGCTCGCGGACGTAGGCGACGGCCTCGTGGTGGGGCACTCCGTCCAGCACGGCGAGGCAGGCCAGTGCCGTGCCGGTACGTCCGCGTCCGCCGGCGCAGGCGACCTCGACACGTTCGGCCTCGGCGCGTCCCCATGCCTCGCGCAGTGCGTCGGCGGTGGCGGTGCGGTCGGACGGCAACCAGAAGTCGGGCCAGCGAAGCCACCGGGTTTCCCAGGCGACGGGGGGTGGCTCGTGGCCCAGCAGATACAGAGCGAACGCCGGCGCCGGACCGGCCGGGAGCGGTCGGCTCAATGCCCGACCGCGAACGAGCCGACCCGAGGGCAGTTGCAGCACGCCCGCCATCGCGGGCTCCCAGGTCTTGACCGGTTCTGCCACCGCACCTCCACGCGCCTGATCAGATGTGTCCTGACATCCAACAGGCCTGCCGCTCCTCCGCGCCATCGGCATACCCGGTGGACCTTCGCGGTCACAGCACTACCGCGCACCACGTCGTCGGGGCCGCTCTTTGGGGCAAGGCCGTGAAGCTACGGGCTGATTGCACCGCCTCGCACTCGGCGAGGACCTCATCGACCATCTCGAACGGCACGATCTGCGTCAACTCACCCAGATGACCAGGAGCGAAGACACCTTCGGCTACCGCGATCTCGCGGCTGATGACACACTGACCGGACAGCGGAGCTCCCGTGGTGAACGACTCGTCTGAGCAGACAACGTCGTTCTACCGGGGCTCCGCTCTCCACGTCAGGTGGTCCGCCAGAACCAGCTGGTGGAACGGCCGACCTATGACCAAGCCACTCAAGCAGCACTGCCTAAACTTCTCATTGAGCCCGATCGGCCTTCCACTCCCGGGCAAGCGTCGCATAGACGTACTCGCTGCCCCAGCGCTCGTTGTCGAGGTCGTTCTCGACAAGGTGCGCCTCCCGGCGCATGCCGAGGCGCTCGCACACGCGCACCGACCCGGTGTTGAGTACGTCGAGGCGGGCGAAGAGCCGGTGGACGCCCAACTCGGCGAAAGCCAACGCGGCGGTCGCACGCGCGGCCTCGGTCGCGTAACCCCGGCCGCCGTACGCTGGGTTGAAGATCCAGCCGATCTCCACCTGGCGTGCTCGCGCGCTCGTGAGCTTCAGGACAACCTCGCCGACGACCGTTGCTTCGCCGACCGGGCAGACGGCGACCACGAGGTCGTCGCCGTCCTCGGCCCACGCCGTGCCAGCCGCGCGCCTCGTCAGGCTCTGCGCGCACCGTTCACGAGTGAGCGGCTCCCGGTAGAGGTAGCGAGCGACTTCGGGGAGGCCCTGGTACGCGTACAAGTCATCGAGGTCGTCCGGCGTGAACATACGCAGAAGGAGCCGTTCGGTGCTGAAGGGCAGCGAGAGCATGGTCATCGATCTGGTGTTTCTCCCCCCGGGGGCTACCGCGCCAGCCTGAGTGACCGGACCGCGGACCTCCCAACGACTCATCTTGGGCAACAACGCCGTTCTAACCCCCTTGCCACCAGCAGCGCAACCGTAATTTCACGGCCTTGCTCTTTGGGGTCACGCGGGGTGGGCGAGGCCGGAGCACGCACTCCACCGCTGCCCGCCGATCCGACGTGATCCGAAGGAGAGGCCCTCGTTCCGTCCGGCGGATCGCCCGGCGGATCGGGCGGCGGAGCTCAGCGCAACCAGCCAGGGGTTTCGACACCTGTGAAGGTGTTCCAGGCACGGCAGTAGTCACGAGAGCGCGGGCCTACGGCCGCCCAGACGGAGGCGAGGTCGAACCCCTTGTCCCAGGCGTTCAACAGCGCTTCAAAGAACCCGGTGGCGACGGCGTTCCCGTCCTCCTCACCACCCTTCGCCAGGGCCTCCTCCAGGAGCTGGAACAGCTGCCGGGTCTGCTCGTCGGTGAACTCGGCCGCGTGCTCGGCGAAGACGCGTCCCAGCGTGCCCAGCCGAAGCGTCAACGGTGGCACGTCGTCCCCGTCCGCCGCGACCGTCTCTGCCGCGGGACCTCGCCAGCTCTCCACATCGGCACGGTCGGCAGCCGCCAGGATGCCGTTGATGCCTATCAGTTCTTCCCACCACGACGGGGTCGCCACGTGTGACCTCTCCTATCTGCCTGTACCGAGCCCCACTATCCCCCACGAGACCGCCGGTAGTGCCTGATGGCCTGACCATGATCCGCCGGACAGGGCCCACGCGCCCGCCCCTCCAACCGGGCCCGAGCCGGCCGCGGAGCAGGAAGTCGGTCTCGCCGACTTCCTGCTCCACCGGCGGTCCGGGGGGAGCCCCGGTCCGGGCGGATCCTAGAACGCGGTGTGGGTGAGCCAGTGGTCCAGTAGGGGGCGGTCACCCGTCACTGCCACCCGGTCGTTGTCCGGTGGGAGGCGGCGGGAGAGGAGCAGCATGAGGTCCGCCACCGCTCCGGACGCCACCACGTCGGCGTCGACCGGTCCGCGCTCCCACCGCACGGCCTCGGGCGTCCTGGTGACCGTCCAGCCCTCCGCGGAGGCCGGCCGGAAGCCGAGCCGCTCGCCGTGGCCGCGCAGTTCGGCGACCGCCGGTCGGATCGCCGCGAAGGCGGGTGTGGACAGCAGGTCCAGGTGTTCGGCGATCACGTCGGCCGCGAGGTCCTCGGCGATCGCGAACGCGGTGTCCGTCGCGAGCGCCGCGTCGTAGTGGTGGACGCAGGTGTCGCTCAGCACCCTGCGCAGCCAGAAGGCCGCCGGCCGCGGCCCGATGAAGGTGGGCAGCGGGGTGTCCGCGCCGGTCCGCCGGATCGCGCCGACCAGCTCCTCCACCCCCTCGCGCAGCCACCGGGCCCACCCGCCCGGGCTGCCGGGATCGGCCTCCTGCGGGTCGGGGACGGGCAACTGCGCGCGCCTGCGGACGAGTTCGGCCGCCCACCGGTGCTCCTGGCCGACGTGTCCGACGAGGGTGCGCAGCGGCCACTGCGGGCAGGTGGGCACCCGCGTGTCCGGGGCCCTCCCGGCGACCGCGCGGCCGAACCCCTCGGTCTGCTCCCGCAGGCCCTCCACGAGCCGTGCGGTGTCCAGCGTCGACGTCATCACGAACGCTCCTCTCAGGGGGTGACGCCGGTACGGTAGAACCTCCAGTCCGGTGGAGGTTCAAGTGCCTTTGCTCGATGAGACGCTGGGGATCGGCGACCTGGCGCGACTGACCGGTGTACCGGTGCGGACCATCCGCTTCTACTGCGACGAGGGCATCGTCGACTCGGTGCGCAGCACGGGCGGGCACCGCAGGTTCGACCCGGCGGCGGTGGAGCGGCTCGGCCTGGTCAGGCGGCTGCGCGGGCTCGGGCTGGGGCTGCCCGCAGTCAGGCGGGTGCTGGACGGCGAGCGCTCCCTGGCCGAGGTGGTGGCGGCCGAGCGGGCCGCGCTCGACGTGCGGCTCGCGGACCTGTCCTGGCGGCGGGCCTCGCTGCGCGCGGTCGAGGAGGCCGGACCGGCGGACCGGGCCGGCCGGCTGGAGCTGCTGGCCGCCGTGGAGAACGGGGGCGCCGCCCGGGACGCGCTGGTCGACTTCTGGAGGCGCGCGATGGTCGCCCCGGTGCCGGAGGCGGTGTTCACCGCGCTGGTGGCGATGACCGTGCCCGAGCCGCCCGCCGACCCGACCCCGCCGCAGGTGGTCGCGTTCGCCGAGCTGTTCGCCCTGGCCGGCGACCGGACGCTGACCCGCCTCCTGCTGGCCATGGCGCGGGAGAACGCCGAACTGGTCGCCGACCAGGCCGAGCTGATGAACGGGATCGGCGAGGCGTGCGCGCTGGCCAGGCCCCTGGTGCAGGCGGGGGAGCCTCCCCGGGCGGGGCCCGCGCTCGACCGGTTCGTCGCGGCGCACGCCTCGGTGCGCGGCGGCGGCGACACCCCGCGGTTCAGGGGGCGGCTGCTGGCCCGGCTGGCCGTCGACCGCGATCCGCGGATGCGCCGCTACTGGCGGCTGGTGGCCGAGGCCGGTGGCGATCCGGCCACCCTCGGCGCGTCCCACCTGTGGCTGAGCGACGCCCTCGAACGCTCGGTAGGGCAGGGCCGGACGGCGTGATCGGGACGGTGTGATCCGGGCGGAGCGACCCGGACACCGTGTCCGGACGCCGTGACCGGGACGGCCTCAGGCCAGGGCGAGCAGGCTGACCGCCACGGCGGCGGCGCCGAGGCCGATGAGCCGGCCGCGGTGGATGCGTTCGCCGAGCACGCTGCGGGCGAGCAGCACCGTGCCGGCCGGGTAGAGGGCGGTGATCACGGCGACGACGGCGAGGTCCCCGCTGCGGGAGGCGAGCAGGAACAGCAGGTTCGCCTCGGAGTCCAGTACCCCCGCGGCGGCCGACATCGCGTACGCGGGCCGCTCGGAGCCGAGCCTGCGGTACAGCAGCCCGGCGGCCAGGTGCTTGCCCTGCCGCAGCCCCACCCTGACGGGCAGCACGGCGGAGACCAGCGCGGTCACGGGCGAGAGCACGTTCATCGGCCCGATCGCCAGGGTGCGGCATGACGGTCCACCTGCCGCCCGCCCCCGTGCTCCGGGCCTGACCCGCTCCCGTGCCCCGGGCCTGGCCCGCTCCCGCGCCCCGGGCCTGACCCGCCGTCCCCGGGGGCGGGGGCTCCCGGCCCGCCGGGTCGGCATGGTGGGGAAGCGCCGGCCACCTGCAGAGTTGAACATGTTCAAATCGTTCGCCATGATGATGCCCGGCAGGGAACGGGCCTCCGACCACCGAAGTCCCGGCCGCCCTGTGGTGCCCCGGCGCGGCCGGCGCCGGTGACCGCCCCCTGCCCCGGGGCGTCCTCCGGCCGGTCCGACCGCCCCTCGCACGCTTCCCCACCACACCACCCGACCCCGAGGAGCCGGCCGTGAGACACCTGCTGCAACGCCACCCCTTCCCGATGCGGACCCGTTTCGCGCACTCGCTGGTCCTCACCTACGCGCTGCCGCCGGAGCTGCTCGCCCCCCTGGTGCCCCCCGGGCTCGACCTGGACACCTACACCGCCCCGGACGGCACCGCACACGGATTCGTCGCCGCGGCCCTGGTGGACGTCCGCGGGCTGCGCCCGGCCGGGCTGCCCGCCCGGTTCGGCGGCGACTTCGTGCTCACCGGCTACCGGGTCTTCACCCGCTTCCCCACCCCCGGCGGGCGGACCATGCGCGGTCTGCGGATCCTCCGCAGCGACACCGACCACCGGCTGATGGCCGCCGGCGGCAACCTGTTCTCCCGCTACAACTACCGCCTCGCCCGGATCGGCACCCGGGTGGCCGGCGACCACCTGGAGTTCAAGGTGCTGAGCGGCGACGGCCGCGCCGACCTCCACGTCCGGGCGGACCTCGCGAGCGGCCCGGCCCCGCTGCCCGCCGGCAGCCCCTTCGCCGACGCGCGCGCCGCCCGCCGCTTCGCCGGTCCACTGCCCTACACCTTCGAGTACGAGCCGCAGACCCGGTCCATGATCGTGGTGAAGGCCGTCCGCACCCGGTGGGA
This sequence comes from Kitasatospora sp. NPDC048239, assembly GCF_043202015.1. Lineage (NCBI taxonomy): Bacteria > Bacillati > Actinomycetota > Actinomycetes > Kitasatosporales > Streptomycetaceae > Kitasatospora > Kitasatospora sp. NPDC048239. The sequence goes on along the minus strand of NZ_JBICZP010000018.1, from coordinate 96,871 downwards.
GCCGGTGCCGGTGACGGTCGAGGTGTCCCGGCTGACGTTCTTCGACCACGGCCCGCTCGCCGGGAGCACGCCGCGGCTCGCCAACGCCTTCCACGTCGCGGACGTCGACTACGGCTGGGAGGCGGGCAGCCGCCGCGCGCTGACGGGGGCGGCCCGGTGACCGGCGCGACCGCCCGGCCGGAGCAGCGGTTCTCCGGAGTCGCCGAGGTCACCAGGTTCAACTGGCCGCTCTACGCCGCGGGGGCGCTCACCGCGGCCGCCGGCTGGGCGCTCTCCCGGCGGCTCACGGGGGCGCCCGCCGCACTCGCGCGCACCGGCGCGCTGGGCGCGGCCGGCCTGCTCGCCACCAGCACGCTCGCCACCTGGTGCGTCTACGACCGCTCCGAGCTGCGCTCCTTCGACTGGCTGCCGGACCTCCTGCCGGACGGCCCGGGCGACCACCTGGTCGTCTCCACCGGGCTCGACGAGGCGAGCGGGCCGCTGGCCGCCCGCTGGCCGGACGGCAGGCAGCTGATCGCCGACCTCTTCGACCCCGAGCGGATGACCGAGGGCTCGATCCGCCGGGCCCGCCGCCTGGTGCCGCCCGCCCCCGGCACCCGGCCGGGCCGCCCGGACGCCCTGCCCGCCGCGAGCGCGTCCGTGGACACCGTCGTCTGCCTCTTCGCCGCCCACGAGCTGCGCCGCCCCGCCGACCGGAGGGCCCTGTTCGCCGAGTGCGTGCGGGTGCTGCGCCCCGGCGGCACGCTGCTGCTGGTCGAGCACCTGCGCGACCCCGCCAACGCGGCCGTGTACGGGCCCGGCGCCTGGCACTTCCTGTCGCGCGGCACCTGGCTGGGCCACGCGGCCGAGGCCGGGCTGCGGACGGCCGGCGAACGCCGGATCGCATGCCTGGTCAGCGGGTTCGCCTTCCGAAAGGCCGCCTCGTGAACGAGCTGCTGTCGATGGAGGGGCAGCTGCGGCTGGTCGGCGCCGTCCTGGTGGGAGTCGGCCTGTTCCACGCCCTGCTGCCGAAGGTGATCGGCTGGCCCGTCGACCTGGCCGGTACGAGCCTGCTGACCCGCCAGGTCTCCTACGCCCACCTGTTCTTCATCGCGCTGACCTGCGTCCTGCTCGGGCTGCTGCCGCTCTGCCTGGCACCGGACCTGCTGGCCGGCACACCGCTCGGCACCGCGCTGCTGGCCGGGCAGGTGCTCTTCTGGGGGATCCGCTGGATCCTGGAGTTCGCCTACTTCTCGCCCGCGCTGTGGCGCGGCGACGCGCTGCGGACGGCCGGCCACATCGCGCTCTCCCTGCTGTGGACCTGGGTCACCGCGGTCTTCGCGACGGGCCTGTGGCAGGCGCTGCGGACGGGCTGAGGCGCGCGGGCCGCGCACGGCCTGCGGCGCGCCCGCCAGTCCGGGGCCACACGGCTACGCTGGTCGGTGTCCGCCGTCAGCAGTCCCCCTGGGAGGGTGAGGTCATGGCGTCCGAGCCGGAGGAGGCCCCGGGCGGTGCGCCCGCCGGCCCGCCGGACCTGAACCTGCTGCGCACCTTCCTCGCCGTCCACCGGTCCGGCTCCTTCACCGCCGCCGCCCAGCTGATCGGGCTGTCGCAGCCGACCGTCACCACGCAGATCCGGGCGCTGGAACGCCAGTTGGGCCGCGAGCTGTTCCAGCGGCTGCCGCGCGGAGTGGCCCCGGTCGCGTACGCGGACGAACTCGCCGCCCGGGTCACGGCGCCGCTGGACGCCCTCGCCGCCGTGACCGGGCGCGGGGTCGACGGGGTCGGCGGCGTGGCCGGGCCCGTGCACCTGGCCGGGCCGGCGGAGCTGCTCTGCCTGCGGGTGCTGCCCGCCCTCGCGCCACTGATCGCGGACGGGGTGCGGCTGCGGTTGACGGCCGGTCTGACCGACGCACTGCTGGAGGAGTTGCGGGCCGGCCGGCACGATCTGGTGCTCGCGACCACCCGGCCGCGCGGTCGGACGCTGTCCGCCGCGCCGCTGATGGACGAGGAGTTCGTGCTGGTCGCGGCACCCGCCTGGGCGGAGCGGATCGGTGCACCCGGGTGCGGCGCCACGGCGCTGCTGGAGTCGCTGCACGGCGTCCCGCTGGTCGTCTACGCGGAGGACCTGCCGATCGCGCGCCGCTACTGGCGGCACGTCTTCGGCCGGCGCCTCACCTGCGGGGCCGCCGTCACCGTGCCCGACCTGCGCGGCGTGCTGGCCGCCCTCACCGCGGGCGCCGGGTTCAGCGTGCTGCCCCGCTACCTCTGCACGGAGGAGCTGGCCGCCGGCGCGCTGGTGGCCCTGCACGAACCCGAGGACCCGCCGATCAACACCGGCTACCTCGTCCAGCGGCCGGGCGCCGCCGCCAACCCGCACGTGGGCCTGGTCCGGGACCGTCTGGTGGCGACGGCCCGCACCTGGTGACCGGACCGCCGGACACCGGCATGCGGCCGGACAGGCCGTAGGACCCGTCTGACGGTTCCCGCCGGGCGCGCCACGCCGGGCATCCTCCCCGCGCGCTGATCCGACGCGAATTGTCAGACACGGCCTACCGGAGGGCCGCGGTGCGGCAGGCCTCGTCGTAGCGGAGCGCGACCAGCCGGGCGAGGGCGTCGTGGGTGCCGAGCGGCGCGGAGGTCCAGCGGGCGCCGGTGCCGGCCGCGCGGCGGGCGAAGAAGCCGGGGCCCAGCAGGTGGGTGGCGACGGCGACGTCCCGGTGGCCGGCGGCGTGCAGGGCCGCGACGGCCTCGGCGGGCGTCGGCCCGGCCGCGGACAGGAAGGCCGGGACGACGGGCCGGCCGTCGCCGAGGCGGCGGGCGAGGAGATCGGCCATCCGGCGGGTGTCCGCGTTGGCGGCCGGGTCGGAGGAGCCGGCCGCGGCCAGGACCACCGGCCCCGCGCCGGGCGGCCGGCCGGACTCGGCGAGGCGGTCCGCGAGCACGGCGGCCAGCAGCGGGTGGGGGCCCAGTGCGGGGGCGAGGCGGGCCGACGCGTCCGCCTCGGTCAGCGCGGTCGGGATGTCCACCCGCAGGTGGTACCCGGCGCCGAGCAGCAGCGGTACCAGCACCACCTCCTCCCCGGCGTCGGCCGGCTCGGCCAGGGCCTGCGGCAGCGAGGGCTGCGCCAGATCGAGGAAGCAGCAGCGCACCCGCAGCTCCGGTCGCAGCGCGCGCACCCGGGCCAGCAGCGCCCCCGTCGCGGCCACCCCCTGCTGGTCCCGGCTGCCGTGGGCCACGGCGAGCAGGACGGGTCGGCGGCCGGCGGCGTACCGGTCACCGGGCGTCGGCGCGGCGCCGGTGGGACGTCCGGTGGGGCGTCCGGCGGGGTGTCCGGCGCAGACGGCGCAGGGCAGGGCGCCCCGCGGGGCACCCGTGGTGCGCACGCCGGAGTGCACCCCGGAGCGAAGAGCCGACCGGGCGGCCGGGGCGAGCCCCTCGACGGTCCGGGTGGCGAGCCCGACCGCGTCGGCGGCCATCAGCCCGCCGCCAGTCGGTAGCCGCGCTTGGGCACCGTCCGGATCAGCCGACCGTGCGGTCCGAGCGCGGCGCGCAGCCGGCCGACCGCGGCCTCGACGGCGTGCTCGTCCGCCTCCGCGTCGACCCAGACGGTGCGCAGCAGGTCCGCCCGGCTGAGCACCCGGCCCGGCTGTTCGGCGAGGGCGCGCAGCACGGCCGCGCCGCGCGGGCTGAGCCAGTGGCTCTCGCCGTCGACCAGGACGGCGTTGCCCTGCAGGGTCAGGACCGTTCCGGCCAGGGTGAGTTCGCGCCGACCGCGGGTGGGCAGGGTGTCGGCGAGCAGCCGCACCAGGGCGCCCAGCCGACCGCGTTCGGGGAACACCGCGGGCAGGCCGAGCTCGGCGAGCGGGCGCGCGCACAGCGTGCCCACGCAGACCGGCAGGACGTCGTCGCTCAGCGCGTCGAGCAGTGCCTCGCGCAGGCCCTCGGACTCGGCGGTCGCCAGCAGGGCGGTGATCGCCGGCGCACTGGTGAAGGTCAGCGCGTGGACCTGCCGCCGGACGGTCTGCTCGACCAGCCGCCGCACCGGGGCCGGGTCGTCCGGCGGGAGCCAGCGGTAGACCGGGACGGAGATGACCTCCGCGCCGCGCTCGCGCAGCGCCGCCGCGAAGGCGTCCAGGCGTATCCCGTGCTCCTGGACGGCGATCCGCCGACCGGCCAGCGGGCGGGCCAGCAGCCAGGTGAGCAGCTCGTCGGTGGCCTCGGAGCCGGGGGAGAAGCCCTCGCCGAGGCCGCTGGCGCGGACCGCGCCGGTCGCCTTGGGGCCGCGGCTGAGCACCACCGCCTGCCGGAAGGCCTCGGCGAGGGCCGCGCCCCGGCCCCAGCCGTCCGCCGCGCTCATCCAGCCGCGCCAGCCGACGCCCGTGGTGGCGACCACGTAGTCCAGCGGGGCGGCCAGACAGCGTTCGGTGGCCTGGCGCAGGGCGAGGTCGTCGGAGAGCGGCATGATGCGCAGCACGGGGGCCTCGACCACCTGGGCACCGCGCCGGCTGAGCAGGGCGGTCAGTTCGTCGCGGCGACGCGCGGCGGTCACGCCGATGGTGAAGCCGGTCAGCGGGCCGGGCTGGGTGGTTGTTGCCATGGCCGGAAGCGTGCGGCTTCGGCGTTACGGGCGCGTTGCCCATCGGTCACCTGCGGGTTAGCGAAACCGCCCTCCCTGTTACGGCCGATGTCCGGCGGCGCACTCCGGCCGGGTCGGGGAGTGAGCGAGGCGTACCGCGTGCGCAACACAAGGGACATTGTGCGGAAACGGCGGTTCGGGAAGGTCCTCGGCATGACGGCGACCGTCACGACGACCGGGACAGCGGCCAGGACGACCGCCGGGACGACGACCGCGGTGCCGGCCGGGACCACCAGGACCACCGGCACCCCCCGCATCTGACCTACCGGCACCCGGCCCCGAACCCCGGTGCCCCCGAACCGCGGTGCCCCGCACCCGATCACCGGCACCCGATCACCGGGCACCACCCAGCACTGGAGGAGCAACACGATGACGCCGTGGACGCACGACCGCCCCCGGGACCTCGTCCTCGTCGGGCACGGCATGGTAGGACAGCGCTTCCTGGAGGCGTGGGTCGAGCAGCCCGGCGCGACGGCCTGGCGGGTCACCGTCCTCGCCGAGGAGCCGCGCCCCGCCTACGACCGGGTCCACCTGAGCTCGCTGTTCGACGGCCGCACCGCCGAGGACCTGTCGCTCTGCCCGCCCGGCTTCCTCGCCGAGCACGGCATCGACCTGCGGCTCGGCGACCCGGTCACCGCCGTCGACCGCGACGCCCGCACGGTCACCACCCGCTCCGGGCACCGGCTGCGCTACGACGCGCTGGTGCTGGCCACCGGCTCGGCGCCGTTCGTGCCGCCCGTCCCCGGGCACGACGCCGACGGCTGCCACGTCTACCGCACCATCGAGGACCTGGCCGCGATCCGGGCGGACGCCGAACGGCCCGCCGGCGCACCGGAGACCGCCGACGCGGCGCAGGCCGCGACCGGCGTGGTGGTCGGCGGCGGCCTGCTCGGCCTGGAGGCCGCCGGCGCGCTGCGGGCGATGGGCCTGAACACCCACGTGGTCGAGTTCGCCCCCCGGCTGATGGCCGTCCAGGTCGACGAGGGCGGCGGCGCCCTGCTCCGCCGCAAGATCGAGGACCTCGGCGTCACCGTCCACACCGGCGCCGCCGCACAGGCCGTCGCGACCACCCCGGACGGCCGGGTCCGCGCCCTGTCCCTCGCCGGCGGCACCGAACTCCCCGCCGACCTCGTGGTGTTCTCCGCCGGCATCCGGCCGCGCGACCAGCTCGCCCGGGACTGCGGCCTGCCGGTCGGCGTCCGCGGCGGCATCGTCGTCGACGAGCGCTGCCGCACCGCCGACGAGGCGGTCCTGGCCATCGGCGAGTGCGCCCAGGCCGCCGACGGCCGGGTGTACGGACTGGTCGGCCCCGGCTACCAGATGGCCGAGACGGCCGCCCGCGAGCTCGCCGGCCAGCGCGACGACCGCGGGTTCACCGGCGCCGACACCTCCACCAAGCTCAAGCTCCTCGGCGTCGACGTGGCCAGCTTCGGCGACCCGCACGGCACCGCCGAAGGCGCCCTCGACGTGCTGTACAGCGACAACCGGCGCGGCGTGTACCGCAAGCTGGTGATCGGCTCCGACGGCGCGCTGCTCGGCGGCGTCCTGGTCGGCGACACCGACGCGTACGGCACCCTGCGCCCGCTCGCCGCGAGCGGGAAGCCGCTGACCGAGGCGCCCGAACGCCTCGTCCTGCCCGCCGGGTTCGGCGGCGGCCCGGTGGCACTGCCCGACGAGGCGGTGCTCTGCTCCTGCCACAACGTCACCCAGGGCGCCGTCCGCGCCGCCGTCCGCGACCAGGACTGCGACAGCGTCGCGGCGGTCAAGAAGTGCACCCGGGCCGGCACCGGCTGCGGCAGCTGCCTCAAGCAGCTGACCAGCGTGGTCAACGAGGAGCTGGCGGCCGGCGGGGCGGCCCCGCCCACCGGCCTGTGCGAGCACTTCTCGTACGGCCGCGCCGAGTTGTACGAGATCGTCCGGGTCACCGGCATCACCGGGTTCTCCGACCTGCTGGACCGCCACGGCCGCGGCGAGGGCTGCGACGTCTGCAAGCCGGTCGTCGCCTCGATCCTGGCGAGCCTGGGCGGCGGCCACATCCTGGACGGCGAACAGGCCGCGCTCCAGGACACCAACGACCACTTCCTGGCCAACCTGCAGCGCAACGGCTCCTATTCGGTGGTGCCGCGGATCCCCGGCGGCGAGATCACCCCCGACGGGCTGATCACGATCGGCGAGATCGCCCGCGACCACGGCCTCTACACGAAGATCACCGGCGGCCAGCGGATCGACCTGTTCGGCGCCAGCGTCGACCAGCTCCCGGTCATCTGGCAGCGGCTGGTGGACGCCGGCTTCGAGTCCGGACACGCCTACGGCAAGGCGCTGCGCACCGTGAAGTCCTGTGTCGGGGAGACCTGGTGCCGATACGGTGTGCAGGACTCCGTCGCCCTCGCGATCGAACTCGAGCTGCGCTACCGGGGCCTGCGCTCCCCGCACAAGCTCAAGTCGGCGGTCTCCGGCTGCGCCCGCGAGTGCGCCGAGGCGCAGAGCAAGGACTTCGGAGTGATCGCCACCTCCGCCGGCTGGAACCTCTACGTCGGAGGCAACGGCGGTATGACGCCCCGCCATGCCGACCTGCTCGCCGCCGACCTGGACCGGGAGACGTTGATCCGCACCATCGACCGCTACCTGATGTTCTACATCCGCACCGCCGACCGGCTGGAGCGCACCTCGGTCTGGCTGGACCGGCTCGAAGGCGGTCTGGACCACCTGCGCGCCGTGGTGCTCGACGACTCGCTCGGCATCGCCGACGAGCTGGACGCCCTGATGGAGCGCCATGTCGGCGTCTACCAGGACGAGTGGGCGGCCACCCTGGCCGACCCCGACCGGCTGCGCCGCTTCGCCTCCTTCGTCAACGCCCCCGGCACCCCCGACCCGGCCGTGACCTTCGTCCCCGAACGGGGTCAGATCCGGCCCGCCCGCCCCGGCGAGAACGGGCGCATCCTCACCGCAACCGCCCCGGTCATGGTGGCCGGGCCCCGACTGGAGGTGGTCACCTCGTGAACGTACAGATCCACGACGGCGCGCACTGGCAGCCCGTCTGCCCCCTCGAACACCTGGAACCGGGACGCGGCGTGGCCGTGCTGCTGGACGGCGAGCAGGTGGCCGTCTTCCGCGACCGGACCGGGGACCTGCACGCCGTCGCCAACCGCGACCCGTTCAGCGGCGCGTACGTCCTCTCGCGGGGGCTGCTCGGCAGCCGCGGCGACCGACCCACCCTGGTCTCCCCGATGTACAAGCAGGCCTTCGACCTGCGCGACGGGCGCTGCCTCGACGAGGACACCGCCCCCGACGGCAGCCCGGCGGTCCTGCGGCTGTGGCCCGTCCGGGTCGCCCCGGCAGGCGAGCGGGCGGCCGAGCGGGTCGTCGCCACGGCGGGTGAGCGCGGATGAACGCCGTCCTCGACACGAAGGGATCGGACACCCGGCGGCCCGGCGGCAGAGCCGGCGCCGCCCCGCTCACCCCCTGGGACCCGGAGGACGAGGACTTCTGGGAGCAGGCCGGCGCCCGGATAGCCCGGCGCAACCTGGTGTTCTCGGTGCTCTCCGAGCACATCGGCTTCTCGGTCTGGAGCCTCTGGTCGGTCCTGGTGCTCTTCCTCGGGCCGCAGTACCACATCGACACCGCCGGCAAGTTCACCCTGACCGCGCTCCCCACGGCGCTCGGCGCCCTGCTCCGGCTGCCCTACACCTTCGCGGTGACCAGGTTCGGCGGCCGGAACTGGACGGTGTTCAGCGCCCTGCTGCTGCTCGTCCCCACCGTGCTGGCCGCCGTGGTGCTCACCCCGGGGGTCTCCTACGGCACCCTGCTCGCGGTGGCCTGCGTCGCCGGCGTCGGCGGCGGCAACTTCGCCTCCTCGATGGCCAACATCAACGCCTTCTACCCGCACCGCCTCAAGGGCTGGGCACTCGGCATCAACGCCGGCGGCGGCAACCTCGGCGTCCCGGCGGTGCAGCTGCTCGGCCTGCTGGTCCTGGCCACCGCGGGCGCGGCGCACCCCCGGCTGCTGCCGCTGCTCTACCTGCCGCTGATCGTGGCGGCCGCGGCCGGCGCGTGGTGGCGGATGGACAACCTGGCGGCCCCGCCGCGCGGCGCGGGCCGGGCACTGGGCGAGGTGGTCCGGGACCGCTACAGCTGGGTGATGTCCACCCTGTACGTGGGGACCTTCGGCTCGTTCATCGGGTTCGGCTTCGCCTTCGGGCAGGTGCTCCAGGTGCAGTTCCACGACCGCTTCGACACGCCGGTGAAGGCCGCCGCGCTGACCTTCCTCGGACCGCTGCTGGGCTCGCTGGCCCGGCCGCTGGGCGGGCGGCTGGCCGACCGCTGGGGCGGGGCCCTGGTCACCCTGGTCACCTTCGTGGCGATGGGCGCCGGTACGGCCGTCGTGCTGGCGGCCTCCCGGGCCGGCTCGCTGCCGCTCTTCCTCACCGGCTTCGTGGCGCTGTTCGTGCTGAGCGGGATCGGGAACGGCTCGACGTACAAGATGATCCCGGCCCACTTCCAGGCCAAGGCGCGGGCCGCCGTCCGGGGCGGCGCCGACCAGACGGCGGCCGAGGCGGACTCGCGCCGGCGGGCGACGGCCCTGATCGGCCTGGCCGGTGCGGTGGGCGCGTTCGGCGGGGTGCTGGTCAACCTGGCGTTCCGGCAGTCCTTCCTGGCCAGCCACAACGGTGACGCCGCCTACCTCGGCTTCCTGGCGGCGTACCTGCTCTGCTCCGTGCTGACCTGGGTGGCGTGCCTGCGGCCGGGCTCGGGCTGGGCGGAGGGCCGCGGGCGGGACTGAGCCGCGCCCGCAGAGCCCGGGGTCCGTCTTTGAACTCCCGTCGTTCGCCCGGAGGGCGGGCCGACGACGGCGGGAGGCCGAAGGCGGACCCCGGGCCCGGTTCGGCCGCCGGTGGCGGCGCCGCAGCCGAGCGGGGAGGATGGCCTCGCCGAGGAGGTGTGGCCGAGTGGCGGACGAACAGGGCTTCCCCCCGGGTGCGGTGAGCGGCCCGGGGGCGTTCCACGACGGACCGGCGCTGCGCCCGGAGGCGGTCGGCCGGGAGGACGGGGGCCGTCGGCGCCCCGCGCTGAGCGTGCTGGACACCCGCACCGGGCGGAGCACCGGGATCCCGCCCGGCCGCCGGATGCTGCTGCGGACCGGCGTCCGGCTCGCGGCCACCGGCGGCCGGGCCGGGCCGGGGGACCTCCGGGCCGCACTGGTCGGCGACGTGCTGCAGCGCGTCGCCGAGATCGAGGGCCTCCAGGTCCTGCGGGTCCTGCTCCTGCCGGTCCTCGACCCGGGCCGGGCCACCGCCTTCGACCGCGCCGCCGCGGCCCTCGGCATCCATCCCCCCGTCGCCGTCGTCGCCGCAGGGGATCCGGCAGACCCCGGCGAGGCGCTCGGCGGCCCGCCGGACGCCCAGCTGTTCGCGGCCGGTGCCGACCGGTCCGCCGCCGCCGAGGGCGTGTGGCTCGCCGTGGGCCCCGCCGGGGGCGACCCCGCGGACGGGCTGGTGGACGGCCTGGCCGCCGGCCAGGTCGAGGCCGCGGCGGTGCGGCTGGCCCTGCTCTCCCGCCCCTACCGCGAACCGGCCGACACCGGGCCGCGCGTGCTGGACGAGGCGGCCGCCACCCTGCGGGACTGGCGCCGCCGCGTCACCGACTGGGCCTGGGCGCCCTCGAAGCCCGTCCCGGACGACATCCGGCGGCAGGCCGCGGCCGCCTTCACCGGGGATCTGGACACCCCGGCCGCCCTCGCCCTGCTGCACCGGGTCCGGGCGGCCAACGGGCTGGAGGACGGCGCCCGGTTCGAGACCTTCGCGGCGCTGGACCGCGTCCTGGGCCTGGAACTCACCCGCGAGGTCGGCCGGCACTGACCTCGGGCCGCGCCCCCGGCGGGGGTCAGTACCGGTGTGTACACCCGTTCGCGGACGGCCTAGCGTAGGAGGCAGGGGTACCGCCCAGGACCCGAGGTTCGTGCGATGACGGACTTAGCCGGCCGGACCGCTTCGGCGCTGGCCATCGACATGGGCAACTGGAACGCCTTCTACGCGGAGTGGGTGAAGCCGGTCGCCCAGCTGATCATCCCCGGGGTGATCGCCCTCCTCGCCCTCGTCGCCCTCAGCGGCCTGCTCACCCGCTACCTGGTGCCGTGCGAAGCCGAGGCCTGGGGGAAGGCCACCAGACGCTGGTGGACGGCCGTCGGCGGGCTCGCCCTGCTGGCGGTGGCGGTCTTCGTCCCGCTCCAGCCGATGTACACCGTGGTCGGCGACGGCCGCTGGCTGAGCTGGGCCTTTCCCCTCGTCCTGGTCCTGCCCGGGGTCGTGGTGGCGTTCCTGGCCAAACGGTGGCCGGGGTGGGTGTGGAAGCACCGGACCGGCCCCGGGATCACCTGGCCGGCCTTCCTGGCGCTGCTGCTGGTCTGGGCCGTGCTGACGAGCTGCTTCTTCTCCTGGGGGGAGGGCAACCGGCTGATCGTCGCGGACATTGCGCTGGCCGTGCTCGGGCTCACCGCGACCGCGACGGCCCTCGGCCAGAACCGCCGGCTCCAGGTCGAGGCCCAGGGGGTGGACGGCAAGAGCGACGTCGCCGCGGCGGAGTACGTGATGGCCCGGTTGCAGTGCCTGGGCTCACGGCGGCCCGCGAGCCTGGGCATCGTCCGCCCCACCGAGCCCAGCAGGCTGGCCAGCGAGGACCTCAAGGCCGTCCCCGGCGGCGCCGTCGCGACGGCGGTGGCCCGCATCATGTACGTCCTCCGGCCGGGCCTGACCTGGCGGGCCCTGGTGACCCTGGTCGACGCCGACCGGGTGACGGTCACCCTCACCCGCAACGGCCACCAGGCCGACTGCGTCCTGATCAGCCGTCCGGCCCTCGGCCTGCTGCCGTCGGGGCCCGCCGCGGCCGCGAAGGCGGCGGAGGCCGAGGCGGCCGGGAAGGCGCCGGGCGGGGGCAGGCCCGCCGCGGGGGCGGAGGACGGCGGCCGCGCCCGAGCCCAACTGCTGACCGCCGCCGCGGCCTGCGTCCTGGTCCGGCTCAGCAGCATCCACCGGGAGCTGAAGGCCGGACTCTGCGGCGCCGAGCAGTGGCAGAGCGTGGCCCTGCACGTCATCGCGATGGAGCCGACGCTCACGGACAGCGGGCCGAAGCGGGTCGAGCTGCTGCGGCACGCCGTCAAGGTCGAGCCGGAGTACGGACTGGCCCGTATCGACTACCTGAGCGAGTGCTTCCGCCAGGTGCCGGGGACGGCCGCGAACCGCCTGCGGTTCGCCAAGCTGATGGACCGGCAGCTCAAGCTGGCCAGGCCCGATGAGGACAAGCCGATCCGCAAGGGTTGGGAGGTGATCTACCTCCGGACCCTCTACAGCGGCGCCGTGATGAGGGTGAACTGCTACCTGACGGAGCGGGCCGCGGGCGCCGCACGCCTGGCCCGGCTGCGTCAGCAGGAGGGCCTCATCCTCCATGACGCCCGCGCCAGGGTGACGACGCTCGGCGAGGAGTGCAAGGGGCTGGCAGGCAACGAGGACCGCCAGGTCAGGCTGTTCACCGAGGACATGGTGCCGGTGGCCGGGATCCTCACGAAGGTGATCGACCTGCTGCGGGAGGACGGGAGACGGGCCGGCGCGGCCGGCGGTCGGCTGCCGTGGGCGGCGCCCGCGCCCGCGGCCTACCCCTCACCCGATCTGGCCTACGACTACGCGTGCCTGGCCGCGCTGGTCAGGGAGGTGGGCCTGCCGCCCGCCTCCCTCGGCGACCTGGAGGACCACCTCGCCCTGGCGGTCGCCACCGCCGACGACCGCAGCGGGATGTGGGGCGACCCGTCCTTCGCGGCGCTGCTGCGCGACGAGGCGCACGGGCGGGAGATCGCGTGCGCCATCGGGCTCCCGGAACAACCGGTCGGGATGCTCGACCTCGATCCCTTCGAGCCCTCGGCGGAGAAGCTCCGGGCCATCGGCGTCACCACCTTCGACCAGTTCCGCCGGGTGGTCCCGGACGAGGCCGGGCGGACGGCGCTGACCGGCTACCTGGGCTGCTCGCCGCTGGTCACCGCCCACCTGACGGAGGTGGCCGAGCTGGCCGCGCTGCACGAGGACCTGAGCCGCCCCGAGGTCGTCAAGGTCTTCCTGGACGCCGGGATCAGCGGCCGTGCCGAGCTTGCCCGCCGAAAGGCGGCCGACCAGGAGAAGCTGCTCCTCCTGCTGTCCCACGGCGCCGACCGCTCCGGCCTGGCCGGGCAGCCCGCCTTCGTCGCGCCGCAGGGCTGGCTGGACGCGCTCTGAGCCGCTGCTCCGAGCCGCCGCCCCCCGTGTCGAGGCCCTGCGCCCGGTGTCGCCTTCGCGGGGAGGCCGCGCTCCGTGGCTGCCATCGGAAATCCAATGGCAGCCATCGGCAGGTTTATTTGAGTCACTCAAGTATCTGGTCGTACGGTCGAAGACATCGCCGCTCCGACGATCCGGACCCGGAACGTCGGAGCGCCACCCCGCCGACCGTGAGGAACCCCGCCATGGCGAAGACCGTCCTTTTCGTTGTCACCGGTGCCGACTACTGGACGCTGGCCGACGGCACCAAGCACCCGACCGGCTTCTGGGCGGAGGAGCTGGTCGCCCCCTACCGTGCGTTCACCGCCGCCGGTCACGACGTGGTGGTGGCCACCCCCGGCGGTGTGGTGCCGACGGTGGACCAGGGCAGCCTGTCCGCCGGGGCCAACGGCGGCCAGGAGCAGGCCGACGCGCTCCGCGCCGAGCTCGCGGGCATCGGCGCACTCGCCGCCCCGCTGAAGCTGGCGGACGTCGACCTCGCCGACTACGACGCGGTGTTCTACCCGGGCGGGCACGGGCCGATGGAGGACCTCGCCGTCGACGCCGACTCCGGGCGACTGCTCATCGCCGCCCTGGAGTCCGGCAAGCCGCTGGGCGTGGTCTGCCACGGCCCCGCCGCCCTGCTCGCCGCCGTCCGCCCCGACGGCACCTCCCCCTTCGCGGGCCGGCGCCTGACCGGCTTCACCAACGCCGAGGAGACCCAGGCCGGCCTCGCCGACCGGGCCAAGTGGCTCCTCCAGGACCGCCTCGTCCAGCTCGGCGCAGACTTCCAGGAGGGCACCCCCTGGGCCCCCCACGTCGTCACCGACGCCAACCTGGTCACCGGCCAGAACCCGGCCTCCTCCGTCCCCCTCGCCGCCGAGCTCCTCAGCCGACTGGGCTGACGGCAGGTGCCCGCCGACCGGCTGTCGACGTCCTGGACGCCGCCCACACGTGCCTGACCGGGTACGGGGTGCGGCACACCACCGTCGACGACATCGCCCCCGAGGCGGGCACCTCCCGGTCGGCCGTGTACCCGTACGTCCGCACCAAGGACGACGCCTTCCGCCGCCTGGTCGAGCGCCCGCACACACAGGCCCTCGGCCAGGCCCGGCAGGCGGCCGCGGCCGGGGCGCCGCCGGCACCCGGGGCCAGGCCCGGGCCGCCGACACCGGCATCGCCCTGACCGAGGGCCTGACCCCTGACCGCCGGACCCCTGATCGCCGGACCGGAGGGCCGCTCCGACGCGGCCGACCTCTTCGAGCCCGCCGTCGCCGCGCTGCGGTACGGCCCGCTGCCACCCGGCGCCGTCCGTCACCACCACCCACCGCATCTGCGAGGCACCTCTTGAGCACCACCCCCGCCACCGTCGACCAGCCCGTCGGTGTGGAGCAGCCCGCCGACCTCGTCGCCCGGCTCCGGACGGCCTTCCGCAGCGGCCGCACCAAGCCGCTCGCCTGGCGCGTGGAGCAGCTGAACCGGCTGCGCGCCCTGATCGCCGAGAACGGCGACGCCCTCGCCGCCGCCCTCCACCAGGACCTGGGCAAGCCGCGGGCCGAGGCGTCCGCGGCCGAGATCGACCTGCCGATCCGGGAGATCGACCACACCCTCGCCCACCTGGAGCAGTGGCTGAGCCCGGAGCCGGTGGACGTCACCGCCGTCTTCGGCCCGGCCGCCACCGCCGGTACGCGCTTCGACCCGCTGGGCACCGTGCTGGTGATCGCCCCCTGGAACTACCCGGCGCAGCTGCTGCTCGTCCCGCTGGCAGGTGCGCTCGCGGCGGGCAACACCGTCGTGGTCAAGCCCAGCGAGCTCGCCCCCGCCACCTCGGCACTGCTCGCCCGGCTCATCCCCGCGTACCTGGACCGGGAGGCCGTCGCCGTCGTCGAGGGCGGCGTGCCGGAGACCACCGCGCTGCTGGCCGAGCGCTGGGACCACATCTTCTACACCGGCAACGGCGCCGTCGGCCGGATCGTCATGCGGGCCGCCGCCGAGCACCTGACCCCCGTCACCCTGGAGCTGGGCGGCAAGTCGCCGGTCTTCGTCGACCGGGACGCGGACATCGACGCCACCGCCGAGCGCCTGGCCGCCACCAAGTTCGCCAACGCCGGCCAGACCT
Organism: Kitasatospora sp. NPDC048239; assembly: GCF_043202015.1. NCBI lineage: Bacteria > Bacillati > Actinomycetota > Actinomycetes > Kitasatosporales > Streptomycetaceae > Kitasatospora > Kitasatospora sp. NPDC048239. Next base: position 81,861 of record NZ_JBICZP010000018.1, on the reverse strand, counting down.
GCGTCGCCCCCGACTACGTGCTCACCGACCCGGCCACCGCCCGGAGGCTGGAGAGCGCACTCGCCCTGGCGGTGGAGCGGCGCTTCGGCGCGGACCCGCAGCAGTCCCCGGCGTACGGGCGGATCGTCAACGAACGGCACTTCGACCGCCTCGCCGCCCTGCTCGAATCCGGCCGGACCGTCACCGGGGGCGGCCACGACCGCGCCGAACGCTACATCGCGCCGACCGTCCTCGCCGAGGTCGCGCCGGACTCCCCGGTCATGCGGGAGGAGATCTTCGGTCCGGTCCTGCCGATCGTGGAGGTGGCCGACCTGGACGAGGCCATCGGCTTCATCAACGACCGGGACAAGCCGCTGGCGCTCTACGGCTTCACCGGCAACGAGACCACCCGGCGCCGACTGCGCGAGGAGACCTCCTCGGGCGGGCTCGGGTTCGGGCTGCCGATGGCCCACCTGCGGGTGCCCGAGCTGCCGTTCGGCGGCGTCGGCGAGAGCGGTCTGGGCGCCTACCACGGCCGCCACTCGATCGCGACCTTCAGCCACCGCAAGGCGCTCCTGGACGTCCCGCTCGGCTGACCTGGGCCCCGCCCCGGCGCCCGCCCCCGAACGGGCGGGCGCCGCCGGAGGCGGCAGGGCGGGGTGGAGTGCTTCCATGGAAGGGGGCACGCCGCAGACGGGAGCCCACCGATGGCGCACACCGACTCCGCAATCGCCGGCCGGCTGGTCGCACTGCTCGGGCTGGCGCGCAGCGCGCTGGGCCACGCGTCCGAGGCGGCGCTCGGTGCCGACACCACCGTCATCGCCCGGGAGCTGGCCGCCGTCGAGGACGCGCTCCGGCCCCTGCGCGGGGAGGTCGAGAAGGACGCCGCGACCCTGCTGGCCGAGCGCCGCGACGCCTCGGTCTACCTCAGGGAGGTGGTCTCCGAGGTCCACGTCGGCTGCGAGGCCCGGCAACTGGCCGAGCTCGCCGCACGGGTGGGCGAGCTGGCGCGGACCCGCGAGGCGAACGGGCCGCTGCCGGACGCCGTGCGGCTGCCCCTGCAGGGCATGAGCGCGCTCGCGCTCGCCATGGTCGCCATGGCCGGCGAGGCACTGGCGCGACCCGAACCCGGGGTGCTCGCCGACCTGCACGGCGGCCTCAGCGAGATCGGCCACCGCCAGCGCCTGCTCTACGGGCAGCTGCTCGCCGGGTCGACGTCGGTGGAGCGGACGGACGCCGTGGACGCGGCGCTGCTGAGCGTCTACTTCGAACGCTGCGCCGGACACGCCCTCTCCGCCGCCCGCCACGCCGGCCTGTTCGCCGGGCTGGCCTAGGGCCTGTCTGACAATTCGCGTCGCGTCAGTGCACGGCGTTGGGCGGGATGCCCGGCGTCGTGCGCGCGGCGGGAATTGTCAGACAAGCCCTAGCCCCGGGGTCCGGCTGCTCGGCCTGGCGATGGCTGGTCCCGCCCGGTGGGCGCTGGCCCGACGCGGGTGGTGAGGTGTGTCCTGGGCGCACTCGTGGGGCTCAAGTGACGGGCGGGACAGGGCGTGTAGATGAGATGTAGATCTCCGGGCGTGAGGATGGCGTCCGAGCACCTCCTCCAGACCGCCCAAGGACGACCGGGAGTCATCGCATGAAGCTCATGAAGCGACCTGCACAGTCCCTCCGACGTGGTACGCCGATCCTGCTGCCGGCCTTCGCGGCCGTGCTGCTGGCCGTCCTCGGCGCGTCCGTCGCCGCCCCGGGGGCCGGCGCCGACGCCGGCCGGCACGGGACCGTCGGCGGGCTGGCCGCCAAGTCCGGCGGGATGCCGCCGAGCGGGACGGCCGAGTGGAACACCAAGGCCTGACCTGCCCGGCCCCGGGCCGGCCCGCCGGGTTCAGTCCGCGGCGGCGCGCCCCGCACGGGCGGCGACCGCCTCGGCGCGGGCGGCGTCCGGCAGCCCGATCCCGGTGAACACGGCCTGGGCCTGCGAGGCGTGGGCCCGGCCCTCCTCGGGGCGGCCGAGGTCGAGCTCGATCTGCGCCAGGACCAGCAGGGCGTGGCCGTGGTCCCGGTCGCTGCCGGAGGTGCCGCGGTAGTGGGACAGCGCCCGCCGGGCCTCCTCCCGGGCCGGGCCGAGCCGGCCCAGCGCGTGCAGGGTGGCGGCGGCGCGGTAGCGGGCCTGGGCCTCCTGGCCGGGGATGTGCCAGGTGTCGCAGAGCGCCAGGCACTCCTGGTAGGCGGCCAGCGCGTCCTGGTACCGCCCGGACTCGTGCAGCGCCAGGCCCCGGACGCAGAGCGCATGCGCGGTGCCGTGCCGGTCAGAGACCTGACGCAACGTCACCAGTGCCTCGTCGCAGGCGGCCACCGCCTCGTCGGCGCGGCCGCTGCGCAGCCGTGCCATGGCGGCGTTCAGCATCGCGGTGAGCTCGCCGGAGCGGTGGCCGGTCCGGCGGGCGAGGGCGAGGGCCTGGTCGAAGCAGTCCACGGCGTCGGCGTAGCGCTGCTCGAACTGCGCGATCACACCGAGGTCGTTGAAGGTCTGCCGCAGGATGACCGTGTCACCGGCCCGGCGACAGGCCTCGGCCGCGCGCCGGGTGAAGACGTCGGCGGCCGCCAGCCGGGTGGTCTGCAGAGCGGCGTTGCCGCAGACGAACAGGGCGCGTCCGGCTGCGCGGTCGGCCCCGAGAGCCTCCGCCCGTTCGGCCACCGCCTCGGCGGAGGCGGCCAGTTGGCCGTACGGGATGTCGCGGCCGAACGGGCTCAGGGCGATCAGCAGGTCGGCTGCGCCGTCGAGCAGCGACGGCGAGGCCGACCCCTCCTGGACGGCGAGTTGGATGACGTGGACGGCGCCGTCGAACTCCTCGGTCACCCAGGCGCGGGCGGCGGCGAGGTCGGTGAAGCGCGGGCCCTGGGGGTCGCCGGGGGCGAGCGTGGTGTGCACCGGGTCGCCCGGGACCATCTGCTGGAAGGCCGAACCGGCCGCGCCCAGAAGGAAGTCGAGCAGTCGGCGGCGCACCCGCGCCGGGTCCTCCGGCACCTGGTCGCCCGCGACCGGTCCGTCGGCCGCCGATGTCGATGTCGGGAGCGGTGCCGGCGCGGGAAGGTGGCAGGCGAAGGACTGCACCAGCTGGTGGTACCGGTATCGGCCGGCCGAGGGCGACTCCAGCAGTGCGGCGTCCACCAGGGACTCCAGCAGCGGTTCGGCCTCCTCCTGGTCGAGGCCGAGCGCGGCGGCGGCCGCGCCGAGGCCGATGCCCGGCCCGGCGACCGGTGCGAGCGCGCGGAACGCCGCGGCCTGTCGGGGCGTCAACTGGTGGTACCCCAGCTCGAAGACGGCGGCCACGGCGAGCTCGCCGGCCTGCAGTTCGGTCAGCCGGCGCCGTTCGTCGCCGAGGCGGTCGACCAGGCTCGCCACCGTCCAGCCGGGCCGCGCCGCGAGCCGGGCGGCCACGATCCTCACGGCGAGCGGCAGATTGGCGCAGGCGGTGACCAGTTCGCGGGCGGCGTCGGGCTCGGCGTCGACGCGCTCCGCGCCGATCACCCGCCGGAGCAGCCCCAGCGCCTCGTCGGTCTCGAAGACGCCCAGGTGGACGTGGGCGGTGGCGGGCAGTCCGGCCAGCCGGCCCCGGCTGGTGACCACCACCGCACAGGCGGCGGACCCCGGAAGCAGCGGCCTGACCTGGGAGTCGTCCCGGGCGTCGTCGAGCAGCAGCAGGACGCTGCGGCCGTCGAGCACGGTGCGGAAGAGCCTGGTCCGGTCCTCCAGGGCCCGGGGGATCTCCTGGCCGGGCACGCCCAGTGCCGCCAGGAAGCTCCCCAGCACCGCGCCGGGGTCGGCCGCGTCGGCGCCGGTGCCGCGCAGGTCGGCGTAGAGCTGGCCGCCCGGGTAGCGGTCCTTGATCCGGTGGGCCACCCGCAGGGCCAGGGTGCTCTTGCCGATCCCGCCCATGCCGCTGACCGAGGCGACGGTGAGGGCGCGGTCGTCCTGGCCCGGCAGCGCCTCGCAGAGCCGGGTGACCGCTTCGTCGCGTCCACTGAAGTCGCTGCTGTCGGGCGGGAGTTGGGCCGGGCGCGGCGCCGCGGGCAGGGCGGTGGGCGGGGCGGCCGGGGGCTCCGACGGCGGGTCGGAGACCGTGGCGGGGGCGGCAGCGCCGGGCGGGTGCGCGGCGGTGTCCGAAGCGCCGGGCGGCGGCAGGTCGCGGACCGGCAGCTCGCGGGCCGCCACTTCGCCGGCCGGTCGTTCGCGGACCGGCAGCTCGTTGGCCAGCACGCGCTGGTGCAGGTCGCGCAGCTCCGGCCCCGGCTCGACCCCGAGCTCCTCGGCGAGCAGGCGCCGGGCCCGGGCGAAGACGGCGAGTGCCTCGGCCTGCCGCCCGCACCGGTAGAGCGCCTCCATCAGGAAGCCGTACGGGCGTTCGCGCAGCGGGTGCTCGCAGGTGAACGCCGTCAGGTCCGGGACGGTCACGGCGTGCCGGCCGAGCAGCAGGTCGTGGTCGAACCGCTCCTCCAGCAGCATCAGCCGCAGCTCGGAGAGCCGGCCCCGCTGCTGTGCGGCGAACGGGCCGGGGACGTTGGCCAGCGGCTCGCCCCGCCACAGGGCGACGGCCTCGGTGAGCAGCCGGGTGCAGTCCTCGTGCCGGCCGGCCGCGCGGGCCCGGGCCGCCTCGGAGCCGAGCTCCTCGGCGCGGTAGGCGTCCACGTCGGCGGGGGCCACCGCCAGGCGGTAGCCCGAGCCGGTGGAGAGCAGGATCCGGGGGGTGGAGCACTCGGACTCCAGCCGCTGCCGCAGCCGCCAGACGTAGGTGCGCAGGCTGGTCACGGCCGAGTCGGGGGCGTGGTCGCCCCAGACCGTGCTGACCAGCTCGTGCAGCGATGCCGAGCGCCCCGAGCGCAGCAGCAGCGCGGCGATCATGGCCTGCTGTTGCGGCGGCCCCGCCGGGACGCTCCTCCCGTCGAGGTCGATCCGCATGGCGCCGAGCACCGAGAACCGCACCACCCCCTCCATGCCGCGTTCCCTTTCCCCGACGTGACCGGCCGTAGTCCGCCGATCACGATCCCCTCCCCTGACAGGTGGATCATCCTAGTCATGGATACCGGGTATGGGGTCGGCACACGGACGACCGGTGGGACGGCGGGGTGCGCCGGCGGCGCCCCGCCGTGCGTGCGGGGGGCGGCCCGGCGGGACCGGGGAGGCCGGGCGGGGAGGCGGGGAGTGGAGAGGCGGGGGAGTGGGGCGGGCCGGGGGCGGACCCGCCCCACGTCGTGGGGCGGCGCGCTCAGGCCCCCGAGGGCGACCGCCGGGCGGGGGCGGCACGGTGGGCGGCGCCGCGGCCGGCGCCGACGGGCGGCGCCGGCGGGACCATCCGGTCCAGCAGGGTGAGCCGGGTGAGCGTGTCCGCGGCGTCCGCGGCCTTGCGGTCGGCGTGCTGCGGCCGGGCGGCCAGGAACTCCCGCAGCCCCCGCAGGTCGGCGCCGTCGGAGGTGCGTTCGACGGCGCGCCAGCTCCGGCGGTGGTAGGGCAGGGCGCGCGCGGCGTCGAGCAGCGCGGCGGCCTGCGGGGCCGGCAGCACCTCGGCCGCGACGGCGGCGCCGAGCGTGTGCCGGATGTTCACCAGCGGCTCGCTGGTCCGCCGGTAGTCGGGCCCCTCCCCGTGCGCGACCGCGACCTCGTCGTCCGCGTCGATGACGCCGTCGCGGTACATCCGGAAGACCTCGCCGTGCCCGATCATGCCGAACCCGCGCAGCTCGGCGGCCCGCAGTGCGCCCAGGCCGGCGCAGCCCACCACCCGGACCCCGGCGGCCAGTGCGGCGAGGATCTCCTCCTGCCGGACGCGCGTCGCGTGGTGGTGGTGGCCGTCGACGAGGATGGCGGTGTCCCCGGGCCCGAGGCCGAGCCGGAACAGGTCGCCGTGGGCGACGGGCGGGTGGACCTCGGCACCCGGGGCGAGGGCCGCGACCCGCGCGGCGGGCATGGTGGGCCCGACGAGGACGTGGACGGTCATCGGAGCTCCTTCGCTGGGGAGGGCCCGGCCGGGGCTGACCCGGTCGGGGCTGGGTGCGGGGCTGACCTGGCCGGAACGGGGTGCGGGCCGGCGCACGCGGGGGCGCGCTTCGGCGCGGGGGCCCCGAAGAGGTCCTCGACGGTGTTGGCGGCCAGATGGCAGAGCACGAAGCGCTGCCTCGGCCCGATGCCCAGCCGGTCCAGGTGGGAGCAGAGCACGTTGACCGCCAGCCGGTGGCTCTGGTGCCGGACGCCGGCGAGCACCTCCTGCGGGCAGGCCGGGTCGAGCAGCAGCAGGTCCACGGCGGCGCCCGACCCGTCCGCCGACGACGGCCCCTCCGTCAGCCCCTCCGGCGGCTCGACCGGTGGTGCCCCGCCGCGGTCCAGGGAGATCAGCCCCGACTCCAGCAGCGGTTCGGCGGCGGCCCTGACCTCGGCGGTGTGCCGCGTCCACCACCGCACGAAGGGCACCTGCCCGTCGCCGTCCAGGGTGTCCAGGACGGCGGTCAGCCGCCGTTCCAGCGCGGGCCGGCGGGCCCGGTACTCCACCTCCAGCGCGGCCCGCACCGCGGACGGGTTCCGGCAGTGGGTCAGAAAGCGCTCCACGTGGGCGCGGTAGGAGCCGGATCCGTCGGTGATGGCCGGCGCGCTCACCCGGGCGAACGCGAACATCAGGTCCAGCGCGATGCCCCTGCGGCTGTCGTGTCCGCCGCGCACCCGCTCCAGCGCGGAGAACAGCTGCTCGCAGCTCGCCGCGTACGCGTCGTCGAGCAGGTCGGCGAGCTGGCGGCTGCCGAGGACGTGCAGGCGGTCCTCGTAGGGCTCGTGCTGCAGGCTGTTGTCCGGGTGCCAGGGGAACAGCGGCCCCTGCTCGTCCTGTGCCTGCGCCATCCGCCGGTGCGCGGCGAAGTGGGCCCGCTGGTCGAGGACGGTGGTGGAGGGGGAGCCGAGCAGGTACTCGGCGAGCCCGAGCTGCGCGCCGGGCAGCACGGTGCCCTGCCAGTCCTCCTCGGTGGCGGTGAAGTTGAGCCGCAGGTGCGGCCCGCGCCGCCAGTGCCGGGTGAGGTACGGGCGGCCGATCTCCCCGGCGAAGCGGCGGAAGAGCGGGCGGACGGCGTCGAGGATGAGGTCGTCCTTGTCCTCGGCGTAGTAGCGGACCTGGATGCTGCGCCACCGGGCGGCCGTCGTCGCCGTGCTGCTCGTCATGGGGTCTCCTCGGTGCTGGGCCGACCGGCGAGGGCTGCGGTGACCAGGGGCCCGGGCGCAACGCCGGGCGCAGCGCAGGACGCAACGCCGGGCGCCGACCGGGGTGCAGCGCGCGCCAGGGCCTGCCCGGGGGCGGGCCCGAGCGGGTGGCCGGGCGGGTGGCCGGGCGGGTGGCCGGGGCGGTCGTCGATCAGGGGGTGGCGGCGGTCGGCCGGGGCGCGTCCCCGCCGGTTCGGCCGGGCCGGCCCGCCGACGGCCCGCCGGACGCTCTCCCAGGTGGCGGGCGCATGTCCGGCTCCTTCCGGTCGGGCGCACCGCCGTGGTGTGCCGCCTGCCGAAAGCTTCACCGGGCGGCATCTACGGCTGATCATCATCCGCTCTACGGCCCCCGCGACTCCGTGCCCACCCCTCGTGCCGCAGCCGGGCGGGCACGGAGCGGCCTACGCGGTCCGGCCCGTCGTCCGGCCCACCGGGAGCCCGCGTGGCTCCTTGATCCGCTTCATGATGATCTGCGAGTTCACCTCGGTCACCCCGGCCAGCGAGGTCAGCCGCTCGATCCAGAGCCGCTCGTACGCCTGCAGGTCCGCCACCGCGATCCGCAGCAGGCAGCCGGGACTGCCGAACAGCCGGTACGCCTCGACCACGTCGGGGATGCCCTGGAGGGCCTCCTCGAAGGCCTCCACCGCCTCCCGCTCGCGCCGCACCTCGACCGAGACCAGGACCTCGAAGCCGCGCCCGACGGCCTCGGGGTTGACCACCGCCCGGTAGCCCTCGATCACCCCGTCCTGCTCCAGTTGGCGCACCCGGCGCATGCAGGGCGACGCGGTCAGACCCACCCGCTGGGCCAGCTCCTGGTTGCTCAGTCGGCCGTCCTGCTGGAGCTCGCGCAAGATCTGTCGGTCAATCTCGTCCATGACGCAAGAATCCACCACACTCCAGGCCTGATCAAGCCGGAATTGGCGATCGTCGTGCGCGCATATTTTCATATCCTTGCGAGGATATTGCGACACTACCGAACCGCCTCGAAGCCCCCCACCGATCCCGAAGGGAGACGGCACGCCGTGAAAAGGGTCGTCCTGATCACCACCGGCGGCACCATCGCCAGCCGCTGGCAGGGAACCGGCTACGCCGCCGACACCCCTGGCCAGGAGGTCCTGGCCACCGCCGCCGTCCCGCACGGCGTGGACGTGAAGGTGGTCGACCTCTTCAACGTCAACAGCCCCCGGCTGACCACGGAGCACCTGCTGACGCTGCTGCAGGCCGTGCACCGGGAGCTCGCCGACCCCGAGGTCGCGGGCGTGGTCGTCACCCACGGCACGGACACCCTGGAGGAGTCCGCGTTCCTGGTCGACCTGCACCACGGCGACCCGCGCCCGGTGGTGTTCACCGGCGCCCAGCTGCCCCACGACGCCGCCGAGGGCGACGGACCGGGCAACCTGCGGGACGCCCTGGTGACGGCGTCGACGGTGTCCGGGCTCGGCGCGCTGATCGTCTTCAACGGCGTGGTGCACGCCGCCCGCGGCACCGTCAAGACCGAGACCCTCGACCTGGACGCCTTCGGGGACCTCTCCGGCACGCCGGTCGGCGACATCGGCTTCACCAAGGTCACCAGGCGCGCCGAGCCGGTCCGGCCGGCCGCCCTGCCGCTTCCCCCGCTGCCGCAGCCACCGGGCCGCGTCGACATGGTGATGCACCACATCGACGCCGACCCGCTGCTGATGCGGGCGGCCGTCGCCGCCGGGGCGCAGGGCATCGTCCTGGTCGGCACCGGAGCCGGCAACGCGACGCCGCAGTTCGTCGAGGCCGTCGCCGAGGCGACCGCCCAGGGCGTCCTGGTCGCCCTCACCACCCGGGTGCCGTCCGGCCCGGTGGCCGAGATCTACACCGAGGGCGGCGCGGTGGACCTGGTCGCCGCCGGGGCCCTGCCCACCGGCACGCTGCGCGCGGGCCAGGCCCGGATGGCCGTGCTGGCCGCGGTGCTCGCCACCCCCGACCCCGCGGAGCGCCGGCGCGTCCTCCAGCACGCCCTCGCCGTCAAGGAGCCGGCGTCCGCCCACTGACCGCGGCCCGCTCCGTACCGCAGGCTCCGCACCGCCCGCACCCGATCCGCCCCGCCGGCCCCGCCGCGCGGGGCGGACGCACACCCGGTGGACCTCGGCGCCGCCGCCCCGGACCGGTGATCGCGAAGTACCCACCCCGCGGCCCCAACGGCAGTAGCATGGTCGGGCTTTGGGGACAGGCGTGGACCGGTGGGGGTAGACGTGGTCATGCGGCGGGGGTCCGCCTATGTGGTGTTCGACGTCGACCTGGGCAAGGACGGCGAACCCGCCCTTCCCGACTGGGCCGAGGGGCCGCTTCCGGTCGCGGACCGGGACGGGGGAGTCGTCGACCGCGCGCGGCGGATGACGTACTTCGAGCCCAGGGTGGCCGAGTCGCTGTACGGCTCGCCGGAGCGGCCCGCCCGCTGGCACCGCCGCCTCACGGCTGCCGGTACCACCGGGACGGCCGAGCCGACCCCGACCGGCCGCGTCGTGGAGGGCGTCGAACTGCTGTGCCTGCCCGCCGTGTTCGGCCCCGGCGCCGAACGGCGCGGCCTCGCCGTGCTGCACGTCAGGCTCTCCGCCGACCCGTTGACGGACCTCGCGGAACTCGCCGACCTCACCGCGAGCGGCGCGGCGTACACCCGGGAACTGCCGGAGGGCGTCCGGATCGCCGCCTCCGGCCGGCGGCCGTGGACGCTCTGCCACGTGACCTTCGCCGACGGCACCCCACCCGAACCCCTGCCGCCGCCCTACGCGGGCTGGGGCGCCCGCGACCAGTGGCTCTGGCTGCTCGCCTCCGCCACCCCGCTGAGCCGCTTCCCGCCCGACCCGGAGGACACCGCCCTGTTTGACGGCCGGGTCCGCTTCTCCGCCGACTGGCAGGCGCTGGTCCTGCGCGACGGCGCGGCCTTCCTCGGCACCTCGCCGGACCCGGGCGGCGACGCGGTCTTCCACGCCGGCGCGGCCGTCCTGGTCCGCACCATCTACCTGGACACCTTCCTGCTCGGCCGCCTCCAGGTGCTCGGCCTGAACCGGCTCGCCAACTCCCTGGCCGGGATGACCGCCCAGGACGCCGACGCGAACCGCCTGCTGGCCCTGGAGGGCAGGCTGATCGAGCTGCGCCGCGCCCTCTGGTCGTCCCACATCACCACCCGGGCGAAGGCCAACGAGCTGCTGGAGCGCTTCCAGGAGCAGCACCGGCTGGCCCATCTGCTCGCCGCCACCGGCAGCGGGCTCGCCGACGCCGCCCGCTACGTCGATGCGGCCCGCTCGCGCCGCAGCGCCCTGGCACTCGGCCTGCTGTCGGCGGTCGGGCTCCCGTTCGGGGTGGCGTACGCGGCCGGGGCGCTGTGGGGCGACCCCGCGCCGGCGACGCTGCTCGTCTGCACCCTGGCCGCGCTCGCGGCGGCCGCGCTGCTGTTCGCCCTGCTCCCGCCCCTGCGCGGCCTCGCCTCGGGCGAGTTGCGCGGTCGCGCCGGCGGCCCGAACGGCAGCGGATCAAACGGCGGCGGCCGAACCCGCGGGACCCGATCCGATCGCGACGCGCGCGCGGACGATCCGCACGCCTGGGAGGACTGATCCGCGGTGCTGGTCTCGCTCTACCGTTCCGGGCCGCTGCGCCAGCGGATCGCCAAGGGGTACACGGCCGTCGGCCGGCCCGGTGCCCGCACCGCCCCGGCGCAATTGGTCGACGCCCTGCTCGCCCGCCCGCCGCAGCTGCCCCGCCTGCCCGGTGGCGAGCCTGCGCTGCTGCGCGCCGATCCGCGGACGCCGGGCGCGCTCTGGGTCGACACCGGCCGGGTCTCGCTGCACGACCCGGGCGCGCGGGCCGCCGTCGCCGCCGGGCTCGCCGAGTCGGTGGCGGTGGTCGCGCGGTCCCTGCGCAAGGCCGGCGCGCTGCTGGTACCGGCCGGCTGGAGTCCGGCCGGTGCCGGTGCCGAGGCGGGTGCCGGGCCCGCGGTCCTTCCCCCGGACGTGCACTCGTTGGAGGTGGTCAGCGAGGTGCAGCGCGAGCTGCTCTGCAACCTGGTCCGCGAACACTCCGCCTGCCTGATCGCCCTGACGGGCCGTCAACTGTACGGCCCGGCCGGCGCCGCGGCCGGCGGATCGGCCCGGCTGTCCAGGGCCGCCGACCAGGTCGCCGCCCGCTATGTCGCCTCCTTCGCGCCGCAGCACCTGGACCGGGTCCGCACCGTGCTGCGACAGGAGGAGCGACTGGCCCGGCTGGAGGCGATGGACGTCAACCCGCTGGGGGAGCCCGGGGTCGGCGCCCAGGGCGATGTCAGCCTGCGGCTGGTCGACGGACAGGTCTCGGTCTCCTCCGCGCTGGCGCACGCGCTGCTCGTCCAGGCCCTGGGGATGAAGGCCCGGGAGCTGGAGCGCTCCGGGCGCCGGATCGGGGCCGTCCCGCAGGCCCTGATCGAGCGGAACCGGGCGCGGGCCATCGCGCACGGGCTGGCCGCCGGGTTCGAGATCGAGCAGAAGGAGCCGCGCGGCAAGGGCCGACCCGTCGGCCGCCGCGGCCCGGAGGCGCCGCGGATCGTCCCGGCGAACCGGGCAGCCCTTCAGCTGCTCACCGAACTCCTCCCGTACTTCCGCCAGTTGGACGCCACGGCGGACGAACTGGGCCAGCTGTTCAACGGTCTGGAGCTGGCCGCCGGAAGCGGCTCGGGCGGCGCCGGCCCGAGCGCCTTCGTCCGCAACGAGAACGACCTGCTGGCCCGTTGGCGCTCGTACGATCCCCGGCTGCTGGACGCCGAGCGGCTGGCCGAGCACCTGGGCAACCCCGGCTGGCTCGTGGCGGACCACATCGGCGAGGCCAACCGGGCCCTCGGCGCCGGGAGTTCGGCCGCCGCCCGGGTCTGGTTAACCGAACTGCTGGCCCCGAGCGCCCCCGCCGCCCGCACCGCGCCCGCCGCCTCCACCGCCCGCAACGGCTCCAGGCCCCATGGCGGCCCAGGCGCCCGCACCCCCTCGACCACCCCGCCCAGGCAGCACGACCCGAGGCAGCACGACCCGAGGCAGGCCGACCCGAGGCAGGCCGACCCGAGGCAGACCGACCCCAGCCGGCAGAGCCCGAAGCAGCAGAGCCCGAAGGCCGAACCCGGCCTCGCCGAAAAGCGGTTGCTCGACCTGCTGGCCCGCCCCGGCCTCGCCCCCGAGGAGATCCTCCCCGCGCTGCGCTCCTACTGCCGCGCCGGCACCGCCCTCGACCTGAACCGCACCCTGCGCACCCGCGACCGGGAGGAGGCCAAGGCGACCCGCCGCCTGCTGCGCCCCGAACCCGCCCGCCGGGTCCGCCTCGACGCCCCGCCCTCGGCCTGGGACGACGAGCGGATGGCCCGGGCCGTGCGCGCGGCGACCGAGGCGGGCACCGCCCTGCTGCACTGGGACGTCCCCGCCGCCGACCGCCACCTGGTCCGGACCGCCCTGCGGGCACTCGGCCGACCGCCCCACGACCTCCGGCACGTCCTGCTGACCGACACCACCTACACCGCCAAGGCGGACGAGCGCCGCGGGACCGTCGAGGTCCTGCTGGTCGCGCCCGGGGAGGAGCCCGCCCGATGACCACCACCGCACCCGCCGGCCCGCCCGCCCCCGCACCCGTCCCCGTCCTGCTGGACCTGCGCCGCTACCACGCCGTCCCGGCCTCCGCCGACGGCTACATCGAGCTGTGGGGCCGGCTCGAACCGACCGTGGTGAGCGTCGACCCGCGCCTCGGCCCCCGGCTGAGCCTCGACCTCGGCCCCGAGGGGGAGGTCGGCATCTGGTTCCTCGCCCCGCACAGCGCGCCCCGGCCGATGACCGCCGCCACCCCGTTCGCCGTCCGCGGCATCCTGGAACCGCCCCAGATCCGCTACCCCTGCGACACCTGCCGCGACTCCGGCACCCTCGCCTACGCGCCGTTCAGCTGCCCCGGCTGCGGCACCGGGGAGCGGCCCGGACGGGTCTGCGACACGCACGCCGTGTTCCTGGACGGCAGCCTGCGCGCCTCCTGCGACCGCCACACCCCCCAGTGCCGCTGCGGGGCCCGGGCCCGCGCCTGGTGCGGCGGCCCGCGCTGCCGCTCCGGGCGGGCCTGGTGCGCCGACCACCTGGTCCGCCACCCCAACGACGCCTCGGTGGCCTACTGCCAGGACTGCTACGGCGAGCGCTTCCCCGACTGCGAGCACTCCGGCTGCCGCTCGACCGGCCACGTCCGCTGCGAGCACCGCAGCCTCGACGCCCTGCTCCGCGGCGCCCGCCCCGGCGGCCAGACCGCCCGCGGCACCGCCGGCCCCGGCGACCACGCCTGCGGCCGCCGGATGTGCGCCGAGCACGCCGTCCGCTGGCAGATCTACGGCGCCCGCAGCCGCGGCCTGGCCCTGTGCGCCCGCCACCACCAGGACCTGCGCGCGGCCACCCCCGAGACCCTCGTCGGGCTCATCCTCGCCGGGACGGCGGCCCGCGCCCAGGCCCACGCCCGCAGCCGCACGCGCCCCGGCGGCGGTGACGCCGCCCGCCGCCAGGCGTTCCTGCCCCGGCTCGCCATCGTCCGGCACATCTTCATCAACACCCGGCGGACGGTCCTCGACATGGGCGCCCTGGACACCCTCTTCGCCGGGCTGGAACAGCGGCTCCGACGGGCCGACGGCCCCGCCGCCGAGACGGCCCTCAGACTGCTGCGCCAGCACGAGCCCTCCCGCCGCGACGACGTCCGCCGCTTCCACGAGGGCCACGAGGAGGGCCGGGCGCACTTCGCCCGGCTGGTCGCCCTGCTGAACTCCACCGGCAAACGGGAGCTGGCCGAGGGCATCGCCTTCTCCGACTACCGCAGCAAGAGCCGCATCCTCTACGTCAAGGTCCCCGCCGAGCTGCGCGGCCGCTTCTACGGCACCAGGCACGCGCACGTCGACGACCTGAAGCAGCGGCTCGGCATCGACATCCAACTGGAGCGGGATTGACCTCCCCTCCCGGCCGGGCCTAGCGGCCCGGTCCACCCGGGCCGCGGCCCCCGGCTGACCGGCCGGGACCAGCCCGGCCGGCCCGACCGCCCGCCCCGCCCCGCAGTCCGTCTTCACCTCCGCCCTGAAGGACGGAGCATCCACGGAGGAACCCCGATGACTCTCCTCGGCCGCGGCGGCCCTGCCTTCACGCCGAACGACACCCGGCTGGTCACCGCCCCCGGCCACGGCCTGGCCGAGGGCAACCGGCTGGCCGTCCCCGCACAGCGGCTCGCCGCCGACGGCCCGGGCCTGCTCACCGTGCGCGACCCCGCCGCCGGGCGGTCCTCCGCCGCCCGCGCCGTGGCGGTCCGCCTGGTCCCGGTCGCCGGCCTGCCCGCCGACGTCGTCGTCGTCCCCGAGGAGCTGGCCGGCGAGCACCGGCTGACCGACGGGGGCTGGCGGCTGGAGCCCGCCGCGGCGGCCGTCCCGGCGGCCGTCGAGCTGGAGTCCCCGGCGGCCCTGTCGCTGGACGAGGCGGCGCTGGCCGTGCAGCGCTCGCCGCTGCTGGCCGGCCACGTCCTGACCCACGGCCAGGACACCGCCCAGGACACCTGGATCGACCTGGACGGCCTGCCGTTCCGGGTGCGCTCGGCCACCGACCAGGCCGGGCAGCGGCTGCGCGGACTGCTCGCGATCGGCGCCGAGACCCGCTTCAGCGTCTTCGCCCCCGGCGGGCGCAGCGGCGTGGACATCGTCGTGCTGGCCGACTGCAGCGGCTCGATGGGCGTCGACGACATCCCCGACCGCCGTGAGTCGGCGCGCCGGATCACCGCGCGGCGCAACACCCCCGCCGCCACCGTCACCAGGCTGGACGCCCTCAAGGGCGCCCTGCGCGCCATGATCGACGCCCGCGCCCGGGTGGACGGCCTGGTCACCCGCTTCGCCCTGGTCCGCTTCGACCTGACCACCCGGACGCTCTTCCCCGGCGCCGACGGCATGGCCGAGGTCACCGGCGGCTCCGGCGACCACACCCTGGACCAGCTGCGCGGCGCCGTGACCCTGCTCCAGCACGACAACCAGGCGACGGACATCGGCCGCGCCCTGCACAAGGCGGCCGAACTCCTCCACCGGCACGGGGTCCCGGGCAACGAGCGGCTGATCGTGCTGGTCAGCGACGGCGCCCACTGGGCCCCGATGAGCGAGGAGCGCAGCGGCGAGTCGGTGGCCGCCACCGACGACCCGGTCTCGCTGATGGAGGACCTGCACGGCGGCCTCGGCATCCGGCTGCACGCCGTCGGCATCAGCGACCGGTCGATGTTCGGCAGCTGGTGGAACGAGCTGTGCCGCACCGACCCCACCCTGCGCGAGCCGCCCGAGAACCTGGTGCCCAACCACGACCTGCTCGGCCGCCTGGTCGACGTGGCCGGCGGCGACCGGCACCGGATCGGCGGGGTGGACGTCCTGGAGGAGTACTTCGCCGAGCTCGGCAGCGGCGTCGTCCGCGCGGTCGGCCGCCCGACGCCGGGGCGGCTGCCCGCCCTGCAGCTCGACCCGGCGGCGCTGGCCGCGGCCCCGGCGGGCCCGGCGGCCGACCCGGAGCGCCAACGCCGCTGGGAGCAGCAGGTGGAGGAGGTGGTCCGCCGGTACGCCGAGGTCTGCACGGCCTCCTCGACCCGGCTCGGCTACCCGCTGTTCCGCACCTCGCTGTCCGATGTCGCGCGGCTGCGCCAGGCGGCCGCCAGCCACACCCAGTTCACCGCCTGGCTGTCCGTCGCCGACAAGGTCTTCCACGAGCGGCTGCACGAGTCGGTGCGCTTCCCCCGCCGCAACCGGCGCGACCTCGCCGGGCTCGACCTGCCCGAGCTGACCGGCCCGCTGTGGGACGGGCGGCTGGGCGAGGTGCACGGTCTGCGCAACTTCTTCCTGCACGACGCGGAGTCCGAGAAGCGCAGCCCCGAGCAGAACCGCGCGGTCGGCGAGGTGATCCTCCGGCACACCGGCAAGTACGCGGTGGAGGAGCACGACGCCGCCGGCTGGCACAGCCTCCAGCAGGGCCTGCTGAACAACCTGGCGGGCGTGCTGGCCGAGGTCTACGAGATCCTGGTCGCCGCGCCGCCCCCGCACCCTCCTGCACCCCGGGAGCCCGAGCGCGGGTCCGGACCGGCCGGGCCCTCCGCCGTCCCCCCGGCCGGAGCCGCCGTCGCCCCCGCCGCCGCGCCGCCCGTGCCGACGGCCGTCCGGGTGGTGGCCCAGGGCTTCGACTGAGCCGCCCCCGGCGGCACGCCCAGGGCACCGGACCGCACCCACGGGAGGCGGCCGGTGCCCCGGGCATGCCGGGTCGGGCCGCCAGGCCGCCAGACCGTCTGACCGTCTGACCGTCTGACCGTCAGGGCGGCGTACGGATCCGCGGCGAACGCGTCAGAACCCCGTCAACGAGCGGCCCCCGCCCGGCCGGCCCCGGGTTTGCTGGAGCAGGCAGCACACTCCACCGCACGTCAGAGGGACGGGACCGGGCCATGGCAGACCTCCACGCCGACGGACAAGCCTTCCACGCGGGGTACCCCCGCATCGTGGTCGGCGTCAGCGGATCGCTCGGCAGCCTCGCCGCCCTGCACCACGCCGTCGCCGAGGCCCGCCGCACCGGCGCCGAGGTCCTCGCCGTGCACTGCTGGACCCCGGTCGGCGGCGAGTTCGGCTATCGCCGCTCCCCGTGCCCGCCCCTGCTCGGCGCCTGCCGCGACGCGGCCGCCGCCCGGCTGCGCCAGGCGCTGGACGAGGCCTTCGGCGGCGCCCACGCCGGTGTGCGGCTGCGCAGCCAGGCCGTCCGCGGCGAGACCGGCCAGGCGCTGGTCCGGGTCGCCGACCGACCGGGAGACGTGCTCGTCCTCGGTGCAGGCCGCCGGGGCGCGCTCGCCCGGGTGCTGCGCCCGTCCGTCACGGCGTACTGCGTGCGCCACGCGGACTGCCCGGTCCTGGCCGTCCCGAAGCCGCCGCTCCAGCGGGAGCTCGAGGCACTGGAACGCCACCACGTCCGGCTGCTGCCGATCGGCCACTGAGGAGGCCTCACCCCGTGCCGGCCCACCCCGGCCGCCTGTCTGACCGCCACGCGAGGTGCCCGCCCCGTTCACACGTTGGTGCCGCCGCCCCGCGCGGTAGGTGGACGACACCGGCGGCCGCCGCCAGCACCCGGGCGGTGGCCAGCCCGCCCTGCACCGCGTGCTCCGCCCGCGCCGGCAGGCACCGGTTCGCCGCCGGGTCGTACTCGGTGAGCACCACCCCGGCGTGGTCCGTCGCCGGCTCCTCCAGGACCACCGACGACCCCTGCGCGACCAGTGCGGCGTTCAACTCCCTGGTCCGGTCGGCGCTCAGCACGTCGTCGGCCGTGCCGTGGACCAGCCACACCGGCACCGGGGACGGCCCGGCGGTGAGCACCTCCAGCGGCGCCGCACCCGTGGTCACGGCGGGGGAGTGGTAGGCGGAGGCGATCCCCACCACGGCCGTCGGACGCCAACCGTCCACCGCCGTCGGCCGGGTGGCCACCGCGACGGCCTCCCGGCCGCCCATCGACCAGCCGGCCAGTACGAACCGCTCCACGTCGCCGCCGTACGCGGCCGCGGTACGGCGGGCGTGGTCGAGCGAGGCCAACAGGTGCGCCCGGCCGCCGTCCGGGCTGTCGGAGCGCCAGTCCGGCACCAGCACCAGCAGCCCCGCCGCGGCCACCTCGCGGGCCAACGGCCGCATCACGTCCCGTTCGTCGGGCCCGCGGCCGTGCCAGAGCAGGACCACCGGCACCGGCCCGGCGGCGGAGTCAGGCCGGTGGACGTCCATCAACCGCCCGTCCGCGGTGTACGGGACGGCCTCGGGCGGGGCGGGGTGAGCGATCGTCATGCGCTGTTCTCCTCGGGTTCGGGCACGGGTTCCGGCCTGGTACTGTTCTTCCCGTCGAGAGGAAATGATCTCTCGGGCAGGCGTCAGAGGTGCTACTGGAGCACGTCCTACTTTCAGTAGGAAGAGTCCGTTCGACCCGGGCCTGGCGCTCCATGATCGGATGAGGTCCGGTGCCGTCAAAGGTGCCGGGCCTCATGCGCGTTCGGGGGCCGGTGAGGTCGAGTGCGGTGCGGGGCCGGGTGGTTCGGGACAGGGCCGCTGACCTGGTAGTGTTCTTCTCGTCGGGAGGGAAACAACCTCCCGGGCAGGCGTCAGAGGTGCTACTGGAGCACGTCCTACTTTCAGTAGGAAGAGTCCGTTCGACCCGGGCCTGGCGCTCCATCACCGGCTGAGGCCCGGTGCCCCCACAGGCGCCGGGCCTCAGCCGTTCCCGGACGCGGCCTCGGCCGTCGCCCGGGGCGGCCGCTCAGCCCACCGGCCGGTCGGAGCCCAGCTCGCGGGAGATCCGCAGGCCCACCTGGGCGACCACCGGGCCGAGCGAGCGGACTCTGGCCGCGGTCATCCGCGAGGTGAGCCCGGAGACCGAGAGCGCGGCCGTCACCTCGCCGGTGTGGTCGAAGATCGGGGCCGCGACGCAGCGGACCTCCGGCTCGTTCTCCCGGTCGTCGATCGAGTAGCCGCGGGCGCGGATCCGGGCCAGATCGGCCCGCAGGTGCGTCTCGTCGGCGATGGTCCACGCGGTGACCGGCCGCAGCCCGGCGGCGACCACCTCGGCGACGGCCTCCTCGGGCAGCCAGGCCAGGATCGCCTTTCCGGTGGCGGTGCAGTAGGCGGGTGCCCGACTGCCCACCCGGGACGCCATCCGGACGTTGGTCTCGTCCTCGACCTTGTCCAGGTAGACGATGCCGGGGGCCTGCCAGACGGTCAGGTGGACGGTCTCGCCGGCCTCGCGCTGCAGCCGGCGCAGGTGCTCGGCGGCGACGCTGCGCAGGTCGAGGGTGGAGAGGTAGGCCTGGCCGAGCCGGAGCGAGCCGTGGCCGAGCCGGAACCAGCCGGTCTCCCGGTCGCGGTCGAGCAGGTGCTCGTCGAGCAGCGGTCCGGTCAGCCGCAGCACGGTGCTCTTGTTGAGCCCGAGCGACTCGGCGAGCTGGCCGAGCGGGACGCCGCGGCCGCCGTTGCCGTGGTCGCGGACGTAGCCGAGGACGGCCAGCGCGCGGCGCAGCGAGGAGGACTGGTTGCGGTCCCCGGTGGCCGGCCTCTTCGGCCTGGCGTCGTCCGCACCGCCGTCCGGCGCCCCGTCGGCTGCGTTCCCGTCGGCTGCGGTCCCGCCGTCCGGCGTCCCGTCGGCCGGGCTCGCGGTGTCCGTCATCGGTCCGTTCCCCTCTCGTCCACCGCCGGACTGCGGCGGTGGCTCAGACCGTACCCGCTCACACCGCGATAGCCGATTCTTCGGCACGCTGTTGTGCAGTGCAAAACTTCCAGAACGGCCCCTTGTTGGCCCCGAGCGCACCCGCCTAACGTCCCTGGCATCGAGCAGGCGACGCCGCCCACCCGAGCGGTCGCTCTGCCGTACCCCCACATCACCGCGTTCACGCACCCACCATCGGCCCCGGTCAGGGCCTGCTTCGACGTGTCCGTCCCCAGCGGCGCACGTCCTGGCGGCAGCTGTCGGGAGGGGAGGTCTCCACCCATGCGACTGATCAGACGGACCGCTGCGGCCGCCGTTCTCACCGCCACCTGTATCGCGGCGGCCGCCTGCTCGCCCGGCACCGCACTGCCGGCCGGCGACAAGGCGGGTGACGACAGGACGGGCACCCTGCAGGTCTGGCTGTACAACGAGGCCGGCAACGCGGCGAAGGAGGCGGTGATCGGCAAGGCGGTCACCGAGTTCCAGGCCTCCCACCAGGGCGTCACCGTCGACATCAGCTACATCGACACCGATGCCTCGGCCCGCGCCGCCAAGATGAAGGGCGCGTTCAACGACCCCAACAGCGCCCCGGACCTGGTCGAGTTCGGCAACACCGACCTCCCCGGCTACGTCGCGGCCGGCGGCCTCGCCGAGATCGGCGCCGACCTCGACAAGTGGAAGGACAAGGGCGACCTCGACCCGGCGATCGCCAAGACCGCCGTGCTGGACGGCAAGACGTACGGTCTGCCCTGGTGGGTCGGCGTGCGGGCGCTGTACTACCGCACCGACCTGTTCACCGAGGCCGGCCTGACCGCGCCGAAGTCGTACGACGAACTGGTCGCCGCCAACCAGAAGATCCACGCCGCGCACCCGGACACCTTCGGCATCGCGGTCGGCGGCAAGTACACCTTCGGTGCGCTGCCCTTCGTCTGGGACGCCGGCGGCGACATCGCCACCAAGGACGGCTCCAAGTACAAGCCGGCCATCAACTCGGCCGCCTCGCAGGCGGGTATCAAGCGCTACACCGACCTGTTCGGCGCCGACGGCTGCCCGGCCCAGCAGTGCGCGGACCTCACCGGCGGCAAGACCGTGGACCTGTTCGCGGCCGGCAAGTCCGCGATGGCGATCCTGCCCAACTCCAGCCGCAGCAAGGTCGACGCGGGCGCGGCCAAGGGCAGGTACGGCGTCGTCCCGCTGCCCGGCGAGAAGCCGGGCTCGATCGCCCCGGCGTTCGCCGGCGGCAACAACCTCGGGGTGATGAAGGCGGCCAAGCACCGCACCCTCGCCGTCGAGTTCGCCGAACTGCTGGCGAGCCCCGGGTACCAGGAGCAGATGTACGACGCGATGGGCAACCTGCCCACGCTCAGGTCGGTCAACGACAAGGTCGCCGCCAAGGACGCCTTCCTCAAGCCGTTCACCGACACCATCGCGGCCGGCACCCGGTTCGTCCCGATGGACCAGGCCTGGGCGCAGATCGACGCGCAGGCCGTCGTCCCGACCATGCTCCAGCAGATCGTCACCGGCAAGGCGGACGTGGCGAAGGCCTCCGGCGACGCTGCCGGGCAGATCACCTCGGCCTTCGCGGCCCACTGAGCACAGGCCGCAGGGCGTCTCCAGAGAGCAGGTCCCGTACGTGTCCGCACCCACCACGACCGCCCCGGCGGCATCGCCCCCGCTGAGCGGGCGCCGCCGGGGCGCCGGCCCGGCCGCGCCCCCGCGCGGCCGGCGCCGGCCCCCGCTGCTGCTGCTCCTACCGGCCGCCGTCATCATGATCCCGCTGGTGGCCTACCCGATCTACCAGCTCGGCCTGCTGTCGGTGCTGGACTTCGGCCAGGCCCAGGCCTCCGGGGGAGTGCCGACCCGCTTCGTGGGCTTCGGCAACTACCAGAAGATCCTGAGCGACGGCCAGTTCTGGTCGGTGCTGCTGCAGACGGTCGGCTTCGCCGCGTTCTGCGTGGTCGCCACCCTGGTCGTCGGCGCCGCCCTCGCCGTCCTGCTGACCAGGGTCGGCAGGACCTCCCGGCTGGTCCTGACCACCGCCGCGATGGCGGCCTGGGCGGCGCCGGCGATGACCGGCTCGACGGTGTGGAGCTTCCTGTTCGACACCAACCTCGGCCTGGTCAACAAGACCCTGGTCAACCTCGGTCTGAGCGGCTTCCACGAGTACAACTGGTTCTACGACAAGTGGACGGCGTTCCTGATCGTCGGCGCCGTGGTGGTGTGGCACTCCTTCCCGTTCGTCATGGTGACGCTGTACGCGGGCATCAGGGCGATCCCCGAGGAGATCCTGGAGGCCGCCGCACTGGACGGCGCCAGCACCTGGACGACCTTCCGCCGGATCACCGCCCCGATGCTGCGGCCGATCCTCACCATCGTGGTGATCCAGTCGGTCATCTGGGACTTCAAGGTCTTCACCCAGATCTACGTGATGACCGAGGGCGGCGGCATCGCCGGCCAGAACCTCGTCCTGAACGTGTACGCGTACCAGAAGGCGTTCGCCTCCTCCCAGTACGGGCTCGGCGCGGCCATCGGCGTGATCATGCTGCTGGTCCTGGTCGTCCCGACGGTCCTCTACATCCGCACCCTGCGACGGACGGGGAACGAACTGTGAACACCCGCAGCCGTTGGCGGCTCGCCGCCAACACCACCGCCCTCCTGGTGGCCGTGGTCACCGCCTTTCCGATCTTCTGGATGGTGCTCTCGGCCTTCAAGCCCAAGGGCGAGGTGCAGTCGCTGGACCCGAAGCCGTGGACCGCGCACCCCACGCTGGACAGCTTCCGGCAGGTGCTGAGCGTCGACGGGTTCGGCCGCTACTTCATGAACAGCCTGGTCATCGCGCTGTCGGTGGTGGTGCTCTCGGCGGTGGTGGTCTTCCTGGCGGCGGTCGCGGTGACCCGCTTCCGGTTCAGGTTCCGCACCACCGTCATGGTGATGTTCCTGATCGCCCAGATGATCCCGGTCGAGGCGCTCACCATCCCGCTGTTCTTCATGTTCCGCGACGCCGGCCGCTTCGCACCGGGCATCGGCCTCAACACCCTGGCCTCGCTGATCCTGGTGCAGCTGGCGTTCTCACTGCCGTTCGGCATCTGGATGATGCGCGGCTTCGTCGCCGCCGTCCCGGCCTCGATCGAGGAGGCCGCCCAGATCGACGGCGCGAGCCGCACCCGCATCCTGTGGCGGATCCTGCTGCCGCTGGTGGCCCCGGGCCTGGCCGCGACCAGCGTCTTCTCCTTCATCGCGGCGTGGAACGACTTCGTCTTCGCCAAGACCTTCATCATCAGCGCCACCGAGAACCAGACGCTGCCCTCCGCCCTGCTGGTCTTCTTCAAGCCGGACGAGAACGACTGGGGCGGCATCATGGCGGCGTCCACGCTGATGACCGTCCCGGTGCTGATCTTCTTCATCGCCGTGCAGCGCAAGCTGGTCTCCGGGCTCGCGGGCGCGGTCAAGGACTGACCTGGCCGCCGCCAACCCGCCCGGACCGCCGGGGCGTTGGGCCGCCGCCCACCGCCCCGGCCGCGGCATCGGGCGGCCTCCTCACGCCACCCCGCGCGGCCGGAACTGCACACTGATCCGCGGCCCGACCGGCCGGGCCGTCTTCGGGATCGCATGCTCCCAGGTCCGCTGGCAGGACCCGCCCATCACCACCAGGTCCCCGTGCCCGACCAGGTGCCGCACCACCGTGCCGGCGCCCCCGCCGTTCCGTGGCCGCAGCAGCAGGGCCCGCGGTTCGCCGACCGACAGGATCGCCACCATGGTGTCCTCGCGCTCCCCGCGCCCGATCCGGTCCCCGTGCCAGGCCACGCTGTCCCGCCCGTCCCGGTAGTAGCAGAGCCCCAGCGTCCGGAACGGCTCGCCGAGCTCCCGCGCGTAGTGCGCGCTCAACGCCGCCCGCGCCTCACCGAGTACCGGATGCGGCGGCGGCGCCTGCTCCCCGTAGTGCGCGAGCAGCCGCGGCACGTCGACCACCCGCTCGTACATCTCCCGCCGCTCCGCCCGCCAGGGCACCTCCGCGGCCAGGTGTTCGAACAGTTCGTCCGCCCCGGTCAACCACCCCGGCAGCACGTCCAGCCACGCCCCCGCCCCGAGGACCGTCCGCCGCAGCCCCGCCGGGGACCCGAGCCCGATCACGCCGTCGGCGGCGTCGAACAGCGAGGGCTGGAGGTTCACGGCGGTGCGCATGGCATCAGCCTACGCCTGGATTCGAACGTGTGAGCGAATTAGGTCGCAGTCCACCCCTGGGCCGGACGCGCGCACCACGCCGTCACGCAGTGCACTCGTCCGGGCGTGTAGCGTGATCGCCACCAGCTGTCGTGGTTCCGAGGCACCTCCTCCGTCTGCGCGTCGCGCAGGCGGTCGTGCTGTTCGGGTGCCTTCCGAGGACCAGGGCGATCACCTCCGCCCACCGCACCGTGCGGCGGGCGGAACCGACTTCCCCTTGGAGGGCGCATGGCATCCGGAACCGTGAAGTGGTTCAACGCCGAGAAGGGCTTCGGCTTCATCGAACAGGACGACGGGGGACCGGACGTCTTCGCCCACTACTCCAACATCGCGGCCCAGGGCTACCGCGAGCTCCAGGAGGGGCAGCGGGTGAACTTCGACGTCGTCCAGGGCCAGAAGGGCCCGACGGCGGAGAACATCGTCCCCGGGTGACCTCCGGCCGCCTGCCGGCCCTCGCCCGGCCGGCAGGCGGCCCCGTCAGGAAACAGTCGAACGGGTACGCGGGCGTCCGGGTCAGCCGGGCATCATGCCCATCTGGCGCATCATGGCGACGGCGTCCCAGCTCCACCACCCCTCCTTGACCATGCCGTCCTCGAACCGGAACATCGTCATCCCGGCCGACTCGATGGTCCGGTTGCTGGCCGGCACGCCCATGTACTCCCCGATGTGGGTGCCGCGCCAGATCCAACGGGTCGCCACCTGGTCGCCGTCGGCGACCTGGCTCTGGATGTCGAAGGTGAAGTCGAAGGCCCTGCGGTAGCCCTCGATCATCTCCCGCACGGCCGCCGGGCCGACCACGTCACCGTCCATCGACGGGTCGTGGTCGCAGTAGTCCGGCGCCAGCAACTCGTCGAGCGCGGACATGTCGCCCCGCGCCGGGTCCACCAGCAGCCGGCGGGCCGCAGCCTTCTGGAACTGCTCGTCCCGCACCAGGTCGAGGTTGGTGAAGGTCGGCGGCTCCTGGCAGAGCGCCACCATCTCCCGGAAGATCCGGTCGGTCTCCGGCAGCCCGGAGTTGCGCATCGCCGCCTCGTACGACGGGAACTCGATGATCTCCACGACGTGCCGGGCGTCCGCCCGGTTGGTGCCCACCATGGCGTGGGTCGCGGTCCGCCGCCCCTGGCTCTGCTCGATCCAGGTGTCCATCAGCCGGTTGAGCTCGTCGGGCTGCTCCGTGCGGCACTCGACGATCTGTACAAAGGTCATCGCAGACCTCCCGATCACACCCCCTGCTGGCCGCCGTCCGCGAACGCGTCGCCTTCCACTCTCCTCCTCCCGACCCCAGGGCACCACAACACCGGCGGTACGTCCCGCGTGACGCGTCCGCGCGACCGGCCGTACGACCCGTCCGCGAGGTCCACCCCGTACGGCCCCCCGTCCTCCGTCCTCCGTCCGAAACCCGCGGCCACCGCGCCGTGCTGTGCCATGATCCTCGGCAGGCCCCGCGGGGAACGGGCCGAAGGGGGCAGAGGCATGGACGACCATCGCAACGACCCGGCCGTCCGGGCCGCCATCGGACTCGTCAGGGACGTCCAGGGGCACCACCTGAGCGAGACGACCGCCGTCGAACGGGTCCGCGACCGCACCTGGGAGCTCACCGAGGAACAGGCCCGGTACCTCGTCCGGGTCGGCATCGGCCTCACCCGCAACGCCGACGCCTCCGCCGGCTACCTGCTGGCCCGGCTGGTCCTGGAGGCGGCCGACGTCCGCTGGGGGCGCGGCCGACAGAGCCCGTGGTGGTGGGCGGCCGACCAACTGGTCGAGTCCGCCAGGCTGTTGCTGGTGGCGGAGCCCGACGGCGCCCGGCTGCGCCACGCCTGCACGATCGCCGACGAGCAGATCCGCACCCTGCGGGCGGACCGCGAGCTGGACGAGCTCGCCGAGACCATGTACGCGGCCGGAATCCTGCGCGTGCACCCGTTCATCGGCGTCCCCCGGGCCGGGCTGCCCCCGGAGGAGCTGCTCGCCCGGCAGCTGGCCCGGGCGGAGCGACGGGTGCCCTTCGACCGCGGGGCCGAGCCCGACGGGACCCTCGGCGGGATGCCGCACCCCGGCAACGCCGCCCTTGAGGCGCTGCCCTACCTGTACGGCGCGGTCGCCCTCAGCGAGGGCCACCTGCGCGGCCGCTGCCTCACCGGGCTGGGGGAGGTGCTGGCCCTGCTCTCCCAGACGGCCGGGGACGCGCCCTGGATCGACGACGAGGTGCTGCGCGTCGGACGGGAGGCGGTGGCCCTGCTCGACCCCGCCCTGGACCCGTACAACCGGATCCGCCTGCTGCGCATGGTCGCCGCGGCCGACCGGGCCCCGGTGCCGCGGACCGTCCACGAGGTACTGGGCCTGCCGGTCGCGGACCTGGTCCGGCTGCGCGGCAGCCGGGAGGCCGGCGCCGTGGTGGACCAGGCGCTCTGCCTCTTCCGTGAGGCCGGCAACACCGAGGCCCTGCGCGCGCTCGTCGCCGAGGTGTACGCGGACCTGCCCGACCTCGACGACCCGGAGCGCCGGCTGGAGCTCTGGGAGAGCCAGGTCCACGCCCTGCCCGGCTGCGACCACCCCTGCCCGGCCGACCGGGCCGGCGTCGACCTGCTCTTCTCGACCGCGATGGACCACCCCGACCCGCACACCCGGTCGGCGGCGGCCCTGCACCTGGCCGCCCACCTCTACCACCGCGACGGCGCCCGGACGGCCTGGCAGCTCGTCCAACGCGCCGCCGCCGACGGCCCGCACCCGTCCGACCGGGAACGCGACCCGGCGGCCGTCCTCCACCTGCGCGCCGCCGTCGCCTCCCGCGCGGCGCTGGAGCACGCCGAGGCCGGGGAGCCGAGCGAGGCCCTGACGATGCACGGGCACGCCGCGGTCGGCTACGCCTCCCTCCGGCTGTCCGATCTCGCCGCCCAGCAGCTCGACCACCTGGTGGCCAGGGCGACCACACCGGACACGATCGTCCTCGCCGCCGTGATCCTGCGCGACTCCCTCGTCCCGGCCCTCTCGGCGGACCCCAGGGCCGATGTCGCCTTCGCCCTGTACCGCGCCGGCCAGCTGCTGGTCGCCGCCCTGGGCGCCGGCCGCTCGTACCCCGTCGCCCTGGTCGCTCTGATGACCGCCGCCAAGGGCCTCGACTTCGGGTCCGCGCTCGCCGCCCACCGCGGGCCGCGCCCGCTCGGGCCCGGCCTCCCCGAGCTGCTCGGCGAGATCGGGCGCCGCGAACGCGAGGTGGTCGCCCCCGAGCCGCCCCGGCTCACCGACCTGGGCGAGGACCTCCACATGCTCTGCTACGCCGGCGCCCAGGAGACCGGCGACGGCCAGGACGACCGCGCCTACCTGGACAATCTGCGCCGCGGGTTCGACCGGGAGTTCTCCCGGCGGCTGTCCGGGTCGAGGCCCGCCCCGGCCGCCCCGCGCGAACCGGGCGACACCGACCTGGACGGGCTGTGCCGGGCCCTGCCGGCGGACACCGTGCTGCTGTCGCTCTTCATGGGCGTCACGCCGCAGGCCGCCGCTCCGGACACCTCCGCCGCTTCCGAGGGCGCCGAGGCTGCCGGGAGAACGGACGCCGCCGAGGAGCGAACGGCAGCCCTCTACCTGGTCACGATGACCCGGGAGGGCGTGGTGGAGACCCGCGTGGTGCCGACCACCGGACTGCCCTCCGCGCTGCTCAGGCTCAGCAGGGACGGCCACAGCCACACCCTGCACCCCTTCGCGCTGGACGTCCAGGAGGTGCGCTCCGCCGTCCTCGACGACCCCCTGCACCGCCCGGTCACCCGTGAGGGCGAGGAGCGGCTGGCCCTGGAGAACAACCTGGGCGCCGGCCTGGCCGGGACGCTAGACCGCCTCCACGACAGGGGCTACCGCCACCTCTGCGTCTGGGCGCACGGGCCGTTCCACTACCTGCCGTTCCACCTCCTGCACGTGGACGGCCGCCCGCTGGCGGACCGCTGGACGGTCACCGCCGCGCCGAGCCCCGCCTGTCTCACCGCACCCGCCCCGCGCGGCCACGGCTCCGGACTGCTCGCCCTGGGCGCCGCGAACGGCGGGGCCGGCTGGGGGCTGCCGCCCGAGCCCGAACTGGACGCGCACGTCAGGGCGGTGGCCGCGCAGGCCGGCGGCACCGCGCTGACCGGGGCCGACGCCACCGCCCGGGCACTACTGGAGCGGGCGCCCGGCCACCGCTACCTCCACCTCGCGGCGCACGGATCGCACAGCCCGGTGGCGCCCTGGTTCCAGTGCCTCTACCTCAACCCGCCGCAGGACGGCGCCGACGGCCGCCTGTTCGCCCACGAGGTCGTCTCGGCGGACCTGCGCGGGGTGGAGCTGGTGACCCTCAGCGCCTGCGAGTCGGCGCTGGGCCGCTTCGACCTCGGCGACGGCCTGCGCGGCCTGCCCGCCGCCTTCCTGCTGGCCGGCGCCCGCGCCGTGGTCGGCTGCCTCTGGCCGGTCCGGACCGAGACCGCGACCAGCTTCTTCGCCGCGCTGTACCGGGTCCTGGCCGAGGGCCGGGCCCCGCTGGAGGCCTTCCGGCTGGCCCAGACCGAGACCCGGGCGCGCCACCCGCAGTACCGCGACTGGGGCGCGTTCACCTACTCCGGCAGCTGGGGCCGGGACGACGAAGGGACCGGCTGACGTGCCGATCGACATCCCCGCCCTGGAGCCCGGCGAGGTGGACCTGGTCGTACCGGCCACCCTGCAGCGGCCGTCCGCCGAGGAGCGCATCCGGGGCCGGCTGGCCGTCAGCCGCCGCCCGTTCGTCACCCGTCTCACCCGCGCCGGGCTGGCCGACGTCGACGTGGACCCGGCCCTGCTGGCGAGCCTGCCGGCCGACGACGAGTACTTCGTGCTGGCCTTCTACTGCACCTACCGGCCGGACGCCGCCGGGGGGTCCGCGCCCTTCACCCAGTCGCGGATCGGGGTGCGGCTGAGCACCCCGGGCGACGGGCCGCAGCCGGTCGCCCTCGCCCTGGCCCCGCAGACGGCCGCCGCCCCCACCGACCGGTCCTTCCGGATCGCGGTCGCCGCTCCGCTCGGCTTCGTCGAGCCGTCGGTGGAGTACAGCCGCAACGGGAACCGCGAGGACCGCTACGTGACGGCGCTGGGCCGCGGCCAGAGCGACCCCGAGTGGCACCTGCGGGCCCTGCCGAACCACCCGCTGCTCGGCGATGTCCGGCTGGCGATGGTGATCCAGAGCCCGCCGGCGGCGGAGGTCACCGCCGAGGTGATCGTCGCCGCGACGATCCGCCGGCTCGGCCTGGTCCGCAGCCGCGCCGAGCTGCCTCCGCTGCTCCACCGCGTCGACCTGCGCGCCGCCGCCGAGTCCCTGCCGGCGCAGCGCTCGGGCGAGCTGCCACCGACGGGTGCGGCGGCGGAGTGAGCATCGACGGACCGGGTGGCGCCCGGCCGAGCGGCGGCGCCATCTGTTCGCTTTTTGACCAGGCCTGATGGCCTGCTAGTGTTCTTCCCGTCGAGAGGAAACGTTCTCTCGAGCAGGCGTCAGTGGTGCTACCGGAGCACGTCCTACTTTCAGTAGGAAGAGTCCGTTCAACCCGGGCCTGGCGCTCCATCGCAGGGCGGTCGTTCCTCTTCGGAACGGCCGCCCTCTGCGTTTCCCCGGGCGCGGCCGAGTGGCGCCCCCCGCGGCCCCCGTCGGCCCCCCGCGCCCCCTTGGTCGAGTGTCGACCCGCGCGCCCCCCGCCCCGGTGGTCGGCCTTATCGCATCGCGCGTTCGAAACCCGCCGGCGTGGCCGACAACCGGCCAAGGTCCCGCTCCAGGTCGGCCGGTGGGCCGTCGCCCGGCCGGGGCGCGGGCCAGCGGGTTCGCCGGGGCGACCTCAGCTGACGAATCGTCAGAGGATGGCTGAATCAAGCCCTTTGTGGTGTGAATATGCCATTGGAATGTTCGTCATATGGAATCCGGCAGTAGCCTTCCGTGTCGAACCCGCCACTCGTCGTGGCGGCTCGGTCGGGTGTTCGCCCAACTCCGACCGTCCCCGAACCTCCGAAGGAGCCCGTGTGCCGGGTATCGACGAATGCCTCTCCGGGGCGATGGCGATCGCCGGCGCCCGTGCCGCGAGCCTGATTGACTGGAGCAGCGGCCTCGCCCTCGGCAGCGTCGGGGTGAGCCCCACCGGCGACCACGAGACCTCGGCCGCGGAGGCAACCGACCTGGTACGGGCGGCGGTTGAGAGCCCGACCTTCACCGGGGCGGAGGACGTCCGGGCACCGTTGCAGGACATCATCGTCACCGCGGGCCGCAGTTACCACCTTCTTTGCTTCATCGATACCGTCTTCGACAGCCGACTCGTCCTGCACCTCTGGTTGGACCGGACCGAGGGCAACCTCGCCGCCGCCCGCTACCGCCTGCAGGGCCTGGCCGAGGAACTGGTGCTCGGGTGACGAATCCGCTTGCGAACCCTGCGGATGGGCGCCGGGATCCCGCCATCGCGTTTCGGCCACAGTGCCGTCCGCTCGCCGATCGTCGGCGGTGGAGGTGAACGCCTCCCCGACCCGCCTCGCCGTACCGGTCCGGCTGCCGCGGACCCCGGCCGAGACGGTCGAGCGGCTGGCCGGCGAGCGCGCCACCGGCGCCCTGTCCGGCCCGGTCGGCACCGTCTACCTCGCCGACGGCCTGGTGGTGCACGCCGAGTCCGAGCTGGCCCCCGACCTGGCCGCGCTGCTCACCGGCTGCGGCCGGATCGCCCCCGAGACCTGGCGGGAGACCGTCCGCCTGTTCGGCCCGCAGGGCGGTGTCGGCGGTGCGCTGCTCGCCCAGCACCGGCTCACCCGGGGCGAGTTGGAGCTCTGCCATCTCGGTGCGCTCTACGACGCCGCGTTCTTCCTGCTCGACGCCGCTACCGCGGGCCCCTGGCACTTCGAACCGGGCGTCCGGCACTGGCTCGGCCCGGTGACGGCGGTCGCCGCCCAGCGGCTGTGCCGGGAGACCGAACGCCGCCGCCGACTGCTGGAGCGGGTCTGGCCCTGGCCGCAGCTCGACACCGCGCCGGTCCGGCCGGCCGGGCAGCCGGACGGCCGGGAGGCGTGCACCGACCAGGGCGGCCGCGGCCCGCGCCGCCGACCGCCCACCCGGCGCCAGTGCGAGCTGCTCGCCCACGCGGACGGCCGAAGAACCCCGGCGGAGCTGGCCCGGCTGCTCGGCCGCTCGGCCTTCGCGACCGCGGTGGACGTCCGCCGGCTCGCCGCCGCCGGGCTGCTGACCACACCGGGGTGCGAGGTCGCCGGGTGGACGCCCACCGGGCGGCTGGCCCCGCGGCACGCCGCCCCGAGGCCCGCGCCCACCGAGGGCCGGGTGTCCGAGGGCCGGGTGCCCGAGGCGCGTCAGTACGAGGCCCGTCCGCCCGGGACCTCGCCCGGCATCCCGCCGGCGGCCTCCTCGCCGCCCAGGACCGCCGGCGGGCTCCACCGCCGAGTCCCCGGCGCCACGCTGGCCGGGCTCGCACCGGCAGACACCACCCGCTCCGCCCGCCCGCCGACCACGACCACGGCAGCGGCGAACCCGCTGATCGCCCCCGACCCGGACATCGCGCTGCTGACCCGGGTCCGAATCCTTCTGGAGGCCCGACTTTGAACCACTCTCCGCCCGCGACCCCGCGCTCGCGGTCATGAGGCGGGCGCTCAAGCAGCGTGTCGGAAGGAGACAACTGATCGCCTTGGAGACCGAGCTGCTCGCCGAACTCCGCGCGCTCAAACACCGGGTACCCCACCTCGCGGGCGGCCTGGTGGCCAGCGTGGACGGCCTGCTGGTCGCGCACGACACCCACGGGACCGAACCCTCGGGCCTGGCGGCGATGACCGCGGCCTCCCTCGGCCTCGCCCAGCGGCTCGCCGACACCACCGGGCAGGGGGACTTCCGCGAGTCGCTGGTCCGCGGCGAGCACGGCTACGTCGCCACCTACGCGGCCGGCGGCAGCTGCGTGCTCACCATGCTGGCGCACCCGGACGTGAACGTCGGCCGACTGCACCTGGAGGCCCGCCGGTCCGCCCAGCGGATCGCCGCGCTCCTCACCGACGCGCTCGCGCCCAAGGAACCCAGGGAGGTGGTCTGACCACCGCCCCCGGATCCTCCCGAAACCCCGCGGGCCGGCCTCACCGGCCACCCCGCACCGTCCGTCCCACACCCCTCAACTGCCGTACCACCGAACGAACTGGAGAAACGACATGACCGACGCAGCCGGCGCGCTCAAGCAGACCATGACCGTGATCGAGGGTGCCATCGGCGCCGCCCTGGTGGACTACAACAGCGGGATGGCACTCGCCACCCTGGACGGTCCCGGCGGAATCGACCTGAACGTCGCCGCCGCCGGGAACACCGACGTGGTCCGCGCCAAGATGCGCACCATGGACATGCTGGGCCTGGGTGACGGGATCGAGGACATCCTCATCACCCTCAGCAGCCAGTACCACCTGATCCGCCCGCTCACCGGCCGCGGCAGCAAGGGCCTGTTCCTCTACCTTGCGCTGGACAAGGGCCGGGCCAACCTGGCGATGGCCCGCCACCAGCTCACCAAGATCGAGTCGGACCTGGAGGTCTGACGCCGGGACGCTCCCCGGTAGGCGGCGGACTGCGCCGTCCGGGTTACGGACCCCGCGCCGCCCGGCGCGGGGTCCGGCCGGATTGTCGGTGCCGTCTGCCAGGCTGACTGCCGTTCAGCCGAGACCACCGAAAGGGTCCCCCGTGTCGTCCACCAAGATCTTCGTCAACCTGCCCGTACGGGACCTCGCCCGGTCCGTGAAGTTCTTCACCGAGCTCGGCTACAGCTTCAACCCGAAGTTCACCGACGAGAACGCCGGCTGCCTGGTGATCAGCGACTCCATCTACGCGATGCTGCTGGTGGAGCCGTACTTCAAGTCCTTCACCGGTCTGGCGATCCCGGACACCACCACGTCCGCCCAGGCGATCCTCGCGCTCGGGCTCGACACCCGCGCGGAGGTGGACGAGCTGGTCGACAAGGCCCTCGCCGCCGGCGCCACGGAGCCCCGCGAGGCCACCGACGAGGGCTTCATGTACGGGCGGAGCTTCGCCGACCTCGACGGCCACCTGTGGGAGGGGTTCTGGATGGACCCGGCCGCCGCCCAGGGCTGAGCGGTTCTCAGGGCCGGGCGGTTCCCAGGCCGTGTCCGACACGGCCTACGGGGCCTCCTGCGCCCACTTCACCTCGCCGCCGGCCAGCGCGGTGCAGACGACGCCGTCCGGCGTGCCCACACTCCAGGGTGCGACCTGCGCGTGCGGCGGCACGGACAGCGTGCCGCCGCCGTCGAAGTCGAGCTCCAGCCCGCCGGCCATCGTCACCTGCGCCGCGCCGACCGTCCGGCCCACCAGCGCGAGCAGCGCGCCCGAGGGCCGGAAGCCCAGCGCCGGGTAGAAGTGCTCCACCTCGGTCGGCGCGGCGAACCGGAAGTCGTGCCCCACCCGCACGGTCACCGGCCCGGCGAGCGCGATGTCGAGCTGGACCCCGCCCGCGACCGACTCCACCCGACGACCGACCAGTATGTCCTCGATCAGGTTCCGCATGCCCCCAGTGTGAACCACCACGGGTACGCCCGGCCCCCGATCGACGAGGCCCGTGATCAACGAGGCCGCGGGCGGGCAGGTTGCGATCGTGGGGTGGCCGGTCAGTCGGCGGGCCGGCCCCCGACCAGCTCGGCCGGGCCGCCCGTCCCGGCCCGGGCGGCGAGCGCGGCGGCCGTCCGGGCCCAGGACGACCCGGAGAGCAGCGCCTGCGCCTCGGCCGGATCGCAGAGCCGCCACTCCACCAACTCGTCCTCGGCCAGGCGGATCCCGGCGAGCTGGGCGTCCGTCACCACCCCGCCGTCGAAGACGTACACCAGCACGGCCGTGTCGCGCCCGTTCGCCGGGTCCGCCGCGCGGCCCGGCAGCCAGTCCAGGGCCAGCAGGCGGCCCGGTGCGCGCTCCCACCCCAGCTCCTCGCGGATCTCCCGCCGGGCCGCCGTCCGGGGCAGCTCGCGGTCCGCCTCGATGCCGCCGCCCGGCAGGACCCAGTACGGCTCCTCGCCCCCGGGCTCCCACGGTTTGAGCCGCACCAGCAGCACCCGGCCGGCCGTGTCCGTGAACAGCATCCGCGCCTTGGCCCGGATCCGCGGCAGACTGGCGATGTAGGTCGCCCGGTCCAACGGGGGCTCCTGCGCCCGGACCGCGCCCTCGGCTAGCGGCAGGCCCGCCAACCGGGTGTACTCGGCGGGCGGTTCGACCGACAGGTGCTCCAGGGTGTGCCCGACCGGCAGGCTCTCCTCCAACTCCAGCGGCCCGGCCGAGCGCGGCACCCGCAGACAGGCACCGACCCGTCGGGAGAGCCGGGGCGGCAGCGCGTGCCGCGCCTGCTCCGGCGTCAGCCAGGTCCAGCCGCCGATCTCCGCCACATCCGGCGTGATCGCGGCCGACTGCTCCGGGGTGAGCGGCTCGGCCCAGTACAGGTGCGCCGCGATGGGCGGA
This sequence comes from Kitasatospora sp. NPDC048239, assembly GCF_043202015.1. NCBI lineage: Bacteria > Bacillati > Actinomycetota > Actinomycetes > Kitasatosporales > Streptomycetaceae > Kitasatospora > Kitasatospora sp. NPDC048239. Next base: position 47,747 of record NZ_JBICZP010000018.1, on the reverse strand, counting down.
CGGAAGTAGTCGACCGCCCAGTCGATGCACGCCAGCGCCCCGAGCCGGGGTGTGAAGCCCAGCTCCTCGGCGATCTCCCGCTCGGCGGTCCGCCGCGGCGACGCGTCCTGCGGCTCCCAGCCCCCACCCGGGACGGCCACCGGATGCCGCTGGTCGTACGGCAGCCGCACTACCAGCACCCGCCCCTGCTCGTCCGGGAACAGCACCCCGGCAGCCGCCAGCAACTCGCGACCCTCACCAACCACGACTTCCTCCACCCCGTCACGACGACGATCCGTACCCACCCGATTCCCCACCGCCACCGCCCCCACGCCCCACCCCCGACAGCGGCGATCGTCGCGACCGTTCGGACGGGCCGGGAGGCGTCCGGCAGACGCGGTTCCGGCCGGCACACGGGGGGTGTGCCGGCCGGAGCCTGGTGCTGGTGCTGGTGCTGGGGCTGGTGTTGCGGGTGGTGGGTCAGTGCCGGCGGCGGGTGCGGCGGGCGGTGAGGAGGAGCGGGGTGCCGGCGGCGATCAGGGCTGCGGCGCCGATCGCGGCGAGGAGTGGGAGTGTTCCGGCCCCGGTGTCGGGGAGGGGGTGGCCGACGGGGGGTTTGCCGTGCGGCGGGGGCACGTTTGCGTGGCTGGGGGTGGGCTTGTGCGTGTGGGTGGGCTCGTGGGTGGGGTGGTGCGAGGGCGACGGGGACGGCGACGGTGAGGGCGAGGGCGAGGGTGAGCCGGGCGGCTGGGTGGCGGGCTTGGCCTCGACGGTGGCCGATGCGGGGGCGGAGGTCACCGTGGTGCCGCCGGGTGCGGTGGCGGTCGCCACCGCGGTGTTGTCGATCCGGCCGAGTTTCAGGTCGTGGACGAGGACGGTGTAGGTGGCGGTGCAGGTCATGGTTGCGCCTGCGGCGAGGTCCGTCGACGGGCAGGAGATCACGGGTGCGGTGCCCTCGCCGCTGAAGTCGGTGTCCTTGACGGAGACCGCGCTGAGGGGGACGTTTCCGGTGTTGGCGACCTGCAGGGTGTAGGTCACGGTCTGTCCGGCGGAGGTCACCGTGGCGGGCGCCGCCGACTTGGTGAGCGTCAGGGCCGGCTTGGCCGTCGTCACGGTCGCGGTGGCGGGCGGTGAGGTGACCGGTGAGCCGGTGGGCGGGGTGCCGGTGGCGGTCGCCGTGTTGGTGATGAGCCCGGCGTCCACGTCCGCCTGCGTCACGGTGTACGTCGCGGTGCAGGTCATCGACGCGCCTGCGGCCAGGTCCGTGGACGGGCAGGAGATCACGGGGGCGGTGCCGGTGCCGGAGAACGCGGTGTCCGTGACGGCCACGCCGGTCAGGTCGACGTTGCCGCTGTTGGTGACCACGAAGGAGTAGTTGAGCACCTGCCCGGCGGTCAGGGTGGTGACCAGGGTGTTGCGGCGGTTGTTGCCGCCCCCGCCGTTGTGGCCGCCGCCGTTGTTGCCGCCTCCGCTGCCGGTGGCGACGATCTTGTCGAGGGTCAGGGCGGGTTTGGGTGATTCGACGGTGGCGGTGGAGGGCGGGGTCGTCACGTCGGGTCCGCTGGGCGGGGTGCCGGTGGCGGTGGCGGTGTTGGTGACGCGGCCGGCGTCGACGTCCGCCTGCGTCACCGTGTACGTCGCCGAGCAGGACATCTGCGCGCCGGGGGCGAGGCTGGTCAGCGGGCAGGTGATGACGGGCGGGGTGCCCGTGCCGGAGAACGTGGTGTCCACGACCTTCAGGTTCGTCAGGGTGACGGCGCCGGTGTTGGTGACGATGAACGTGTAGACGAGGGTCTGGCCGGCCGTCAGGGTGGTGACGACGGTGTTGCGGCGGTTGTTGCCGCCGCCGCCTCCGGTCGAGACCGTCTTGTCCAGGGTGAGGGACGCCTGCGGGCCGGTGACGGTCGCCGTGGTGGGCGGTGAGGTGACCGGTGAGCCGGTGGGCGGGGTGCCGGTGGCGGTCGCCGTGTTGGTGATGAGCCCGGTGTCGACGTCCGCCTGCGTCACGGAGTACGTCGCGGTGCAGGTCATCGACGCGCCCACGGGCAGGTCCGTCGACGGGCAGGAGATCACGGGGGCTGTGCCGGTGCCCGAGAACGCGGTGTCCGTGACGGCCACGCCGGTCAGGTCGACGTTGCCGCTGTTGGTGACCACGAAGGAGTAGCCGAGCACCTGCCCGGCGACCAGGGTGGTGACCAGGGTGTTGCGGCGGTTGTTGCCGCCCCCGCCGTTGTGGCCGCCGCCGTTGTTGCCGCCTCCGCCGCTGGTGGCGACGATCTTGTCGAGGGTCAGTGCGGGCTGTGCCTGCGGGCCGGTCACCGTCGCGGTGGAGGGCGGGGAGGCCACCGGCGAGCCGCTGGGCGGGTTGCCGGTCGCGGCGGCGGTGTTGGTGATCGACCCGGCGTTCGCGTCGGCCTGCGTCACGGTGTACGAGCCGGTGCAGGTCATCGCCTCGCCGGGCGCCAGTGTGGTCAGCGGGCAGGTGATGATCGGCGGCGCCCCGGTGCCGGAGAACGAGGTGTCCGCGACCGTGATCCCGCTCATGGTGACGTTGCCGGTGTTGCGGACGGTGTACGAGTAGCTCAGCGTCTGCCCGGCGGTCAGGGTGGTGACCAGGGTGCTGCGGCGGCTGTTGCCGCCGCTGCCGTTGCCGGACGCGGCGGACTTCTCCAGGGAGAGCGCGGCGCTCTGCACCGCGACCACGAGGAACTCGCTCTGGGTCGTGACCGGCGGGCCGGCGGGCGGGGTGGCGGTGGCGGTGGCGACGGTGCTGAAGCCCCCGGCGTCGATGTCCGCCTGCGTCGCCGTGTACGGCGCGGTGCAGGTCAGTACCGCCCCGATGGCCAGCGGGGTGTTCGGGCAGGAGACCACCGGAGCGGTCCCGGAGCCCCCGAAGGTCAGGAACGACGCGGTGATCCCGGTCAGCGGCTCGTCACCGGTGTTGGTGACCTGCAGCGAGAACGTCACCGCCTCTCCCGCGCGGCTGAGCGTCGCGGGGCTGAGCGAGGGGGCCACGGCCAGGGCGGGCGCCTGCGCGTTGGCCACCGCGCCGAGCGGCAGGCCGGTGGCGAGTACCGCCGTCACCGCCGCCGCCGGGACCAGCCTGCGTAGCAGGCCGGGAATCGCGCGGGCGCGCGACGCCGCTCGCAGACGTCTCCAGCCCTGCGCCGAACCACCCGGCGGCTTCGCCTTGCGGACTCTCATAGCGGTCTCCCGAATCTCGGTTGGAGCGCCCGAGCCCCCGAGGAGCGGCACCCGGATCGTTGTGCCGACCAGGGTCCGCAGGTACAGGGGTGCGGCACCCGACCGCCTTGGGCTGCAGGACGCCGCACAGACCCGGTCGGGCCTTCACACCCATCACCGCGGGCAGCCCCGAGAGGGCCACCGAGCCGCCGATGCGCGCGTCCTCTCGAAAGCATCGCCACCTTCCCCAAGGCCACGTCCTTCGACAGCATCGAAGTGCACCTGATCAGCTGAGACTTTCACCGGATTGGACCGTCAACAGACCAACAGCACCCACCGCCACGAGGACCCTGCCCGTGGCTTCGAGCGGGCCCGTGGAGTGATCCGCCTCACACGCTGTCACAGCGTCGGGTGGTGCGGTGTCTTGTGTCCGAACCCCTTGAAGCGGAGGAGACATCATGGGCGGGAACACCGAGGTGGTCGTGGTCGGCGGCGGTTATGCCGGTGTGATGGCGGCGAATCGTCTGATGCTGCGCGAGGACGTGCGGGTGACGCTGGTCAACGCGCGTGCGGAGTTCGTCGAGCGGGTGCGGCTGCACCAGCTGGTGGGCGGGTCCGACGACGCGGTCGCGGACTTCCGGGAGGTGCTGGCCGGGGGTGTGCGGCTGGTGGTGGACACGGTGGCCCGGATCGATGCGGCCGGGCGCGCCGTGGTGCTGGAGGGCGGCGGACGGCTGGGTTACGACTACCTGGTGTACGCGGTGGGCAGCGGGAGTGCGGATCCGGGGGTGCCGGGGGCGGCGGAGTTCGCGTATCCGGTGGGGACGTTGGAGGACGCGCAGCGGTTGCGGCCGGTGCTGGAGGCGGCCGGGTCGGTCGGGGTGACGGTGGTCGGTGGTGGTCCGACGGGGATCGAGACGGCGGCGGAGCTGGCGGAGGCGGGCCGCGCGGTGACCCTGGTGTGCGGCGGGGTGCTGGGTCCGTATCTGCACCGGCGGGGGCGGCGGTCGGTGGCGGGCCGGCTGGCGGGGCTGGGCGTGCGGGTGCTGGAGGGTGCGGGGTCCAGGGTGGTGGAGGTGACGGGCGAGGCGGTGCGGTTGGCGGACGGGCGGTCGGTGCCCAGTGGGGTGACGGTGTGGACGGCGGGGTTCGGTGTGCCGGATCTGGCGGCGCGCAGCGGGTTTCGCACCGATGCGCTGGGGCGGCTGCTGACGGACGAGACACTGACGAGTGTGGACGACGAGCGGGTGGTGGCGGCGGGGGATTCGGCGGCGCCGTCGGGTGTGCCGTTGCGGATGAGCTGCCAGGCGGCGATTCCTCTGGGTGCGCGGGCGGCCGATACGGTGCTGAGCCGGATCGCGGGGGAGCGGCCGGCGGTGCTCGGTGCGTCGTTCGCGGGGCAGTGCATCAGCCTGGGGCGGGGTGGGGGGATCTTCCAGTTCGCGCGCAGGAGTGATGTGGCGGTGGGGTTGCACATCGACGGCGGGCTGGGTGCGAGGGTCAAGGAGCTGGTGTGCAAGGGCACGCTCAAGCACCTGGCGGGGGAGGCGGGCAAGCCCGGTTCGTACGGTCTGCACCGCGCCCCCGGAGGCGCCAAGCAGCGGCAGCAGCGGCTGCAGGCCGGGCCGCAGCAGCCGTCGGCGCACGACGAGGCACCGGCCGCCGCGGAGAGCAGCCGGCCGCGCGTCGCCGATCCGGTCTGACCGCGCCGAAGCGCCTGTTGTGCGGCGCCGGGCGATCGCCGGGCGCCGCCGCGCGGTTCGCCGCGGGCCGGGGGGCCTGGGTGGCGGTCCGTCACGGACCGGCCTCAAGGTGGCCTGCCTTGGTGTGTTTTGGTGCGTCTTGGCACGTCACAGCCGTGCGCAGGTGGTGTCCCGCCCTCCGTCGCACCAGACGGGTGGGCCAGAATCGAACGGCTGTCAACGCAAGAGGACCCGGCTGTGGATGCACGTCCGAAGGCCTTCGGCAACCAGGGCCGGCCGCGAGGAAGAGGGATCGAGATATGAGCGACCAGGCCTCCGACCCGGCGACCGAGAGCTTCGTCGCCCACCGGAACCTGCTGTTCACCGTCGCCTACGAGATGCTCGGCTCGGCGTCCGACGCCGAGGACGTCCTCCAGGAGACCTGGCTGCGGTGGGTCAAGGTCGACCTGGGGCACGTGCAGGACCAGCGTGCCTACCTGGTCCGGATCGCGACCCGGCAGGCGCTCAACCGGCTGCGCACGATGAAGCGCCGCCGGGAGACGTACGTCGGACAGTGGCTGCCCGAGCCGATGCTCACCGCGCCGGACGTCGCCGAGGACGTCGAGCTCGCCGAGAGCGTGTCGATGGCGATGATGCTCGTCCTCGAAACCCTCTCCCCGACCGAGCGCGCCGTCTTCGTGCTGCGCGAGGCCTTCGACGTCGGCTACGACGAGATCGCCGCCGCTGTCGACAAGAGCCCGGCGGCCGTCCGTCAGATCGCCCACCGCGCCCGGCAGCACGTCGACGCCCGCCGTCCGCGCCAGGCGGTCTCCCAGAGCGAGACCCGGGCGGTGCTGGAGTCGTTCCAGCGGGTCCTCGAAACCGGGAACACGCAGGGCCTCCTCGACGTGCTCGCCCCCGGGGTCGTCCTGGTGGGCGACGGCGGCGGCGTCAAGCGGGCCGCGCTGCGGCCGGTCGTCGGCGCGGATAAGGTGGCGCGTCTCATGGCCGGCGGTCTCGTCAAGAACGACCGCTCGATCACCGTCGCTTTCACCGTGGTCAACGGCAACCCGGCACTGCGCATCCTCCTGGACGGCGAGATGGACGGCATCATGGCGGTCCGTATCGAGGACGCCCGCGTCACCGGCCTCTACTACGTCCGCAACCCCGAGAAGCTGAACCGCGTCGAGACCGAGACCTCGCTCACCCTGCGGTGAACCCCCCTTGGCCTACCGGCCACTCGGGGACCAGCTGAGGTCTGGACCTCACGCGTCCACGGCTCTGCGCTCCCGCCACGACCGGGAGCGCAGAGCCGTGGCCATCGGGCGGGGTGCGTCACCCCGCCCCTGGCCGTTGGGTCCGTCTTCAAACCCGCGTCTGAGGGGCGGCGTTGGGGCGCGCGCCCCAGTCTTCGGCCGGGAGGTGCCCCCACCGCAGTGGCTCCCTCCTCCGCCTTGCGATGCGCGCACCCCAACGCCGCCCCGTCCGCCCTCCGGGCGCGCGACGGGGGTTTGAAGACGCCCTAGACCAGCTTCCACGAGTGGTCGTCGTTGTCGCTGCAGTAGTACAGCGTGAGGCGGGCGTTGTCGCCGCCGGTCCGCACGCCGTCGACGTCCAGGCACAGGCCGCTCTTGAGGTTGACGATCCAGGAGCCCCCGCCGCCGCGCGGCAGCAGCCAGAACTGCTGGTTGTCGCCCGAGGTGCCGTCGCAGGTGAACTCGCTGACCGTGGCGCCGGCCTCCACCGCACCGTAGTCGTGGACGTCCAGGCAGAGCTGGTCCTTGGCGTTGCGGACGGTGTAGACGGGGTAGCCGTTGCTGGTGGTGCCCTGGAGGTCCCAGAAGAAGAGCTGGTTGTCACCCGAGGTTCCGTTGCAGGTGTACTCGTTGACGGGGCCGTTGATCCTGCCGGGGCCGAAGTCCGGGAGGTCGGCGCACTTGGTGGTGACGGTGTTGTACAGGAGGTACGGGCCGTAGCTCGCGCTCGCGTTCGCGGCCTGGCCGGTCGCGGTCGTGCGGGGCTCGGTGGCGGCCTGGGCCGCAGGTGCGGTACCGAAGGACAGGGCGCCGAACACGGCGGCGGCACCGAGTGCGGCGCCGGCCCTGCCCGCGAAGCTCTTCCTGCTCATCGAACTCCTCCAGTGGTGAACGGGTCGGTACTGGTGTCCGGCTCGTCGAGGCAGCACCGTTCGCGTCGGCGCGAAGCTGTGCCGGCAGCGGGCTCCCGCGTGACGGCCGGTTCGGCCGTGCATCTCCAATGCTCGGCGGCAACTGCACCGAGGCGCACGCTACTTCGGCCTGTGCCGAAGGTCCGGTAGCCTTGTGCGGCTGCGGACGGCACGGCGGTGGCCCTGCCAACGAAGGCCTGGCGCCGGATACTTGCGGGGGTGGGCGTGCTGCGCGTTCATTTCACGGCCGACGACCTGTGCAGCGTGACGCTGATCAGCCGACTCCCGCAGCTGGGTGAGGCGGTGCTGAGCGTGCAGGCGCTGCGCCGCAACGACCAGCGGCAGCGGTTCGACGCCTGGCGCCGTAGCCTGCGCGGGAACCTGCCGGCGAAGGTCGGACCACTGCTGGACCTGGTGCCCGCGTACGGCTGGATCCCGGACTTCCTCACGTCCACCAGGGACAACGGAAGCGTGCGCGACGTACTGGAGGCCATCCGGGCCGTTCCGCGGCGGCAGCTGACGGCGGATCTGAACCGGCTCGCCTCCGTGCACCCGTTACCCGGGTGGGTGCGCGGGCTGGCCGACGGCGACCCGGACGCGATGAACGCGGTCACCGGCGCGCTGGCCGCGTACCACGACCTGGCGATCGCTCCCCACGCCCGCCGCATGCAGGCCGCTCTCGACGTGGACCTCGACCGGCGGGTGACGACGCTGCGCAGAAACGGCGTCGGTGCACTGCTCGCGGGACTCCACCCCGCCCTGCGCTGGCAGTCACCCGTACTGACGGTGCCCGCCCCGTTCGGCCGGGACATCCACCTGGCCGGGCGTGGCCTGACAGTGGCCCCCGTCGTGTTCGGCGGACCGTTGCCGCGGCTTCTGGTCGGCGACCGCGACGACCGGCCGGTGCTGATCTACCCGCTCGCGTTCGACGGCGTCGCCAACCCGCTCACCCGGCCCGCACCGGACGGCCGGCAGCAGCGCGCGGCGAAGGCCCTGGGAACGGTGCTGGGCGCCACCCGGTCCGCCGTCCTGCACGCCGTCGCCGCCGCGCCCGGCCTGAGCACCTCCGAACTGGCCGACCGGGTCTCCGTCTCGCCGGCCTCGGCCTCCGAACACGCCACCAGCCTGCGCGATGCCGGACTCGTCACCAGCCGCCGCGAACGCAACCGGGTCCTGCACTACCCGACAGCCGCCGCCACCACCCTGCTCAACGCACCCCACACCGTACCGCCGCACGCGCCACCGACGGGACCGCCACCCCGCTGCAACGGCGACGCACCCAAGCCGCCGCGCACCTCCTGACCGACAGCCGGGCCATCGGCCGACACCGGGTGGCCGGCATTCGTCCGCACCCCCTCAAGGGCAACTGCCAAAGCCCCGAATTGGCCGGCGGGTTGCCTGCTCCCTGCGGTCCTAGCCTGGGCCCGAGCCCGAGGGCGGGACTGCGGTTCCTACCCAAGGGAGTTGAGGGCGGCCGCCGCCGCTCGGGCCATCTGCTCGTCGTAGCGGCCGGTGCCGCCCCGGAGGCGGGCCAGGCCCTCGGCGGCGGCCAGGGCGAGCAGGCCGGGGAGGAGATCGGTGCTGCGGTCGACGACCCAGCGGGTGCCCTTGGTGGCCATCCACCACAGGTCGGTGGCCAGCCCGGGAGGCGGTTCGGCGGGCTCGGCGACGGGTGCTGGGCCGAGGGGGCGGCCGACCGTGGCGAGTTGGCGGTGGAAGCCCCGGGCGATCAGGTGGTGCCCCTCGGCGCTGGGGTGCAGCCGGTCGACGCTCAGCAGTCGCCGTTCCGCCGACCACGGGAAGTCGGCGATGTGCAGGTGCACGGCCCGGTGTCGCGTGGACAGTGCGTGCACCACGGTGTTCACCGCCCGCATCCGCCGGGCCAGCGGGCGGGCCAGCGGTTGCGGCAGCCGCAGCAGGGTGCCCGGATCGGGCAGGCAGGCGGTGAGCAACACCGCGCCCCCGGCGGACAGTTCGCCCAGCGTGGCATCCAACTCAAGCGTGGTGCGCCGGATGTCGAAACCGGCGCGCAGGGTGTCGTTGCCGCCGACCACCACGGCGGCGACGTCGGGGCGCAGGGCCAGGGCGGCGGGCAGTTGCTCCGCTGCGAGGTCGCCGGCCAGGGCGCCGCTGCGGGCGAGGTTGCTGAACTCGATGCCCGTCTCCGCCGGTGCCAGCGACAGCGCCAGCAGCGCCGCCCACCCCCGCCACCCACTGCCCACCGGATCGCCGACCCCTTCCGTCAGCGAATCCCCGAGTGCCACGAACCGCACCGGCTCCCCGGTCCGCCGGTTACCTCCGCCGACGCCCCGGGTCCGCCCCGCCTGTGCGGATCCCGTGCCGTCGCTCCCCGGGCCCGCGCCGTTGCCGGCCCCCGGCCCCGGCCCCGCAGCCCGCCGACCGGTACCCAGCCCCTCACCTGTCGTCCCCGCATCCACCGTCACCGTCTGACCTCGTACCTCGCGAGAGGCCTCCCGACCCGTGGTCCGCGGGGCCTCGCCTCCAAGAAATATGTCGACCGGTCTACATAGCTCCTGATGGGCGGCGCCCCGCCGTCCACTGCCCTCGAATATGTCGACCGGTCGACATATTCGTTCTCCTGCTGTGGCATTGCCGTACTCCAAAGCCCTCGAATCAATAGACCGGTCGACATATTTACCCGGGCCGGCGCGCCTTCCCGCCCCTTTCATGTAGACCGGTCTACATATTTCACCCGCCGATCGCACGCCCCTCGCCTCCGCCAGCTCCCTCCTCGCCCCGGCCGCGTTCCCCTCGCTCCCCACTCTCAAAGCAGCCCTCCCCGCCCTCCCCGTTCCTCGCCGGAGTGGGAAGTCGGCCGGTCCGACTTCCCACTCCGAACCTCCGCTGCACCGCCCGCCCCTGAGCCACCGCCGGACCTCTCCACCCCTCTGCCCACCCCTCCGCCCGCCCCGGCAACGCGCGCCCGCGCCCCGTGCGCCGCCAGGAACGCCTCCACCGCCGCCGGCCAGCCGAACTGTTCGGCCTGTGCGCGGGCCACCGCCCGACGGTCCGCCTCCGGCCGCGACAACAGTTCGCGAACCGCCTCGGCGAACCCCGCGCCACTGTCCTCGGCCGCCACGCCCGCCGGGCCGACCAGCCCGGGGAGGGCCGAGGACCGGCTCACCGCCACCGGAGTCCCGCAGGCGAGCGCCTCCATGGCGGCCAGGCCGAACGTCTCCACCGGTCCGGGCGCGAGCACCACGTCGGCGCACCCCAGCAGCCGGGCCAGAGCCTCGCGCCCGCCGACGTGCCCGAGGAAGTGCACCGGCAGCCGCAGCCGCCCGGCCTGGGCGGCGAGCCGCTCCCGCAGCGGTCCCGTGCCGGCCACCGCCAGGACGACCGGGAGGCCGCCCGAACGCAGCAGGGCCAGCGCGTCGAGGGCCCGCTCGGGCCGCTTCTCCGCCGACAGCCGCGAGCAGAGCACCAGCAGCACCTGTTCCGGCTCCGCGTACTGCGCCCGCTCGTACGCCCGCGCGGTCGGTGCCGACGGGCGCATGGCCTCCAGGTCCACGCCCAGCGGCGCCCACGCCAGGTTTCGCACACCCAGCCGGTGGAATTCGGCGGCCGCCCAACCGGTCGTGCAGACCACGGTGTCGAACGCCTGCGCGGTGCGGGCGTTGAGCCGGTCCGCCGCGGCCCCGGCCAGCGCGCCCGGGAGGCCCCAGGTGCGGAGGAGTCCGGCGGCACTCTCGTGCGACACCATCACCGAGCGCACACCGTGCCGCCGGGCCCAGGCGCCCGTCCAGCGCAGGGTGGTGCGGTCGGAGACCTCCAGGCGGTCGGGCGCCAACCGTTCCAGCTCGCGCGCCACCGCCCGCCGGTCGGTGAGCAGCCGGTAGCCGCCGCTGCCGGGCAGCACTGGTCCGGGCAGGGTGACCACCAGCCCCTGCCCACTCTCCTCCTCCACCCGCGCCGCTCCCGGCACGACCAGCACCGCCTCGTGCCCGGCGGCCCGGTAGCCCGCGCCGAGGTGTCGCAGCGCGGTCCGCAGCCCGCCCGACACCGGGGTGACGAAGTTCGCCACCCGGACTATTCGCAGCCCGTCCGTCGTACTCACGCCGCCGACTCCTCCGCCACTCCGTGGGGAGCGCCACCGGGCCGCACAACCACCACGGCCGGCCAACGCGTCAAGCCCCGCCCGACCCTCGCCGCGCACCGCCCCCTCATGCCGGCAACTCCTCCGCCACCACCGGCTGCACCACAGCGGGGGCCACAACAGGACCCACACCAGGGGCCGCAGCAGGAGCGACGGCAGAGCCGACCGCAGGAGCCACGCTCGGCGGTGCGACCGGCACGGCCACGCCCCGGTGCTCCGCCAGGACCTCCGCGTAGTGCCGCAGCAGAAGGTCCCCGACCGCCTCCCAGGTGCGGGCCGTCACCTCCGCCCGCCCGGCGCGCCCGTACGCGGCCCGCAACTCCTGGTCCCCGGCCAGCGCCGCCACCGCCCGGGCCACCGCCCCGCCGTCCCGGGGCGGGACGAGCAACCCGGTACGGCGGTGGGCGACGAGGTCCAGCGGACCCCCGGCAGCCGGACCGATCACCGGCACCCCGCTGGCCATCGCCTCCTGGATGGTCTGGCAGAAGGTCTCCAGCGGGCCGGTGTGCACGAAGACGTCCAAGGTGGCGAAACAGCGGGCCAGTTCGTCCCCGGTCCGGCGGCCGAGGAAGACGGCGCCGGGCATCGCGGCCTTGAGCCCGGGCGCGCTCGGCCCGTCGCCGATCACCACCACCCGGACCCCGGGCAGCGCCGAGGCCGCCGCCAGCAGGTCCACCCGCTTCTCGGGCGCGAGCCGCCCGACGTACCCGACCAGCACCTCCCCGCCGGGTGCGAGCGCCCGGTGCAGGGCCTCGTCCCGGTGGCGAGGGTGGAAGCGGACGGAGTCCACCCCGCGCGGCCACAGCTGGACCCGGGGGACGCCGTGCGCGGTGAGGTCCTGCGCGGCGGGCGTGGACGGCGCCAGGGTGCGGGCGGCCGCGGCGTGGACCGTGCGGATGCGGTGCCAGGCGGCGGCCTCGCCGAGACCCCGCCCCGCCCGGTACGCGTGCGCGTAGCCGGCCAGGTCGGTCTGGTAGACGGCGACGGCGGGCACGCCCAGCCGGGTGGCGACCTGCATGCCGCGCGCCCCGAGCACGAACGGACTGGCCAGGTGGACCAGATCGGGCCGGTGCCCCGCGACGGCGGCCGCCAGCCGCCGACTGGGCAGCGCGATCCGGACCTGCGGGTAGCCGGGCAGCGGCATGGACGGGATCCGCACCACGGGCAGTTCCCCCACCCCGTCCCCCGCCCCGAAAGCCGGTTCCCCGGCCTCGGAGCCGGCCGTGGAGCCGGCCTTGGAGCAGGTGTCGGCGCCCGTACCGAAGGTGTGCGGCGGGCACTCGGCGCCGCGGGCGGGGGCCGGGGTGATCACGAGCGGTTGGTGGCCCCGGCGGACCAGGTGCTCGGCCGTCCGCAGCACGCTGTGGGCGACTCCGTTGACCTCGGGCGGGAAGGATTCGGTGACGATGACGACGCGCATGTCAGAGTTCTGTCCGTACCCGGCGTGCACGCGGCCAAAGGGATCTGTCGTACAAACGAACGCGGGTCGGCGATTTGTACCGCCGACCCGCGTTACCGCCGACCTGTCGGCCCGTCGATCACGGACCGCAGAAGGCAGACCGCCCGCGACCCCGTCTCGGGCGGGGCCGCACGGGACCTCAGGCCGAGCCTGCCGTCTCCTTGAGGTCCGCATAGGGCGCGAGCTTCCGGAGCGACTCGATGCTCTTGATGCAGTCGTCCCGACTCTCGTGCGGGTCACCGGTCACCACGACGGTCCCGTTGCTCGCCTTGAGCCTGAACCGGTGCATCCCGGTCTCGTCGGTGTAGAGCTCGAACTTGCCTGCCATCGCAGTAGACACCTTTCGTTCAGGGAGCCCCCTCGAACGGCAACGTAGGCCCAAAGCCCTTCTGCCGCTTGTCAGATGAGGCATTCGGGTTTCCGCCAAACGGGTAACGACCGCTCCGGACGGCCGCGCGACCCCCCGCCGAGCCCCGCCTCGCCCGAACCCCGCCGCGGCCCGCCGGCCACCGCCCGCGCCGTACCTTCACCGTGATCGACATCCACCAACTCGCCGACGCCCGGCTCGATTTACCCGGAAGGAGTGAGGCGCGGGGCGACACGCCGAGCGGGCCGCCGCCGCCCTGCCAGGATCAGGGACCGCACCAGCAGCCCGCCCCCCGCAGAGTGCCGCCCGGCACCGCTGCCACCCGAGTACGTCCACCGCCAGGCCGCCACCACCCACCGGCCGCCCGGCAGTCCGGCCTGCCCGTGCACACCTGCCACCCAGCCGCCGAACCAGGGAGCAACGTGACCAAGCCCAGCGTGAAACAGACCCCGACCCCGCGGGCCCCCGAGCCCGAGGAGCACCGGGAGGAGTTCCGCTCCCGCTACCACGGCGACAAGCGCCGGGAGGCCGGGGCGTCGATCTCCACCATCGCCATGCTGCGCCGCCTGCCGCGGCTGATCCGCCGCGCCATCGCCCTCGCCTGGGCCGTCGACCCGCGTTCCACCGCGCTCCTGCTGCTCTGCCAGGCCGCCTCCGGCGTGTTCGGCGCGCTCGCCCTGTACTCCACCACCGACACCCTGGCCGCGCTGCTCGTCCCCGGCCCCGTCGCCGGGCACCTGCGGGACGCCGCCTCCCCGCTGACCGTCCTCACCGTCGCGGCCGTCCTGCGCGCCGTCCTCGGCATCGCCGTCACCACCCTGTCCAGCCGGGTCGCACCCCGGGTCAACCGCGAAGCCGACCTCGCGCTCATCGAGGCCGGGTGCTCCGCCGAGCTCGCCGCCTACGACGAACCGTCCTACGGAGCGAACTGGGAGGCCGCCGACCGGGGCGCCGCCACCACCCCCGACCTGCTGTCCAACGCGCAGGACGTGATCGCCTCCGCCGTCTCCCTGATCGCGGCGGCCGGCGTCCTCGCCACGCTGCACCCCCTGCTGGTGCCCTTCCTGCTGCTCGGCTCCGTCCCCACCGGCGTCGCCGCGGTGCACACCGCCCGGATCCACTACCTCGCCACCGTGACGACCAGCGAGGAACGCCAGGCCCTGCGGATCTACCGCTGGTACCTGATCGACAAGGGCCGGGCCGACCAGGTCCGCTCCGACCAGGTCACCCCGTTCATGATGCAGAAGTACCGGCAGACCGAGGCCCGGATCGTCGCCGCCACCGACGACGCCGGGCGCAGGGCCGCCAAGGTCTCCCTCCTCGCGGCCGTCGGCACCGGCGCCGGGTCCGCCCTGATCTGGGGCACCCTGCTGTTCCTCTTCTCCACCGGCCGCATCGACCTCGCCGCCGCGGGCTCTGCCACCTTCGCGCTGCGCACCGCGGCCGGCGGCATCCAGGGCATGGTCGGGCACGGCGCCCGCCTCTACCGGATGGGCCTGTACCTCGACGACTTCTTCCGCTTCCTGGACGAGGCCGGCGGCCACCGCATCGCCCGCGGCAGCGCCGTGCCCGGACCGCCGAAGACGATCCGGGTCACCGACCTCACCTACGCCTACCCGGGCGAGCAGCAGAAGCCCGCGCTCCGCGGAGTCACCCTCACCCTCTCCGAGGGGGAGATCGTCGCCGTGATCGGGCAGAACGGGAGCGGCAAGTCGACGTTCCTCAAACTGCTGTCCGGCCTGTACCTGACGCAGCCCGGCGGCGGGTCGATCACCTGGGACGACGTGCCGATCGAGCTGCTGGACGCGGACGCCCTGTGGCGGCATGTCGCCCGGGTGCCCCAGGAGTTCGCCCGCTGGCCCCTCCCGGCCGCCGAGAACCTGCACCTGGGGCACCACGACGGGGACCCCGCCGAGGCGGTGGCCGAGGCCGCCGGGCTCACCGGCTTCGACGAGGTCGTGGCCCGACTGCGGTCGGGTTGGCGCACCCTGCTGGCGCAGGGCTGGCTGGGCGGGGCCGAGTTGTCCGGCGGCGGCTGGCAGCGCGCCGCCGTCGCCCGGGCCTTCTACCGCACCGCCCGCCACCCGGGCCTGCTCATCCTCGACGAGCCGACCTCGGACCTCGACCCCCGGGCCGAGCACAGGATCCTGCACGCCCTGCGCGGCTTCGCGGACGGCCGGATCACGCTGCTGGTCACCCACAATCTCGCCAACGCCCGTCTCGCGGACCGCATCGTCGTCATGGACCAGGGCCGCATCGTGCAGACCGGTACCTGGGACCAGCTCGCCGACCGCCCCGACGGCCTCTTCCGTGAACTCCTCGACCTCCAGCGCGACCGCAGCATCCCCGGCCAGCGCCGGCGGTAGTGCCGAGGCCCCGGGCGCCCGCCACCCCGCGGGCGCCCGGGGCGCGTCGGACAGCCGGCCGGGTTCCGTCCCGGCCGCCGTCGCCAGGACCGCCCGGTCACATGTGGGCGCTGATCTCGCCGCCGGTGCTGAGCACGATGTAGACGCCGTTGGCGACCGCTCCGGCGTCCTGCTGGTTCGCCTCCAGCGTGCCGTTCACGGCGTTGTCGAGGCCGAGGATCTGCGCACGGTACCGGAGTTCACCGAGCTTCGTGACCTTGGCCGTCCAACCGCCCGCGAGCTTGAACGTGCCCGGACCCTGGTGCCCGCCGCCCATCCAGGAGTGGACCTGGCCGTCCAGCGAGAGCACGATGAACATGTCGTTGGCGTCCAGCCCGGCGTCGGAGCCGTTCGTCTCCAACGTGGCGAGGACATCACCCTTGTTGACGATCCTGGCGACGTAGCGCTGGGCCCCGACCTCCTGGACCTCGGCCGTGCTGCCGTCCACCAGCGGCACGTTGTGGACCGGGCCCTTCGCCTTGGCCGTGGCGGCCGGTGCGGTGGCCCGGGGCGAGGCGGGCGAGGCGGGAGTGGCAGGCGGGGCGGCAGGCGGGACGGCCGACGGGGTGGCGCTGCGCGCGCCCGTCGCGGTGGCCGGAGCGGCGGTGGCCGGAGCGGTGGTGCCCGGCGCCGAAGGGGACGCAGGAGCGACCGGAGAAGCAGGCGCGGAGGCAGAGGCGGCCGCAGTGGCAGCAGCGGTCCCGTGCGCATCGGACGTGGAACTGCAGGCTGTCGCGGCGGGGACGATCAGAGCGGCTGCCAGGACGGTGCAGGCCAGCGTCCGGACGGAGGTCGCGCGTCGGGTCGTCGAGGGGGACATGAAGGTTCTCCTGAGCGAAGTACGGCTGCGGGCCCGCACACCGCCCGTTCCGTTCCCCCAGGTGCAGGAACCGCGCGGGCGGTGCGGCGGCTTGCACGATCGAACCTAGTGCGAACAATCGACGGAATAGGGCGTTCCGTGTCACCGGACTGCAACCGCCGGGGCGGGCCCGCGCCCGCGCCGGGGGTCCACGCCCCCGGCGCAGGCCGTCGTCGGCCAGGACCTAGCCGGCCGTCAGAGGGTAGTGGTCGGAGAGGTCCTGGTAGGTGTAGCTCTTGCCCCAGCTGCTCACCGTCCACGGTGCGCTGTGGGAGCGGACCACCGTGTTGGTGTAGGCGGTCGGCCGCGCGTGGTCGGCGCGGTAGAGGACGTAGTCGAGGTCCTCCTTCGGCTCACCGGGGTACCGGTAGGCGGCGATCGAGTTGTCGACCGTGTCGAAGGAGTACGGCCAGCCCGTCCGGGTGTCGGCCGGTGCGACGTTCGCGTTGGCGAGCAGCGCGGGGTACT
The DNA here is from genome assembly GCF_043202015.1 of Kitasatospora sp. NPDC048239. Taxonomy (NCBI): domain Bacteria; kingdom Bacillati; phylum Actinomycetota; class Actinomycetes; order Kitasatosporales; family Streptomycetaceae; genus Kitasatospora; species Kitasatospora sp. NPDC048239. The sequence goes on along the minus strand of NZ_JBICZP010000018.1, from coordinate 31,061 downwards.
CGGAGCCGTGCGAGTCGATGTTGAGGTCGCCCGCGATCAGCACCGGCTCGGCGGCCGGGATGTTCTTGCCGTCGATGAAGGACCGCATCGTCTGCAGCTGCGCCGCCCGCACCGCCGCGGGCTGTCCGGCCGAGCAGCCGGTGTCGGTGGACTGCAGGTGCGTGCCGATGACGTGGGTGCGTACGCCGTCGACGTTCAGCACGGCGTAGACGAAGCCCTTGTTCGACCACCAGTCGCTTCCGCACGCGTCCTTGAACACGTACTGCTCCTTGCGCAGGATCGGCCACTTGCTGAGCAGCGTCACCCCGCCGTCCTCCGGGGTGGAGGAGGAGAAGCTGCCGCCGGTGGCGTCCCAGCCGCTGGTGGAGCGGCCGACGACCGGCGTGTGGTACGGGTACGCGGCGGAGGCCTGCGCGGTGAGCAGGTCGGACGCGGCGTTGTCGAAGGCCTCCTGGAGCACGACCACGTCGTGGCCCTGGAAGACGTCGGCGGCGGCGATCGCCCTGGCCCGGTAGTCCTGGCCCCAGTTGGGGTACAGGTTCTTGCTCATCAGGAAGACGTTGTACGTCAGGACGTTGAGCGCCGGTACGGCGCCGAGAGCACCGGCGGCGGGCGTCACGGCGGAGGGAGCACCGGCAGCGGACGCGTCGGCGGCAACGGCAGGCGCACCGACGGGAGCGGCCGAGGCGCCCGGCGCGGCGGCCAGCGGGGCGAGCAGGGCGGCGGCGGCCGCGCACGCGGCGGCGAGTCGCGGACCGCGACGGAGGGTGGCGGGAGTTGGCATGTGCGCAGTCAACGCGCCGTCGACCACGCCCGGCAAGACATCTGACGAGAACCGTGTGAACTCATCGGTAACTCAGAGATGTTTGGCCAACTCCCCTTCCTCTCGATCGACTTGCCTGGACAACTTGCCCGGCCACCACATGTGCCGGTCCAGGTCCATGGTCAGCGCCGTCACCAGCACCGAGCGCACCACCAGGGTGTCCAGCAGCACCCCGAGCGCCACCGCGAAGCCGATCTCGGCGAACCCCACCACCGGCAGCGTCCCCAGCACCGCGAAGGTGCTGGCCAGGATCAGCCCGGCCGAGGTGATCACCCCGCCGGTCGCGGCCAGCCCGGCCACCGCGCCCTTCCTGGTCCCGTGCTGGGCGGACTCCTCCCGCACCCGGGTCATCAGGAAGATGTTGTAGTCGATCCCGAGCGCGACCAGGAAGACGAAGACGAACAGCGGGAACGCGCTGTCCTCGCCCTCGAAGTGGAAGACGTGCTCGAAGAAGAAGGCGCTGATGCCGAGCGCCGCCGCGTAGCTCAGGACCACCGTCGCGATCAGCACCAGCGGCGCGGTGACCGCCCGCAGGAGCAGCGCCAGGATCACCAGCACCACGCCGAGGACCAGCGGGATGATCGCCCGGTTGTCGTTCGAGGCGGCCCGCCCGGCGTCCAGGATCACCGCCGTGCTGCCGCCCACCTTGGCGTCCGCGCCGGGGACGGCGTGCACGTTCGCACGGACCCGGTCCACGGTGTCCTTGGCGGCCTGGCTGTCCGGCGGATCGGCCAGCGTGGCCTGGAACAGCGCCTGCCCCTCGTGCGTCACGGGCGCCGAGGTGCCCGCCACGCCCGGCGTCGCCTGCGCCACGGCCCGCACGGTGCCCGCGGTGTCCGCCGTGCCGATGATGGTCAGCGGGGCGCCCGTCCCGCCGGGGAAGTGCTGCTCCAGCACCTGCTGGCCGACCACCGAGTCCGGCGTGCCGGTGAAGGAGCCGGCCGTGCTCAGACCGGTGGCGTTCAGCGACACCAGTCCGACGCAGCAGGCCGCCAGTGCCAGCGCGGTGCCCACCCACACCTTGCGCGGCCGGGCGCCGATCCACCCGCCGATGTGCGCCCAGCGGCCGGACCTGGTCGGCTCCGGCGTCCCGTACCCGGGCTTGACCGGCCAGAACACCCAGCGGCCCAGGATCACCAGCAGGGCCGGCAGCAGGGTCGTCATGGCCGCCAGGGCCACCACGACACCGATCGCGCAGACCGGGCCGAGGCCGCGGGTGGAGTTCATCTCGGCGACCAGCAGACAGAGCATCGAGGCGATCACCGTCGCCGAGGAGGCCAGGATCGCCGGGCCGGCCCGGTGCAGGGCGAAGGCCATCGCCTCGTGCCGGTCCTCGTGGCGTCTCAGCTCCTCGCGGTAGCGCGCGGTGAGCAGCAGCGCGTAGTCCGTCCCCGCACCCAGGACCAGCACGATCAGGATTCCGGCGCTCTGCGCGTTGACGGTGAGCCCGCCGTGCTCGGCCAGCAGGTAGATGACCGCCTGCGCGACCACCAGCGCCCCGGCCGCGGAGACCAGCGGCAGGGTCCACAGCACCGGGCTGCGGTAGGTCAGCAGCAGCAGGACGATCACGACGCTGACGGTGGCGAACAGCAGGGTGCCGTCGATGCCCGCGAACGCCTCCGCCTGGTCGGCGCCCACCCCGGCGGGGCCGGTGACGTGGGTGGCCATGCCGTTGCCGTCGGCGTCGGCGGTCGCGCGCAGGCTGTCCACCGCCGGCCGCAGGTCCTGCCAGCCGCCGGTACCGATGTCGATCGGCACGATGGTCTGCATCGCCTGGCCGTCCGTCGACACCACGGGGCCGATCACCGGGCCCACCACGTGCGGGGCGGTGGCGAAGGCCGCCGCGTCCCGGGCGGCCTCGGCCCGGTCGGCGATCGTGATCCCGCTGTCGCGCTGGTACACGACCACGGCCTGTGCGGTGTCCACCGGCTGGAAGGCGCGCTGCTCGTTGAGGACCTGGGTGGACTCGGCGTTGCCGGGCAGCCAGCTGGAGGCCTGGTTGTCCTCCGCGTCTGTGAGTTTGCCGGCCAGCGGGCCCGCCACCACCAGCAGGACCAGCCACAGGGCCAGCACCACCCACTTGCTGCGCCGCCCGCACGGCAGTGCGGCCAGTCTCCGGATCGGGCTCATCGGGAAACCCCCAGGGCCTCGGGCATCACTCGTTCCAGACTCCCACCGCCCCGGCGACCCGGCAGCCCGGGAGGTCGGCCCCGGTACGGCCGGGCCGCACCCGGCGCAGTCCGACAGCGAGTGCCTAGGCCAGGACGGCGGCCCGCTCGCGCAACTCCTTGAGCAGCGCGATGTCCAGCGCGTGGCCGGCGCCGTCGCCGCCGTGCTTGCGGTCCGGGGTCTCGACGATCAGCGGGACCCCGGCCGTCTCCGGGTGCTCGAACAGCTCCCGGAACGGCTCCGCGCCGATCCGTCCGGCACCGATGTTGGCGTGGCGGTCCTTGCGCGCACCGACCACGTCCTCCGAGTCGTTGGCGTGGATCAGCCGGAGCCGCCCCGGCCCGGCGGCCGCGACCAGCGCGTCCAGCGCCTCCCGGACGCCGCCGGGGGCGGCCAGGTCGTGGCCGGCCGCGAAGGCGTGGCAGGTGTCCAGGCAGACCCCGACCCTCGGGTGGCCGTCGAGCGCGTCCACGTACCCGGCGAGGTCCTCCATCCGTGAGCAGAGCGAGCTGCCCTGACCGGCCGTCGGCTCCAGCAGCAGCCAGGGCGCCGACTCGCCGAGCGCGTCCAGCTCCTCCAGCAGCGGGCGGACGTCCGTACGGACCTGCGCCATCGCCTCCGCGCGCCGGGAGCCGCCGCCGGGCGCCGAGCCGACCGCCGAACCGGTGTGCACCACCACGCCCAGCGCACCGATCGCGTGCCCGCGCAGCAGCGAGTGCCGCAGCGAGGCGACCGAGTGCTCCCGGGTCGCCGTGCTGTCCGAGCCGAAGTTGATCAGGTACGGCGCGTGCACGTACGCGGGGATGCCCTGCTCGGCGCAGGCGGTCCGGAACTCCTCGTCCTGCGCCGGATTGCCCGGGGGAGTGGCCCAGCCGCGCGGGTTCGCCACGAACACCTGGACCGACTCGGCACCCACCCGCCGCGCGTACGCCAGACCCGTCCCGGCCAGGCCCCGGGCCGCCACCGGCACATGGGCGCCGATCGGGTTGCGGACGGTCACCACGGACGGCGAGGCGGTCGGCGGAGCGGTCGGCGGGGTGGCGGGCGGAGCGGCGGCGTTCATGGCCCCGAGCATGCCACGCCGGCCCGGCCCCGCCGGCACCGGGCGGCGCTGCCGCCACCAGGCCTCCTCCTTACCCGATCGAGTGAAACCCGGGCCCCGACGTTAGGTCGGGAGGCCCTCGGGTAGTCGCCATCCGTGACCGATCCATGACTCAAAGGAGCCATCCATGGCCACGGCCGAGCCCGTCGAGACGGTGGACCTGCGCGCCGCCCAGCTGGTGGAGGACCCGTTCGCGGCCTTCTCCCGGATCCGCGAACGCGCCCCGCTCGCCCGCGGCACCATCCCCGGGGTCGAGCCGGTCTGGATCGCCACCCGCTACGAGGACGTCCGCGCCGTGCTCACCGACCCGCGCTTCGTCAACGACGCCGCCAACGTGCCCGGCGCCGCGCCCACCCACCGCACCGCGCAGGTCTGGCGGGCCCGCGGCCTGCCGCCGGAATGCGAGCAGTACCTGCGCGCGGGCGTCTTCGACGCGGACGGCGCCGAGCACCGGCGCCTGCGCGGGTTGGTCCACCCGGCCTTCACCGCCGGCACCGTCGGCCGGCTGCGCCCGCGGATCGAGCGGCTCGCCGAGCAGTACGCCCGCGCCCTGCGGGAGCACGCGGACGAGGAGGGCGTCGTCGACCTGATCGCCCACTTCGCCTACCCGCTGCCCGTCACCGTCATCTGCGAGCTGCTCGGCATCCCCGAACCGGACCGCCCGCAGTGGCGCGAGTGGAGCTCCTACCTGGGTCGCGGCGCCGGGCCGGGGCTGGACGATGCGCTGCGCGCGATGATCGAGGCCGCCCGGGAGCTGATCGACCGCCGCCGGGCCGAGCCGGGCGACGACCTGATCTCCCAGCTGGCCGCAGCAGAGGGCGACACGCTCGATCCGGTCGAGACCGTCTCGCTGATCCTCAACCTCATCGTCGCCGGCCACGAGACCACCGCCACCCTGATCGGCAACGGCATGGCCGCGCTGCTCGCCCACCCCGGGCAACTCGCCCTGCTGCGCGCCGATCCCGGTCTGCTGCCCGCCGCCGTCGACGAGCTGATGCGCTGGTGCGGCCCGACGCTCGGGGCGCTGCCGCGCTACGCCACCGAGGACGTCACCCTCGCCGGCACGCTGATCCGCAGGGGCGAGGCGGTGATGCCGATCCTTGCCGGGGCCAACCACGACCCCCGGGTGTTCGCCGAGCCCGAGCGGCTCGACGTCTGCCGGGCCGCCGCGCCGCACCACGAGGTCCACCTCGGCTTCGGCCACGGCGCCCACCGCTGCATCGGTGCCGCACTCGCCCACGAGGAGGCCGTCGTCGCCTTCGGTGCCCTGCTGCGCGGCTACCCCCGCCTCGCCCTCGCCGTCGACCCGGGCGCCATCGAGCGCGGGCCGAACCCGGTCGCCTGGCACCTCGCCGCCCTGCCCGTTCGCCTCTGACGCTCCACCTGTGCCTGCGCCTCCCCGCTTCTGACCCTCCGCCACCCCCGTCGCACCGCCCCGTCCCGCCTGGCCCCGTCCCGCCTGGCGCCGTCCCGCGCCCGACCGCCCCCGCGGTCGGGCGCGTCGCCATGCCCGCCGCCGAGCCCGCCCACTGCCACCGCAGCCCGCCCGCCCGCCGCTGCGGCGCTGGCATGCCCGCCCCGTTCAGCCCCACACCCGCAGGCCCGTTTTCACCCGCTCGCCCGCAGGGCTACCACCACTGGCCGACGCCCCGTCAGTCCCGCAGCCCAGCCCTGGTGGCGGGCCCACCGGTGCGCCCATAGCGTCGATTCGGCCGACAGTCCCACCGGCCGTCATCCTCCGCTCACATCGCGTCACCGCGCCGGCGTCCCCGCGAGCGCGTAAGAAAGCAGGTCACCACTCATGCCCACGCGACGGGTCCACCACCTCGCCGCGGCCACCGCCGCCGCCCTGACCACCGCTCTGACCACCTCGCTCGTCACCCTCGGCACCGCGCCACCGGCCCACGCCGACGCCCTGCACCTGGTCCAGCCGGGAGAATCGATTCAGCAAGCCGTCGACGCGGCCCAGCCCGGCGACACCGTCCAGCTGCTGCCCGGCACCTACCGGGGCAGCGTCCGGATCACCACCGCGGGCCTCACCCTGCGCGGCGCGGGCGGGGGGAGCGTGATCACCCCGGGCGACACCGCAGACGGCAACGCCTGCGCCGCCGCCGGCCACGGCCTCTGCGTCGTCGGTACCGAGGGCCACCCCCTCGCCGACGTCCGGATCGAGGCGCTGGCCGTCACCGGCTTCCGCAAGAACGGCATCGACGCCAGCGGGACCACCGGCATGACCGTCCGCGCCGTCCAGGTGCACGACAACGGCCAGCAGGGCATCAGCCAGGAGCGGTCCACCCGGGGCGTGATCGTCGGCAACGAGTCGACCCGCAACGGCCAGTCCGGCGTCTTCCTCGCCAACAGCGTGGACAGCGAGGGCGGCGCCCTCAGCACGGACGGCACCGTGGTCAGCGGCAACCTGCTCGCCGACAACCGGATCGGCGTCACCGTCCGGCGCCTGCGCGACCTGAGCGTCGAGCAGAACGAGATCCACGGCAACTGCGGCGGCGTCTTCATCGTCGGCGACGAGGGCGTGCCGCGCGCGGGCGCGCTGACGGTCACCCGCAACCGGGTGGTCGCCAACAACAAGTACTGCCCGCCCAACCCCCGGCTGGACTACATCCAGGGCACCGGCATCCTGCTCACCGGCGCCGAGCAGACCACGGTGACGGACAACCAGGTCCGCGACAACGTCGGCGCCTCGCCGATGTCCGGCGGCATCGTGCTCTTCCGCAGCGTCGTCGGCGTGGCCAACGCCGACAACACCGTCACCGGCAACCTCGTCGTCGGCAACGGCCCGGCGGACCTCGCCGACCGTGACACCGGTACCAGCAACTCCTTCGCACGCAATCACTGCGTGGTCTCCGAGCCGGCCGGCCACTGCTGACCCGCCCTCACCCGGACCCGCCCGGCCCGGCCTGACCAGGCCGGGCCGCCCCGAGTCCACCGCCGAGTCGGCCACCGCACCCCAACACCCCCAGTCCCACCCCCAGTCCTGCCCAGCCCCCAACCGAAAGACGGCACATGACCACCGCACCCGCCACCACCCCGCAGGCAGCGATGCGCCTGCGGGAGCTCGTCTTCGGCGCCGCCTGCGCCGCCGCCGTCCGCGCGGCCGCCCGGCTCGGCGTCGCCGACGAGCTCGGCGACACCCCGACCACCGTCACCGACCTCGCGGCCGCGCTCGACACCGAGCCCAAGCCGCTGCGCCGCCTGCTGCGCGCCCTCACCTGCTACGGCATCTTCACCGAGGTCGGCGACGACCGCTTCGAGCACACCGAGATGTCCCGTCTGCTGCGCGAGGACGCGCCCAACAGCCTGCGCTACATCTCGCTCTGGTGCACCGAGCCGTGGACCTGGGAGGCCTGGCCGAAGCTGGACGAGGCCGTCCGCTCCGGCCGCAACGTCTTCCCCGAGCTGTTCGGCAAGGAGTTCTTCGACTACCTGCACAGCGACGCGGGGGACTCGGCCAAGGTCTTCGACAAGGCGATGACCACCTCCAGCCGCCAGTCCGCCGCCGACTTCGCCGACTACCTCGACCTCACCGGGATCGACTCGGTGGTCGACATCGGCGGCGGCCAGGGCCATGTGCTGGCCAGCCTGCTGGAGAAGCACCCGGCGCTGCACGGCACCCTGCTCGACCTGCCCAAGGTGGTGGCCGGCGCCGACTCGCGACTCCAGGACGGCGGCGCGTTCTCCGCCCGGGCCCGGCTGCTGCCCGGCGACTGCCGGGTGGACATCCCGGTCCGCGCCGACCTCTACATCATCAAGAACATCCTGGAGTGGGACGACGCCAGCACCCGGCGCACCCTCGCCAACGTGGTCGCGGCGGCCCGCCCCGGCGCCCGGGTCGTGGTGGTCGAGAACCTGGTCGACGACAGCCCCTCGATGCGCTTCACCACCGCCATGGACCTGATGCTGCTGCTCAACGTCGGCGGCGCCAAGCACTCCAAGGAGAGCATGGTCCGGCTGATGGAGGAGGCCGGCCTGGCCATCTCCGAGGTCCGCCCGGTCAACCCGTACCTGCACGCCTTCGAGGCCACCGTGCGCGGCTGACACCCGCCGCACGGGAGGACGCGACAAACGGACCGCCCGCACCGATCCGGTGCGGGCGGTCCGTTGTCACCACTCCTGGTGGCTCAGGCCTTGTGCGAGGACTCCAGGTGGGCGAAGACCACCACGTTGTCCAGGTAGTCCTTGCGCTTCTTGTCGTACGTGCCGCCGCAGGTGATCAGCCGCAGCTGGGAGTCCGGGGTCTTCCCGTACACCTTCTGGTCGGGGAACGCGGACTTGGCGAAGGTCTCCACGGAGTCCACCGAGAAGACGGCGACCGTGCCGTCCGCGCGCGACACCTCGACCTTGTTGCCGGGCAGCAGCAGGCTCAGCAGCAGGAACACCGCCGGGCCCTTCGCGGTGTCCACGTGCCCGGCCACCACGGCGCTGCCGCGCTCGCCGGGGCTGGCGCCGCCGCGGTACCAGCCCACCAGGTTCTTGTCGTCCGGCGGCGGCGCGTTGAGCTGCCCGGCCGGGTTCAGGGTCAGTTCCGTGAACGGCGCGTCGACGCCGATCTGCGGGATCCGCAGCCGGGTCGGCTTGGCCGCCTTCAGCACCGGGGCCGCAGGCGCGGCGGGCGTCGCCTTCGGGGCGGCCGCCGCCGCGGCCGCCGGGCCCGCGCCCGGCACGGCGGGGGCCGAGGCCGCCGGAGGGGCGGCCTGGACCGGCTCCGGGGCGGACGCGGGCGCGGTGTCCACCGAGTTGTACATCACCAGCAGACCGACCGCCGCCGCGCCCAGCCCCGCTCGCAGCAGCCGGGACGCCCCGGGGACCACACCGGCCATCACTCACTCCTCCCGTCCGGTGCGTGCACCGCCCCCGACGCCCCCGCCGTGGCCGACGCGGTGAGGCGGCGGCCACGACGGGGAGGCACGGGGAACGGCGCCGGGTCAGATCGCGGCGCCCGCGGTACGGCGTCCGCGGCGCAGCGCGATGGCGCCGGCCCCGAGACCGCCGAGCAGCAGCACGGCGCCCGAGGCGAGGCCGCCGCCGGACAGCGCGAGGCCGCCACCGCCGGTGTGCACGCCGCCGTGCGGGGCCTTGTACTCCTCGCCCTTGGACTCCTCGCCCTTGGACTCGGTCTTGGAGTCGCTCTTCGAGTCGGACTTGGAGTCGGCCTTGTGCTCCTCGCCCGAGGAGCCGCTCTGCTTCTCCTCCCAGGTCTTCTGGCCCTCAGGGCTGGCGGCCTTCTCCTGCTTCTCCTGCCAGGTGAGGTTCGCGCCCTGGTCGGGGGTGCCGTCCGCGAAGGCGAGGGGGGAGCCGACGGCCAGGACGGCGGCGACGGCCGCTCCGGCGAGCAGCGTGCGAGTACGTGCAGAACGCATGAGGGTGATCCTTTTCCGGCGCCGGCCGCGACTGCCGACAGGTCGTCGGGCAAGGGGACTCGCGGAGGTGCGCCTGATCCACCGTCAACCACCGTGGTGGCCGCTGCCACCTGAGGGAGGCGGCGGCGGGCGCCGACGTGCGCCCTTCGAGTGGACTCCGGGGCATGTTCACCCGGCTGGCCCGGCGATCCGGGTGATTCCCGCCGGAGGAGGTCTGATCGGGTTCCCGGCCGGTCGGTGACGGGTGCGGACCCCCAACCGGTACGCCACCCGTGCCGGTACGACGGGCGGCGGCCCCGGGGCGGGCGAGCCCCGAGCCACCGCCGACCGGGTTCAGTGCAGCTGCTGCACACCCGAGCTGTCATGGGCGAAGACGAGCCGGGTGTCGGTGGGGTGGTAGCGCTCCTTCAGGGTGAAGGCGGCGGGTGTCCCGGCGACCGGCGCGTCCGGCGGCTCCAGGTAGAGGACGTACGTCTTGGCGCTGTCCGTCTCGCTCTCCAGCTGGAGCCAGCCCGTGAAACCGGCGGCGGGGAAGGTGCCGGTCGCGGTGACGGTCACGGCGGAGTCCGTCCGGGTGAGCGTGAAGGTCGCGGTCCCCGTCTGCAGGCGCTTGTGCCCGCTCTCGTGCCAGCGGCGGAAGAGCGCGATCCACTCCTCGGGCCAGGGCCCGCCGTCGGCGTCCGGCGGCATACCGGCGCCGTCGACCCGGGCGAGGATGTCGTCGGCGTTCTCGACGACGGAGTCGAAGTCCCAGAGGTCGACCGCGAAGGCCATGTGCTCGCGGTCGGTGGCCCGGAACATGGGTCGGATGTGGAGCTCGAAGACGGGAGTGCGCATATCAGCTGTAGACCTCCATCATGACGTCCTTCAGGGCCACTTCCCCGACCAGGCCGGGCGGGTGCTGGGGCATCCCGGTGGAGGTGGGGGAGGGGAGGTACTGAAGGGTGAGTACGTGGGTTTCGGGCGCGGAGGGCGACGCCGCGAGGACCGCGGTGACGTCGAAGCGGGCCGTGCAGGCGGTCGGGTGGTGGGGGTGGGCGTCGCCGGGGTGCCCGGGGTGTCCGGGGTGTCCTGGGTGTCCTGGGTGGTCGGGGTGCCCGGCGTGTCCGTCCCCGTGGCCTCCGGGCGGCCCGCCGTCGTGGCCGTGCTCGACGGCGCCGTGGTGCGCCTTCCACAGCGCGGCGTAGCCGACGCCGTAGCGCTCCGCGAACTCCTCGTCCTCGCCGCGGAACGCGACGTCGGCGGGGTGGACGAAGCCGCGCAGCACGTAGCTGCCGGTCACCGGGATCCTCAGCTCGTCGAGCCGGACGACCACCCGCCGCCCGCGCGCGGGCGGGGCCGGGAGGCCGAACCGGGCCCGGGAGGTCTCCCGCAGCTCGGTGGTGAGGTCGGTCGAGGACTCCAGGCCCAGCGGCCGGGTCGCGAGCAGCGTGCTCGCGGCGGCCGGCGGGGTCGGCACGCCGAAGGCCGCCGCGAGCCGCCCGGTGTACTCGTAGGAGTAGCCCAGCGCCACGGTGTCCGCGAAGTCCGCCACCTTGTGCCGCGGCTGGGAGAGGAAGCCGCGCAGGTCGCGGGTGGGCGAGGTGGGGGCGGGAGACCCGTTGCGCCGCTGCCACTCGGCCCAGAGCAGGTCGACGAAGCTGTGGAAGCTGAAGTAGATCGGGTCCAGCGCCGCCGTCTCCGGGTCCGCCATCGGGCCGCCGATGAAGTCGGAGTGCATGAAGTTGTGCGGCCCGAGCTCCAGCCGGCCGTAGTCGCCGCCCGGGTGGGCCTTCGGGTAGCCGCCGAACGCGCCCTGGTCGGTCTCGGTGGTCACGATCCCCAGGGTGTCGGGCGGCAGCGCCACCGCGGCCGTGCTGCGTCCGTCGGCGAACAGCCCGGGCCTGGCGAACGCGGGCGGGAACTTCCCGCCCGGCTGCGGGTGCAGCCAGTCCCAGTACGGCACCGTGACGTTCGCCGTCCGCGGCGGGTCGGACTCCTGCAGCAGCCGCTCGAAGTAGTGGAGGTGTGCGCGGTGCCAGGGCAGGAAGAGGTCACTGCCGTGCTCGCACGGGCCCACCAGCTGGTCGTTGTGCAGCGCGGCCTGGTGGTCGTATCCGCCCGGGTCGGCCGGGTTCGCCGCGGACCGCGCGCGCAGGATCCCGAGCGCGTGGATGTAGTCGTCCAGTTCGCTCGGGGAGAGGGAGTTGATGTCGCGTCGGCTCCTGGCCATGGTGGCACCTCCGTCGCGGAACACCGTATGCGAACCGGAGGGCCGTCCCCGGTAGCCGGTCCGGTGCGGCGTGTTCACCGCGGCGCCCGCCCCGGGATGCCCGTCAGCGCTCCCGCGTCCGCCCCGGCGCTCTGGGATGCGCCGCGCTGCGCCCCTGTCGGGGGTGGAGTCGAGATGGTGACATGTACGCGACAACCCATCGGCGGTCCGCACGTGGGGGTGCGTGGCCCTGGGCCGGTGGGCGAGCGGAAGGAAACGCCCGTGACTGTACGCATGCTGGCCGTCGGCGGTGCAGCGGCTGCACTGCTCGGCTCCTCGGTCCTCGGCGGTGGAGGCGGCGGCGCCACCACCGGCTGGAGCACGCCTCCCCCGGACAAGATCGTCATCGACGTGGCCACCGTCAACGGGTCCGGCTGCCCGACCGGCACGGCCGCCATTGCCGTCTCCCCGGACAACACGGCCTTCACGGTCACGTACAGCCAGTACATCGCCCAGGTCGGTGTCGGCTCCAAGCCCACCGACTTCCGGAAGAACTGTCAGCTCAACCTGAACGTCCACGTCCCGCAGGGCTTCACCTACGCCATCGCCTCCGCCGACTACCGGGGCTTCGCGCACCTGGAGAAGGGGGCGAGCGCCGTGCAGAAGGCCAACTACTACTTCCAGGGCTCGCCCCAGACCGCCTCGCTCAGCCACCAGTTCACCGGGAGGCTCGACGACAGCTGGCAGGCGACCGACAGCGTGGCCGTCGCGGCCCTGGTCTGGGCACCCTGCGGAGAGCTGCGCAACTTCAACATCAACACCGAGCTGCGGGTCAGCGCCGGCACCTCGGACCCGACCCGGACCACCAGCTTCATGACGATGGACTCCACCGACGGAAGCATCAACACCACGTACCACCTCGCCTGGCGGCAGTGCCCCTGAGGCTCCGGCCCCTGAGCCCGGCTGAGGCGGTAGGCCGTCCGACGCCCGAGGGGACCGCCCCGGCCGCTGCCGGGTTGGTCCCCTCGGGGAGGCGGGGTCAGTTGAGACCGGCGCCGCGCTCCCAGCGGTAGAACTCGCGGGCCATGGCGTCCTTGGGCTCGCGCCAGGTCAGCGGGTCGAAGGCCTGGACGTAGGCGGTGAGGCGGTCGCTGACGTCCCGGAACTCCGGGTGCCCGGCCACCTTGGCGACGGCCGGGCCCGGCGGGCGGTCGGCCTCGATCAGGTGCAGGTAGACATCGCCGAACTGGAACAGGCTCCGGCCGGTGACGCCGATCAGGTGCGGCAGTTCGCCCCGGTCGGACTCGGCGAAGACCTCGGCGATGCCCTGGGCGGCGTCCGGCTTCATCCGGGCGACGATGAGAGCGCGGTGCATCGGGCTCACGCCTCCCCGGCCTTCTTCTCGACCTTCTCGCGGATCAGCTGCAGCTGGATCCGCGAGTTGCGGTTGATGTGGTTGACCATGCCGTCGTCGTCGACCGGCGCGGTCGGCTTCATCGCGAAGTCCTGGATCCAGCGCATCCTGGTGCCGGCCGGGACCTCCGCGTACTCCCAGCGGATGTCCATGAACTCGAACGGGCCGGGCTCGACCCGGCGGGCGCGCACCGCGAGAGAGGAGCGGTCGGTGGTGCGCTCGGAGACCCAGCTCCACACCTGGCCGTTCTCGTCGGGGTGCATGGTGAGCCGGAAGCGGACGCTGTCGCCCTCGCGCTCCAGCACCTCGACCGAGGCGTACTCGCTGAACAGCTGCGGCCAGTTCTCCAGGTCGTTGGTGATCTCCCAGACCAGGTCGAGCGGCGCGGCGATGACGATCTCGTTGTCGGTGTGTCCGGGCATCTCAGGCACCCGCCTTCGTGGCGAGCGAGGAGTTGACCAGCTCCAGGAACTCGGCCGGGGTCTTGGCCGACTCCGCGCCGTTGGTGACCTTCAGACCGTGCCGGTTCTCCAACTCGCCGACCACACCGAGCAGACCGAGGGAGTCGACGCCGAACTCGTCGAAGTCGGAGCCCGGGCGCTCCAGGTCGAGCGGGTCGATCACGACACCGGCCCGGGCCTGGATCAGCGCGGCCAGTTCGGGATAGCTGAGGGTGTTGCTCACGGGGTGTTCCCTTCGGATCAAAAGTGGATCACGGGCGGATCAGGGCGGGACGAGGGGGCGGCAGGGCTCAGCCCTGCCCGTCGCGCCGGACCACCAGTGCTGCGTTGGAGCCCATCAGTCCGCGGCTGAGCACCAGGGCGGTGCGCAGTTCGGCCGGTCGGGCGCGGTCGGTCACCAGGGCGAGGTCGTGGCAGACCTCGGTGACGTTGGGGGTGGGCGGCAGGATGCCGTCCTCCATGGCGAGTACGGCGGCGGCCACGTCGAGCATCGGCGCGCCGCAGTACGCCCGTCCGGTGCCGGCCTTGGGCGCGGTGACCGGGACGCGTTCGGCGTACGGGCCGAGGGCGTCGGCCAGGGCGAGGGCCTCGGCCCGGTCGGCGGCGGGGACGCCCAGGGCGTCGGCGAAGACCACGTCGATCTCCTCGGGGGAGATCCGGGCCTCCTCCAGGGCGATCCGGATGGCATTGGCCAGGCCCGCCCGGGACTCCTCCCAGCGGGAGGCGCCGGTGAAGGTGGCACCGTGCCCGGCCAGTTGGGCCCGGACATTGGCGCCGCGAGCGCGGGCCGTCTGCTCGTCCTCCAGCAGCAGCATCGCACCGCCCTCGGCGGGCGCGAAGCCGGCGGCCGCCGGCGAGAACGGCAGATAGGCCCGCTCCGGGTCCTCGACGAGGCTGAGCTCGGGGTACCCGAGCTGGCAGACCATCGAGTACGGCGCCAGCGGGGCCTCGGCCGCGCCGACCACCACCGCGTCGGTGCCGCGCCGGATGGCCCGGGCGGCGTGGGCGAGGGCGTCCAGGCCGCCGGCCTCGTCGCTGGCGACCACCCCGCAGGGGCCCTTGTAGCCGCCGCGGATCGAGATCTGGCCGGTGCTGGCCGCGTAGAACCAGGCGATGGACTGGTAGGGGCCGACGAACTGCGGCCCCTGGCCCCAGAGTTGCTGGAGCTCGCGCTGGCCGAACTCGCCTCCCCCGGAGCCGGCCGCGGTCACCACGCCCACTCCGAACGGATCCTGGGGGTCGGGCACGAAGCCTGCGTCCGCCACCGCGAGGTCGGCGGCGGCCATCGCGTAGTGCGTGAACCGGTCGGTCTGGACCAGGAAGCGGCTGTCGATCGCGTCCTGCGGGGTGAAGTCCCTCACCTGGCCCGCGATGCGCAGCGGAAAGTCCGCGCACCCGTCGCGCGATATCCGGTCGAGGACGCTCACGCCCTGCCTGGTGGCCTTCCAGAAGGCGTCTGCTCCGACACCGTTCGGCGCCACCACCCCGAGGCCGGTGACCACGGCCCGGCGGCCCTGCTGACGTGACGTCATGGATCTCACCCCGTTCTGTTGAGCACGACGGCGGACTGGAATCCGCCGAATCCGCTGCCGACCGACAGGATGTGACGGAGCGGCAGCTCGCGCGCGGTGCGCGGCACGTAGTCGAGGTCGCACTCCGGGTCCGGAGTGTCGTAGTTGGCCGTCGGCGGGACGACGCCGTGGGCCAGCGCCAGGGTGCAGGCGACCAGTTCGATCGCGCCGATCGCGCCGAGCGAGTGCCCGACCATCGACTTGATCGAGCTCATCGGCGTCTCGTAGGCGTGCGGGCCCAGCGAGCGCTTGACGGCGGCGGTCTCGTGCCGGTCGTTCTGCTTGGTGCCGGAGCCGTGCGCGTTCACGTAGTCGACGTCGGTGCGGTCCACCCGGGCGTGGGCGAGCGCGCTGTCGATCGCCCGGGACATCTCCAGCCCCTCCTGGGTGAGGCCGGTCATGTGGTAGGCGTTGCCGAAGGTGGCGAAGCCGCCGATCTCGCCGTAGATCCGGGCACCCCGGCGGCGGGCGTGTTCCAACTCCTCCAGTACCAGGACGGCGCCGCCCTCGCCGAGGACGAAGCCGTCCCGGTGGGCGTCGAAGGGGCGGGAGGCGTGCTCCGGGTCGTCGTTGCGTTCGCTGGTCGCCTTGATGGCGTCGAAGCAGGCGACGGTGATCGGCGAGATCGGCGAGTCGGAGGCGCCGGCGATGCAGATGTCGGCGCGCCCCTCCTCGACGGCCTGGAAGGCGTAGCCGATCGCGTCCAGGCCGGAGGTGCAGCCGGTGGAGACGGTCTGCACCGGGCCGTGGGCACCCGTGCGTTCGGCGACGGCCGAGGCCAGCGTGCTGGGCGCGAAGGCCCGGTGCAGCTGGGGCTCGGCCCGTCGGTGGTCGACGTCCCAGCGGGCGCCGCCGGCGCTGACCAGTGCGTAGTCGTGCTCCAGCCGGGTGGTGCCGCCGACCGCGGTGCCGAGCGAGACACCGATCCGCCACGGGTCCTCCGCGGCCAGGTCCAGGCCCGCGTCGGCGACCGCCTCGTCCGCCGCCACCATCGCGAACTGCACGTAGCGGTCGGCCCGTTGGACGTCCTCCGGGCCGAGCCCGTGCGCCGCCGGGTCGAAGTCGCACTCGGCGGCGATCCGGGAGCGGAACCCGGTGGGATCGAAGAGCGTGATGCCCCTGGTCGCCGTCCGGCCGGAGGTGAGCAGCCGCCAGAAGGCCGGCACGCCCACCCCGCCGGGGGCGACCACACCGATCCCGGTGACGGCGACCCGCCTGGTCACGAAGCCACCTTGGCGTGTTCCGGCGGGCCGGAGGCGACGGTCTCCTCGGTGTCGACGTGGCCGAGTTCGGGGCGGGGCGCCAGCGGGCCGAGGTGGAAGACCATCCGGGCCTCGGTGTCGCCGACGTTGCGGAAGCGGTGGCGCATGTTGAGCGGGATCATCAGGCCCTGGTTGGGCTTCAGCGGGTGGGCGACCCCGTCCAGGTCCACCTCCAGGTCACCGCACACCACGAACACGAACTCCTCGGAGTACGGGTGGTAGTGCTCGCCGATCCGCTCGCCGGGCCGGACGATCGCCAGGCCCATGAACCCGCTGGTGGCACCGCAGGTGGCCGGGGTGAGCATGGCGCGCAGATCGCCGCCGCGCCGGCGGTTCTCCGGTGCCTCGTCGACGTTCACGATCCGTGGGTACTGCGTGGACATGGTTACTTCCTCCGGGCTGGATCTGGACTGTGGATGTGGCGCTCGATCAGTTGTCCTGCGAACTGCGGTCGGTGACCGGGCTCATGGAGCGCGCGGCGAGGAAGGCGCCGAGTCCGGCGACGGTCCGCAGGTCGCCCTCGGCACCGAGGTCGAGCAGCCGGCCGAGGACGGTGGCCTCCCGTTCGCCCGCCACGCCGAGTGCGGCCGCGGGGTCGGCCTCGGCGGGCACCCGCAGGTCCACCAGGCGGACCACGGTGTCCTCGCGGTGGAAGACGGTGCTCCCCGCGACCGGGCCGGTCGGGTCGGCGGTGGCGAGGTCGTCGTGTTCGGCCAGCAGCGCGGCCACGGCCTCGCCGTTGCCGGGCTTCACCGGGTAGAGCACGGCGTGCCGGTGCAGGCGCCCGGCCGGCGCGGTGGCGATCGCCTGGTGCTTGGCGGGCAATGCGGCGCGGGCGAAGAAGGCGCGCGCGGCCTGCGGGTCGCCGAGCTGGCGGTCCTCCTCCAGGAACGGGTTGATCGCCTCCTCGACGGCCCGCACCTCGGGCTGCATCGCGACGTGGCGCAGCGCGTCGCCGAGGCTGCCGATCACCTCGACGGCCCGGACCACCCGGTTGCCGTGCATGAACAGCGAGGTGCGGCGCAGCCGGGTCTCCTCGTCGACCTCGGCCTTGGGGGAGGCGTAGCCGGACAGGATCCGGGCCACCTGGTGCTCGCTGCCGGGCTTCACGGTGAAGGTCAGGGCGTGCCGGACCACTCCGTCCGGGCCGGGCTCGGCCTGCGGCGGGCCGACGTGTCCGGCCGGCACGGTGCGCGGCAGACCGGGCGGCACCTCGACCGGCTTGCGGGTGCCGGTGGCGCCGGCCGCCGAGGTCTCCCGCAGGATCGAGTAGCGCAGCGAGCGGAAGGTGTCGCTGACGCAGCCGTGCATGGGCTTGACCATCTCGCGGTGCGCGGGGCTGTCCACCCACTCCAGGAAGGTCTCCTGGTCCTTCCACTCACTGGTGATCAGCCACTGCCGGGGGTCGTTGATCGACTGGCAGAGCTGGTCGCTGACGTGGCCGGGGACCGAGGCCACCTGGTGGCGCAGCTTCTCGTACACGTCCAGGAAGCGCTGCTGGGCGCCGTCCTTGATCTCCAGCATCAGCATCACGCGGAGCCGGGTGTGGGACTCGGCGTGCTGGTGCGCCTGCGGTTCGGACAGAGTCGTCATGATCCACTTTCTGCTCTGGGCCGCACGCGTCGGACCGCGCGGTGGGCGCGGCATCCGGCGAGGGTCCCCGACGGGCGGAGGGTGCGGTGGTCGGTCGGCCCGGGCGGCGGCGCCAGGCCTGAGGTCGATCGTGCGCGGCGGGCCCGGGCCGCGCGAGATATGCGGGCCATCCGAGCGAAGAGGCGGCACAAGACCCTCGGCGCGGGGGATGGAAGGACGGGGCCGCCGTGTGTGCGGGCCCCGCCGAGGGCGGCGCCGAGCCCCGTAGCCGGGCCGCGGATCCCCGTACAGGCTGGAGCAATTGATGAATCCGAAGGTTGACGACCGGGTGCCGGTCCTGATCGTGGGCGGCTCGCTGGTCGGGCTGTCCGCGTCGCTCTTCCTGGGCCGACTGGGTGTCAGACACCTGCTGGTCGAGAAGCACGCGGACACCTCGCATCACCCGCGTGGCCGAGGCAACAACGTCCGAACGATGGAGCTCTACCGGGGGGCCGGGATCGAGCAGTCGATCCGCGAGGCGGCCTCGGTGCTCGCCGCGAACCACGGCATCCTGCAGGCCCCCTCACTGACCGGGCCGGAGCAGGAGTGGCTGTTCAGGGAGATCGACCCGGGCGGCCGGCTGGCCCGCTTCAGCCCCAGCTCGTGGTGCCTGTGCAGCCAGAACGACCTGGAGCCGGTGCTGCTGCGGGCGGCGCGCGAGTTGGGCGGGGAGCTGCGGTTCAGCACCGAGCTGCTCTCCTTCGAGCAGGACGCCGAGGGGGTGACGGCGCTGCTGCGCAGCCGGGAGACGGGCGAGGAGCGGACGGTCCGGGCGCAGTACCTGATCGCGGCGGACGGCCCGCGCAGCCCGGTCCGGGAGCAGCTCGGGATCGGCCAGAGCGGCAAGGGCGAGCTGTTCCACAACGTCAGCATCACCTTCCGCGCCAAGCGGCTGGCCGAGGTGGTGGGCGACCGGCACTTCATCGCCTGCTACCTGACCAACCCGGAGGCCGACGGCGCCCTGCTGCCGGTGGACAACCACGAGGAGTGGGTCTTCCACGCGCCCTGGCACCCGGAGCACGGCGAGCCGCTGGAGGCGTTCACCGACGAGCGGTGCGTGCGGCACATCCGGACCGCCGTCGGGATGCCGGACCTCGACGTGGAGGTCACCGGGAGGGCGCCCTGGCACGCGGCGGAGCGGGTGGCCGAGAGCTACTCGACCGGGCGGGTGTTCCTGGCCGGCGACTCGGCGCACGAGATGTCGCCGACCGGTGCGTTCGGCTCCAACACCGGCATCCAGGACGCGCACAACCTGGCCTGGAAGCTGGCCGCGGTGCTCTGCGGCTGGGCCGGCCCGAGGCTGTTGGAGAGCTACGGCGAGGAGCGCAGGCCGGTCGCGCAGGTGACCGGCGAGCGGGCCTCGGCGCGCTCGGCGGAGCACAGCCACCCGGGGTACGCGGTGGTGCCGGGCGTGGGCCGGCAGGCCGGGGTGCTGGCGGTGGCGCTCGGCTACCGCTACCCGGCGGGCGCGGTGGCCGGGGCGGACCGCGACGGCCCGGTGGTGCCGGAGGCGTTCGAGTCGGCGGGCGAGCCCGGCAGCCGGGCGCCGCACCAGTGGCTGCTGCGGGCGGGCGTGCGGCTGTCCACACTCGACCTGTACGAGCAGGCGATGGTGCTGCTGACCGGTCCCGAGGGCGCGGCCTGGCACGAGGGCGCCCGGCGGGCGGCCGACCGGCTGGCCGTCCCGCTGGACGCCTACCGGATCGGCACCGGAGCGGAGGACGACCTGGCGCCCGAGCCCGGTGCGGACTTCGCCGAGCTGCACGGCGTGCGGCCGGACGGCGCGGTGCTGGTCCGCCCGGACGGCTTCGTCGCCTGGCGTTCGCCGGGTGCGGCGGACGACCCGGAGGCGGCGGTGGAGGCGGCGCTGCGCACGGTGTTGAGGATGTAGCACCCGCCGCAACGGGACGGGCCCGCCGGGGTGAACCGGCGGGCCCGTCCTGCTGTCTGATGGTCGATCAGTGGTGACCGGGGGTCAGTGGCCGCCCGCGTCGACCACCTCGATGTCCTCGATGTTCTGCTCGATCGCGTCGGCGGGCAGTGCCACCCGGATCGCCCAGAAGTAGACGGCGAGGGCGAAGGCGGCGACGGCGCCCATGTCCCACCACATCGGGATGTTGCCCCGGCCGTCGCCGAAGCCGCCCTGCCAGGAGATCAGGCCCAGGCCGATGAGGTAGACCGGCAGCCACTGGGCGGCGCGCCAGTCCAGGCGCGGCGCGTTCGGCAGGCCCTTGCGGATCGCGTAGGCGGCGTAGCTGCCGAGCAGGACGTAGCCGAGGACGATCGCGATGCCCAGACGGGACAGGGTGTGCCAGCCGGCCCAGTAGATGATCAGGCTGGCCACCACGAAGGCCAGCGGGGAGATCACCCCGCCGAACGGCAGCCGGTAGGAGCGGTCGCGCTCGGGCAGGCGCCGGCGCAGCGCGCCGAAGGCGAGCGGGGCGCCGGCGTACATCAGCACGCTGGCGGACGTGATGAAGCCGACCAGCTCCTGCCAGCTGGGGAAGGGCAGGAAGCAGATCACGCCGGTGACGAAGGAGAGGATCAGGCCGAACCACGGCACGCCGCGCTTGTCGAGCTGCTCGAACTTCTGCGGCGCGTAGCCGTTCTTGCTCAGGCCGTAGGAGATGCGCGAGGTGGAGGTGGTGTAGATCAGGCCGGTGCCGCCGGGGGAGACGATGGCGTCGAAGTACAGCACCCAGGCGAGCCAGCCCAGGCCGACCAGGGTGGCGAGGCCGGCGAACGGGCCCTCGATGCCGGGGAAGTCGAGCTTGTCCCAGCCGGCCGCGAAGGAGCTGGCCGGCAGCGCGCCGATGAAGACGACCTGCAGCAGGACGTAGATCAGGGTGCCGATGGCCACCGAGCCGAGGACGGCGCGCGGGATGTCGCGCTTGGGGTTGCGGCTCTCACCGGAGATCTGGATGGCCTGCTCGAAGCCGAGCAGCGCGAAGATGATGCCGCTGGAGCTGATCGCGGCGAGCACGCCCTTGATGCCGAACGGGGCGAAGCCGTGCGAGGTGAAGTTCGAGCCGTGGAAGTTGGTCAGCGCGAGCACGAAGATCGCGAGCAGCGGCACGAAGATCTTCAGCCAGGTGGCGACCGAGTTGGTCCGGGCGAGCACCCGCACACCGAGGAAGTTGACCGCGACGAAGACGCCCATCAGCAGCACGGCGACGATGAAGCCGCTGGTGGTGAGGGTGCCGTTGTCGTTGAGGAAGCTCTTCGCGAACTCCCAGTGGCCCGCGTAGCCGATCATCGCCTCGACCTCGATCGGGGCGACGGTCGCGGCCTGCAGCCAGGAGAACCAGCCGAACGACATGCCCGCCAGGCCGCCGAACGCGTAGTGCGGGTAGCGCGCGGTGCCACCGGCGACGGGGAAGAGCCCGCCGAGCTCGGCGTGCACCAGGGCGAGCAGCACGATCGCCACGGCGCCGATGCCCCAGGAGATGAGCGCCGCCGGACCGGCCACGATGACGGCGTTCTTGGCGCCGAACAGCCAGCCGGAGCCGATGATCGAGCCCACCGAGGCCCAGAGGAGGCCGATCAGGCCGACCTCGCGGCGCAGCGAGCGGTGGGCGGGGGCCCCGGTGCCGGTGGTGTCGGTACCCGGCGGGGAGAGCTGGTTGAGGGATGCCATGCGAAATCTCTCTGTGGTGTGGGGGCCCCGCAGTCGGAGCGCGGAGAGTTGCCACACAGTAGGCGTATTCATAGGCCTATGCACAGATTTCATTACTGAATGTTTACCTACTTTGCGGGATATCCCCGCAGGTAGGGGGCCGTCTGTTCATGTGCGTGTTACGTGACTGGTGAGTAGTTTCAGTATTTGAGCATGAATTGAGCTTCGGTCCGGCGTCGGGCATTCTTAACGACCCGTAGGGTTATAGAAATAGTGGCCGCCGCATAGTGATACCGGCGTGGTCCGCACGATGCCCTGCCTCCACGGGTCGTTCGTCGGCTACGGTATGCGTCACATCGCGGCACAGCGTCGTGTCCGCGCGCTCTTACCCCCTCAAAGGTGCGCGCATGAAACTCACCCCGCACGAGCAGGAGCGCCTGCTCGTCCACGTCGCCGCCGACGTCGCCCGCTCGCGCCGGGCCCGCGGCCTGCGGCTGAACCACCCCGAGGCCGTCGCACTGATCACCTCGCACGTGCTGGAGGGCGCCCGGGACGGCCGCACGGTGGCCGAGCTGATGGAGTCCGGCCGCAAGGTCCTCACCCGGGCCGACGTGATGGACGGCATCGCCGAGATGATCCCGGACGTCCAGGTCGAGGCGACCTTCCCCGACGGCACCAAGCTGGTCACCGTCCACGGGCCGATCCTGTGACGGCCGACGAAGGCCTGATCCCCGGTCAGATCCTGTACGGCGAGGGCGACATCCGGCTCAACGCCGGTCTTCCGGTCACCCGTCTGGTCGTCGTCAACGCCGCCGACCGGCCCGTCCAGATCGGCTCGCACTACCACTTCGCCGAGGCCAATCCGGGCCTGGACTTCGACCGCGCGGCCGCCCGCGGCCTGCGCCTCAACATCCCCGCCGGTACCGCGGTCCGCTTCGAACCGGGCATCCCGGCGGAGGTCGAACTCGTCCCGATCGGAGGCCGCCGCGAGATCGCGGGCCTGCGCGGGGAGACCGGGGGGCCGCTCGATGGCTGACCGGCCCGCCCTGATCCTGACCCGCGAGCGCTACGCCGCCCTGTACGGACCGACCGCCGGCGACCGGATCCGGCTCGGCGACACCAACCTGCTGATCGAGATCGAGGAGGACCGCAGCCGCGGCGGCGACGAGGCCGTCTTCGGCGGCGGCAAGGTGATCCGCGAGTCGATGGGCCAGGCGCGCACCAGCCGCGCCGAGGGCGCCGCCGACACCGTGATCACCGGCGCCGTGGTGCTCGACCACTGGGGCGTGGTCAAGGCGGACATCGGCATCCGGGACGGCCGGATCACCGCCCTCGGCAAGGCCGGCAACCCCGAGACCATGGACGGCGTCCACCCCGCACTGGTGATCGGCCCGGAGACCGAGGTGATCTCCGGCAACGGCAGGATCGTCACCGCCGGAGCCGTCGATGCCCACGTCCACCTGATCTGCCCGCAACTGGTCGACGAGGCGCTCTCCTCCGGGGTCACCACCCTGGTCGGCGGCGGCACCGGCCCCGCCGAGGGCACCAAGGCCACCACCATCACCCCGGGGGCCTGGCACCTGAGCCGGATCTTCGCCGCGATGGACGACCTGCCTGTCAACATCGGCCTGCTCGGCAAGGGCAACACCGTCAACCAGGTGGCGATGCACGACCAGCTGCGGGCCGGCGCACTCGGCTTCAAGATCCACGAGGACTGGGGCGCCACCCCGGCCGCGATCGACGCCTGCCTGCGGGTCTGTGACCGGACGGGCGCCCAACTAGCCATCCACACCGACACCCTGAACGAGGCCGGGTTCGTCGGCGACACCCTGGCCGCGATCGCCGGACGGGGCATCCACGCCTACCACACCGAGGGCGCCGGCGGCGGACACGCCCCCGACATCATCACCGTGGTGAGCGAGTCCAACGTCCTGCCCAGCTCCACCAACCCGACCAGGCCGCACACCGTCAACACCGTCGACGAACACCTCGACATGCTGATGGTCTGCCACCACCTCAGCCCGCACGTGCCGGAGGACCTCGCCTTCGCCGAATCCCGGATCCGGCCCGCGACCATCGCCGCCGAGGACGTCCTGCACGACCTCGGCGCGATCTCCATCATCAGCTCCGACTCCCAGGCGATGGGCCGGATCGGCGAGGTGGTGCTGCGCACCTGGCAGACCGCCCACGTGATGAAGGCCCGGCGCGGCGCGCTGCCCGGCGACGGCCGCGCCGACAACCACCGGGCCCGGCGCTACGTCGCCAAGTACACCATCAACCCGGCCGTTGCCCAGGGCCTCGACGGCGAGATCGGATCGGTCGAACCCGGCAAGCTCGCCGACCTGGTGCTCTGGACGCCTGCCTTCTTCGGCGCCAAACCGGATCTGGTGATCAAGGGCGGCCAGATCGCCAGGGCCCAGACGGGCGACGCCAACGCCTCCATCCCCACGCCCCAACCCGTCCTGCCCCGACCGATGTTCGGCGCCATCGGACGCTCGGCGGCCGGCAACTCGATCAACTTCACGGCACCGGCCGCGATCGAGGACGGCCTGCCCGGGCGGCTCGCCGAACAGCTCGGCGTGGCCAAGGAGTTCACCGCGATCCGGAACACCCGCGGGGTCACCAAGGACCACATGGTCAACAACGACGCCCGGCCGGACGTCCGGGTCGATCCCGACACCTTCACCGTCACCGTCGACGGCGAGGTCGTCACCCCCGAACCAGCCACCGAACTACCGCTCGCCCAGCGGTACTTCCTCTTCTGACCGGCGCGCCGCGATGGCCTCCACCGCCGCGCTCCTGCTACTCGCCGACGGACGCTTCCCGGCCGGCGGCCACGCCCACTCGGGCGGTGCCGAGGCGGCCGTCAAAGCCGGCCGGGTGCACGACACCGACACCATGACGGCCTTCCTCACCGGACGGCTGCACACCACCGGCCTCACCACGGCCGCGCTCGCCGCCGCGGCCGCCACCGGGCAGGACACCCTCCTGCTCGACGCGGCCGCGGACGCCCGCACCCCCTCGCCCGCCCTGCGCCAGACCAGCCGGCGCCTCGGCCGCCAACTGCTGCGCGCGGCCCGCGCCACCTGGCCGCACCACCGCCTCGACCGGCTCGCCGAGCGGTTCCCGCGCGGCGCGCACCAGCCGGTGGCCCTGGGCAGCGCCGCCCTGGCCGCCGGACTCACCCCCGAACAGACCGCGTCCATCGCCGCCTACGAGAGCGTCAACGGCCCCGCCACCGCCTGCGTCCGACTGCTCGGCCTCGACCCGTACGAGGTCGCCGCCGCGCTCGCCCGCCTCGCGCCGCAGCTCGACGCCGTGGCCGCGGCCGCCGTGGCGGCGGCCCTGCTCGGCGACCCGGACGCCCTGCCCGCCTCCTCCGCCCCGCTGCTCGACGTCTACGCCGAACAGCACAGCTCCTGGAAGGTCCGCCTCTTTGCATCGTGACCACGTCGACCACGTCGACGCACCGATCCGGCACACCTACTCCGCCGACGGCGCCCGCCGCGCCCTGCGGATCGGCCTCGGCGGCCCGGTCGGCTCCGGCAAGACCGCCACCGTCGCCGCACTCTGCCGACTGCTGCGCGAGGAGTTCTCGCTGGCCGTCGTCACCAACGACATCTACACCACCGAGGACGCCGAGTTCCTGCTCCGCAACGCCGTCCTGCCGCCCGAGCGGATCACCGCCGTCGAGACCGGCTGCTGCCCGCACACCGCCATCCGCGACGACATCTCCGCCAACCTGGAGGCCGTCGAGGACCTGGAGGAGGCGGTCGGGCCGCTCGACCTCGTCCTGGTGGAGTCCGGCGGCGACAACCTCACCGCCACCTTCAGCCGGGGCCTGGTCGACCACCAGATCTTCGTCATCGACGTCTCCGGCGGCGACAAGATCCCGCGCAAGGGCGGCCCCGGCGTGTCCACCTCCGACCTGCTGGTGATCAACAAGACCGACCTGGCCCCCCTGGTCGGCGCCGACCTGGAGGTGATGGCACGCGACGCCGCCGCCCAGCGCGGCGCGCTGCCGACCGTCTTCTGCTCGCTCACCTCCGCCGAGGGCGTGCAGCCCGTCGCCGCCTGGCTCCGGGACCGCCTCGCCGACTGGCGCGGGGCGCGGTGACAGCGGCCACGGAGGCCAGGGCGGCCAAGGCGGCCCCGGCCCGGATCGTGGCCGAGCCCGACGGGCGGGGCGGCACCGCCCTGCCCGTCCTGGCCGGCGCCGGACCACTCGCCCCGCGCCGCACCCGGGGCGCCGCGCCGGGCGCCCATGTCGTGATCGTCGGCTCGATGGCCGCGCCGCTCGGCGGGGACCGGCTCGCACTGGCCGTCGAGGTGGCACCCGGCGCGGCCCTCACGGTGACCGGCGCGGCCGCCACCCTCAGCCTCCCCGGGCGGCCGGGCGCCGGGCCCGCCTACTACGAGGTCGAACTGGGGGTGGGGGAGGGCGGCCGGCTCGACTGGCGGCCCGAGCCGGTGATCGCCGCCGCCGGCAGCCACCTCCTCCTGCACACCCGGATCACCCTCGCCGCCGGCGCCCGGCTGCACTACCGCGAGGAGCAGGTGCTCGGCCGCCACCACGACTGGGCGCGGCAGGCTCCGCCCGGGCGGATCACCTCCCGGCTGACCGTCCGCCGGGCCGGGCGGACACTGCTCGACCAGCAGACCGACCTGGGCTCCGGCGCCCCGGGCTGGGACGGCCCCGCCGTCCTCGGCGGCCACCGCGCCACCGGGCAGCTGCTGACCGTCGGCTGCCCACCGCCCGGGGCGCCCGCCGCCGGCGACGCGGTCCTGCTCGCACTGCCCGGCCCGGACGCCGCGCTGCTCACCGCGGCCGCCCCCGATGCGCTGGCGCTGCGCAGGCTCCTCGGGCCTTAGGCCGTGTCCGGCCGGTCGGGTCTTGGGGGCCGGGGGGCCGGGGGCCGGGGGGCGGGCCCCCGGCCCGAGTCGCCGTCAGGCGGTGGCGGCGCTCCCGCGCCGGGCGAGGGCGTCGGAGACCCGCGCCGTGATCAGGAACGAGGCCGCGAGGGTGAGGACGAGCGCGGCGCCCGCGGCGAAGATGCTGCCGCTCGAAACGGCCGGCGGGCTGCCGGCCTCGGTGCGGGCGGACCCGGCCAGGAAGGGCATGACGCCCAGGACGGCGACGCCGAGGGCGACCTCGGCCCAGACGACCTTCGGGAAGTGTCGGAGCGTGAGGTGCACCAGGGAGCCGGCCGAGTCGGCCTGCCGGGCCCGGACGATCCTCGGCATCAGCCAGAGCTGGTTGAAGCCGCCCGCCGCGATCATGGCGAGGACCAGGAGGATCTTGACCAGCAGGGCGAAGCCGTAGCCGGTGGTCCAGAGCTGGCCGAGGCCGCCGACGTGCTTCCAGCTGAGCCACAGGCCGGAGACGAGGACCGCGCCGACGCACACCAGGGCGACCAGGCTGAAACGGCGCCAGAGATCGGCCCACAGCACCCCGGCTCCGGCGCCGAGCGCGCGGCGGGCGTCGGCGAGCGCCACGAGCAGGGCGAGGCCGCCGATCCACACCACGCCGCTGACGATGTGCAGCTGGTCGAAGACGGGATTGAGGGCGGCGTCCGTGTCCTTCGGCTTGACCGCCGGCATCCCCGCGATCAGCGTCACCAGCAGCGACAGCGGAAGGGCGGTCAGCGCGAGGGCGTCCAGGTGCCGTCGGGCCTGCGGGAGGAACAGCGCGAGCAGGGCGGCGGATGCCAGGACCAGGACGGCGTTCTGCACCAGGAAGAGCGTGCCCTGGGCCACCCAGGCGCCCTTGCCCGCCGGTGCCTGGAGGTAGTCCCAGATGCGTCCCGGCGCGAGGGCGTCGCCGAAGGCCATGCCCTTGCCGGCCCTGGCCACCCGGGCGGCCAGCTGGAAGTACCCGGCGACCAGCAGGACGAGCCCGGACCAGGCGAGGTAGGACGCCGTTCTTCGGCGCAGCACCGCGATGTCGGCGGCCTCTGCGGCCTGCGAGCGCAGGGCGGGGCGGATCACCGAGGCGTACGTGACCGTGGCGCCGATGGCTCCGGACAATCCGACAAAATAGCCTGATTTGGTGAGGATTCGATAGATCGGAGGCATGGCGTAGCCGGCCGAAGCGGCCAGGTGGGCGGAATTCATGGAGGGTAGGCTAACCTAAATTTAGGTGCGCCTGTCTACAGCGCTGTCGTCAGACGGCTTCCCCCGGTGTCGGCGCGGGCGCGCCTGCGCACGCAACGGTGCGTCAGTTCTTCGGCCCGGAGGCCGGATCCGCCGCGGCGGCTCTGCTCGGCGCGGTACGGTTCGCGGCGTCGCAAACCCGGCGCAACAGGGCGTTCAGCTGGATGCGCTCGCCCTTGGTGAGCGGGCGCAGCAGGTCGTCCTGGGCCGCGGCGGCGTCGGCGTGCATCCGCTCAAGCGCCTCCCGCCCGGCGGAGTTCACCATCACCACTTCATGGCGGCGGTCGAGGTGGACGTGGAAGGACTCGATGAACCGGTGGGCCAGGAGGTCCGCCACGATCGGCAGCGTCTGCGCGAGGGGGAGCCCTATTCGCGCGGCCAGGTCGGCCTTCCCGTGCGGCCCGTGCTCGGCGAGCGTCGCGAGCACCTCCAGGTGCGGGCGGCTCATGCCGCGCTCGGCGAGGCGCTCGGCCAGTCGGAGCTCGGCGGCCCGACCTGCCAGGGGCAGGAGGTGAATGGCCTGGTGCAGCGGGCTCGGGGATCCCTTCCGGCCGTCGTACATCTGCGCTCCATCCGCACGGCCGCCCTGGGGCGCGCCTCGCCGGGGTACGGCCGGACCGCTGTGCCGTCTGCTCCGCCGCCATGGTCGCGGTGCCCGTGACCCGTTGGTCGGGATGGCTGCACCTGGGGGCAGCCGAGCGCACCGTCTACGGAAGTGTAGACGAATCGGGCCGCGCCGGGATGCCGGAGCGGGAGGGCCTGCACCGGGCTCGGGAGGGGCGCGCCGCAGCCGCCGTCTTCGGCGTCTTCGGCGCCGGAATGTCTACAGTAATGTAGACGAGGATGGATGTGGAGGCATCCCCCGACGAGAGGTGCCGACCCATGCCGCGTCCCCCGGGGCGGTCGGCCGCGGCCGCCGGGATCCCGCTGCTGCTCTTCGGCCTGCTCACCGTCCTGCTCGCCGTCCACGGCTGGGGCCCGTACCCGGTGGAGTCGGCCCTGCACTCCTGGGCGGTGGCCCACCGCCCCGCGTGGGCGGTGCACGTCGCCGACGCGGTGACGGATCTGGGGACCGGACTCCCGCCCTACCTCGCAGCTGTCGCGGCGGGCCTCCTGACCGCCCGGCGGACGGCGCGTCCGCAGGGCCGGACCGCCTGGACCATGTGGATCGCCCGTGCCTGCGCGCCGCTGGCGGTACTGGCCGTGGGGCAACTGGTCCGCCACGGGCTCATGAGGGCCTTCGGCCGCCCGCGGCCGCCGATGGCGGACTGGGTGGCGGCCTCGCCCAGCGGCTACGCCTACCCGTCCGGCCACAGCTTCAGCGCCGCCGTCGCCGCCGGATTGCTGGCCTGGGCGATCCTCCGCGGCGCCCGGCCGGCCTGGGCGGTGCCGGTCGCGGGGGTGCTCGGCCTGGCCGCGGCCGCGGTCGGCCTGACCCGCGTCTACCTCGGCGTGCACTGGCCCTTCGACGTGGTCGGCGGCTGGCTCCTCGCCGCGCTCTGGCTGGGCCTGACCCTGCCGCTGGTTGCGCTGATCGGCCGGCCCCCGTCCGTCGGGCGCACGGGTGGGGCGCCGGTGGAGCCGGACTCCGGAGGTCCGCGCCGATGAACACGGCCTCGGAAGCGGCCTACGGCCGGACGATCTCCCGGACGTGCTCGATGTACTCGTGCAGGCCGTAGGCGGAGCCGACGCTCAGGGTGAGCGAGAGGGCGACGACGCCGAACAGCGCGACGGCCGCCGTCCGCAGGGCCCGTCCGCTCGGGGGCGCGGGCGGGGGGTCGAGCAGGGCGCTGACCCGGCGCGGCACCGGGCCGGTCCCCATGGCGGGGAGCAGGCTGGGGTGCCGCCCGGAGGAGGCCGAGGCCAGCGCCGCGCGGGCGACGGCCGCGGCCGCCACCCTCCGGTTCCCCACCGCGGCGGCCGCGTCCTCGTCCGCCCACCGCTCCAGCTGGAACGAGGTCGCGGACGCCAGGCCGCGGACGGCCGGGTGAGCGGCCGAGGAGAGCTGGACCGTCCGCGCGAGCAGGTGGTGGCGCCCGGAGAGATGGGACCGCTCGTGGGCGAGCAGTACGTCGCGCCCATGGGCGTCGAGGGTGCGCAGCATGGCCGCGGTCACCACGATCCGGCCCGTCCGGCCGCCGTGGCCGGGAAGTGCGAAGGCGTCCGCGGACTCCCCCGGGACCACCACGAGTTCGCCGCCGTCCGGGTGCCCGCCGACGGTCAGCCAGGTCCGTGCGAGCAGCTGTCGCTGCCGGTGCCACAGGCGGGCCATCAGGGCCGCGACGACCAGCAGGGCGGCTGCGCCGACCCCGGCGGCCGAGAGCGCGGCTGAGGAGTCCCCGTCGGCCCAGGAGCGTGCCAGGCTGCCGTCGGAGGCGAGCAGTTGGAGGTCGAGCAGGCCGCCGGCGACGAGCCCGCCCAGCGCCCACACCGTGCTGCCGGCCAGGGCCACGGCCGAGCCGACGAGGGTGAGGGCGGCGGCCTTCGGCGGGAGGAGGCCGGCCAGCCGGCGGGCTGCGGGGACGGCCGCCCACGGCCAGACGAGGGCCAGGACCACCAGGACGACGACGAGGAGGTTCACTCGCCACCCTCCTCGGCGGTGTGCAGCAGGCGGCGCAGCACGTCCTCGTCGTCCGGGGAGAGCGCGGAGACGAAGCGCTCCAGGACGAGCGCCCGGTGCGGGTCGTTGTGCAGCTCGCGGTGCATCCGGCTGGCGGTCAGGCCGGGGGCGTCGTGCACGGGGGAGTAGACGAACCCGCGGCCGTCGCGTTCGCGTCTCAGCGTCCCCTTCTCGTGCAGGCGGGTGAGGATGGTCGTCACGGTGGTCCTGGCCAGCCGGTTGCCGAGGGCGTCCCTGACCTGGCCGGCTGTGAGTGGCCCCGACGCCGCCCAGAGGGAGGCGAGCACATCGGCCACGAGCTCGCCGTGCGGCCGCCTGGGGTCGCTCCCGTCCGACATGTACGCCGCTCCCGTCCTCGATGGTCCTCACGCCAGCGCCCGCGGCCGTCCCTGACGGCGACTACGGCGATGTAGACGACCAGGTCCTCTTTCATTAAGGTACGCCTAAGCTAACTGTACGGGGCTGCCTGCCCGGGCGGTTGGTCGATCCTGCCTTCCCCCTGCTTGGAGCCCCCACATGTCGTCCCGTCGTTCCACCGCCGCCACGCTTCTCGTCCTTGCCGTGGCGAGCGCCGCGCTGGTCGGCTGCTCGCAGAAGAAGGACGACAAGGGGTCGTCGGACGCGGTGAAGGTGACGGCGTCGGACACGGCGTGTGAGGTGTCGAGGACGACG
>NZ_JBICZP010000017.1:0-187951 GCF_043202015.1 Kitasatospora sp. NPDC048239 | reverse complement strand
GTACAAATCCCTTCCGGCTCCTGCTCGTTGGCTGCCCTGGCCGGAGTAGAGGAAGACGGGTCGGGTGTTGTCGGGGGTGGCGGTGTTGGTGGTGAGGGTGGGGTGGGGTCGGCCGTCGGCGAGGGCGGTGAGGGCGTCGTGGGCCTGGTCGGGGTCGTGCAGGACGAGGGCGGCGCGGTGGTCGAAGGCGGTGCGGGTGGTGGCGAGGGCGTGGGCGATGTCGCCGGGGTGGGCGTCCTTGGTGTGGGTGGCGAGGCGGCGGGCCTGGTCGCGTAGGGCGTTCGGGGTGCGGGCGGAGAGCTGCCACACGTGGGGGCCGTCGGTGTCCTCGCGGGGCGGGGAGGTGATGGCTTCGGGCTGTTCGAGGATCACGTGGGCGTTGGTGCCGCTGATGCCGAAGGAGGAGACGGCGGCGCGGCGGGGGCGTCCGGTGTCGGGCCATTGGCGGTGGTCGGCGAGGAGTTCGACGTGGCCGGCCTGCCAGTCGACGTGGTGGGAGGGCTGGTCGAGGTGGAGGGTGCGGGGGATCTCGCCGTGCCGGAACGCTTCGATGATCTTGATGATGCCGGCGACGCCGGCGGCGGCCTGGGTGTGTCCGAGGTTGGACTTGACCGAGCCGAGGTAGAGGGGGAGTTCGCGGTCCTGGCCGTAGGTGGCGAGGATGGCCTGGGCCTCGATCGGGTCGCCGAGGGTGGTGCCGGTGCCGTGGGCCTCGACGAGGTCGACCTGGTCGGGGGTGAGGCCGGCGTTGGCCAGGGCCTGGCGGATCACCCGCTGCTGCGAGGGCCCGTTCGGCGCGGTCAGCTGGCTGCTGGTCCCGTCCTGGTTGACGGCGGAACCGCGCAGCACCGCCAGCACCGGATGCCCGTTGCGCCGGGCGTCGGAGAGCCGTTCCAGGACCAGCAGGCCCGCGCCCTCCGCCCATCCGGTGCCGTCGGCCGCGTCCGCGAAGGGCTTGCAGCGGCCGTCCGGCGCCAGGCCCCGCTGCCGGCTGAACTCCACGAAGGTGCCCGGTGTGGCCATCACCGTCACCCCGCCCGCGAGCGCCAGCGTGGATTCGCCGGACCGCAGCGACTGGGCCGCGTAGTGCACGGCGACCAGCGAGGACGAGCAGGCCGTGTCCACCGTCACCGCCGGACCCTCCAGGCCCAGCGTGTACGAGACGCGCCCGGTGGCGACGCTGCCCGCGCTGCCGTTGCCGATCCAGCCCTCGAAGCCCTCGGGAGCCGGGTTGAGACGGGCCCCGTAGTCCGAGTACATGACGCCCGCGAAGACGGCCGTCCGCGAGCCGCGCAGCGAGACCGGGTCGATGCCGGTCCGCTCGATCGCCTCCCACGCCGTCTCCAGCAGCAGCCGCTGCTGCGGGTCGGTGGCCAGCGCCTCGCGCGGGCCGATCCCGAAGAACGCGGCGTCGAAGTCCCCCGCGCCGTACAGGAATCCGCCCTCGCGCGCGTAGGCGGTGCCCGGGTGGTCCGGGTCCGGGTGGTAGAGGTTCTCCAGGTCCCACCCCCGGTCGGTGGGGAACGGGCCGACGGCGTCGACGCCGTCCGCGACCAGCCGCCACAGGTCCTCCGGGGACGCGACCCCGCCCGGGTAGCGGCAGGCCGCTCCGACGATGGCGATCGGTTCGTCCCGGTCGGCCTCCAACTTCGCCACCCGCTGGTTCGCCCGCTGCAGGTCGGCGGTGACCCGCTTGAGGTAGTCGCGGAGCTTCTCCTCGTTCGCCATGGGGCGGTTCCATCCTTCGGTTCGGGCAGCGGTGAGCGGTGAGCAGGTGGGTGAGCGGTGAGCGGGCAACGAAAGAAGCAGGCGGAGCAGGCGGGGGACGGGCGCTCAGCCCGCCCGGCGGGCGCGCAGCCGGGCCAGCCGCCACAGCGCGCCGAACAGCGCGCGCCGCGGATCGCGGACGCCGCGCATCCGCAGGATCGAGAGCACCGCCCACAGCGGCGTCTCCGCGGCGTGCCGGGGCGAGCCGTGGACGTCGTCGTTGACCAGCAGCGAGAGCCGCCGGACCTGTCGGCGCAGCAGCGCCACCTCCTCGGCGGGCACGATCTCGTCGCGCCCGCTGACCAGGTAGGCGAGCGGGATGTCGAGGGCGGCCAGCTCGTCCTCGCTCAGCGCCCAGTCGCGGATGTGCGGGCCCAGGTCGGCGGGCTTGACGGCGGAGAGGTGGGCGAGGGTGTCGACGGTGATCCGGGGCAGCTGCTGCTGCCAGGCCTCGTCGGTGAAGAAGTGGTGGAGCGGGGCTCCGGCGGTCACGATGCCGCGCAGCCGCCGGTCGTCGAGGGCGGCGCGCAGCGCGAGGTGTCCGCTGAAACTGAGCGCCACGGCGTAGCTCTGCGCCGTCCGGGCCCGGTCGTCGACGGCGTCCAGCAGGGCCGGGAACAGCCGGTGGCTGTCGGGGCCGTAGACGAGGGTGTTGCCGCCGATGCCGGGGAGTTCGGTGACCAACCCGGCCATGCCGAGCCGGGCGACCTGCAGCAGGACCGGCGCCCACTGCTCCTTGGTGCTGACGATGCCGCCGGAGAACAGCAGCAGCGGCTTGGGGTCGCGGGCGGAGAGCCCGGCGGTCCAGGCGCGGACGGTGCCGGCCGGGGTGTCCACCGTGAGCGGTTCGATGACGGGTGCCTCCGCCTGCCGCCACCGCTCGAAGGCGGCGGCGGCCCGGTCGGCGCCCTCCTGCCGGGCCGGGCCGTCCACGTACGGGAAACGGGCGGTGGTGAAGTGCCGGACGGCGGCCTGGAGTTGGCCCGCCTTCTCGGCCTGCTCACCGGCCCGGACCCACTCCCGGGCCCAGGAGCCGTCGCCGTCGCCGTCGTCGTGGATCCGGTCGAGGATCAGCCGCCGCTCGGTGTCGGGGATGCGCTGGGCGCGGGCGTGCACCTCGATGTACTGCTTGAGCTCGCCGACGTCGTTCACCGGGCCGCCACCGCGCTCTCGGCGTCGGCGGCCTCGTACGCGGGGTACTCCTCCAGCGCCTCCTTGATGCCGCCGAGCACCTCGGCGGCCTCGGCGCCGTCGATCACCCGGTGGTCGAAGGTGAGGTTGAGCCGCAGGACGGGGGCCACCTCCGGCCGGCCGTCGCGGGCGACCACCCGGTCCGCGACCCGGCCGACGCCGATCGTCACCGTGGTGCCGCCGACCGAGTGGAAGCCGTCCACCGGGGCGTGGCCGAGCGAGCTGACGGCGAAGGTGCCGATCCGCTCGGCCCGGCGCCGCAGCGGCCGCACACTGGCCCGGTAGGCGAGCAGGCCGAGCAGCGGGTGGAGCTTGTGCAGGGCGCGGACCGGACCGAACTCGGGCCGCTCGGAGGCGTCTTCACCCCGGTACTGGTCGATCTGGTCCTGGACGGTGGCGAGTTCGGCCTGCTCCAGGCGGGGGACGACGGTGGCGAGTACCACCCGCTGTCCGTCCAACCGCCGGTCGAGGACGAGCTTTCCGGCTACCGAGGGGTAGCGGGCGATCCGGGGGCGCAGCCGCCCGCGGACCGCCGTGTTGGCCTCCGGGTGCCGGGCGAGCGTGCGACCGGCGGCCAGCAGGACGTAGGAGACCAGCGAGTACCGGGTGTTGTCGGCGCGGGCGGCCGCCCGGTGGGCGAGGACCCTGGTCATGTCGACCTCGGTGTCCAGGTGTACCGGGGCGAACGAGCGGATCTCGTCCAGGAAGTAGAGGGTGTGCCGCCGCTGCCGGGCGGGCGGGCCGACCTGCGGGCCGGCGGTGGGGGGTGTGGACGTCATCTGCTCAGGCTCCTTCGAGGGCGAAGCCGGCCTTGATCCACTTGCTGGACTCCACCGCGATCGCCAGGGCCCGTTCACCGGGGGCGAGTTGCGGCAGGAGCTGCTCCAACTGGAGGAAGGGCAGGCCGTTTCCGTTGTTTCCGGTGCTGGTGACCACGCTGATCTCGGCGGCCGAGGTGTTCCCGAGCAGCTCGCTGATCCGGCGGGTCATCCGGCCGGAGAGCTGCGGCGGCAGCAGGTAGTTCAGCCCGTCGGGCTTCCAGTCCAGGCGCTCCAGCAGCTCCCGGTAGATCTCCTCGGCGAGCACGGGCACCCGGGCCTCGATGGCCTTGTAGTCCTCGCTGACGGCGGGCGTGCCGGCGTCGCGGTCGTTGGGGCCGAACCAGGCGAGGGTCTGGCCGGGGGCCTGGCCGAGGCCGACCAGCCGGGTGAAGACGTCCCGGACCACCGGCGCGCCGGGGACCGGGGCGGTGGAGAGCACGACCGCACCCGCGCCGTCGCCGAACAGCATGGCGTTGACCAGCTGTTCGGGCGGCAGGGCGGAGACGTCGGCGGCGAGGTCGAAGGCCCGGGAGCAGACGTCGCCGCCGATGACCAGCACGGTGTGGTGCTCGCCGGCCAGGAGCAGCTGGCGGCCGAGGGCGATGGCCTGGAACGCGCCGGTGCAGCCGGACTGGAGCTGGAAGGTCGGTACCTGGTCGAGGCCGAGCCGGTCGGCGACGATGTTGACGGTGCCGGGCATCAGCAGGTCGGGCGTCGCGGTGCCCAGGACGAGGGCGTCGACGTCCCCGGCGGCCAGGCCCGCCTCGGCCAGCGCGCGGACGGCCGCGGTGGTGGCGAGATCCGCCAGGGAGTGGGTGAGCGTGCCGCGTTCGAGGTCCAGCGCGAGGTGCCGGGTGCGGGTGCCGACGAAGACGTCCACCCACTCGGCCCACTGCTCGCTCTGGCCGAACCGCCGGGCCAGCGCCAGGTTGTCCACGGGCGCGCCCGGGAGGGCGGTGCCGACCGACAGGACGCGGACGTCGCGGGCGTCGGCGGGTGCGGGGCGTGCGGGGAGTGCCACGACCGGGCCTCTCTGCTGCGGGAACAGGACGTGGCATCCGGCCGCCCGGCCGGGTCGGCCGCTCGACCTGGCCGGCCCGGTCGAGCCGGGGGCGCCGGATGCCCGCCGGATCCCCCGCCGGGGGCGTGGCGGGGATCCGGCACCCTCAGCCTGGGTCGGTCGGCTAAATCTGCCCTAAGTGGTCGGCTCCGGAAGTCCTTCGGGGGTTGATCACGCTGTCGGCGCGACGGAGGATTCCCCCTGGTGATCGGCTGTGCGCCGGTCGACCCCGGCCGGCAGACCGCCGTCCTCGCCGCCTAGTCCGGGGACCGGCCGGTCGAGCGTGAGAGCGGGTTGGGCGCCGTCCCCACGCCTTGGAACGCCCTGGCCGGTAATGCGTGGCGAGTGGTGGACGGCCGGTGCCAGGATGGCCGGATGCCGACGTTTCCTGCTCCGGACGGAACCCGCCTCGCCTACCGCGTCGTGGGGGAGGGCGATCCGCTGATCTGTCTCCCCGGAGGCCCGATGCAGGCCTCCGCCTACCTCGGTGACCTGGGCGGCCTGCCGACTGCCGCAGGGCGTTCCCTCGTGCTGCTCGACCTGCGTGGCACGGGGGAGTCCGAGACCCCGGCCGACCCGTCGAGCTACCGCGTCGACCGGCAGGTGGACGACGTCGAAGCGCTCCGGGCCCACCTCGGACTGGAGCGGATCGAGGTGCTGGCCCACTCCGCCGCCGGCGACCTGACGCTGCTCTACGCCGGCCGGTATCCGCAGCGGATCCGGTCGCTGGTGCTGGTGGCCGCCCGGGCCCGGGCGGCCGACATCGGGTTCCCGCCCGGGGGATGGCGCGAGGCGTTCGCGCTGCGTGGCGGCGAGCCCTGGTACGACGAGGCGGTGCCCGCCTTCGAGCGGGCGATGGCCGGGGACGCGACCGAGGACGACCGGCGGTTCCTGGACCGCCTCACCTACGGCCGCTGGGACGCGGCGGCGCAGGCCCACGCCGCCTTGGGCGAGGACGGTCACAACGAGGAGGCCGCTCACGCCTACCCCGGCCCGGGCGCGTTCGACGACGCGGACGCGGTGCGCGAGGTGCTGGCCGAGCTCGACGCGCCGGTGCTGGTGCTCGCGGGCGAGCTGGACCCGTCCCCCCGTCCGGACAAGGCTGCGGAGGTCGCGGCGCTGTTCCCGCGCGGGGAGTTCGTCGTCCAGCCGGGCGCCGCGCACGTCCCGTGGCTGGACGACCCGGAGTTCTTCGTCCGGACCGTCGGCGAATTCCTGAGCCGGAGCGACGTGTAGTGGTCGGCGCCGGAGCCGGCCCCCGAAGGACTCAAGGAGCCGACCACTAAGCCGTCGCGTAAGCCGGGCCGCCTCCCGCGGCGGTGCGTCGGCCTACTGGCCGAGCAGGCGGGCGAAGTCGTTCCCGAGGGAGCCGAGCACGGGCAGCGCGCCGAGGTCGGTGATCCCGCCGACGGGGATGCTGTAGCCCTGGTTCGCGGCCCTGGGCGCCGGGTGGGCGGCGGCGCCGGTGGCGGGCAGCAGGGCGGCGCAGAGGACCGCGGCGGTGAGGGCGGTGCGAAGCATGGTGCGCATGGGGCCTCCGGGAGGGTGTGGGACGTGCCCTGTCAACGCCCCGCCGCCCGGTGCGGTCACGTATGGTCCAACCTTTGGCGGCATTGGTAAAGTTTCCTACCTTGTGTTCATGACAACACATCAAAGGTCTGGACCCCGCTGGCGGCCCTGCCGTACGTTGCGGCTCCGGGCGGGTCCGACCTTGCTCGAACTACGCTGCACCGACTGCTACTTGGCGTCGGCACCGACCCGTTCCCGGTCCTGTCAGCCGCACCGAACCGGAGGGGACCATGCGAGTCGCCCAGCACCTCACCATCCTGGCCGGAGCCCCGCTCGCCGCTGTCGCACTCCTCGCCCTGGGCGCGGGCACCGCCGCCGCCGCGATACCGGTCAACAAGCCGATGACCGGCAAGGCGACCTACTACAACGACGCCGGATTCGGCGCCTGCGGTACGCGGATCAACGCCGCCACCCAGCTGCTGGTGGCCGTCTCGCACGCCTGGTGGACCACCGCCAACCCCAACAACGACCCGGTCTGCAAGGGCATTTCGGTCAAGGTCAGCTACCAGGGCAAGACCGTCACCGTGCCGGTCAGGGACCAGTGTCCGTCCTGCGACTCCACCCACATCGACCTCAGCCAGCCGGCCTTCGCCAAGCTCGCCCCGCTGGGCCGGGGCGTCATCAACGGGCTCACCTGGCAGTTCGTCAGGACCGGCCTCGCCGGCCAGGCGATCCCGCTCTCGGAGCCCGTCACCGGCTCGACGATCGGCTAGGCCCTGCCCGAGGAGGCCCGGGGCGTGTCCGGGCGCTCCGCCCGGTCGGTGACGGCGAGGGGCGGGGCGCCCTGACAGGGTGCAGCGGGCGGCGGGCGGTTCCTGGCACTGTGTCCGTGGTCGGCCGCTCGGGATGGCGGATAGCGTCCTGGCAGATCATGGAGCGAAGGGAGATTCCGGTGAGCCGCAGCGAGCTTCCGGCCGTCAACGGTGGGGTCTCCTTCTGGTACGCCCGGACCGGGCTGCCGGACCCCCGGCCAGCGCCGACGGGGGACCTGGACGTCGACGTCTGCATCGTCGGCGGCGGCTACACCGGGCTCTGGACCGCCTACTACCTGAAGAAGGCCGACCCCGGCCTGCGGGTGGCCCTGCTGGAGGGGCGGTTCTGCGGGTACGGGGCGTCCGGGCGCAACGGCGGCTGGCTGTACAACGGGTTCGCCGGGCGGAGCGCGTTCGCCCGCCGCCACGGGCGGGAGCGGGCCGCCGCGATGCAGCGGGTGATGGACGAGGCGGTCGGCGAGGTTGCCGGTACCGCCGCCGCCGAGGGCATCGACGCGGACCTCGTCCAGGGCGGGGTGCTGGAGGTGGCCCGGACGCCGGCGCAGCTGCTGCGGCTGCGGGAGTTCGCGGCGACGGAGCAGGGCTTCGGGGCGGAGCGGGTCGAGCTGCTGTCGGCCGCGCAGACCGCCGACCGGATCCGGGTGGCCGGGGCGCTCGGCGGCGCCTGGACCCCGTACGGCGCCCGGATCCAGCCCGCGAAGCTGGCCCAGGGCCTGGCCCGGGTGGTGGCGGCGCTCGGGGTGCGGATCCACGAGGGGACGCCGGTCACCGAGATGCTCCCCGGCGCGCCCGGCCGGCGCCCCCGGGCCGTCACCCCGTACGGGACCGTCACCGCCGACCACGTGCTGCGGGCGACCGAGGGCTTCACCGCGGGGCTGCGCGGCGAGAAGCGGACCTGGCTGCCGATGAACTCGGCCATGATCGCCACCGAACCGCTGCCGGCCTCGTTCTGGGCGGAGACCGGCTGGGCCGGCCGCGAGGTGCTGGGCGACTTCGCGCACGCCTACATGTACGCCCAGCGCACCGCCGACGACCGGATCGCGCTCGGCGGGCGCGGGGTCCCGTACCGCTACGGCTCGCGCACGGACTCCGACGGCACCACCCAGCAGGCCACCGTCCGCCAGCTGTGCGAGATCCTGGACCGCTTCTTCCCGGGTGCCGCCGGTGCGCGGATCGACCACGCCTGGGCCGGCGTCCTCGGGGTGCCCCGGGACTGGTGCGCGACCGTGGAGCTGGACCGGGCCACCGGCCTCGGCTGGGCGGGCGGCTACGTCGGCAGCGGGGTCACCACCGCCAACCTGGCCGGCCGTACCCTGCGCGACCTCGTCCTCGGCCGGGACACCGAGCTCACCCGGCTGCCCTGGGTCGGCCACACCGTCCGCCGCTGGGAGCCGGAGCCCCTGCGCTGGCTCGGCGTGCACGCCCTGTACGCCGTCTACCACGCGGCCGACCGGCAGGAGGCGGGCGGCCGTGCCACCACCTCGCCGCTCGCCCGCCTCGCGGACCGGATCTCCGGCCGGTGACCCCGACCTGCTGGTGACCGC
Source organism: Kitasatospora sp. NPDC048239 (assembly GCF_043202015.1). Taxonomy (NCBI): domain Bacteria; kingdom Bacillati; phylum Actinomycetota; class Actinomycetes; order Kitasatosporales; family Streptomycetaceae; genus Kitasatospora; species Kitasatospora sp. NPDC048239. The sequence goes on along the minus strand of NZ_JBICZP010000017.1, from coordinate 179,226 downwards.
GCCCGGCCTCGGGCCTGGCGGCGGGTGGTGACGCAGGGAGGGACAGGCCCCTCGCGCAACCGTGCGCCCCGCGACCGCCCCGCCCGTCCGGCCCCGCCCACTGGCACGACCGCCCGCCGCACCGCACGGTGGAGCGGGCGGCCGTGCCGGTGGCAGGGCCTGACGGGCAGAGGGGTGGTCGTGGTGCGAAGGCGGAGATCCGTTCTGGTCGGCCTGGTCGTACTCATGCTGTGCGGAGTGACGGGGGCGACGGGCTCGGCGCAGGCCGCCCGGCCGGGGGGACCGGTCGTCGTGGTGGACCAGGCGTCCCGCCGGATCCTCGTCCTGCAGAGCGCGGGGGAGCTGATGCGCTACCAGGGGCCGGACCGCCTCCCGGTGGTGTGGTCCTGGAGCGCGGACCGGGAGCCCGGGCTGGCGGACCTCGGACCCGCCCGGAGCTGGTCGATGCCGGACGAGGCCAAGAGCCGGGTCCGCCAGGGCCGCCGCTACCTGCTGACCACCGCCTCCGGCGGCCTGGCGGCCGTGGTGGACACCGCGACCGGCACGCCGTACTGGGCCGTCGACACCGGGAGCGGCGCCAACCCGCACAGCCTGGAGCTGCTCCCGGACGGCAATGTGGCGGTCGCCGCCAGCGGCGGCGGCTGGATCCGGCTCTACACCGCCTCGCAGGGACCGCGCAGCACCGTGCACGCCGTCTACCCGCTCCCCGGCGCCCACGGCGTGCACTGGGACGGGCGCACCGGGCTGCTCTGGGCCCTCGGCGACCACGTGCTGACCGCCCTGCGGGTGGGCGGCACGGCGGCCGCGCCGGTGCTCACGCCCGTCCGGACCGTCCCGCTGCCGGAGGCCGGCGGCCACGACCTGGCGCCGGTGCTGGCCGCGCCCGGCCGGTTCTGGGTGAGCACGGCCGCGCACCTGTGGCGGTTCGACCCGGCGGCGGACCGGTTCGACCCCGTCCGGTTCGCCACCGAGGGCGCGGCGCGGGACATCAAGAGCATCGGCGACGAGCCCGGCACCGGTCGGCTGCTCACCACCGCCCCCGACCACGCCGGGCCCTGCACCTGGTGCACCTCCGTGCTGACCCTCCACCGCCCGGAGGGCACCCGCCTGCTGACCGGCGCACACCTCTACAAGGCGCGCTGGTGGACGGGCCGCTCCGGCTGACCGCTTCGCCGACCGCTCCGCCGAGTACTTCGCCGAGCACTTCGCCGGCCGGTCAGTCCGGCAGCGCCGCCAGCAGCTGTCGGGTGTACGGGTGCTGCGGATCGGCGAACAGCCGCTCCACCGGGCCCTCCTCCACCACCTCGCCGTCCTTCATCACCAGCACCCGGTCACTGGTGTGCCGGATCACGCCGAGGTCGTGCGAGATGAAGAGGACCGAGACGCCCGTCCGCTCGCGCACCTCGGCGAGCAGGTCGAGCACCTGGGCCTGGACCGAGACGTCCAGTGCCGACACCGGTTCGTCGCAGACCAGCACCTCCGGTTCGACCGCCAGCGCCCGCGCGATCGCGACCCGCTGGCGCTGGCCGCCGGACAGCTCGCGCGGCCGGCGCCCGAGCAGGTCCGGGCCGAGGCCGACCAGCCGCAGCGCCTCGGCGATCTCCGCCCGCCGGCGCCGCGCCGCCCGCCGCCCGGGCGCGCCGAGGGCCTCGCCGACCAGCCGCTCGACCGTCCAGCGCGGGTCGAAGGCGCTCAGCGTGTCCTGCTGGACGAGCTGCACCCGCCGCCGGTCGCCGGGGCCGCCGGGCCAGGGCTCGCCCAGCAGGGTGACCGTCCCGGCGTCCGGGCGCAGCCGGCCCATGGCCATCAGCGCCACCGTGGTCTTGCCGGAGCCGGACTCGCCGAGGACGCCGAGCACCTCTCCCGCCCGCAGCTCCAGCGAGACGCCGCGCACCGCCCGGTGCACCGTCCCGTCCGGCCGCCGGTAGGACTTGACGAGGCCTTCGGCGGCCAGCACCGCCTTCCCCGCGCCGACCGACCCGTCCACGCAATCACCCACGGAATCACCCGCGGCCCCGCCCGGGCCCGCCGTCCGGGCGGCGGGCGCCGGCCACGGCTCCTCCGGCCGCCGGCAGCGGATCACCCGATCGCCGGGCAGTGCCACCGCGGGCGGCGCGGCCTCCCGGCAGGCGTCCTCCGCCAGCGGGCAGTGCACCGCGTACCGGCAGCCGTCCCCGCCGACCGCCACCACCGGCAGGTCGCGCGGGCGCAGCGAGAGCCGGGTGCCGCGCGGGTGCCGGCCGGGGACGGCGGCCAGCAGCTCCCGGGTGTACGGGTGGGCGGGGGAGCGCAGCACCTGTTCGGCCGGGCCCTCCTCGACGAAGACGCCGCCGAACATCACCGCGATCCGGTCCGCCAGCCGGGCCACCACCGACAGGTCGTGGCTGATCAGCAGGAGCGCGGCGCCCTCGGCCTTCTTCTGCGCGAGCAGGTCCAGGATCCTGGCCTGCACGGTGACGTCCAGCGCGGTGGTCGGCTCGTCGGCGACCAGGACGGCCGGGTCGGCGGCGACGGCGGAGGCGATCAGCGCGCGCTGGCGCTGGCCGCCGGACAGCTCGTGCGGGTACTGCCGGGCCCGGACCTCCGGTTCGGGGACGCCCGCCTGGGCGAGCAGTTCGACGGCCCGGTCCGGGCGCTGCGCCGAGGCGACCAGGCGGTGGTTGGCCAGCACCTCCGTCACCTCGGCGCCGATCCGGCGCAGCGGGTCGAGGGAGACCAGGGCGTCCTGGAGGACGAGGCCGACCCGGCGGCCCCGTACGTCGCGCCAGCCGCGGTCGTCGAGTGCGGTGAGGTCGAGGCCGTCCAGTTCCAGCCGGTCGGCGCGGACGGTGGCGCCGGGGCCGGTGAGGCCGAGCAGGGTCCGCGCGGTGACGGACTTCCCGGAGCCGGACTCGCCGACCACGGCGAGGCAGCGGCCGGGGTGCAGGGCGAAGCCGACGCCCCGGACGACCTCCTCGGCGCGGCCGCGGCCGAAGGCCACCCGCAGGTTCTCGGCGACGAGCACCGGTCCCGGGGCGTCCTCGGCCGTGGCGGCCGCCGGCGCGGTGTCCTCCTCAGTGACGGCCATGGCCGTTCCTTCCCTCCAGGCGGCGTTGCAGGTCCCGTCCCACGACGGTCAGCGCGGCGGCCGTCAGCAGCACGGCCACCCCGGGGCCGAGGGCGAGCGCCCAGGCGTCCTCGAACTGTCCGCGCCCCTCGGCGAGCATCGAGCCCCACTCCGGGTCCGGCGGCTGCGGGCCGAGGCCGAGGAAGCTGAGCGAGGAGCCGGCGATCACCGCGCCGGCGATGCCGAGCGTGGCGAAGACCACCAGCGGCGGCAGCGCGTTGGGCACCACGTGCCGCAGGTGGGCGGCCCAGCGGCGCTGGCCGAAGCCGACGGCGCTGTGCACGTAGTCGGCCCGGCCGACCACCAGGGCCTGGGCCCGGGCGAGCCGGACGAAGCCCGGCAGGGCGGAGAGGCCGATCGCCAGCGTGGCGTGGCCGGTGCCGGGGCCGAGCAGGGCGATCACCAGCAGGGCGAGCAGCAGGCCGGGGAAGGCCAGCAGGATGTCGGTCAGCCGCATCAGGACCTCGTCGACGACGCCCCGCGCCATCGCGGCCAGGACGCCGAGCAGCGAGCCCGCGCCGAGGGCGATCCCGGTGGCGCCGAGGCCGACGGTGAGCGAGTCGCGGGTGCCGTGCACCAGGCGGCTGTACACGTCGCGGCCCAACTGGTCGGTGCCCAGCAGGTGTTCGCTGCCGGGTGGGGCGAGCGCGTTGATCGGGTCGACGGCGTTCGGCGGCTGTCCGGCGAGCAGACCGGGCCAGAGGGCGGCCACCGCGAGCAGGGCCAGCACCGTCCAGGCGAGGGCCGGTCCGAGCGGGACGGCGCGCAGGGTCCTGCGGACGGGTACGACGGCGGGCAGGGTCATCCGGAGGCCTCCTTGAGCCGGGGGTCGGCGACCGCGTAGAGCACGTCGACCAGCAGGTTGACCAGGGTGAACACGACGGCCGAGACCACCACCACGCCGGTGACCACCGGCAGGTCGCGGGTCGAGATGGCGGAGGCGGCGATCCGGCCGATGCCCTGGCGGCTGAAGACGGTCTCCACCACGACGGCGCCGCTGAGCAGCGAGCCGACCGTCCACCCGGAGAGCGTCAGCAGCGGCACGAGGGTGTGCCGCAGCGAGTGCCGCAGCCGCAGCGCCGTCTCGCCGGAGCCGCGGGCCCGGGCGCTGAGCGCGTACGGCTCCTCCAGCGAGCGCTCCATCGACTCGCGCAGGACCTGGGTGAACACGCCGAGCATCGGCAGCGCGAGCGTCACGCCGGGCAGCACCAGACCGTCCAGTCCGCCGCCGTCCACGGCCGGGAACAGCTGCCACTGGAAGGAGAACAGCGTCAGCAGCACGATCCCCGCCCAGAACGCGGGCGTGGAGCTGAGCACCAGTTCGACGGCGGAGGAGGCGCGGCGCAGCAGCGGCCGCCGGCCGGCGGTGGCGACGGCCAGCAGCACGGAGCCGAGCGCGGCCAGCAGGAACCCGGTGAGGGCGAGGGCGACGGTCGCCCCGGCCTGTCCGCCGAGCAGCTCCGAGACGGGTTGCGACAGCTGGTAGGACTGACCGAGGTCGCCCTGCAGCAGGCGGAGCAGGAAGCGGCCGTACTGGACGATCAGCGGCTCGTCGAGGCCGAGGTCGGCGCGCACCCGGGCGGCGGTCTCCGGGGTGACCTCGTGACTGCCGACGATCAGCTGGACCGGGTCGCCGGGCGCCAGCCAGAGCCCGGCGAACGCGGCGGTGGCCGCGCCGAGGACCACCACGACGGCCAGCGCCAGGCGCCGCACCACCCAGTGGCGCAGCACCCGGCGGCCCGGCAGCCCGCGCCGCGGCGGCGAACCGTCGGGGCCTCGGCTCACTTCGCCGCCAGCCAGGCGTCGTAGAACTGCGGGAAGGCGGCCGCGTCGAAGCCGATGCCCTGGGCCCGGGAGGTGGCGCCGAGCGCGGTGACCGGCACGTAGAGCGGGATCTCCAGGGTGTGGTCGACGATGTACTTCTGCGCCTGCGCGTACGCCTTGCCGCGGACCGCCGGGTCGCTGCTGGCGGCGCCCTGGTCGAGCCAGCCGTCCAGCTGCGGGTCGGAGATCTTGAACAGGTTGGAGCCGCCGCCGGCCGCGGTGGAGGCGGAGCCGAAGTAGTGCCGCAGGATGTCGGCCTCGGGGCGGACGAAGCTGAAGCCGAGGATGTCGGCGGTGCCGCTCACCGCGCTCTTGGCGAAGGTGCCCGGGTCCTGGTTGAGGTACTGCAGGTCGATGCCGGCCTTCTTGGCATCGGCCTGGATGCCCTGGGCGAGCAGGTCGCGGTTGTCCCGGGCCAGGTAGGCGGAGGTCGGCCAGGTGACGGTGAGCCGCTTGCCGTCCTTGGTGCGGTAGCCGTCGGCGTCGCGGGCGGTCCAGCCCGCCTCGTCGAGCAGCTTGCCGGCGGCGGCCGGGTCGTAGGGCGACGTGCCCTCGACGGCCTTCTCGTAGTGGACGGTGGTCGGGCCGAGCGGGCCCTGGGCGCGTCGGCGGGTGTCGTGGTAGACGGACTTGACCAGGGCGTCGAGCTGGAGCGAGCGGGCGAGCGCGGTGCGCACCTTCTCGTCGGCCAGGACGCCGGTCACCGGGTTGAGGAACAGGGCGTAGACCTGGCCCGGCGCCTCCTGCTGGAGCACCTGGAAGCCCTTGGCGGCCTTCAGGTCGGCGATCTTCGCCGGGGAGGTGTTCCCGGCGACCTCGATCTGGCCGCTCCTCAACTGCCCCTGGCGGACGGACTCCTCGGGGACGATCTGGAAGACCAGCTTCTCCAGGTGCGCCGCCCCGGTGTGCGTCGCGCCCTCCGGTCCCCAGGCGTAGCCGGTGTTGCGCTTGAGGGTCAGGCTGCTGTTCTTCTCCCAGGAGACGAAGGAGAACGGGCCCGAGCCGACCGGCTTGCGGCACAGGTCGGCGGCGTTGTCGGTGAGCGACTTGGGGGACTGGATGCCCAGGTACGGGGTGCTGAGCGCCTGCAGCAGGGCGGCCCGGGGCTTGGCGAGGGTGAGCACGACCGTGGCCGGATCGGGGGCGGTCGCCCCGGTGAAGCCCTCCAACAGGCCTGCCGCGTAGAGGGACTTGGTGGCCGGGTTGACGGCGTGCTCCAGGGTGGCCTTGACGGCGGCCGCGTCCAGTGGGGTGCCGTCGTGGAAGGTGACACCGGAGCGCAGGTGGAAGGTGTACGTCAGGCCGTCCGGCGCCACCTCCCAGCTGCTGGCCAGCCAGGGGTGGAACTTCCCGGCGGAGTCGAGCCGGACGAGCGAGTCGAAGACGTTCCGGTCCACCACGCCGGTGATGTCCGCCGGGCTCACCGCGGGGTCGAGGCAGTCCGGCTCGACCTCCGCCGCGAACCGCAGGGTGCCGCCGTCCACCGGGGTGCCGCCGCTCGCGGCCGCCCCTGCCGCACCGCCGCCGCCCCCGGACGACCCGCACGCGGCCGTCGCCACCAGGACGGCGGCCGCCAGGGCCACCGGCCCCAGCACGCGGGCGCGGTTGCGGTGCGGTCTCGGGGGGAGGCGGTCGGCGGCGTGCTGCTGCGGCGCGGTGATGTGCACGGGGAACTCCAGCGCGAGAGAGGTGTGATGGTGAACGGCCCCGGGGGAGGCGGGCGCTCCGCCGCGCCGTCGGGGGTGGGGGACGGCGCAGGGCAGACCGGGGGGCCGCTGTCAACGGCAGTCTGCCGCCGAGCGCCAAACCGGCGCTAAATTCCGCACGTGGCAGGCGGGTAGGTAGTCGGCGTAGGTAATTCCCCGGATGCCGACGGGCGGTCTCCGCTGCCAACATGTCTTCGGCCGAACGGAACTGTTCGTCCGTCATATCCACGACGCCCGCAGGGAGACCGCACCATGAGCGACACCACCGTCAGCGACCGGACCGCCGAGGACGTGGTCGCGATCCGCCGCCTGCTCTCCCGTCAGGCGCACCTGCGGGACACCGACCAGCTGGACGACTGGATCGAGGGCTACGTCGAGGACGCCGTGTTCACCGCGCACGGGACGGTCGCCCGCGGCCGCGCGGAGATCCGTGCGATCGCCGACGCCCAGCGGGAGGCCTTCTGGTCGGACTGGCGCGGCTCCCACTTCCTGAGCGAGCCGGGCATCGACGTCGACCCGGTGGCCGGCACGGCGACCGGCATCACCCACTACACCTTCCTCGGACTGGCCGAGGGCGGCGGCTACCAGGTCTACGTCGTCGGCCGCTACCACGACAGCTTCGTGCGCACCGCGGAGGGCCGCTGGCTGCTCACCGCCCGTGAGGTGCGGACCGTCGGCGAGGAGGCGGAGCTGCTGCCCGACCAGAAGTCCGACCAGGAGGCCGCGCAGGAGGCCGCGCAGGAGGCCGTGGAGGGAGCTGGCCAGGGGGCCTGACGGCCCGCCGTCGGGCCCCGTGCGAAAGGCATTCGGATGATGCGGCAGATTTTATGCCCCGGCAAACTACTCCAATGGTGGTCAGTTTCCCGCTGGCTTCCCCAAACATTCGGCCCGCCGCCCGCGCTGGGATAGCGTCCATAGCGCCGGGGGGTAGCGACCCGCTCTGGTCAATTCGAACACGCCTGACCAGGCCGTATCTGTTTCGGGAGAAAAAACGTGCGAAATTGCCTTTCTGAAATCCGGCCGGGCACCGCGGACGATCTGCAGCTCGCTGTGGACTCGCTCGCGGCATTCCCGGCCCGGGGCGGGACGCGGGGTGCCGACGTCCCCGAGCGCCTGGCGGCGGTCGCCGAGCTCTGCCGGGCCGTCGACGGGGTGCTCGACAGCCTGGTCGTGCAGGCCGCCGCCGAGGCCGCCGAGGAGGGCTGGACGGCTGCCCGGATGGCGTCCGAACACGCCGTCTACTACGCCCGGTTGCAGCGGGCGCTGCTGCCCGTTGCGGCAGCCGCCGGGATGGGCGACTCCGGGCTGAAGAAGCGGTGAGCGCGCCGCACTCGAACGCGCACGTCCTGGCCTGCCCCACCCGCTGGAGCGACGTCGACGAGAACGGGCACATCAACAACGCCCGGCTGGTCTCCTACGTCCAGGAGGGGATTTACGACCTGTTCTGCCACCATGCGGAGGCCGTCCGGGAATCCCTTTTTCCGTCCGGATTCCTGATCGCCCGTCATGAGATCGATTACCTGGAGCAGTTGCACCACCAGCCGGAGCCGCTGCTGGTGCGGCTGACGGTGGAGCAGCTGGGGCGCAGTTCGGCCCATGTCGTGGTGAATGTCTGCCGTGATCCGCTGACCTATATGCGGGCGCGCACCGTGGTGGTCGCCCGGGATCGCGAATCCGGGCGCTCCCGCAAACTCAGCCAGACCGAGCGGCGGTTTCTCTCCTCGTTTCTGCCGAGAGAGGGGTCGGTCGAGCCGTTGTCCTCGGCCCCGCCGCAGCGGGTGCCGGTGAAGGCCGCGCGCGGCAAGGCGCCGGTCCCGTCCTACCGTGCGCGCAGACGCTGCCGCGCCTCGGCGCGCTGACCGGACGGATTCCGGTGCCGACGCCCCGGCCGCGGCCCGATGCCGCGGCCGGGTGAAGGAGAGCGGGCGGGACCGGTGGGCCGTGACAGACACGATCCAGACCGGTCCCGCCCCGAGCCAGGAGCCGGGTCTGCAGTGATCCGCCGGGTCGCCTCGATGCCGTCCAGGCCCGGCATCCTGATGTCCATCAGGACGACGTCGGGCCTCTCCCGCCTGGGACCACGCAGCCGCGCACCGTCGGATCGAACGGCTCAACCTCGATCCTTGACAAGTTCGGCGAACGCGTCGTCGCCGAGGGGCCAGGACTCGTGTTGCCGACGGCGACGCCGGTAGTCGACGTGGTCGGCCGCGGGGATGGCGGCGAGGTAGCGGGTTCCACCTGTCCAACTACTCTGCGTGTGCAAGAGTCGGGCGCGGGGATGACGATCCGCGCGATGCCCTGTTAGGGCAGCGGCACGGCGTGAAGGCAGGCGTGCTGGCCGGGCCCCGGTAGTGCGGTGAGCGGCCTCGCCGCCTCTCCTTCGATCGCGACGCGGAAGGTGCCCTCCTCATCCGCGTATACCGGCACACCGGCAGCGGTGGACTCGCCGGTGGGGTGGACGACGACGACCTCGGTCGGCCCGTGTCGGCCGGGCGGACCGGGCAGGGTGACCGCGTAGCGCCGGGGTCGGTCCATCGGTCGCCTCACCTCATCCGGCGTCGGCCAGCGCGGCGTGGACGCTGTCGTGGATGGTCAGTACCTCGTTGGCGCCGGTGATCTCCAGTAGTCGTCTGGTCTGGGAGGTGGGTGCGGCCAGCACGAGGGGAATGCCGGCGGCGCGGGCGGCGATCCGGGTCTTGAGGAGTGCGTTGAGACAGGTGGAGTCGCAGAAGCTCAGGCCGACGAGGTCGACGACCAGCCTGGGCGGTCGCTCGGCCACGGCACGCTCGAGCGCGCTCTCCAGCCGCTGACGCTGGTCGTGGTCGACTTCGCCGTGCAGGCGGAGGACCTGGGCGGTGCCTCGAATGGTCGTGGTGGTGATCCGCAGCAGCGGCGCGGGGACACCGGTGTTCTCGAAGCGTGTGCCGTGCCGGGGGGACATGGGGGGCTCCCTTCCAGCCCGGGAAAGGCGTCTGTACACGAGCCTGTCCCAGGTCGGCGCCCTCGTCCAAGAGGCTGCGTCGCCGAAAGCGAAGGCCCGGCCCCGGCAGTGCTCCCCCCGGGCGGGGCCCGCCGCTTCAGGCGGCGGCGGCCAGGTCGGCGCGGCCGAACAGCAGAGCGTAGCCGCGGGGCAGGTGGGCGAGGAGGCGGTCGGTGAGGTTGTCGTCGGTGAGGGTGGTGAGGGCGGCCAGGACGGAGGAGGCGTCCCAGCGGGCGGCGGTGAGGCTGGTGCCCAGGGTGTGGGCGAGGGTGTCGACGAAGGCGGGGGCGGTGACGGGACGTGGCAGGGGGATCTGGGCGGCGAGGACGGCGCGGGCCCGTTCGGGCAGGACTGCGGCGAGGTCGCAGCGTTCGTCGCCGGTGAGCTGGGCGCCGAGGAGGGCCAGGACGGCGTCAAGGACTCGTTCGGCGTCCTCGTCGGCGGTGTAGCGGCCGAGGTTGCGGACCTGCTGGAGAAGGTGGCGGTAGCGGGTCATGACCGTGGGGCCTTCCGGGAGCTGGCCGCCGGCGGTCCAGCGGCGGCGTGAGGTGGGTGGTCAGGGGCGTGTCCCTGCGGTCGGCCGGCCGAACAGCAGGTCGTAGCCGGGCGGCAGCTGGAGCAGGACGCGCCCGGTGAGATCGTCGCCCGCGGCGTCGGCCACCGTGGACAGGATGGCGCCGATGTCCCACAGGGCCGTGGCTTCGGTGGCGCCCTCGATCCAGGCCGCGGTCGCGCGCACGAACCGTTCCGGACTGAGTGGCTCGGCGGCCTGCAGGGGGTTGAGCAGGATCAGGGCCACGGTCTCCGGCAAGCGGGCGGCCAGTTCCGCGCGCACGTCGCCGACCAGGTGGGCGCCGAGCAGGGCCAGGACGACCCGGGCGGTCCGCTCGGCCTCCTGTGGGGTGTCGTACTCACCGCGCTCCCGGACCTCTTCCAGGAACGCCTCCCATCGAAGAGTCACTGCGGTTCTCCCTCCGTCCCAAGGTCCGGCGCGACCGTGCCCGGTCAGGGCTCGACGGCCAAGCGCCGGTGCAGACCGGTGAGCTCGAGCAGCCGCACGACGGCGTCTGCGCGTCGCTGCGGGTGGGCCGGCCTGGGCGGGGGCGGCCGGCGGTCGGGGGTGTTCCGGCCGCCCCTTCCGATCGAGGGGGGAGTGATCAGGGGCGGCGCGGAACGGCGTCGGGGGTTGGTCAGGCCCGGATCTGCTTGCGGTCGCCGCTGCGGCTGATCGCGATCTTGCGGGGCTTGGCCTTCTCGGCGACCGGGATGCGCAGGGTCAGCACGCCGGCGTCGTAGTCGGCGCTGATCCCGGCGGGGTCGAGGGTGTCGGAGAGCATCACCTGCCGGGAGAACACACCCAGCGGGCGCTCGGACAGCTCCCACTTCACGTCGTCGCCCTGGTGGCGGGGGCGGCGTTCGGCCTTGACGGTCAGCATGTTCCGTTCGACGTCGATGTCGATCGCGTCCGGGTCCACCCCGGGCAGGTCGAAGCAGATCACGTACTCGTCGCCCACCCGGCAGGCATCCAGCGGCATCGGGGCCGGCCGGGACCAGGTGCCGTTCGTGCCCAGGAACTGCTGGGTCAGACGGTCCAGCTCGCGGAACGGGTCAGTGCGCATCAGCATCGCGAAACACCTCCACGGATCGATGGGAGCCAGTGCGCTTCACCTGACACCTTTGTAGCGCGTCATCCATCCGATGACAAGTCGCTGTGTCGCCTATAGAGTGACTTCATGAGTGAAGAGCCCCCCAGCTCCGCCGCCGGCCCTCCCCAGCCGGTCGAGCCCGCCTCGTTCCTGGCGGCCGCAGCAGCACTGGCCGCCATCGACGACGCCGTCCGCACCGCCCAGAACCCCGCGTCCCAGCCCCCGACCGCCCCTGACCAGGAAGGCCCCGAGCAAGCCCTGGCCGCCCTGATTCTGCTGCGTGAACTGCGAACGCGGCTCGCCGGGTGGGAAGCCTGCCTGGTGGAGAGCGCCCGGGACGCCGGCGCCACCTGGGCCGACCTCGCCCGGCCCATGGGCGTCGCCAGCCGCCAGGCCGCCGAGAACCGCTACCTGCGCCTCAAGCCCGCCGCCGGCAAGACACGGGCCGGTACCGGTGCGGAACGCGTCAAGGCCGTCCGAGACCGGCGGGCCGCCGACCGAACGGTCACCACCTGGGCCCGCGACAACGCCGCCGAGCTACGGGTCCTCGCCGCCCAGATCACCATGACCGCACTCGCCCCCGGCGCCCGCCCCGCCCAGGTCGCCCTGACCGCCGCGCTCGGCGCCACCGACCCCGCCGACCTCATAGCGCCCCTCGCCGCCATCCGCCCCCACCTCGCCACCAGCCAGGGCGACCTCGCCACCCGCCTCGACGCCCTCACCCACCACACCACCCAGCTCCGCGATGACAGCGACCGACGCCGCGCCTGACCCTGTCGCCGAAGCCGAAAGGCGCTGGCAGGACCTCCTGGACCGGATCCACGACCTCGAAGCACGAGTTATTGCCACCACGAGCACCGTCACCACCGCCCTCGACCACCACCTCGCTCGACTCGACGCCCTGCGCCACCAGCTCGCCCACCCCGACTGGCCACCGTCCGCCCCCGATCCGGGCAGCCCTCAGACCACACCCGCGAACAACCGGTCGACCTGACAGGGCCGGGAGCCGCCTGGCGCCGGGCCGGACACCGCATCGAGCTGCTGGTCGTGGACGTCCGCGCGGCCGACAGCCGCCGGGGCACCGCCCTGCGCTACGCCGAGGCCGGCCGGAGCGGAACCCTGCCGGCCGGTTCACCACCGTCGACGGGCACGACCGCTGCCTGGCCGCGGTGCTGGACTGCGTCCAGGCCGTGGAAGAGCAGCGCCTGGTGGACCACCTCGGTGTGGTGCGGCGCGACGGCGCCGCCGTCTTCCGCAACACGCTCGGCCCCGACGGCCGGTGGACCGGGCCGGCCGGTGCCGCGCGTGCTGCCCGGGCAGGGCAGGTGCGCCCCTACACCGAGCAGGAGGCCCGCCAGTTCCTCGCCCGCCAGCGCGAGCTGCGCGCAAGCCTGCCGCAGTACCGGCGCGAGGTCGACGCGATCACCCGCCTCGCCTGGGCGCTTCTGCCGCCCGCACTCCAGCCCGGCCGGCTCCCCTTCACCCCGCCTGCGGCGCTCCCGGCGCGGCACTCCTACAAACCGGTGATCTCGCTGAGCCTGGCCTCGCGGCCGCGCTCACCGAGCACCTGGCCCACGTGGCCGCTGACGGCTTCGACGTCCAGGACCTCGAAGCCCCGCGGCGCAACGTCATCGTCTTCCACGGCAATGGCGGGGTCGGCAAGACCACCTTGTCGCGGAAGCTGGAGGCCGCGCTCACCGCGGCCGAGGCCCGGCCCGCGCAGTGGGGCGAGCCCACCTGGCCGACGGCGCCGCGGCTGCTGCCGATGCGCATCGACCTCCCCGCCCAGCTGCTCACCGGCCTCGACCTGCGCGCCACGACCCTCACCACCGGCATCGCCGCGCCGGTCCGCGATGTCGGCACCGCAGGTTTCCCGGACCGCGCGAGCGTCCTCGGCGCGGAGATCCGCACCGCCGGCGTGCGCGCCGCCCAGGCCACCCTGGCCCTCGCCAGGTGCTTCCAGCACGCCGTCCTCGGCGACGACGACGAGGGCCTAGCCGCCGAGGGCCGTGGCGGCGACGGCCGCCGCGCCGATCAGGCCCGCGTCCGTGCCGAGTTCGGCGCGCCGGACGTCCAGGCCACGGACGTAGGGCAGCGCCGCGTACCGGTCGAGGTGGCGGGCGAGCGGGGTGAACAGCACCTCGCCCGACTCGGCGACGCCGCCGCCGATGACGACCCGGCCGAGGTCGACCAGGGCGGCGGTGGCGGCGATCCCGGCTGCCAGGGCCTGGGCCGCCCGGTCGTACGCCGCGAGCGCGACCGGGTCGCCGGCCGCCGCGTCCGCCGCGACGGCGCGGGCCGAGGCGTCGGCGCCCGTGGGCCGCCAGCCCCGGTCGAGGGCGTACCGGGCGATCGCCGTCCCGCTGGCGATGCCCTCCAGGCAGCCGCGCGAGCCGCACGGGCAGGGCTCGCCGTCCAGGTCCACGCAGATGTGGCCGAGGTGGCCGGCGTTGCCGCTCGGGCCGGGCCGCACCGCGCCGTCCAGGACCAGCCCGGCGCCGACCCCGGTGGATACGACCAGGCAGAGCGCGTTGTCCGCGCCGCGCGCCGCCCCGCGCCAGTGCTCGGCGGCCGCCATGGCGACCCCGTCCCCGGCCAGCGCGACCGGTATCCGGTGCGCCAGGGCCGGGTGCGCGGTGACCGCGGCGGTCAGCGGGAAGGCCCGCCACGCGGGGATGTTCACCGGGCTGACGGTGCCGTGCACCAGGTCCACCGGACCGGCGCTGCCGATGCCGACCGCGCCCACCCCCGCCCAGTCCGGGTGCGCCGAGAGCCGGTCGAGCACCTGGTGCACCACGCCGACCACCACCTCCGCCGACTCCCGGGCCGGGGTGGGCAGCTGGAGGCGGTGCCGGAGCTCCCCGCGGTCGTCGACCAGCGCGCCGGCGATCTTGGTGCCGCCGATGTCGACGGCGGCGAACAGCGGGGAGGAGGACACGGTCATCGAGGGCACTCCAGAGGGGGAGGGAGGGGACGGGATGCGGCGCCCCGGGGGATCCCGGGGCGCCGCAGGGTGAGCATGAGCGTCAGACGGTCGCGCCACCGGGGGTCAGCCGCAGGGTGACCAGCTCGAACGGCCGAAGTCCGAGCTCGACGCCGTCCTCGGCCGCCACGACCTCGCCGCGCGTGCCGTCCCACGGCCGTTCCAGCAGGTCGCACGGTACCGCGCCGGCCAGCGGGAAGGACGGAACGAGCCGGCCCCGGGCGCGGCCCCCGTGCGCCTCGTACACGCGCACGACCACGTCCCCGCTGCCGTCGTCGGCCAGCTTGACGGCGCTGACCACCAGCGCGTCGTTGTCCACCGCCACCAGCGGCCGCACCGACGCGGCGCTGCCGGTGACCCGCCGCTCGGGCAGGCTGATCCGGTAGCCCTCGCGGACGGCGTCGCCGATCGCCGCACCCGGCACCAGCGCGTGCCGGAACCGGTGCAGGCCCTGGTCGGTCTGCGGATCGGGGAAGCGCGGCGCGCGCAGCAGCGAGAACCGGACCGTCGTGGTCGTCCCGCCGTCCTGCTCCCGCACCGTGCGGGTCACGTCGTGCCCGTACGTCGAGGCGGTGACCAGCGCGACGCCCCAGCCGGGCTCCTCCAGGTGCACGAAGCGGTGGTTGCACGCCTCGAACTTGGCCGCCTCCCAACTGGTGTTGGTGTGGGTCGGCCGGTACAGGTGGCCGAACTGGGTCTCGGCGGCGTACCGCTCGGTGTGCACGTCCAGCGGGAAGGCGGCCTTCAGGAACTTCTCCGTCTCGTGCCAGTCCACCTCGGTGTCGATGTCGAGGCGCTTGGCGCCCGCGCGCAGCGTCAGCGTCTGGACGACCGTGGACGAGCCGAAGGAGCGCGCCACCCGCACCGCCACCTCGTCCACCGAGGAGGCCGCCACCGCGACCTCGTCCGCCGCGGTCAGATCGGTGACGGTGTTGCGGTAGAACTGGTCGACGTCCCAGGCGTCCCACATGTTCGGGAAGTCGGGGTGCAGTTGGAGCAGGTTGGCCCGGGTGCCGGGGGCGACGGTCTCCCGGCCGTCCGCCAGGTCGACCACCGAGACCACCAGGCCGTCGCCGTCCACGGTGACGTCCAGCAGCCCGTTGCCGAGCACGAATCCGCCCTGCGGCCGGGCCGTCACCGCGCAGCCCGCCACCACGGGGCCGGCCGGCGCCGCCCCGCCCGCGGGCACCGTCGAGCGGCTGTGCGGCGCCGCGTTGAACAGCAGCTCGCGCCCGCCCGCCGCGTCCCCCGCCAGGGCCTGCTGCGCCCGGTCGATCAGCGCGTCCAGCTCCGCGGCGACGCCCGCGTAGGTCTGCTCCGCCTCCCGGTGCACCCAGGCGATCGACGAGCCCGGCAGGATGTCGTGGAACTGGTGCAGCAGCACCGTCTTCCAGATCCGGTCGAGCTCCTCGTACGGGTAGGCCAGCCCGGTGCGCAACGCGGCGGTGGCGCACCACAGTTCGGCCTCGCGCAGCAGGTTCTCGCTGCGGCGGTTGCCCTGCTTGGTCCTGGCCTGGCTGGTCAGCGTGGCCCGGTGCAGCTCCAGGTACAGCTCGCCGACCCAGACCGGCGGCTGCGGGTACTCGGCCTGCGCCTTCTCGAAGAACTCGGCGGGCCGCTCCCACACCACGGTGGCCGAGCCCTCCAGGCTGCGCAGCCGGGCCGCCTTGGCGACCATCTCGCGGGTCGTGCCGCCGCCGCCGTCGCCCCAGCCGGTCGGTGCGATCGAGTGCCGGGCCACGCCCTTGTCCTTGAAGTTCCGCGCGGCGTGCGCGATCTCGCTGCCCTTCATCGAGCAGTTGTAGGTGTCGATGGGCGGGAAGTGCGTGAAGATCCGGGTGCCGTCGATGCCCTCCCACTGGAAGGTGTGGTGCGGGAACCTGTTCACCTGGCTCCACGAGATCTTCTGCGTCAGCAGCCACTTGGAGCCGGCGTTGCGGATGATCTGCGGCAGCCCGCCGGTGAAGCCGAAGGTGTCCGGCAGCCAGGCCTCCTGGTTCTCGACGCCGAACTCCTCCAGGAAGAACCGCTTTCCGTGGACGAACTGGCGGGCCATCGCCTCCGAGCCCGGCATGTTGGTGTCGGACTCCACCCACATGCCGCCGGCCGGCACGAACCGGCCCTCGGCGACGGCCTTCTTCACCCGGGCGTACACCTCGGGCCGGTGCTCCTTGATCCAGGCGTACTGCTGCGCCTGGGACATGGTGTAGACGAAGTCCGGCTCGTCCTCCAGCAGCGCCGTCATGTTGGCGGTGGTCCGGGCGACCTTGCGGACCGTCTCGCGCAGCGGCCACAGCCAGGCCGAGTCGATGTGCGCGTGGCCGACCGCGCTGATCCGGTGCGCGGACGGCGCGGCGGGCGCCGCCAGCACCTCGGTGAGCTGTGAACGGGCCGCGGCGGCGGTGCCGTTGACGTCCTGGAGGTCGACGGCGTCGAGCGCCCGCTCGACGGCGCGCAGCACGTCCCAGCGGCGGGCGCCGTCGACCGGCAGCTCCGCCATCAGCTCGCCGAGCACCTCCAGGTCCATCACCAGCTGCCAGACCGTCTCGTCGAAGACCGCGAGGTCCATCCGCTCCAGCTTGTACTGCGGCTGGTCGCCGGCGGTCTCCTTGTCGCCCAGGGTGGTGGGCAGGAAGGGGTGGTAGTCCAGGATGACCGGGTTGGACGCCGCCTCGACGTGCAGCTCGACCCGCTCGCCGCCGGCCGCCGGGGCGGCGATCCGCACCCACTGGTTCTGCGGGTTGAGGCCCTTCACCGGGGTGCCGTCCGGGCGGTAGACCAGGCCCTCGCACTGGAAGCCGGGCATGTTGGCGTCGAAGCCGAGGTCGATCAGCGCCTCGACCGTCCGCCCGGCCCAGGCCTCGGGCACGGTGCCGGTCACGGTGATCCAGCTGGTGCCCCACGGCGCGCCCCAGGACTCGCCGGCGGCGATCGGGGTGCGGGGGGCGGCCAGGCCCTCGGCGACCGGGACGGGCTCGCCGGGCGCCGTCCAGATGCCGACCTCCAGGGGCACGGACTCGGGGTGGATCGCCGGGCGGATGCGCTCGTCGAGGACGCGCTTGAGACGGGACTCGACGAGGGTGCGGTCATCGTGCATGTCGGCAGGCTCCGTTGCATGGCTGAGGGTGTGTGACTGGTGGCGCGTGACGGGCAGTACTGCGGGACGGGCGGGACGGGCGGGACGGGGCGGAACGGCGGCGGACGGAGGCAGTGGTCAGCGTACGTCGTCGGGGTGGACGACCTCGGTGATGCCCCGGGCGGCGAGGTGGCCCGGATCGACGGCGTGCTCGGCGAGCACCGCGGTCGGCCGGGCGCCGGCCTCGGTGAGCCGCATGAACGCCTCGAACACGGCGCCGCCGGGGCCGCAGACCGAGCGCTTGGGCGCGGTGACCGCGTCACCGGTGTCGACCACCAGCGCCGTGCTGCGCGGCCGCGGCGGCCGCCAACCGGTGCGCAACTCCTCGACGGCGGCGGCGATCCGCAGGCCGGCGGGTTTGACCCGGCGGTCGGTGGTGAGCAGGCCGAGGCTGTACTCCAGCTCGGGGAAGTCCGCCAGCGAGCGGTCCACGTCGTGCGAGCACCACCAGGTGACGCCCCACAGGTCGGGGCAGTCCAGCACGGCGGCGACCGTGTCGCCGGTGAACCGGGCGGCGTCCTCGGCGGTGATGTGCGGGGCCGGCGCGCCGACCTCCTGCAGCCAGACCGGGCGGTGCGGCTCGGCCGCCCAGGCCTTGGACAGCTCGACCAGGTAGGCGGCGTGCTGCGCCGTCGCGGTGGAGTGGGCGCCGTAGCGCTGGGCGGTGCCGTTGAACACCCAGGAGTGGACGGCGGTGGCGGCGCCGATCCGGGCCGAGTGCCAGGGGGTGAACGGGTGCTCGTCCAGGTACCAGGCGGCGTCGTAGGAGGCGTGCAGGTTGAGCCGCCCGGGCGCGCCGTCCTCGCAGGCGGCGAGCATCCGGCGCAGCCAGTCCTCGGCCTCGTCGGGGGTGATCCGGTCAGGGTCGGGGTGCGGGTCGCCGGAGAACTGGTTGATCTCGTTGCCGACCGTCATCCCGAGGAAGTTGGGCCGGTCGGCCAGCGCGGCGGCCAGGGTGCGCAGGTAGGCGGCCTGGCCGTTGACCACCTGGGGGTCGGTGAAGATGTTGCGCCGGTGCCAGGTCAGCGTCCACGAGGGCTGGAAGTCGAAGCTCGACAGGTGGCCCTGGAGGCCGTCCACCGAGACGTCCAGCCCGCGCTCGCCGGCCGCGTCCACCAGCTCGACCAGCTGCTCGACGGCGCGCGGGCGGATCAGGGTGCGGTTGGGCTGGAAGAGCGGCCAGAGCGGGAAGACCCGGACGTGGTCCAGGCCGAGCTCGGCGATCGAGTCCAGGTCGGCCCGGACGGCGTCGAGGTCGAAGTCGAGCCAGTGGTGGAACCAGCCCTCGGTGGGCGTGTAGTTGACGCCGAAGCGCGGGGCGGGGGTGTCCGGGGTGCGGTCCTGGTCGGCGGTCATGCTCGGTTGGCTTCCTCGGTGAGAGCGGCCGTCGCGGGGTTCGGCGACGGGTCGGGCGGGTTCGGTGGTCACCCCTTGACGGCCCCCTCCTCGACGCCCCGGAAGAAGAACCGCTGGCAGACGCCGAACACCACGACGATCGGCAGGAAGGCGATCATGGTGCCGGCCGCGATCAGCCGGGGGTTGGCGGAGAAGGTGCCGTTGAGGTACTGGAGTCCGACGGTGAGCGTGTACTTCTGCGGGTCGTTGAGCACGATCAGCGGCCAGAGGAAGTCGTCCCAGGCGCCGATGAAGGTGAAGATCACGATCACGCTGAGCATGCCGCGCACGTTCGGGAGCCCGACGTGCCACAGCCGCTGCCAGACGTTGGCTCCGTCCACCAGGGCGGCCTGGTCGAGTTCGGGCGGAACGGCCGCGAAGGCGGTGCGCATCAGCAGCACGTTCAGCATGGCGATCGCGCCGGGCAGGGCGACGCCGGTCAGCGTGTCGGCCAGGCCCAGGCTGCGCACGGTCACGTACTGGGAGACGATCGTGACCTCGCCGGGCAGCACCAGCGTCGCCAGGAAGAGGCCGAACACCAGCCGGGCGCCGCGGAAGCGCAGCTTGGCGAGGGCGTAGCCGGCCAGGGTGGTGCCGACCACGTTGCCGAAGATCGCGATCGCGGCCACCACCAGCGAGTTCCCGGCGTAGGCCCAGACCGGGATGGTGTCGGCGACCTTGCCGTAGTTGGCGAAGGTCGGGTCCTCGGGGAGGAAGCTCGGGCTCCGGGTGAAGACGTCCTCGTCCGGGCCCTTCAGCGAGGTGGAGAGCTGCCAGAGGAACGGGCCGATCACCAGCAGCAGCACGACCAGCAGCAGCAGGTAGCGCAGCGCGGTCTGGGCGGGGGAGGGGGTGTTGAAGCTCCGGGTGCGGCGGGTGGACCGGGCCGCTGCGGCCCGGTCGGGTGGAGCGGGCGGGCCGGGCCGCGGTGCGGTGGCGGTGGGGCCGGTCGGGGCGGCGGGTCGGGTCACGGGGTCAGTCCGCCTTCCGGTTCAGGCGCATCAGCAGCAGCATCGGGCCGAGGGTGATGACGAACAGCAGCAGGCTGAGCGCGGAGGCGTAGCCGAGGTGGCCGGTGAAGCCGCGGCTGTACATCTGGATCAGCATCACCACCGACATGTCCCGGCCGCCGGGCCCGCCGGTGCCGTTGGAGAGCACGTACAGCTCGGCGAAGACGCGCAGCGAGGAGACCGAGATCAGCACCGAGATCAGCACCATGGTGGGCCGGACCCCGGGCAGGGTGACGTGCCAGAACCGGCGCCAGGCGCTCGCGCCGTCCACGGCGGCGGCCTCGTGCAGTTCGCGGCCGACGTTGGCCAGGGCGGACAGGTAGATCACCATGTAGTAGCCGAGGCCCTTCCAGGTGGTCAGGGCGATCGAGCTGAGCAGCAGCAGCCAGCGGTCGGTCAGGAAGGCGACCGGGGAGTCGGCCAGTCCGGTCTGCTGGAGCAGGCCGTTGACCAGGCCGCGGTCGTCCAGGACCCAGCCCCAGATCAGCGCCACCACGACGGCGGAGGCGATGACCGGGGTGTAGAAGGCGGTGCGGAAGAAGGTGATGCCGGGCAGCTTGCGTTGGACCAGCAGGGCGAGCAGCAGCGGCAGGACGGTCAGCAGGGGCAGGCAGATCAGCAGGTAGACGATGCTGTTGAGCAGGGCGTCGGCCAACTGCTCGTCGCTGAATATGCGTTCGTAGTTGTCGAGGCCGGTGAACCGCCCGCCGCCCAGTGGCTTGGCGTTGGTGAACGACAGGATCACCGTGTTGAGCGTCGGCCAGAGGTTGAAGACGAGCAGCCAGATGATCGCGGGCCCGGCGAGCAGCCAGGGGGTGAACCAACGCCGGTGGGTCATGCCGTTGCCTTCCTGGGGGCGGTGCGGGTCGTTCCCGGTGGGCGGCGGCCCCTGGGGGTCCCGGGGGCCTGGGGATCCCTGAGGGTCCCCGGGTTCGGGAGGTGCCGCCGCTCCACCGGTACGAGGCCGTGCGGGGGGCCGGGTCAGCCCTTGAGCAGCTGGTTGCACCGCTCGACGGCGGTGTCCAGGGCCTGCTTGGAGCTCGCGTCGCCGCTGATCGCCAGGGCGATCTGCTGGTTGATGACGGTGCTCATCGCGTCGTCGACCTGGACGGGCTGGAGGATCTTCGCCTTGGCCAGCGAGGTGAACGCGATCACCTTGGCGTCCCCGGCGTTGGTGCCGTCGCCCCTGCTGAAGAACGGGTCGCCCGCGGACGCCTTGGTGGACGGGAACACGCTGGTCAGGTGGGCGAAGGCGGCCTGGTTCTCGGGGCTGGTGACCCAGCGGGCCAGGGCCACCGCGGCGGCGGGGTTCTTGCTGCCCTTGGATATCGACAGGCCCTGCACGTACAGCGGCGGGGTGCCCATCGCGGGGGAGGGGACGATCTTCGGGGCGAGCGTGGGGTTGTCGGTGGCGAGACTGGTGATGAAGTTCCCGCCACCGGTGGTCCAGGCCGCCGCGCCGGAGTTGAACAGCTTGGAGTTGCCGGCGTAGGTGTTGGTCAGGACGTCCTTCGGCAGCAGGCCCTCCTTGAAGGCGTCGCGGTACTTGTCGAGCAGCGCGGCCGCCTCGGGGGTGTTGAAGGTGAAGGACCTGCCGTCGTCGGACATCACCTTGACACCGGCGTTGACCAGGTCGCCGAGGCCGGGCTTGCGGCTCATCAGATAGGTCTGGCCGCCGGACTTCTCCTTCATCACCCGGGCCTGGGCGATGAGTTCGTCCAGGGTGGTGGGGAGGGTCTTCGGGTCCAGGCCGTTCTTGCCGAGGAGCTCCGAACTCCAGTAGTTGACATCGGTGTTGAGGTACCAGGGGTAGCCGTAGGTGCCGTCCTGGCCGGCGAAGCGGTAGGCGTCGACGCCGCCGGCGACGTACTCGTCGGCGAGCAACGGATCGGCCTTGGCCACGTCGAGCAGCATGTTCTGCCTGGCCAGCGGGAGTGCGAAGTCCGGCGGGAGGTTGACCACGTCCGGCAGGCCGCCGGCCGCGGCCTGGCTGAGCACCTTCTGCGAGTAGCCCTCACCCGGCTGGTCCAGCCACTCGACCTCGACGCCCGGGTGCTGCTTCTTGAAGCCGTCGATCACGCCCTGCACGTAGTCGGTGAACTTCGGCTTCAGCGCCCAGGTCTGGAGCGAGACCTTGCCCTTGACCTCACCGGTGGCGGCCGCACTCGCCGCGGTGTCGTCGCTCTTGGTGTCGGAGCTCAGCCCGCAGCCGCCGAGCAGGGCGGTGGTGACCGCCGCCGTCGTCAGTGCCGCCCAGATTCTTCGCATGAGGGTCTCCCGGTCCTGAGGGTGGGTGGGGGATTGTGCTGACGTGCAGAACCTGACTTACTAAACCGGTCTAGCTGTTGCAGGGACTATGCTCCCGCCTAAACTTGGATGTCAAGAGAGGGGTCGGATCCTGTGGGCAGACCGACGATCGCCGACATCGCGCGCCAGGCCGGTGTCTCCAAGGGCGCGGTGTCCTTCGCGCTGAACGGGCGACCCGGGGTGAGCGAGGCGACCAGGGCCCGCATCCTGCGGGTCGCCGAGGACATGAACTGGCGGCCGCACAGTGCGGCCCGCGCGCTCGGCGGCGCCCGCTCCGACGCGGTCGGACTGGTGATCGCGCGCCCGGCCCGCACCATCGGCGTCGAGCCGTTCTTCAGCCAGCTGCTGTCCGGGCTCCAGGCGGTGCTCTCGGCCCGCTCGGTCGCGCTGCACCTGATGGTGGTCGAGGACACCGCCGCCGAGATCGAGGTCTACCGGCGCTGGGCCTCCGAGCACCGGGTCGACGGGTTCATCGTGGTCGACCTGCAGGTCCGCGACCCGCGGCCGGAGGTGCTGGAGGAACTCGCCCTGCCCGCCGTCGTCCTGGGCGGGCCCGGCAAGGGCGGCGGCCCGCTGCGGGTCTGGGCGGACGACCGGGAGGCGATGCTCTCGATCGTCGACTACCTGGCCGCGATCGGCCACCGGCGGATCGCGCACCTGGCCGGCCTGCCGCACTTCCAGCACACCCAGCGGCGGATCCGCGCGCTGCGCGACGCCTCCCGGCGGCTGGGCCTGGAGGAGGCGGTCTCGGTGCCCACCGACTTCAGCGACGCCGAGGGCGCGGCGGCCACCCGGACGCTGCTCTCCCGCCCGCGGCGGCCCAGCGCGATCATCTACGACAGCGACGTGATGGCGGTGGCCGGGCTCGGGGTGGCCGGCGAGATGGGCGTCGCGGTGCCCGGCGAGCTGTCGATCGTCTCCTTCGACGACTCGGTGCTCGCCCGGATCGTGCACCCCCCGCTGACCGCGCTCAGCCGGGACACCTTCGCGCTCGGCGAGCAGGTGGCCCGCAGTCTGCTCGAAGTGCTCGACGAGGCCGGCCCGGGCCGTGACCTGCAGATGCCCACGCCCCGGCTGACCGTTCGGGAGTCCACCTCGCCGCCGCCCGGCCTGCCGGGCGCTGCGCGGACCGTTGACAGCGGATCTGAACCGGTTTAGCCTCGCTGCGCCGAGCGGGCCACGCTCGGCGCGTCACCGCGGGCGGGGCGCCGCCCCGCTCCCGCCGCCCGTTGCCCGTCGCCGCACTCCTGCCGCCGTCGCACCCGGCGGTGGCGGTTGTCCGGTGTACCGCCGCGCCCTCGCGCGGCCGCAGGTCCGCACTCTCGCACTGCTGCACCTTCGCACGGCTGCACCCTCGTACCGCTGCACCCTCGTACCGCTGCACCCTCGCACTGCCGGTCCCGTACCGCCGCAGTTCCGTACCGCCGTGCCGGGCGACGGCCGGCGGTGCCAGGCCGGGACCGGCCCGCCTGAGCACTGCGCACCACCGGCACCCGCCGCGATCAGCACCGCCACGCTCGCATGCACCCGGACCGCCCCCGGGCGGGCCCCACCCCCACCCTCCTCCGCTCGATCGGAGCCACCGCATGTCCCGACGCCTCCCCCTTCTGCTGAGCGCCGCCCTCGGGGCCGCCGTGCTGGGCGCCGCACCCACCGCCCACGCGGAGCCCGCACCGGCCGCCCCGGCCGCCGCCCCGGCCGCTCTGGGCAGCCAGCCGTACGCCTCGTACTGGTACCCGAACACCATCCTGAACTGGGACCCGGCCACCGACCCGGACGCCCGGTTCAACCGCTCCCGCGTCCCGCTCCAGCCGCGCACCACCGACCCGGCGCTCAAGGCCAACCCCAACGCCCGGTCCGGCGAGGGCAAGGTGGCCTCCCTGGTCTCCTTCGGCCCGACCTCCAACAACCCCTCGCAGGGCTCCGCCGACCCGAACTACTACGCCTTCGGCTACTGGCAGTACGTCGACAAGCTCGTCTTCTGGGGCGGCTCCGCCGGCGAGGGCCTGATCCTCGCACCCAACCCGACCGTCATCGACGCCGCCCACCGCAACGGCGTCAAGGTCTACGGGACGGTCTTCTTCCCGCCCGCCGCGTACGGCGGCCAGCTCCAGTGGGTCCGCGACTTCGTCCAGAAGTCCGGCAGCGGCTACCCCGTCGCCGACAAGCTCGCCCAGGCCGCCCAGTACTACGGCTTCGACGGCTGGTTCATCAACCAGGAGACCGGCGGCGGCGATTCGGCCCTCGCCACCGAGGTCCGCAACCTCATGCAGTACACCAAGGCGAAGAGCTCCACCGAGTTCATGTGGTACGACGCGATGACCGAGTCCGGCTCGGTCTCCTGGCAGAACGCGTTCACCACCGCCAACGACTCCTTCCTCCAGGAGGGCACCCGCCGCACCTCCGACTCCATGTTCCTCAACTTCAACTGGAGCTCCGGCGGCCTCGACTCCTCCCGCAGCCTCGCCCGCGGCCTCGGGCGCAGCGAGTACGACCTCTACTCCGGGATCGACACCGAGGCCAACGGCTACAACAGCGGCGTCGACTGGAGCACGCTCTTCCCGGCCGGCAAGCCGCACACCACCTCGCTCGGCCTCTACCGGCCCGAGTGGACCTGGAAGTCGGCCACCGACCGCGCCGACTTCTACGCCAAGGACGCCCGTTACTGGGTCGGTGCCAACAACGACCCGTCCAACACGACGACTTCGTCCAGCTGGAAGGGCCTCTCCACGTACTTCGCGGAGTCCTCGCCGATCACCGCCAAGCCCTTCGTCACCAACTTCGACTCCGGCCAGGGGGACTTCTACAACTCCGGCGGCAACCGGGTCGCCACCGGCGGCTGGAACAACCTGTCGCTCCAGGACGTCCCGCCCACCTACCGCTGGCTGGTCAGCTCCACCGGCAGCAGGCTGACGCCCTCGATCGACTTCACCGACGCCTACGAGGGCGGCTCCACGCTGCGCCTCACCGGCCGGCTCGACGCGGCCAACACCATCCGCCTCTACGAGACCAGGCTCCCGGTCGCGGCGGACAGCAGGCTCTCGGTGGTCCTGAAGACCCCGGCCGCCGGGGCGACCAACCTCAAGGCCGCGATCTCCTTCACCGACGCGCCGACCAGCTTCACCACCCTCGACCTCGGCTCGACCGGCGGCAACGGCTGGGAGCGCAGGACCCTCGACCTCTCCGCCTACGCCGGCCGCACCATCGCCCAGATCGGCCTGCAGGCCGAGGGCTCCAACCCCGCCTACGATGTGAAGGTGGGGCAACTGGCGGTCTACGACGGCGCGGTGGACGCCCCGGCTGCGCCGAGCGGACTCACGGTGCTCGGTGCCGCCGACACCGTGCCCGGCACCAGCCAGTCGCTGCGGCTGTCCTGGACCGGGTCCACGGGCGGGGCCGTCCACCACTACGAGCTCTACCGGCGCAACCCGGACGGCACCCGCTCCTACCTCGGTGCGACCCCGTCCGACGCCTACTTCGTGAACCGGCTCGACCGGGTGGGCACTGAGAGCGCCACCACCATCGAGGTCGAGGCCGTCTCCACCGAGTACGGCCGCTCGACCGCCGCGAGTGCCACCGTCTCCTGGACGGGCACCCCGCCGGCCGGCGGCAACCTGGCGCTGAACCGCCCGGCCACCGGCTCCGGCCAGTGCAACGCCAACGAGACCCCGGCGAAGGCGGTCAACGGTACCGTCAACGGTGGCAACGGCGACAAGTGGTGCACCACCACCTCGGCCAAGTGGCTTGAGGTGGACCTCGGTTCGGCGCATCCGCTGTCGAAGTTCGTGGTGAAGCACGCCTCGGCCGGCGGTGAGAGCGCCTCCTACAACACCCGCGACTTCTCCGTGCAGGTCCGCAACTCCACCACCGACCCGTGGACCACCGTCGCCAACGTCACCGGCAACACCGCCGGGACGACCACCCACCCGGTCTCCACCACGGCCCGGTACGTCCGCCTGGTCGTGACCCGGCCCACCCAGACCTCCGACCCCGCCGCCCGCGTCTACGAGTTCGAGGCCTGGGGCGCGTAGCGCCGGTCCGGCCGAGCCCGCTCCACCCCTTCCCGAAAGGACCATCCCCGTGCCGGTCACCATCACCGCCGTCGAAAGCACGGACCTGTTCACCGGCCCCGAGGACGCGCCGCGCCAGCTGCTGCGGGTGAGCCTCGACGGCCCGCCCGCCCGGATCGCCGTCAGCGGCCCGGGCGTACGCGGCGAGGCGGCCGGCACGGGGCTGGTCGAAGTCCCCCTGGAGATCACCGGCGCCGGGCCCGGCGCGCGGCTGCCCGTCACCGTCACCGCCGTCGCCACCGGTGGCGGCACGGCCGAGGGCGGCGCGGAGGCCGAGGGCGTCGTCGAGGTCGCCGAACCCGGCTGGACCATGTACCTCGTCTCGCACTTCCACTACGACCCGGTCTGGTGGAACACCCAGGCCGCGTACACCTCCCCGTGGGAGCTGCTCTCGGCCGACGCCACCACCCGCCCGCTCTGGGAGCGCAACGGCTTCGCCCTGGTCGACGCCCACCTGGACCTGGCCCTGCGGGACCCGGTCTACAGCTTCGTGCTCGCCGAAGTCGACTACCTGAAGCCGTACTTCGACCAGCACCCCGAGCGCCGCGAGACCCTGCGGCTGCTGCTGGAGCGCGGGCAGGTGGAGCTGGTCGGCGGCACCTACAACGAGCCCAACACCAACCTCACCGGCGCCGAGACCACGATCCGCAACATCGTCTACGGCATCGGCTACCAGCGGGACATCCTCGGCGGCGACCCGCAGACCGCCTGGCAGCTCGACGTCTTCGGCCACGACCCGCAGTTCCCCGGCCACCTCGCCGCCGCCGGCCTGACCGGCAGCGCCTGGGCGCGCGGCCCGTTCCACCAGTGGGGGCCGATCCAGAAGAACTTCCGCGAGGCCAAGGACGACGCGCGGGTGATGCAGTTCCCGAGCGAGTTCGAGTGGATCGCCCCCTCGGGCGAGGGCGTGCTCACGCACTACATGCCGCACCACTACTCGGCCGGCTGGTGGATGGACTCCTCCCCGGACCTCGCCACCGCCGAGCAGGCCGTCTACGAGCTGTACCGCAAGCTCAAGCCGGTCGGGGCCACCAAGAACCTGCTGCTGCCCGTCGGCACCGACTACACCCCGCCGAACAAGTGGGTCACCGCGATCCACCGCTCCTGGGCCGCCAAGTACCTCTGGCCGCGCTTCGTCTGCGGCACCCCGCGCGACTTCCTGGCCGCCGTCCGCGCCGAACTCGCCGCCACCGGCCGCCGTCCCAGTCCGCAGACCCGGGACATGAACCCGGTGTACACGGGCAAGGACGTCTCCTACATCGACACCAAGCAGGCCCAGCGGGCCGCCGAGGTCGCCGCCGTCGACGCCGAGAAGCTCGCGACCCTCGCCACCGTGCAGGGCCTGGGGCGCTACCCCGAGGCCGCGCTCGACAAGGTGTGGCGCCAACTCGCCTACGGCGCTCACCACGACGCGATCACCGGCTCCGAGTCCGACCAGGTGTACCTGGACCTGCTCGGCGGCTGGCGCGAGGCCCACGACCTGGCCGCCGCCGTCCGCGACACCGCGCTGGACGCCCTGACCGCCCGGATCGACACCCGGGGCACGGGCACGGCCGTGGTCGTCACCAACACGCTCTCCTTCGACCGGACCGACCTGGCCGCCGTCCGGCTCCCCGAGGGCGACCGGGCCGTCCGGGTGCTGGACGACACGGGCGCCGAGGTGCCCAGCAGCGTCGACCGGGGTACCCTGCGCTTCCTCGCCGCCGACGTGCCCGCCCTCGGCTGGCGCACCTGGCGCCTGGTCGCGGGCCGGGCCGCCCCCGCCTGGTCGCCCGCCGACGGCTTCACCGCCGCCAACGACCGGTACCGCGTCACCGCCGACCCGGCCCGCGGCGGCGGCCTGACCAGCGTCCACGACCTGCTGCACGAACGGGAGTTGATCCAGGACGGCCGGATCGGCAACGAACTGCGGGTCTACGAGGAGTACCCGCAGCACCCCGACTTCGGCGAGGGCCCCTGGCACCTCGTCCCCAAGGGCCCGGTGCTCGGATCCGGCGAGCAGCCCGCCGCCGTCCGCCGCGAGTGCGGCCCGCTCGGCGAGCGCCTGGTGATCGCCGGCACCGTCGACGCCGTCCGCTACGAGCAGACCGTCACCCTCTGGCACGGACTGGACCGGGTCGACTGCCGGACCAGGGTGGTCGACTACTCCGGCGCCGACCGCCTGCTGCGGCTGCGCTTCCCGGTGGACGTCCCCGGCGCGCTGCCGGTCAGCGAGGTCGCCGACGCGGTCGTCGGCCGCGGCTTCGCGCTGCCCGACGTCGACTCCGCCGAGGCGCCCTGGACCCTCGACAACCCCGCCAACACCTGGTTCGGCCTCGGCGCCACGGCCCGGGCCGTCCTCACCGACCCGGCCGGCAACCCGCTCGGCGAGCGGGCCCTCGGCGTCGCCGAGGTGGTCGTACCCGACCTCGACGCCGCCGCCGACGCCCGCGACCTGGTCGTCGCCCTCGCCCGGGTCGGCGTCACCGCCACCACCTCCGGCGCCGACTGGGCCCGGTACGGCTGGCTGGACGTCGACTCCAACCTTCCGGACTTCCGGATCGTCCTCGGCGGTCCCGAGGAGAACGACGCCGCACGGGAGTTGATCGAGCGCGCGGGCGAGGAGTACGCCGCCGTGCTCAAGGCGCACGGCGCCGTCTGGGTACCCGCGCTCACCCCGCTCGCCGAGGTCTGGCAGCCCGGCGCCGACCTGCGCGACCTGCGTGCGCTGCCCGCCCTGGTGGCCACCGACCCGGAGGCGCTCACCCGAGACCTCGCCGACGCCCGGATCGGCGCCGTCTGCCCCGGCGCCGTCCACGAGCAACTCGCCGACCACACCGTGGCCCTGCTCACCTACGGCCTGCCCGGCTTCGCCGTGGACGCCACCGGCGCGCTGCACCTCTCGCTGCTGCGCTCCTGCACCGGCTGGCCCTCCGGGGTCTGGATCGACCCGCCCCGGCGCACCCTGCCCGACGGAACGTCCTTCCAACTTCAGCACTGGACACACGAGTTCAGCTACGCCCTGACCGGCGGAGCGGGCGACTGGCGTGCCCAGGCACTGCCCGCACAGGGCCAGGAGTTCAACCACCCGCTGTACACCCGGCTTTCAGGCGCCCCGGTCGACCAGGACGGCTCCGTCGTTCAGGACGGCCAGGGCGGCCAGGACGGCCGGGACGGCCGGGGCGGTCAGGGCGGCTCCGTCGGCCAGGGCGGTCAGAACGGCCCGCTGCCCGCCGTGCTCTCCTGGCTGCGCGTCGAACCGCAGCGCGAGGTCCTGCTCGGCACCCTCAAGCCGGCCGGGAACCCGATCGCCCACGGCTCGGCCGCCCCGACCGGCGGCGACCTCGCCCTCAGGCTGGTCGAGTCCACCGGCCTCGGCCGCACCGCCGTCCTCGGCGGAGCCCTCGGCCTGACCGGGCTGCACCGCGCCGACCTGCTGGAGCGCCCGACGGCCGCACTCCCCGGCCCGGTCGAGCTGACCGGCTCGCAGATCGCCACCCTGCTCGCCCGGCCGACCCTGGCCGCCTCCGGCACGCCGGACGCGCCCGTGCTCGGCCCGGTCGCCGAGGCCGCGCAGCCCGTGCACGCCCGCTACTGGCTGCACAACCGGGGCCCGGCCCCGCTCGGCTACCTCCCCGTCTCGGTCGGCGTCTCGCCCGGCCTGCTGCGCACCGGGGGCGAGCCGGTCGAGCTGTCCGTCGCGCTCTCCTCCCAGCTGCGGGACGCCTCCGTCGAGGGCACGGCCACGGTGCTGCCGCCCGAAGGCTGGCAGGCCGGACCAGGCGCCCGCCCCTACCGGTTGGCGCCCGGCGGCCACCTGCGCTTCCCCGTCACCCTCACCCCACCGACCGGCGTCGAACCCGGGCTCCACTTCGCCGCCGTCCGGATCTCCCACGACGGCCAGCAGATCGAGGACGTGGTGACCATCGCGGTCGGCGCGCTGCCCGAGCTGCTCCCGGCGCCCGGCGACGCCCCGGAGGACTGGACCGCCGCCCAGGGCACCAAGGCCGCCACCGGCCGGGACACCGGCCTGGCGGTGGCGGTCGGCCAGGAGTCGCTGCACGTCGCCCCCGGCGGCCGCGCCACCCTCGACGTGGTGCTGGCCAACCGCACACGCGGCGGGATCCGCGGCGAACTGCAGCTCGTCTCGCCCTGGGGCAGCTGGGAGGCGGTGGCCGCGCCCGTCCGCGGGTTCACGCTCGCGGCCGGCGCCGAGGAGACGCTCGCCTTCGAGGTCGCCGTCCCCGAGGACACCGATCCCGGGGCGTACTGGGCGCTCGCCAAGGTGATGTGGTTCGGCCGCTGCCAGTACTCGCCGACCGTCGCCCTGGTGGTGGAGCCGTGACCGCGCCCGCCGAGGCCCCCGTGCTGGGCCTGCTCGACGGCCGCCCGCTGCCGCGAACCGAACTGGACCGCCGGCTCGCCGCCCTGCGGGAGGGCCCGCGCTCCGCGGCGCTGCCCCGGCCCGGCAGTTCGGAGGACCGGCAACTGGCGCGCTGGGTCGCCCAGGTGCTGCTGACCGAGGCGCTGTGCGCGGCGGTCGCCGCCGAGCGGGGACTCGGCCACCCGGCCGATCCGGCCCCCGCCCGGCTCGACCAGCGGGCCGCCGTCGAGTTCGGCTCCATCACCGCGGCCGCCTACGAGGGCAGCGCCGCCGTCCGGGCGGTCTACGCGGCGGTCACGGCGCAGGTCGCACCGGCACCGGGGGAGGTGGAGCGGTACCGGTCGCTGACCGACCGCCGGCCACCCGGCACCGTGTGGCGGGTGGCCACCCCCGAGGGCGAGTTCGAGGCCGACCCCGAGACCCTGCCGGCCGCCCTGGCCGACGCCCTGCGGCAGGCCGCGCCGGGGGAGTGGGTCACTGCGGGGGCCTGGACGGCGGCCCGGGCGGCCGAACCCTGCGCCGATACGGCCGCCTCCTCCAGTGCCGCGGGGGAGGTCACGGCTGCCGCCCGTCGCGCGGCCTTCGTCCGCTGGCTCGACCAGGCCCGCGCCGAACGCCTCACCCTCGTCCCGGGCCTGGAGCACCCGGGCGACCCGGCCCAACCGGACAACCACCACCGGCACTGAACCCGGCCTTTGACGCGGCCCTTGACCCGGTGCTTGACGCGACCCTTGACCCGATCCTTGACCCGGCACGTGGAGCGGGCACCTCGCGCCCGCTCCACGCCGAGCCGCCCGGAGGGCCTGGGGCGTCCTCAGCGAGGAGACAGGAGGCAGAACTCGTTGCCCTCCGGGTCGGCCAGAACCGTCCAGGAGATGGCGGACTGGTCGAAACCGGGGTCGGTGGCGCCCAAGGCACGCAGTCGGGCCTTCTCTGCTTCCAGGTCGTCGCCGGGGTAGGGGCTGACGTCGAGGTGGACGCGGTTCCACCCGCTCTTGGTGTCGGGGGTACGGATGAAGTCGAGGTAGGGGCCGACGCCTTCGGCGGACCGCATGGTCGCGTGGTCGTCGGCGACCTCGTGCAGCGTCCAGTCCATCGCCTCGTCCCAGAACCGGGCCATCTCCCGCGGGTCGGTGCAGTCGACCACCACCGCGGCGATCGGCCCGGTGTCCTGGTAGATCGGGCGGGGCTCCAGGACGCAGAACTCGTTGCCCTCCGGGTCGGCCATGACCGTCCAGGGGACGTCGCCCTGACCCACGTCGGCGAGCGTCGCGCCGAGCTCCTTCAAGCGCGCGACCAGCTCCGCCTGATGGGCGGTCGAGGTGGTGGCCAGGTCAAGGTGTACCCGGTTCTTCACCGTTTTGGGCTCCGGGCGGGCGACGATGTCGATGCAGACGGCCACGGGGTCGGGGTAGTCGAAACCCACGGGTTCGAGGTTGGTGATGCCCGGCCCCTCGCTGTCGACACCCCAACCGAGCGCCTCCGCCCAGAACCGGCCGAGCACGGAGTCGTCCTGGGCCTTCATGTTGATCTGTACAAGTCTTGTTGCCATGCCACGGATCCTAGTAGGGCCTGGTCAGGTGCGTACGGCGCCCGCCGGGACGGGCTCCCGGGACTGCGCACGATCCGGGTCCTCGGCCGGATCCTCGGCCGGGGCGGCGGCACGCAGCGCCGCCTCGACCCGGCGGTTGGTGGTCATGGTGGAGGTGACGGCGGTCATGGTGAGCAGGAGTCCGGCGGCGGTGTAGAGCGGGGCGCGCACGTCGTAGGTGGTGGCCAGCCAGCCGCCGAGGAAGGCGCCGAAGGGGGCGGCGCACATGCCGAGCATGCGGGAGGTGGAGGCGACCCGGCCCATCAGGTGGGCGGGGACGATGGCCTGTCGGAGGGAGGGGCCGAGCACCATCGTGGCGCCCATGCCCGCTCCGCAGACGGCGAGCGCGAGGCCGGCGACGTACGGGTTCGGGGCGGCGGCAAGGCCCAGGATGGCGAGCCCTTCTACTGCGGCCGTGCAGGTCAGCGCGGTGCCGGTGCCGAGTCGTCGGCCGAGGAGGGAGGCGAGGCCCGCGCCGAGCAGTCCGCCGACGGCCTCCGCCGTGAGGAGCAGGCCGAAGCCGAAGGTGCCGATGCCGAGCCGGTCGTGCGCGAAGAGGGCGAGTACCGTCTCCACGGCGAGGAAGGCGATGTTCCCGACCGCCGGCCGCAGCGCGAGCCCGAGCAGCAACTGGTCCCGGAACACGTACGAGGCACCGGCCCGCGCCTGCCGCAGCAGCGACTCACGGGCCTGCGGAACGGGCCGGGGCGCGGCAGGCAGCGACCGTACGAGCAGTGCGGAGAGTGCGAACGACACCGCGTCGGCGAGCAGCGGAACCGACCGCCCGAGCGCGAGCAGGGCGCTGCCCGCGGGCGGCCCGGCGAAGCCGGACGCGGCGGTCTGGGCGCCGCGCAGACGGGAGTTGGCGCGCTCCAGGAGTGCGGGGTCGCGGCCGAGCAGATCCGGCAGGTAGGCCGTGGCGGCGGTGTCGAAGAAGAGCCCGCCGAGGCCGAGCAGGAAGGCGAGGGCCGCGAGCAGCGGAATGCTCAGCACGTCGAGCGCGGCCGCTGCCGCCGGTATCGCGAGCAGCACCGCACGCGCCGCGTCCGTGACCCACATCGTGCGCCGGCGGTCCCAACGGTCCACCAGCGCACCGCCGAGCACCCCGAAGAGCAGCCACGGCAGCGTTCCGGCGGCCGTGACGACGGCGAGCGCCATCGGATCCCGCGTCAACGTCAGCGCGAGCAGCGGCAGTGCGGCATGCGACACCCCGTCACCGAGCGAGGACACCGTCTGCGCGGTCCACAGCCGTCCGAACCCGGTTGGCAACTTCCGTACGTCCGAGGTCACTTGGCGCCCCCTTCGGCCTGCTCGCGCGGCGCCGGGTGGAACAGTGCGAAGACGAGTGACGCGTCCGGCAGCGACGGATCGGACAGCTCCCGGTACTCGTCCGCCAGAGCCTGCAGCCGCGCCCCCAACTGTGCGAACTGCTCGTCGGTGAGCCGCAGATGCGCCATCCGCACGTGCCGCCCCTCCACCGGCGACGCCTCCAGGTCCGCCACCGCGTGCCGCATCAGCACATCCGGCCCGCCCTCGCCCGGATCCGGCAGCACGATCGACCGCGCGGCCATCGCGTAGTACCGCTCGACGACCCCCCGCACCTTCCGCGTCCGCACCACCTTCACCAGCCCGGCCCGCTCCAGCAGCCGTACGTGGTAGCTGGAACTCCCCTTCGCAAGGCCCACCCGCTCGGCGACCTGAGTGATCGTCGCGGGCTCGAAGCGGAGCACGGCCATGATCCGGTGACGCGTGAGGTTGGAAACGGCGCGCAGCTGTTCATCGGTGGTGACGTGGAACGTCTCGGGAAGATCATCGATCGGCATGCCCCCAATGGTCAACGTTTCTTGACCATTGGGCAAGGGGTTTTCCGGAATCGGCTGTCACTCATTCAGTGAGGGTCGGCAGTCGGGAGAGGTGGTTCTGGGCCAGGCGACGAAGTCGACGGCGGGGACCAGTTGTCAGGGGCCGATCCGATCGTGCAGGCGCGGGACAGGACGAGGGGGTGGTCCGGCGCCGCTGGGAGGTTGACCCTTACGCGGCGTCATGCGGCATCGTCGGGGGCATGGGAGAGCACCTGACCGTGGGGCGTGTGGCCGAGTTGGCCGGGGTGAGCGTCCGTACGCTGCATCACTACCACCAGATCGGCCTTGTCCAGCCGTCCGCGCGGACCGGGGTCGGCTACCGGGCCTACTCGCCGGGGGACGTGGAGCGGCTGCGGGAGGTGCTCGGGTACCGGCGGCTGGGGTTCGGACTGCGCGCGATCGCGGATCTCGTGGACGACCCGGACACCGACGCGGTCGCGCACCTGCGTCGGCTGCGCGGCCTGCTGGTGGAACAACGTGACCAGGCCGCCGCCACGGTGACGGCCATCGACAAGGAACTGGAGGCCCGGGCGATGGGGATCAGGACGACGCCGGAGGATCAGCTCAAGGTGTTCGGAGCACAGCTGTACGAGTCGATCGGGTCCGCCTACCCGGCGACGCGGCGCACCGAGCCGCGGATCGCCGCGCGGATCTGGGAGGCGCTCGGGGACGCCAGGACGGTACTGAACGTCGGGGCCGGCACCGGCTCCTACGAACCCCCGGACCGGGACGTCACGGCGGTGGAACCGTCGGCGGTCATGCGGGCGCAGCGGCCCGCGGGCGCGGCGCCGTGCATAGCCGCCAGTGCGGAGTGCCTGCCGTTCGCCGACCAGTCCTTCGACGCCGCGATGGCGGTCAGCACCGTCCACCACTGGCCGGACCCGGTCGCCGGGCTGCGCGAGATGCGGCGGGTGGCCCGGCGCGTGGTGGTGTTCACCTACGACGCCAGTACGACCGGCTGGCTCCAGCGGTTCTGGCTCACCCGCGACTACCTGCCCGAATTCGCCGACCTCCTCGCCGACTGGCCCTCACTGGCGGACCTGACCCATGCGATCGGGGGCCGCGCGGAGCCGGTGCTCATCCCGTGGGACTGCGAGGACGGCTTCTTCGAGGCGCACTGGCGCCGGCCCGAGGACTACCTGGACGAACGGGTACGCCGCGCGGTGTCGGTGTGGACCAGGGTCGGGCCGCAGGCCGAGCAGCGGGCGGTGGAGGGCCTCCGCGCCGACCTCTCCTCGGGCCGGTGGGCCGAGCGCAACCGCGACCTCGTCGCCCTGGACGCGGCGGAGTTGGGGCTGCGCCTGCTGGTGGCCTGAACCCTCGGGTGCTCTGACGCGCCCGGATCCGCCCCGGCTGGCGGCCGTGCCGGGGAGTTCGGGGGGCCGGACCGGCGGCAGGTACTGTGAGCTGCGGCTTCAGTGGGGCCTGGAACGCCGGAGCGGAACGAGGGGATGTTGGCCATGGGTGCGGAGACCGAAGAGTTCGCGGCGATGCTGCGTGAGCTGAAGGACCGTTCGGGCCGCAGCTACGGGACGCTCGCCGCCCGGTTGCACGTCAGCACCTCCACCCTGCACCGCTACTGCAACGGGGCCGCGGTGCCCACCGAGTACGCGCCGGTGGAGCGGCTCGCCCGGGTCTGCGGGGCGGGCGCCGACGAGCTCGTCGAGCTGCACCGGCGCTGGATCCTGGCGGACGCGGCCCGGCGCAGGGAGCCGGGCGGGGCGGCGGCCCGGGCCGGTGCGGCGGAGTCGGCGCCCGAGCCGCAGCCGGTGCCCGAACCGGGCCGGGTGGACCAGCTGGAGCCGGTGGCTCAGGTCGGGCAGGCCGGCCCCGAGCGCCGTCGGCGGCGGCTGCCGTACCCCCGGGTCCTGCTGAGTGCGGCGGCCGTGGTCGTCCTCGCCTCGGCGATCCCGTTCCTCGGGCTGGGCGACCCGACCCCGGCCGCCGCCCCGCCCCCGACCTCGCTCGCGGCTCCGCAGCCCTCGGGGACGGGCGGTACCGCCCCGATATCCCCGGCCGCCCCGACGTCCCCGGCGGCGTCGGCACCCGCGCCCGCGCCCGCGTCCACCACCCCGGCCGCGGGCGCCGACGCCGAGCCGCCGCCCTTCCACGTGAACGTCCTGACGGACAACTGGGGCAGCACCTGCGACCAGTGGTTCCTGTCGGCCAAGGCCCCGGGCGCGGTGCCCGCACCGCCGGCCACCCAGCGGACGGACAGCTGGGCGGCCGCCCAGCACGCCCTCCCCGGAGGGCATCTGCGGCTGCAGCTGACCGCGCAGGGCGCGAACGCGAAGCCGGTCGTCCTGCACGCCCTCTACGTGCACGTGGTGAGCGCCGGGCCCGCGCCCAAGGGGAACGCCTACCTCATGGGCTCGGGCTGCGGCGGCGGCCTCACCCCGGCGGCCTTCTCGGTGGACCTCGACGCCTCGGCCCCCCGCCCGGTACCCGTCGCGGGGGCGGAGGGCGCCGCGAAGTCCCGTACCTCGGACTTCCCCTACCAGGTCTCGGCCACCGATCCGCAGGTGCTGAACATCGACGCCGGCACCGCCGCACAGGACGTCAGCTGGTACCTGGACGTGCTGTGGAGCAGCGGCGACCGCCAGGGGACGCTGAAGGTCGACGACCACGGCCGCCCGTTCCGGACCGCGGGTCTGAAGGGCGCGCCGAGCTACTTCTACCAGGACGAGCGCACGGGCTGGGCCCCCGTACCGCCCGGCGGCTGACCGGCCGAGGGGCGTTGCTAGCCTGTTTGGCATGATCAGGAAAAGCTCCGGGTTACAGACGAACGACGTGCCGACGCAGAGCGGTCCGCAGCGTGCCCTCATCGCCGCGAGCTTCGTCAGCCGGGTGGGCAACGGGCTGTTCAACACCGCTTCGGTGCTCTACTTCACGCTGGTGGTGCACCTGCCCGCCACCCGGGTCGGGGTCGGCCTGACGGTCGCCGGGCTGGTCGGGCTGCTGGCCGGGATCCCGGCCGGGAACCTGGCCGACCGGTACGGGCCGCGCACGGTCTGGCTGACGGCCGTCGCGCTGCAGGCCGCGACGATGGCCTCCTTCGTCCTGATCCACGACTGGGTCACGTTCACGCTGATCGCCACCCTGGACCGGCTGGCGGCGACGGCGGGCGGCGCCGCGGGCGGTGCGATCGTCGCGCGGACCGGCGGTGAGCGCCCGGCCGCCTTCAGGGCGAGGCTGCGCACGTTCGTCAACCTCGGTGTGGTGCTGGGCACCGTCGGCGCCGCCTTCGCCGTCTCGGCCGACACCCGCTGGGCGTACACCGTGCTGATCCTCGCCAACGCCGCCAGCTTCGCCTGCGCCGGCCTGATCGCGCTGCTCTGGGTGCCGAACTACCGGCCCCTGCCCCGGCCCGAGGAGCACCACCGCTGGGCCGTGCTGTCCGACCGGCCGTACACGTTGTTCGCCGCGATCTACGGCGCCATGGGCCTGCAGTACCAGACCGTCTCCCTGCTCCTGCCGATCTGGCTCTCCGCCCACACCGACGCGCCGCGCTGGACGGTGGCGGCGGTCTACGCGGTCAACAGCGGGGTGTGCGTGCTGCTCCAGAGCAGGATCGGCTCCCGGGTGGAGACGCCGAGCCAGGGCGGCCGGGCGTTCCGCCTCGCCGGGCTGCTCTTCCTGGTCAGCTGCCCCCTGATGGCGCTGACCGCGGACGTTCCGGCCTGGGTCGCGCCGGGGCTCGCCATCCTCGCCATCTGCGTGCACAGCCTCGGCGAGGTGTGGGAGTCCTCGGGCGGGTTCGCGCTCGGGTACGGTCTCGCCCCCGACCACGCCCAGGGGCAGTACCAGGGCTTCTTCGGCATCGCCTTCGCCGCCGGGCAGGCGCTCGCTCCGCTGGTCCTCACCACGGCGGTGCTCGGACTCGGACACGCGGGCTGGCTGCTGCTCGGCGTGTTCTTCGCGGCGCTGGGCGCGGCGGGCCCGCCGGTGGCCGCCTGGGCGGAGCGCACCCGCCGCCCGAGCCCCGAAGCGGCGGATGTCCGGTCGGAGGAGGATCCGGTCCCCGACCCCGCCTAGGCCCCGGCCGGGTGCGCAGGGTTGCGGGTAGCATACGCAGCGTCCTTGACGCTCCGTCAGGCGGCGCGGGGTGCGGGTGCGCACCCCGGGCCCGGTCGGAGCCACCCGCTCTCGGCGTCGCGCAGGAGTAGCCCGTGGCCACCCACACCCCGCCCACCGCCCCGTCCGCCCCGCAGCCGCCCGGTGCCGGCGGTCCGCCCCCGCCGGAGCTGCCGGCCGCCGACGTGGACCGCTGGCGCGCCGAGGGCGGCGGGATGGTCGACCTGCTGCGCCTGGTCCAGGGGCTCGGCCCGGTGGCCGCCGTCCGGCTGGGCCCGCAGCCGACCGTCCTGGTCACCGGCCCGGAGGCGGTCCAGCACGTCCTGGCCCGGCACCCGGACCGCTACGTCAAGCGCTCGCACCGCGCCCGGATCCTGGTCGGCGACGGCGTGCTGTCCGCCTCGGGGGACGCCTGGAAGAGCCAACGGAAGCTGCTGCAGAGCCAGTTCACCGGCCCCGGTATGCGCCGCTTCGAGCAGCGGATCGACCTGGCCGCGGACCGTTGCGCCGACCGCTGGGCGGGGTACGCCCGGACCGGGCAGGAGGTCGACCTCGCCGCCGAAATGCGGCACTTCGCCCTGGACACCATCTGGCGCGCCCTCACCGGCCACCCCCTCGACGACCGGTCGGCCGACGAACTCGCCACCATCGGGCGGGTGGTGACCGCCCTGCCGGTGCTGCCCGCCGACGCCGTCGATGCCCAGGCCGCGGTGGCCGAGGAGCTCGCCCGGATCGACGCCGTCGCACTCCGGGCGATCGACGCCGCCCGCACCGGCGGCCCCGGACCGCACGGCCCGGGCCTGCTGCACGTCCTGCTCGACGCCGCCGCCGACCGCGCCGAGTACACCGACCGGCTGATCCGGGACGAGCTGGTCACCCTGATGGTGGCCGGCCACGAGACCACGGCCACCACGCTGACCTGGCTGTACCTCTTCCTGGACCGCCACCCCGAGGCCCTGGAGGGGGCGTTGGCCGCCGGCGGGCCCGAGTCGCCCGAGCGGCGGGCCGCGATCCAGGCCCTGGTCAGCGAGACCCTCCGGCTCTACCCCGTCGCCTGGCTGCTCCCGCGGCACGCCGTCGAGGGCGACCTGATCACCGGCTACCGGGTCGAGGCGGGCACCGACGTGCTGGTGTCGCCCTATCTGACCCACCGGGACGCGCAGTTGTGGCCGGAGCCCGACCGCTTCGACCCCGAGCGCTTCACCGCCCCCGGCCGGCGGCCCGCGCACCCGGGCGCCTACCTCCCGTTCGGGATCGGCGCCCGCGCCTGTCTGGGCCTGCAGTTCGCCGTGCGGGAGACGACCGCCCTGCTGGAGCGGCTGCTGCCCGCGTACCTGCCCCGGCTGCGGGCCGTCCCGCCCGGCCCGGTCTTCGACTTCACCGTCCGCCCCGACGGCCCGGTCCCCGCGGTGATCACAAAGCGGTGATCACCCGGCGCTGATCACACAGCGGTGATCACACAGCGGTGATCAGTCGGCGGCGATCAGCCGCGGGCGCGCCGACGGCCCGGCCCGAAGCCCCCGGGCCGGGCCGCCTTCAACGGCTGTGCCGCGGCTCGCCCCTCAACGGGCCGCGGCACAACCTGGTCCCATCAGACGGGTCAGAGGCGCTGCCAGAGGGCGGGGACGATCGGCGGCTCCCAGCCGACCTGGGCCTGGTGGCCCTGGATGCAGCGGTAGCTCACCCCGTTGTAGGTGACGGTGTCACCCGCCTTGTAGACCGTCCCGGCCGCCCAGGTGCCGCCCGGGTTGCCGGGGTCGGTGCCGACGACCAGCGTGTAGGAGGTGCTGTGGGTGGCGCTTCCGGTACCGGTCACCGTGATGGTGTACGTGCCGGGGGTGGTCGAGGAGCCGACCGACACCGTCAGCGTCGAGGACGAACCGGCCTGCACCGAGGACGGGTTGAAGGAGACGGTGGTGCCGCTCGGCGCACCGGAGGCGGTGAGGTTTACCGTCTTCGAGCTGCCCGAGACGACGGAGGTGTTGACCGTCGCGGTGGTGGTGCCGCCCGGGAGGGCGTTGCCGGTCGCGGGGCTCACCGCGAGGGCGTAGTCGTCGGTCGGCGTGGTACCGCCGCCGACCGAGGTCTTCCACAGGGTGTACGCGACGCCGTCGGCGCTGCGGTCCAGCGCGATGCTGCTGATGTTGGCCGTGGTGTCGCAGGACTGGTGGTAGCAGGAGTCGTACGCCCGGTTGGCCGTACCGCCCCACTTCGCGGCCTGCGTCGAGGACTTGGTGTCGCTGGCGCCCGCCGCGTACCCGGAGGTGGGGATGCCGCCCTGCTGGAAGGAGTAGTCGTCGGAGCGGCCCTGGCCCTCCACGTTCTCCTCCGGCTGCAGGCTCAGCGAGTCCCAGTACGCCTTCATCGGCGCGGCGGCGGCGGAGTTGATGTTGTTAATGAAGTAGCCGGCGTTGGGCGAGCCGACCATGTCGAAGTTGTAGTAGGCCTTGATGGCGGAGCGCTGCGTGGAGCCCAGCTGGCCGACGTAGTACTGGGAGCCCTGGAGGCCCTGCTCCTCACCGGTCCACCAGGCGAACCGGACGTGCCGGGTCAGGTTGGGGTTCTGCTGCGCCAGCACCAGGGCGGTCTCCAGCAGGACGGCCGAACCGGAGCCGTTGTCGTTGATGCCGGGACCGGCGGCGACGCTGTCCAGGTGGGCGCCGAACATCGTGACCTGGTCGGCGGGGCCGCCCGGCCAGTCGGCGACCAGGTTGTTGGAGGAGTAGGTGCAGGAGGTGCAGGTCTGCTCGGAGACGGTGTAGCCGGCCGCCTGCAGCTTGGCCTTGATGTACGCGACGGACTGCGAGTGCCCGGCGCTGCCGGCCCGGCGGTTGCCGCCGTTCTGCGAGGCGATGGTGTTCAGCTGGGTCAGGTGCGCCTGCACCTTGGCCACGTCGATGTCGGGCGGGGTGCCGCCCGGGGTGCCGCCGTTCACCGTCAGCGTGTACTGCGCGGTGTGGGTGATCGTGCCGGCGGCGGTGACGGTGATCGGGTACGTGCCGGGGGCCGTCGTGGC
This sequence comes from Kitasatospora sp. NPDC048239, assembly GCF_043202015.1. NCBI lineage: Bacteria > Bacillati > Actinomycetota > Actinomycetes > Kitasatosporales > Streptomycetaceae > Kitasatospora > Kitasatospora sp. NPDC048239. Next base: position 138,157 of record NZ_JBICZP010000017.1, on the reverse strand, counting down.
GGAGGTCGACACCGTCAGCGTCGAGGACGAACCGGCCTGCACCGAGGACGGGTTGAAGGTGACGGTGGCACCGCTCGGCGCGCCGGAGGCGCTCAGGTTGACGGTCTGGGTGGAACCGGACACCACGGCGGTGTTGACCGTCGCGGTGGTCGAGGCGCCGGGCTGGACCGAGCCGGAGCCCGGGAGGAGGGACAGTGAGAAGTCGTTGCCGCCCTGCGGCGTGCAGGTGGGCTCACCGCTCTGCGCGGGCACGCTGATCGCGTCCCAGGCCGCCTTGGTGCGGTTGAAGGCGGTGCAGCTGGTGTCGATGCTCTTGGCGGCGGTCAGGGTGGTGACCCGGTACTTCTTGTAGGTCATGCCGCTGGTCTTCAGCAGCATGCCGCCGTAGAAGATCCGCCCGGCGTCCTTGATGCCCACGCCGGTGACCGTGGAGTTGTTGCAGGTCGGGCTGGAGGGCTTGCCGCCGCCCGGGGTGGAGCCCTCGGCGAGCAGGTAGAACCAGTGGTTCAGCGGGCCCGCCGCGGCGTGCACCTCGGTGCTCGGGATCGAGGAGGAGTAGCAGTTGGGGTTGTTGCTCACCAGCGAGGGGTTGTACATGTTGCGGATCGGCCCGCTGCCGACCAGGTTGATCATCTCGCCGACGAGGTAGTCGGGGTTGTCGTACGGGGCCGGCTCGTTGGCGTACGCCTCGGTGAGCGCGCCGAAGATGTCGCCGGTGCCCTCGCCGAGGCCGTTCTCGTTGTTGGCGCCGCCCGGCGTGTACTGGTCGATGCCGTGGCCGAACTCGTGGCCGACGACGTCGATCGAGGCGATCCACTCGTTGGCGTTGTTGTGGCCGATCGAGACGGACGTGCCGTCCCAGTAGGCGTTGACGTCGTTCAGACCGACCTTGACCGGCCAGCTGCCGCCGTTGCCGTTGTGCCCGTTGCGGCCCAGCCAGTCGCGGAGCATGTCCCATTCCTTCTGCGCCGCGAACATCACGTCGGCGCAGCCGGTCTCCTTGCTGGTCGGGTTGCCGGTGCCCCAGGAGTCGGAGGACTTGGAGAACACCTGGCCGCTGCTGTAGTCGGCACAGGTGAGCCCGGGCCGGTTGGGGTCGCGCAGCGAGTAGGAGCCGCCGGAGGCCGTGGTGCTGATGGTGACCGGGGCGGGGCCGTTCCACTTGCTGTTGGCGGTGCCGGCCTGGACGTCGTCGTAACTGTCGACGACCTCGCCGGTGCGGGCGTCCACGAAGACGTGCAGCCGGCTGGGCGCGCTGTCGGTGCGGCCGGTCAGCACCGTCTCCCAGGCGAGCCGGCTGGTGCCGTCCTTGACCCGGACCACCAGGCGGCGGCTGTCGACGCCGGAGACGGCGGCCAGCTTGGCGCGGGAGGTCTTCTCGGCCTGGGCGGCGCTGACGGTGGCCTTGGTGGAGACGCCGATCGGTCCGGTGGAGGCGGACTGGAGGCCGCGGATCCGGCCCTGGCCGTCGGCCAGCACGACGGCGTCGCCGCCGACCACCGGCAGGCCGCGGTAGCTGCGCTCGTAGGCGACCGAGTAGATCCCGTCGATCCACGGGGTCACCGCCTGCCGCTCGTAGCTCTCGTCCGGGCCCTTGGCGAGGGCGTCCAGACCGGCGGCGGTCGCCTGGTCGGCGGCGGAGACGGCGGCGGCCAGTGCGCTCGGCGGGGCCGGTGACGGGAGTGGCGCGGCGGTGGCCGCCCCGCCGGTGGTGGTGGCGAGCAGACCGGCCAGGACGGTCAGGGTCGTTCCGGCCGTCAGCAATCTGCCCTTGGTTATCTTGCGTTGCATCGAGGCTCCTCGGAGGTGGGGGTCCTCGACCGCGGACGTCGCGCTTGTGGCGCTCTCTACGGGGCCGCCCGGCGGACGGCCGTGCGGGGGGTGTGTCCGCGCTCGGGTGCCGGAACCCTCACACGCCGTCATGCCCCGGTCAACGCCTTGGTCTTGGCGGCGGCGGCTTCGGCAAGTTCTGTCAAACCCGGCGCTCCGGCGAGCGGCCGGTCCGAAAATTGGTTGAGACCACCTCATGTACGGACCGGGTCCGCGTCGAGTACCGTCCAGACAGCGGCGGCCCACCCGAAGGCCCGCCGACGGGGGGAGACCGAGGGGATCGGGGAGGGTTGCCCGTGCACCGCAACCGCGCCGACGCGCCCACCGACGCCCCGCCCGGGCCCGCCTCCGCCGACGCCTGGCGCACCTTCGGCATCCGGCTGCGCCACTGGCGCCGCCGCGCCGGTTACACCCAGGCCCAGCTCGGCGCCGCCGTCGGCTACGACCACACCGCCATCAGCAGGTTCGAGCACGGCACCCGCCGGGCCGGCCCGCGGCTGGCCGCCCGGTTCGACGAACTGCTCGCGGCCGACGGCGACCTGCTCACCGCCTGCCGCCGGGCCGAGGAGCAGGACGAGGACGGCCGCCCGCCCGCCCCCACCGGACTCGCCCGCCCGCCGCTCCCCGGCGGCCCCGCCCCCGACGAGGGCCTCGCGCCGCTGCCACCGCTCGCCGCCCTGCTGCCCGCCCGCCTCCCCGACTACGGGCTGCTCTGCCCCCTGCACGGCGCCGCCGGGTGCGCCGTCCCCTCGCCCGCCGACATCGCCGCCCTGCACGCCGCCTTCTGCGCCGCCCGCCCGGCCGGCCCGCCGCCCCTGGACGCCGACACCGCGCACGCCCTCACCGGACTCCTCGCCGTCCACCTGCGGGCCGGCGAGGAGAGCCTGCGCCCGGGCCTGCCCACCGTCGAGCACACCCTGCGGGCCATCCTGCGGCGGCTCGCGCTGACCGCGGACGCCCGCGCCCGCCGCCCGCTCGCCCGGCTCGCCGCCGAGTACGCCCACGCCGCCGGGGGCCTGCGCATGCAGACCGGCCGCAACGCCACCGCGATGGCCTGCTTCGACCGGGCGCTCACCTGGTCCGAACTGGCCGACGACCCGGGCACCCAGGTCGCCGCGCTCAGCGACATGAGCACCCTCGCCCGGCTGGAGGGCGACGCCGCCTCGGCCCTCGGCTACGCCCGCGAGATCGGCCGCGCAGCCCCCGGCCGGCACTGGGCGGGCGCGATGGCGCAGGTCTCCCAGGCCCGCGCGCACGGCCTGGCCGGCGACGTCCGCGAGACCGTCCGGCACATCGGCCGCGCCCGGTTGCACCTCGACCACATCGGCGCGGGGGACGAGTTCGACGCGCCCTGGCTCTCCATCGCCTCGATGCGCCTGCGGGTCGAGGCCGGCGCCGCCGCCGCCCTGCGGGACGCCGCCGCGACGGTCGGCGACCCCAGGCTCGCGCTGCGCGCCGCCGAGGCCGCGTACACGGCGTTGCGACTCCTGGCGCCGAATCAGCTCCCGAGCTCCAGGCTGCTGTTCACCATCCGCATCGCCGACTGCCATCTCTGCGCCCACGACCCGCAGGCCGCCGTCGAGCTCCTCGACCCGCTCCTGGCCGACGCCGGGACCGACGCCGACGAAGCAGCGCTCCCCGCCCTGGTCCGGCATGAACTGCGCGGCCTGCGGGGCCGGTTGGCCGCCCACCCGACCCGGCACCCGGGCGTCACCGCCACCACCCGCCGACTGGCCGAGCTCACCCGCTGAGCTCACCTGCAGAGCCTGGCGGTGGAGCCTGTGAGCAGGGGTCACAGGATGATCGCCTGTCTGGCTGGCCGCCCCGGCCGACCCGACGATGGCGGCATCGGACGCCCTGCCACCCGCCGCGGCCGCCATCCGCCCGTCGTCCGAGGGCGCGGCCGCGCCCGAACGACAAGGTGGTGATCGCTGTGAGCAGCATCTCCGACCCGCCCCTGCCCGAGCGGACGAGGACCGGGCGGACGAGGACCGGGCCGACGAGCACCGGGCCCACGGTGGCCGAGGTGCCGGTGGCCGAGGAGCCGTCGGCAGCCGACCCCGTAGCCGGCCCCGCCCCGGGCTTCGACCGGTGGCGCTACGCCGGGGTGTTCGTGCTGCTGTTCCTGTTCGGCACCGAGACCTTCCTGGTGTCGCCGCTGCTCCCGACCATCGCCGAGTCGATCCGCACGAGCGAGTCGGCCGCCGCGGCCAGCGTCACCGCCTACGTCCTGGTGTACGCCGTCTCCGCGCCCTTCCTCGGCCTGCTGAGCGACCGCTTCGGGCGGCGCCGCACCCTGCTCGCCGGCACCCTGCTGTTCGTGGCGTCGAACGCGGCCGCCGCGCTCTCCACCGGGCTGACCCTGCTGGTGCTCTCCCGTGCGGTGGCCGGACTGGCGGCGGCCGCGGCCGGGCCGGCGATCTGGGCGCACATCGCGGAGACCGCGCCGGACGCGGTCCGCGGCCGGGCCCTCGGCCTGGGCATGGCGCTGTTCTCCTCCGGCCAGGTGATCGGCGTGCCGCTGGGCGGCTTCCTGGCCGGGCTGGCCGGCTGGCGCTCGGCGTTCTGGGCGCTGGCCGTCGGCACCGCGGCGGCCGTCCCGCTGCTGCTGCGCCAGGTGAAGGGGCGCACCGCGCCGGCCGGCCCGCAGGTGGGGGCGGTCCGGGCGGTCCTGGCGGGCTGGGGCGATCCGGCGCTGCGCCGGGCCCTGCTGGTGAACACCGTCTTCCACGCGGCGAACCTGGGCGGGTACACCTTCCTCGGCGCGGTGCTGGTCCAGCGCTTCGACCTGTCGGTGGAGGCGCTCGGCCTGGTGGGCGTGCTGGTCGGCGCCGGCAGCGTGGCGGGCTCGCTGCTGGGCGGCCGGCTCGGCGACCGCGCGCGGGCGGCCGGGCGCAGCGACCTGCCGCTGCTGCCGCTCTGGGGCGTGCTGCTGGCGGTCGGCATCGCGGTCTTCGCGCAGGGCCCGGTCCTGGTGGTCGCACTGGCGGGGGTGGTGGTCTGGTTCCTGGCCTCCGGAAGCTTCGTGACGGACCAGCAGACGCTGGCCGGCACCCTCGCCCCGGAACTGCGCGCGACCTCCAGCGCCTGGCTGACCTCGACGATGTACGCGGGCACCGGCCTGGGCGCCTGGGCGGTGGGCGCGTTCGACGACGTGGCGGACGGCACCCTGCTGGTCGGCGGGGGGCTGGCGCTGCTCGCCGCGCTCGGCGGCCTGGCGGTCAACCTCCGCCTGCGCCGGGCCGCGGCCTGACGTGCTCGAGAGCGCCTGACGGAGCCGGCGAGGCTTCAGCCGGCCCGGCGGTCCTCCGCCGGGCCGGCGACGGCGCGCAGCGGGTGCTCCACCAGGTCGGTCATCCGGGCCCGGTCGGCGGCGCCCGCCGGGGTGAACAGCAGCACCAGCGCCGACGGGTCGTCGACCGGGTGGAACGAGGACAGCGCGAGCCGGACCGGGCCGATCCCGGCCGGTTCGACGGTGACGGTCCGGGCGGTCAGCTCCGCCACCGAGTGGCAGCCCCACCAGTGGCGGAGCTCCGGCGCGTCGGCGTCCAGGCGGCGGTAGACCTCGCCGGTGCGGGAGTCGCCGAGGGCGGGCCCGGCCTGCGCGCGGAAGTGCTGGAAGACGTTCATCGCGAGCGGTTCCCAGTCGTGCAGCACGGCGCGCAGCCGGTTGTCGGCGGCCATCAGCCACATCAGGTTGCGCCGGTCGGCGGGGACGGCCTCGGGCGCGCCCCAGAGCGCCGCCCAGGCGGGGTTCCAGCCCAGCAGGTCGAAGTACCGGTCGAGCAGCACGGCCGGGCTGGTCGGCCAGGAGTCCAGGACGGGCTGGACGGCCTCGGCCAGCCGGCCGGGGCCCTGCTCCCCGCCGGCCGGCGACGGCTCGTGGTACCCGGCGAGCCGCATGGCGTGCCGCAGCCCGGCCGCGTCCAGCCGCAGGGCCCGGGCGACGGCCTCCAGGACCTGCCGGGAGGCGGTGACCCGGCCCTGCTCCAGCCAGGTGTACCAGGCCAGGCCGACGCCGGAGAGCGAGGCGACCTCCTCGCGGCGCAGGCCGGGGGTGCGGCGCCGGGCGGTGGCGGTGAGGCCGACGTCGCCGGGCTTGAGGAGTTCCCGGTGGGCGCGCAGGAAGGCGCCGAGTTCCTGTCCGGCGGCGGGAGTTGACACGGTGGTGCTCCTCGGCGGGAGGGCGGTGCGGGCTGTTCCAGAGTAGGCGGTGCCCGCCGGTGGTGGGGCCCTGGAGAGGTCCCAACCGGCGGGCATCACACAGTGTTAACAATGGCGCGCGGTCAGCGGGGCGTCAGCTGCCAGAGCCGGACCGGCATGTGGCTGACGTGCCCGCGCTCGCGCTGCCGGCGCCAGGCGCTCTCGCCGACGGCGCGGAAGAACGCGGCCCGCCGCTCGGCCGGGACGAGCCGGCTGTAGTAGTCGCCGAAGGTGGCGGCGTGGAAGTGCTCGTACTGCTCGGCGCTCTCGACGGTGACCACGGCGTCGCGCTCCAGGTGCCCGTCGACGGCGAGGTGCGGGCCCAGCACCCGGGCCAGGTCGTCGACGGTCCGGGTGCGGACGGCGATCGGCAGCACCCCGCCGCGCTCGAACACGCCGGGGACGGCGTCCTGCGGGGTGCCGAGGGCGACCAGGGCGTCGCGGACCAGTTCGTCCTCGCCGCCGAGGCCGTGCGCGTCCCGGGCCGGGTGGTAGGTGGTGAGCAGGAACCGGCCGCCGGGGGCGAGGTGGGCGGCGGCCCAGGCGAAGATCCGCTCCTCGTCCGGGTGGAGCCAGTGCAGTACCGAGGTCTGGGTGATCACCTCGGCCCGGTGCGGCAGCGGCTCGGGCGCGGTGAGGTCGGCCTGGTGCAGGGCGACCCGCGCGCCGTACGGCCGCAGCCGCTCGGCGGCCTCGGCCAGCCGGTGCTCGGAGCGCTCCAGGCCGACGGCGAGCCGCAGTTCGGGGAAGCGCTCCAGCGCGGCCTGGAGCAGCTGGCCGATGCCGCTGCCGAGGTCGATCAGGGTCTGCGGGGCGGTGGTGAGCTGGTCGAGGACCCAGTCGCGGTCCTGGACCTGGCGCAGCCGGCTGGCGTCGGCGTACCCGGCGAGGGTGCGGGCCTGGATCTCGACGGCGGACGCGGTCACGGTCGGGCCTCCGAAGGGGTGGTGGTGGGGTGGTCGGCGGCGGGTCGGTCGACGAGGTCCAGCAGCCGCTGTCGGGCGGCGCTCTGGTCGTACCGCCGGTAGAGGTTGATCCGGTTGCGGGCGAGGTCGCCGCGGTGCACGTACTCGTAGAGGTCCTGGCGCTGGCCGAAGCCGTCCCCGGTGAGCTCCCAGGCGAGCCGGAACAGCCGGGACTTGCGCTCGGCGTCGATGCCGCGCCCGCGCATGTAGCGGTCGAGGTGCGGGCGCAGCCGGGGGTTGGCGAGGTCGCCGGCGGTGGGCTGGATCAGCAGGCCGGAGGCGCCGATCCGGCGGACGATCTCGACCGCGCTGCCGGCCACCTCGGCGGACCAGACGCGGGAGGCGGCGGTGTCGCCGGGGGCGAACAGGCCGCCGTCGGTGACGCTGCCGCGGGCCTCGGCGGCGTCGAGGAAGTACTCGGTGAGCTCGGCGTACCCGGCGAGCCGGCCCAGGTCCTCCTGGATGTTGCGGAAGCCGTCCACGCCGATCGACTCGGCGACCAGGGTGGCGGTGGCCAGCAGGGTGCGCAGCCGCTCGCGGTAGCGGATGTGGCCGACGTACGCGCTCCAGGCGTTGATCCGGCCGAGGCCGGTGCGTGCCAACTCGCCGTCGCGGAGCAGGAACACGCGGTCCCAGGGGACGAGCACGTCGTCGAAGAAGAGCATCGCGTCCTGCTCGTCGAAGCGCGCGCCGAGCGGGTGGGCGTGGCCCCAGGGGGCGCTGCCGAGCGGCTCGCGGGCGAGCGTGACCAGGCCGGGGGTGTTCAGCGGCAGGGCGAACCAGACCACGAACTGCTCGCCGCGGCGCTGGGTGAACGAGGCCGACAGGTAGACCAGCACCTCGTGGGCGAGCGGGGCGAGCGTGGTGAGCTGCTTGGCGCCGCGCACCACGATGCCGCGCTCGTTCTCCTCCAGGACCCGCAGGGCGAGGTCCGGGTCGTCCACCGGATCGGCGGAGCGGTCGATCTGCGGATCGCCGAGGGCGTGCGAGAGCACCAGGTCGTTGGTGGCGCAGTGCCGGTACCAGGCCTCGGCGTTGGCGCCGAAGCGCGGGTCGGCGGACGCCAGCCGGTGGCGGAAGTCGTAGACGCCGACGGCGATCGAGGCCATGAAGGCGGGGGAGCGGCCCTGCTGGCCGAGTGCCTCGGCGTGCCAGAACTCGGCGCTGCGGCGCTGCAGCCGGAGGTCCTCCAGGGTGCGCGGCGGCTGGTAGGCGCGGGCGAGCCGCAGACCGCTCTCCGGGTCCTTCCAGGTGAGCAGTTCGTGGTGCTCGGGGTCGTGCTGGAGGTCGATCAGCCGGGCGAGTTCGTCGGCGGCCGGGCGGAAGGCGGGGTGCTCGGCCGGGTTGTCGATCCGCCGGCCGTCGAGGTACAGCTCGCGGCCGTCGTCGAGTTCGGCCCGGTACCGGTCGCCGGTGAGCAGGCCGCGGGCGGCGCCGGGGGTGCCCGGGCCGCGGTCCGTTTCCAGCAGGGTCATGTGCCGACTCCTGTCGAGGTGAGGGGGGCGGGGGCCAGCAGCCGGTACTGGCCGTCGTGGTAGAGCAGCGGGTCTTCGGCGTCGGAGCCGCTGTCGGTTTCGATGTCGGAGCCGGCGGCGGCGACCCGGCCGACCAGGATGGTGTGGTCGCCACCGGGCAGCAGGCCGTGCAGCCGGCAGTCGAACCAGGCCAGGGCGTCCTCCAGGACGGGGGCGCCGGTGGTCACGGGCCGCATCGGCACGGCGGTGAACACACCGAGTGCGCGGCCGGCGCCGGGCGCGGCGAAGCGCCGGGCGACCGCGATCTGACGGCTCGTCAGGACGGAGACGGCGAACCGTCCGGAGCCGCGCACCGCGGCCGCCAGCGGGCTGTGCCGGCTGACCGCGACGGTGACCAGCAGCGGGTCGAGGGAGAGGGTGCAGAACGAGGACACCGTCTTGGCGAACACCTCGTCCCCGGCCCGGGTGGTGACGACCGCGACCCCGGTGCTCCAGCCGCGGGCGGCGGCCCGGAAGGCGGCCTCGGCGGCGCCGGCGGTGGGCGGCAGGCCGGTGGGCGACGGCGCGGCAGGCGCGGAGGCCTGCGGGCTCCGGGCGGGGGCGCTCATCGCAGCCCCACCCGGTACGCCCGCAGCCACTCGTCGACCTGGACGAGGTGGTCCAGCCCGCCGACCGGGTTCGGCGCGGTCCGCGGCCCGGGCAGCGGCCGGCCCGCGGCCAGCAGACCGCGGACGGCCTCCCGGTCCACCAGGTCGAACACCGGCGCGTTCGGGTCGGCCAGCAACTCCCGGGCCCGCTCCGTCAGCACCTCGGTGTAGCGGACGGCCGGGGTGGACGGGTAGCCGCTCTTCGGCCGGTCGGCCACCTGCGGGGGCAGCAGGTCCCGGACGGCGTCGCGCAGCAGGCCCTTGGAGCGCCCCTGCGGTGCCTTCAGCGCCCACGGGACGTTCCACAGGTACTCCACCAGGCGGTGGTCGCAGAACGGCACCCGCACCTCCAGGCCCACCGACATCGACACCCGGTCCACCCGGTCCAGCAGCGGGGGCAGCCAGCGGGTCAGCGCCAGGTGGAACACCTCGCGGATCCGGGCCTGTTCGGCCGGCTCCCCGGCCAGCCGCGGCACCTCGGCGATCGAGCGGTGGTACGCGGCGGCCGTGTACTCCTCGGGGCGGACCTCGGCCGCCACCTCGGGGCGCAGCAGCGCCGCCGGGGTGGTCCGGCCGTGCAGCCAGGGGAAGGTCGGCGCGGCGAGTGCCGCCGGGTCGTGGAAGTACGGGTAGCCGCCGAAGATCTCGTCGGCGGCCTCGCCGGAGAGCGCCACCGTGGAGCGCCGCCGCACCTCGCGGAAGAGCAGGTGCAACGAGGCGTCCATCTCGCCCCAGCCGGGCCGGTCGCGGGCGCGCAGCACGGCGTCCCGGGCGTCCAGCAGGTCGTCGTCGGGCACCAGCACGGAGGTGTGCAGGGTGCCGATGTGGTCGGCGGCGGCCTGGACGTAGGGGGCGTCGAGGGTGGTGCGCCAGGCGTCGGGGGTGCGGTCGGCGCTGCCGGGGAAGTCCACCGAGAAGCTGGAGATCTTGCCCTGGCCGGCCCGTTCGCGGGCGGCGGCGGCCAGCGCGGTGACGGCGCTGGAGTCCACGCCGCCGGAGAGCAGGGTGCAGAGCGGGACGTCGCTGATCAGCTGGCGTTCCACGGCGTCGGCGAGCAGGGCGCGGACGGTGTCGCGGGTGGTCGCCCCGTCGTCCGGGTGCTCGGCCGACTCCAGCCGCCAGTACCGCAGTTCGCGGGTGGCACCGCGGGTGACGGTGACCAGGTGGCCGGGGCGGACCTCGTGCAGGCCGCGGAACAGTCCGTGCCCGGCGCTCGGCGCGGCCGGCAGGGCGAACAGTTCGGCGATGCCCTCGGCGTCCAGCTCGGCCCGGAACAGCGGGTTGGCGAGCACTGCCTTCGGCTCGGAGCCGAACAGCACCCCGCCCGGGTGGGCGTGCCAGTACAGCGGTTTGACGCCCAGGTGGTCGCGGACCAGGAGCAGCTCCTCGTGCCGGTCGTCCCAGAGGGCGTACGCGAAGATGCCGTTGAACCTGGTCGGCGCGTCCCGGCCCCACTGGAGGTGGGCGCGGAGCACCACCTCGGTGTCGGAGCGGGTCCGGAAGGCGTGGCCCAGGGCCTCCAACTCGGCCCGCAGCTCACGGTGGTTGTACAGTTCGCCGTTGTAGCCGAGGACCGTGCCGGGCGGCCCGGCCGGGTGGTCGGGCAGCGGCTGGGCGCCGCCGTCCAGGTCGATCACGGACAGCCGGCGGTGGCCGATCGCGGCGTGCCGGGACAGCCAGACGCCGTCGGCGTCGGGGCCGCGGCAGAGCAGGGTGGCGGTCATCTCCCGCAGCACGCGCTCCTGGTGGCGCAGGTCGGTGTGCCAGTCGATCCAACCGGTGACTCCGCACATTCAGGACTCCCGGGACTCGTCGGTGGTGGCGGCCTCGGGTGCGCAGGCCTCCCAGCGGCAGCCGTGGCCGGTGGGGCCGTTGTGCAGGCGGTGGGAGGGGCGGTGGCCCTTGGCCCGGATGTTGGCGGAGAGCGCCTCGGTGCAGTAGGTGCACGGCGAGGCGAGCGTGATCCGGACCCCGGAGCGGCGGGCCTGCTCGCGGTAGTCCCAGATCGCGCAGTGCGTGATGGTCAGTGCGGCCCGTTCGGCGGAGGGCGCCGGGTCGTCGTCGAACTCGTAGTCGGATCCGTACAGTTCGGCCTGCCGGGCGATCCGGTGGATCGGGTCGGCGGCGCCCCGGCCGTAGTCCGGCTCGACCTCCCGGTGCACCTCGGCGTTGGAGCGCGCCCAGGCCGCCAGCACCTCCTCGCCGTACCGGGCCACCAGGAACCGCTCCATCAGCGCCTGGCCGCGGAAGAACACCCGCTGCCACTCGGCGGCGGGGGCGCCCGGGCCCGGCAGGTCGGCGAAGATCTCCGACTGGAGGGCGAACCAGTCGGTCAGGTGCAGTTCGTCACCCCGCGATACCAGGTAGCGGGTGAGGCCCGCCTCGGCCTCGTGCAGCCGCCGGCGCCACAGCGCGGACCGGTCGGCGTCCGGCATCGCCCGGTACGGGGACCGGGTCTCGGGCCGGGGGCGGGCGCCGGCGCCCGCTTCGGCCAGCACGGCCGTCAGCCCCCCGGCCTCCGGCCCGTTCGGATCACCGGTTCCGTCGGACACATCACCCATCGGGCCGTCTCCCTTCGGCTTCACGTGCAGCTCGGACCGCTTGTCGTCTGCCGCCACGCTACGGATCGGGGTGAGGGCGCCAGTAGCCCCGAACGGAGCCGGCCGGGGCGCCGATGGTCGCCGTCCGGATGCTCCGAAGGTCGCCCCGCCCGGCCGCCCCCGCCCGGCCGCCTCCGCCTGCCCGCGCCCGCACACGGGTGAGGGCGGGCCCCGCACGAGGCGGGACCCGCCCTCGGGGCGGTTCGTCGGGGCGGTTCGTCGGGGCGCGCCCGGATCGGGCGGTCAGCCCGCCAGACCGTGCCGGTGGGCGTAGAGCGCGGCGCGCAGCCGGTCGGACTGGCCGGTCTTGCGCATGGCCTGGGTCAGGTGCTTCTTCACGGTGGCCTCGGCCAGGGCGAGTTCGCGCCCGATCTCGGCATTGCTCAAGCCGAGCCCGAGCTTGGCGAGCACCTCGCGCTCCCGCTCGGTCAACCCGGCCTGCTGGGGCGGTGGTTCGGCGGCATGCGGCGGCGGAACGGCTTGGTGGGTGCGGGCGGCCGGTGGCGCCGGCAGGAACACCGACCCGCCGGCCGCGGCGAGTTGGACCGCGCCGATGATCCGCTCCTCGGCGAGGTCGAGCGGGAAGCAGCCGCTGGCCCCGGCCAGCAGGATCCGGCTGGCCTCGGCGGTGGACTCGGCCCGGCGCAGCAGCAGGACCCGGGCGCCGGGTGCGCCGTCCGGCCCGCGCAGCGCGACCACGGCGGCCAGGTCGTCGCCGAGGCAGGCCCCCCGGCCGAGCAGGATCACATCGGGTCTGACCCGGTGCACGGCGGCCACCGCGCGCACCGGGTCCCCGGTGGACCCGACCACGCTCAGGCCCGGCACGGTGGCCAGCACGCTGCGCAGTCCGGCACTGGCCACCGGGTGCCGTTCGACCAGGAACACCCGGGTGGCGGTGGGGTGGTGGCGGTTCTCGGCCGCGCACATCGGGTGGCCGCAGGCGCAGCCGCCGACCGTCCGGGCGGGCGGCGCCGGTTCGGCCAGCAGCTGGTGGCCGGCGATCAGGTCGAGCGGGTTGTCGATCTCGGCGTGCAGCGAGTCGACCGGGGCGCCCGCGGCCGCGGACTGGTCCGGGGCGCCGAGGGCGGCGCCGCGCTGCGGTCGGCGGACGGGGTGGCGGCGGCCCCGGTGGCCGGCCGGCGCGGAGAACTTGCTCAGTGCTGCCATCGCGGGCCTCCGGGTACGGAGGGCAGGTCGGTGTGGTGCGGCATCGCGGATGCGGTCCCCTCGGAAATGGCGGGCCGGCCCGGTGGGCACGGCGCTACGGCGGGGATCCGGGGCGGCGCCCGACGGGGCGCGCGGGACGGATCCCGGGGTGAGGAGGAGGGCGCCGACCGGCCGCGGGTGTGGTCTCGGCAGGGTCAGCGCGCGTCGCGCAGTGGACACAGCTCGTCGAAGCACCTGCGGTGCCACGAGCCGCCGATCCCGACCAGGGTGAAGTCGGTCCGCCGATAAACCATGTGGGAACCCTAGTTCCGGCCGCTCTTGCAGGTCAAGGACAGGACCGGGCCCCAGCGGCCGGGGCAGCACCTCACCGCCCACCGCCGATCCTGTGATCAGCGGTAACAGCATGAACTCCTGACTGGCTGTCCGGTCCACACCTCCGCAACCCTCCTCACATCGACCGGAGCCGTGGACCGCCCTGTGCGGACGCTCCTCGCCGGGCCGCCCGAGGCCTCCGCAGGACCAGGCCGGAAGCCACCGCGGACCCGGCCCGGCCCGCTGTCCGCCCCGCTGCCCATCCCGCTGTCCACCCCGCCGCGCGACCCGAACCGCCCACCCCGGAAGGACACCCCGCCCCATGCCCGCCCCGCCCCACCGGCCCGCCGCCGGCCCGTCCGGCGCCCCGACCCGGAGGGCCGGCGGGTGACCGGCTTCCTGCGCCGCCGCCTGCTGCTGGCCGTGCCCACCCTGCTCGGCGTCACCGCCGTGGTCTACGCGACCGTCGCCCTCGTCCCCGGCGACCCGGTCTCGGCCTTCCTCGGCCCCGGCGCCCCGCCCGAGGCCCGCCGGGAGCTCACCGAACGGCTCGGCCTGGACCGGGCGCTGCCCGTCCGGTACGCCGAGTGGCTGGGGCACGCCCTCACCGGCGACCTCGGCACCTCCGTCTCCAACCAGCGCCCGGTCTCCGCACTGCTGCTCCCCGCCCTCGGCCAGACCCTGACCCTGACCGCCGCCGCCTTCCTGCTGGTCCTGCTCGGCGGCACGGCCCTCGGCGCGCTCGGCGCACTGCGCCCGCACGGACCCGGCGGACGGCTCTCCGGCGCGCTGTCCACCCTGGCGGTCTCCGCACCGCAGTACTCGGTGGCGCTGCTGCTGATCGCCGTGTTCTCGGTCCAGCTGCGCTGGCTGCCGGCCGGCGGCACCCACGACGTGTTCGGCTCCGGCGGCCCGGCCGACCTGGTCCGGCACCTGGTGCTCCCCGCCCTCGCCGCCGCGCTCGTCCCGCTCGGCCTCACCGCCCGGGTGTTCCGGGCCGCGCTCGGCTCGGTGCTCGCCGGCGACCTCGCCGACGGCCTGCGCGCCCGCGGCCTGGGCCGGGCCGCCGTGCTGCGGCACTGCGTGCACAACGCCTCGCCCGCGCTGCTGACCATCGGCGGCCTGCAACTCGCCTACCTGCTGGAGGGGGTGGTCTTCGTGGAGACCCTTTTCGCCTGGCCCGGCATCGGCCGGCTGCTCTACGACGGGCTGACCGCCCGCGACCTGCCGCTGGTCCAGGGCGGGGTGCTGGTGGTCGCGGTGGCGTTCGTCGGCGTCAACATCCTGGTCGACGCGGCGCACGCGGCGATCGACCCCCGGGTGAGGAGCTGACATGCCGTCGAGAAGAGCGGGCGTGCTCGTCCCCGCCGCCCTGGCCGTCCTGCTGGTGCTGGTCGCCGCCGCCGCGCCGCTGCTCGCCCCCGACGACCCGGCGGCCGGCCGCCTCCAGGACCGGCTGCTCGACCCTGGCACCCCCGGCCACCTGCTCGGCACCGACGGCCAGGGCCGCGACCTGCTGAGCCGGCTGATCTGGGCCGCCCGGGCCTCGCTCACCGGCGGGCTCGTCCCGGTGGCCGTCGCCGCCGTCGCCGGAGCCCTGCTCGGCATCGCGGCCGGCCTCGGCAGCCGGTTCACCGAACAGGCCCTGCTGCGCTCGCTGGACGTGCTCTACGCCTTCCCCGGGGTACTGCTGGCGATCGCCGTCGCCACCCTGTTGCGGCCCGGCCTCGGCGCGACCGTCCTCGCGCTGTCGGTGGTGCTCACCCCGGCGGTCGCCCGGGTGGCGTTCACCGAGACGCGGCGGATCCGCACCGCCGAGTACCTGGAGGCCGCCCGGGTGAGCGGCGCCAGCTGGGGCGCGCTCGTCCTGCGCCAGGTCCTGCCGGTGGTGGCGCCCGTGGTGCTGGTGTACGCCTCCTCGCTGGTCGGGCTCTCCATCGTGTACGCCGCCGGCCTCTCCTTCCTCGGCCTCGGCGTCGCCCCGCCCACCGCCGAGTGGGGCGCCATGCTCGACGAGCTGCGGCCCGCCCTCCTCACCCACCCCTGGGTGGCCGTCCTGCCCGGCCTCGCCATCCTGCTGGTCTCGGTCGTCTTCAACACCCTCGGCGAGGCCCTGCGCACCCGCATCGGGGACGGCGCCGCCCACCTTCCGGCGGCCGCCCGCCTCCCGGAGGCCGCCCACCTCCCGGAGGCCGTCCGATGAGCGCACTGCTGGAGGTCGAGGACCTCACCGTCGAGTACCCCGGCGGGGTGCGGGCGGTGGACGGGGTGTCGCTCACCCTCGGCGCGGGCGGCGCGCTGGTACTGCTCGGCGAGTCCGGCAGCGGCAAGACCACCGTCGCCCGCACCCTGCTCGGCCTGCCCGGCCGGGGCGCCCTGGTCACCGGCGCGGTCCGGCTGGAGGGCGCCGACCTGGGGGCCCTCGGCGAACGGGAGCGGTCCGCGATCCGCGGCCGCCGGATCGGGTACGTGCCGCAGGACCCGACGGCCTCGCTCGACCCGCTGCGCCGGATCGGCCCCCAGCTCGCCGAGGTGCTGCGCCGCCACCGGGTCGCCGACGGTCGCCGGTCGGCTCGCGAGGCCGTGCCGAAGCTGCTCGCCACCGCCGGCATCCCCGACCCGGAGCGGATCGCCCGCGCCTACCCGCACGAGCTCTCCGGCGGGCTGCGCCAGCGGGCCGCGATCGCCCTCGCGGTCTGCTGCGGGCCCGGGCTGCTGATCGCCGACGAGCCGACCACCGCCCTGGACGCCCTGGTCCGAGGCCGCATCCTGGACCTCTTCGCCACCCTGCGCGCCGACTGCGGCATCGCGCTGCTGCTGGTCACCCACGACCTCGCGGCCGCCCGGCGGGTCGGCGGGACGGTCGCGGTGATGCGGGCCGGGCGGGTCGTCGAGCACGGCCCGGCCGAGCGGGTCCTCGCCGACCCGGACCACGCCTTCACCGCGGCCCTGGTCGCCGCCGAACCGGGAGCACGCCGATGACGGGCACGCCGCTGACGGGCGATCCGTCGACCCTCGGGGAACAGCCCGCGCTGCTCACCGTCGACGGCGCGGTCAAGCGCTACCGCGACCGGACCGCCCTGGACGGCGTCAGCCTGACCGTCGCACCGGGCGAGACCGTCGGCCTGGTCGGCGAGTCCGGCTCCGGCAAGTCCACCCTGGCCCGGCTCGCCCTCGGCCTGCTGACCCCCGACGCGGGCACCGTGCGCTTCGCCGGCCGCGACCCGTCCCGGCTGCGCGGACGCGCCGACCGCGCCGTCCGCGGCCGGCTCCAGTTCGTGCCGCAGCACCCGCGCGGCTCGCTCAACCCCGGTCTGCGGGCCGGCGAGGCGGTCGCCTTCGCGCTGCGCCTGCACGGCACCCTCCGCCGCGACCGGCCGGCGGCCGTCGCCCGCCTCTTCGAACAGGTCGGCCTCGCCCCGGGCCTGGCGGACCGCTACCCCCGCGAGCTGTCCGGCGGGCAGCTCCAGCGGGTCGCCGTGGCGCGGGCCCTGGCCACCGGCCCCGACCTGGTGGTCTGCGACGAACCGACCTCCGCGCTGGACCGCAGCGTCCAGGCCCGGCTGCTCGACCTGCTCACCGAACTCCAGCAACGCACCGGCCTGGCCTACCTGTTCATCTCCCACGACCTCGCCGTGGTCCGGCACCTGGCCCACCGGGTGCTGGTCCTGCGGCACGGCCGGGTGCTGGAGGAGGGCCCGGCCGCCGAGCTCTGGGACGCCCCCGCCCACCCGTACACCCGGGCGCTGCTCGAAGCCGCCACCGGCCGCACCCCGGGCACCTGAACCACCCGCACCCTTCTCACCTGCACTCTCCAGCTCTCCAGACGAACGAGGACCCCATGAGGCACAACGCCCGCATCCGCTCCAGAGCCGCCGCGCTGTCGGCCGCCGCCGTCCTGCTCACGGCCGCCGGCTGCGCCTCCGGCACCGACGGCAGCGGCGCCGCGGGCGCGGGCGGCGACGAGCGCGGCGGCACCCTGGTGATCGGTGCCACCGGCAGGCTGCCCAACCCCGACACCGTGATCGGCGGCGCCGGCTTCGAGGGCAAGCGCCTGGTCGGCTTCCAGATCTACGAGGGCCTCACCCGCTACGAACTCCTCAAGGACACCGACCGGCCGCCGGTGGTCACCGGCGCCCTCGCCACCTCCTGGGAGGTCGCCGCCGACGCCAGGACGTGGACCTTCACCCTCCGCAAGGGCGTCACCTTCCAGGACGGCACCCCGTTCGACGCCGACGCCGTGCTCTTCAACCTGGCCCGCTACCTGGACCGGAACAGCCCCGAGTACACCGACGCGCTCGGCGCCGCCGCCAAGGAGTACGCGGGCGGCATCACCTCGTACCGCAAGACCGACGAGGACCACGTCGAACTGGTCACCAAGGAGCCCAACGGCCACTTCCCCGAGGACCTCGCCCACGTCCTGATCGCCAGCCCCACCGCGGTGCGCCGGACCGGCTCCGCCGACTTCTCCCAGCACCCGGTCGGCACCGGGCCGTTCGCCTTCGCCTCGCAGACCGACGGCCAGGAGATCGACCTGGTCGCCAACAAGACCTACTGGCGGGGCGCCCCCAAGCTCGACAAGCTGGTGATCAAGGCGCTCCCGGACGCCGCGGCCCGCACCGCCGCGCTGCGCTCCGGCGGGGTCAACTGGATCGAGTACCCCAACCCCGACGACATCGACAGCCTCAAGGCCGACGGCGTCCGGATCGCGAGCAACAGCTACGACCACCTCTGGTACTGGATCCTGGACACCGCCAAGGCGCCCTGGAACAACCCGCAGGTCCGCCGGGCCGCCAACTTCGCGATCGACCGCAAGGCCATCGCCGAGAAGCTGCTGCACGGCACCGCCGACCCCGCCTACCAGGCCGCGCCGCGGGCCACCGCCGCCTACGACCCGGCCGGCGACCTCTACTCCTACGACCCGGCCAAGGCCAGGCAGCTGCTCGCCGAGGCCGGCCTCCCGAACGGCTTCGCCACCTCCGTCACGGTGCCGACCGGCGGCTCCGGCAACCTGCTGCCGGTGCCGATCGCCGAGGCCCTCCAGCGCGACCTCGCCGCCGTCGGCATCAAGGTCGAGCTGCGCACCACCGACTGGACGACCCTGATCGGCGCCGAGGCCAAGGGCCAGGTCGCGCTCGGCTCGGACGCCATCGCCCAGTCCACCACGCTGTTCCAGTCCGAGGCGCTGCTGCCGCTGTTCATCGGCTCCAAGAGCCCGTTCTGGACCGGCCACTACGCCAACCCGCAGGTGGACGAGCTGCTCGCCTCCTCCGCCGCATCGGCCGACCAGGCCGGCCGGCAGGCGGGCTACCGCAAGGCGCTCTCCCTGGTCAGCCAGGACGCGCCCTGGCTCTTCGTGGTCAACGACCGCAACCCGCGGGCCCTGTCGCCCAAGGTCCAGGGCCTGGTCCAGCCGCAGTCCTGGTTCCTCGACCTGACCACCGTCCGGGTCGGCAGGTAGCCCGCCCGCCACCCGGCCCCGACCGGGCGGCGCACGCACCGCACCCAAGGCACCACAGGAAGGACGGCCATTCCCATGACCGCCCCGCACCAGCCGCACCACCGCACCCAGGCCGTCGCGGCGACCGCGCCGCCCGCCGAACCGCCGAAGTGGGGCGTCACCCTCCCGCTGCCGGGCCTGACCATCGACCGGCACCGGTTCCTCGTCGAACGGCTCCCCGACCTCGGCTACACCGACGTCTGGAGCGCCGAGGGCGGCGGCACCGACGCCTTCACCCCGCTCGCCGCCACCGCCGCCTGGTCGCCGAGCCTGCGGATCGGCACCGGCATCGTCCCGGTGCACACCCGCGGCCCGGCCGTGCTCGCCCAGACCGCCGCGACGCTGGCCCAACTCGCCCCCGGAAGGCTGCTGCTGGGCATCGGAGCCTCGGTGCCGGCGCACGTCACCGACATCAACGGGATCCCGTTCGACGAGCCGTTCAAGCGCACCAGGGACGTGCTGCGCTTCGTCACCCGGGCGCTGCGCGGCGAACACGTCTCCGGCGACTTCGACACCTTCTCGATCAGCGGCTACCGGCTGCCGCACCCGCCCGCCGACCCGGTCAAGGTCATCCTCGGCGCCCTGCGCCCCAACATGCTGCGGCTCGGCTTCACCGAGGGCGACGGTGCCATCACCAACCTGCTGTTCCCGCAGGACGTGCCGAAGATCCTGGACGCCGTGGGCCCGCAGCCGCCCGGCAAGGAACTGGTGGTCAAGGTGTTCGTCTGCCCGACCGAGGACACCGACTACGCGCACCGGGCCAGCCGGCCCTTCCTCGCCTGGATCCTGAACCGCGAGCCGTACCGGAAGTTCCACGAATGGCTGGGCCACGGCGACCTGCTCGCCGAGACCCACCAGCGCTGGGCGGCCGGCGATCCGGAGGGCGCCCAGAAGGCCCTGCCGGACGAGGTGGTCGACGGACTGTTCGTCAGCGGCTCCCCCGAGGAGTGCCGCGAGCGGATCCTCGCCTACCACCGGCCCGGCGTCACCACCATCCAGCTGTACATCTCCCTGCCGCCCGAGGTCTTCGTCAGCCGCTCCCGGCTGCTCGACACCCTGGCCCGGCTCGGCCCGGCCGCACTCTAGGTCCTCTCTTTCGGATCACGCCGGGTGGTCGCCACCGACCCTCCACGTCACCTTGCGAGGCACCCATGGAACTCGAGATCCGCGGCGGGGTCCGCGCCGCCGCCGTGCCGGGCCGCACCCCGCAGGAACGCCAGGCGCTGCGCTGGGCCCCCGACCTGCGGGACCGCACCGCCGACCCCGCCCACGTGGCCCGCACCGCGCGGGAGAACGAGGAGGACGGACTGGACAGCGCCCTCGTGGTGCAGTCCAGCTCCTGGCCCGACCCGTGGCTGGTGGCCGGCTGGGCCCTGGCCGCCACCAGCCGGCTGCGGATCGCCGTCGCCCACCGGGTCGGCACCACCGCGCCCACCGTCGCCGCCCGCTCGCTCGCCACCCTGGACCGGCTCTCCGGCGGGCGGGCGGCGGCCCACGTCATCGTCGGCTCCAGCGACCTCGACACCGCCCGCGACGGCGACCGGCTCGACAAGGAGGAGCGCTACCGCCGGGCCGACGAGTACCTGGAGGTCTTCACCCGCTACCTGGCCACCGGCCAGGACATCGACCACAAGGGCGAGTTCTACACCGTGCACGCCGCCCGCCCCGGCCTGCGCCCGCGCCCCGGCGGCGAACTGCTCTCCTTCGGCGGCTCCTCCCCGCAGGGCCTCGACCTCGCCGCCCGCTACGCCGAGGTGTACGCCGTCGGACCGCTGCCGCTGCCCGACACCCGCCGCCGGATCGCCGAGGTCCGGGCCGCCGCCGCGGCCCACGGCCGCACCCTGCGGATCTGGCGGCACGTCACCGTCGTCCTCGCCGACACCGACGAGGAGGCCCGCGAACGCGTCCGCCGGCTGCGGCACGACGCCCTGCGGCTCACCTCGGGCCCCGGCGGCGGCCGCTGGGCGGAGGCCGTCCAGCTCGACCGGGACCGCGAGCGCGGCCGCTCGGACCCGCGCCACGGGGCGGACCAGGTCGCCGCGTACATCCGCCGCTCGCTCACCGCCGCCTACGCCGGCTCGCCCGCCACCGTGGCCTCCCGGATCGGGCTGCTGCGCTCGGCGGGGGTGGACATCGTGCAGCTCGACCTCCCGGTGGAGACCGACCACGACCGCGAGCTGCGCCGGGCCCTGGTCACCCGGCTGCGCACCGGCCGCGGCACCCTCGCCGCCGCCCGCGGCTGGTGAGCCGGCGCCGGGCCGGCCGCACGGGAGTGGCCGTTGAGCGCCCTTCCACTGCTCCTCGACCGCGCTGCCGTCGACCGCCCGTGCCGCCCGGTCACCCGTAAGGATTGATCTGCCGGGCACCGGGGTTGCCCGGGGCGCGATCCGCGCATCAGCTGTCTGTTCGTGCAGACACGGGGGCGCAGGGGGCGAGCAGAGGAGGCGCGCGTGGTCGAGTCCAGGTCCGCGACCGAGCCGGCGACGGAGGGCGGACCGCCGCCCAGACGGCCCGAACGCCTTCAACTACGCCTGTTCGGCGGCTTCGAGCTGTGCTGCGGCCCGGAGCGGCTGGTCCTCCCGCTGAACAGCCAGCGCCTCGTCGCGCTGCTCGCCCTGCGGGTGGCGGCCACCCGGGGCCAGGCCGCCGGAATCCTCTGGCCCGAGGCGTCCGAGCAGCAGGCGAGCGGCCGGCTGCGCACCACCCTGTGGCGGCTCCAGCGCACCGGCCGGACGATCGTCGAGTGCCGCGGCCGGCTCGCCCTCGCGGCCGGGGTCGACGTGGACGTCAGCACCTGGGTACGCGCCGCCCGCCGGCTGCTCGACGCCCCGGACGCCGCCGACGCCCCGCGGCCAGCCCCGATCGAGCCCGTGGGGGATCTGCTCCCCGGCTGGTACGAGGACTGGGCGCTGGCCGAGCGCGAACGGCTGCGCCAGCTCCAACTGCACGCCCTGGAGACGGTCTCCGGGCGGTTGGTGGAGGAGGGGCGGTACGCCGAGGCGCTGGACACCGCCCTGCGGGTCGTGCAGCTTGAGCCGACCAGGGAGAGCGCGCACCGGGCGGTGATCCGGGTCCACCTGGCCGAGCGGAACCTGGGCGAGGCCGTCCGGCAGTTCGACGCCTGCCGGGTGGTCCTGCGAAGGGAGTTGGGCGTCGACCCGTCACCCCTGCTGCGGGCCCTGCTGGACCAGGTGGATCCGCCGGCCGTCCCGTAGGAGGGCCGGCCGGGGCGGGGTCGGGCCATGTCGGGAACGGTCGGGGGCGGGGTCGGGCCATGTCGGGAACGGTCGGGGGCGGGGTCGGGCCATGTCGGGAACGGTCGGGGGCGGGAACGGTCCGCCCGGGAACGGTTGGGGCGGGTTCAAACCGCCCGAACGAGCCACCCGCCGGTCACCTCTGGTGATGGATCGGTGACGCGGTGGTGACATCCGCTCTGCCAGGCTGAGCCCCATCCGATGGCAGAGGAGGCGGAGATGGGCCCCCAACTCACTTACCCGGGCGTGTACGTCGAGGAGATCCCGAGCGGCGTACGGACGATCACCGGCGTGCCCACGTCCATCACCGCCTTCATCGGCCGGGCGCGGCGCGGTCCACGGGACGTTCCGACCACGGTCTTCGGCTTCGAGGAGTTCACCAGGCGCTTCGGCGGGCTCTGGAGCGAGAGTCCGCTGGGCTACGCGGTCCAGGACTTCTTCGCCAACGGCGGCGGTCGGGCCGAGATCGTCCGGCTGGCCTCCGCGGGCACGACC
Source organism: Kitasatospora sp. NPDC048239 (assembly GCF_043202015.1). Lineage (NCBI taxonomy): Bacteria > Bacillati > Actinomycetota > Actinomycetes > Kitasatosporales > Streptomycetaceae > Kitasatospora > Kitasatospora sp. NPDC048239. The sequence goes on along the minus strand of NZ_JBICZP010000017.1, from coordinate 115,709 downwards.
TCGGCCAGGCTGGCGGTCGGCGGACTCACCCTGGAGGCCGTGGAGCCCGGGTCGTGGGGCGTCGCGCTCCGGGCGGAGGTCGACCAGCTCGACACCAGCCAGGCCGTCGCGGACGAACTCGGCGTCGACCGGTCCTCGCTGTTCAACCTGACGATTCGTGAGTCATCCCCCGGTGGGCGGACGGAGAGCTTCCACAACCTCTCCGGCGCGGTCAACGCCCGGAACGTGAAGACCGTGCTGGAGGCCGGCTCCACCCTGGTGCGGGTGGTCGGCGATCCGGGCCCGATCGACCCGGCGAAGCGCCTCGACGCCCTGGGCGCAGCCGAGGAGGCCGTCAGACTCGCACGGGAGGCCTACCAGCAGGACGGGACGAAGAAGCCACAGCTGGACGCCGCCGAACTCGCCCTGCGCAAGGCGGTGGACGACGCCCGGGCGGCGGTGAGCGACGGCGGCGCCCTCACCGCCGCCGACTTCCTGGGGAACGGCGCCGAGGCCGCACAGAAGGGCCTCTACGCGCTCGACCACCTGGACGTCTTCAACCTGCTCTGCATCCCGCCGCACCGGCGCGACGGCACCGACCTGGAGCCCGGCCTGATCTCCGCAGCGCTGGCGTACTGCAAACGCCGCCGGTCGATCCTGCTGGTCGACCCGCGCCGTGACTGGAGGATCGGGGGCCTGCCGCCTGAGCAGTGGCTGGACCAGATCGACGGCCCGCGTGAGAACGCCGCCGTCTACTTCCCGATGCTGCGTCGGCCCGATCCCGAACAGGGCGGTCTGATCACCGACTTCGTGCCGTGTGGTGCGGTGGCGGGGGTGTTGGCGCGGACGGACGGGGTGCGTGGGGTGTGGAAGGCGGCGGCGGGGTTGGAGGCGGGTCTGGTGGGGGTGTCGGATCTGTCGGTGCGGTTGTCGGATGGTGAGAACGGTTTGTTGAATCCGTTGGGGGTGAATTGTCTGCGGTCTTTTCCGGTGGCGGGTCGGGTGGTGTGGGGGGCGCGGACGTTGGCGGGTGCGGATGTGTTGGGTTCGGAGTGGAAGTATCTGCCGGTTCGGCGGTTGGCGTTGTTCGTCGAGGAGAGTTTGTTTCGGGGGACGCGGTGGGTGGTGTTCGAGCCGAATGGTGAGTCGTTGTGGGCGGAGGTGCGGTTGAACGTGGGGGCGTTCATGCAGCAGTTGTTCCGTCAGGGGGCTTTGCAGGGGCGGTCGCCGCGGGAGGCGTATTTCGTGAAGTGTGATGCGGAGACGACGACGCAGGCGGATCGGGATCTGGGGGTGGTGAACATCCGGGTGGGGTTCGCGCCGTTGAAGCCGGCGGAGTTCGTGGTGGTGCAGGTGCAGCAGCTGTCGGAGCAACTCCCGTCCTGACCGGGCGGGTGACCAGCGGAACAGGAGGGGCCGTGCCTGAGCAGCTCGCCCAGCCGGGCGTCTACATCGAGGAGATCCCGAGCGGTGTCCACACCGTCACCGGAGTGGCCACGTCCATCGCCGCCTTCGTGGGCCGGGCCGCCCGGGGCAGCGTCGACCAGCCGGTCGCCGTCACCGGGTTCGACGGCTTCGTCCGCGAGTTCGGCGGGCTCTGGGCCGGCAGCCTGCTGGGCTTCGCGGTCCGGGACTTCTTCCTCAACGGCGGCGGCCAGGCCGTGATCTGCCGGCTCTACCACCCGGCGGACGGCACCGGCCACGCCCGGCTCACGATCGGCAGCGGGGTTCGGCAGGTATCCCTGAAGGCGGTCTCGCCCGGCGCCTGGGGCAACGGCCTGCGGGCCCGGGTGGATCTCACCGGGGCGCCGCCCGGAGAGCTCTTCACCCTCGTCGTCCTGGACCAGGGCACCGGGCGGACGGAGCGGTACGCCGGGGTGTCCCTCTACTCCGACCACCCCCGCTGCGTGCGCACCGTCCTGGAGCGGGAGTCCTCCCTGGTGCGCTGGGCCGTCGACCCGCTGGCGCCGCCGCCCCCCGGCGGCACCCGCGTCCGCCCGGATCCGCCGGCCACCGCCGGGGCCTGGCAGGACGCGGCGGGCCGGGCGGATGCCGCGGTCGTCGCGGCCGCGGCCGCGCTGAAGGAGGCCGTCGACGGGCCCGCACGGGCGTCCGCCGTCGACGAGCAGGTCTCGGACGACCAGCCGGTTGACGGGAAGACCGCGCACGAGGCGCGGGCCGGCGCCGCGGTGGAGGACCTGCGTACCGCCCTGGCCGAGGCGAAGGCCAAAGCCGCAGCGGCGGCCGCCGGCCTCGGCGGGGCGGACAGCGCCGACCTGCCCGACACCGAGGAGGTCATCGGCCAGTACGAGCGGCTGCTCGACCGGGCCGACCTGTTCAACCTGCTCTGCATCCCGCCGTACCGGCTGAGCGGTGCGGACGTCGAACCGGTGGTCTTCGACCGGGCCGCCGCCTACTGCAGGCGCCGCCGGGCGGTGCTCCTCGTCGACCCGCCGTCCGGCTGGACGACGGCGGAGGCTGCGCGCACGGGCTTTCGCGCGGAGGCCGACCAACTCGGCGGGCGCGGGCCCGATGCGGCGGTCTACTTCCCCCGGCTGCGCCAACCGAACCCGTTCAAGGCCGACGCGCTGGACTCCTTCGTGCCGTGTGGTGCGGTGGCGGGGGTGTTGGCGCGGACGGACGGGGTGCGTGGGGTGTGGAAGGCGGCGGCGGGGTTGGAGGCGGGTCTGGTGGGGGTGTCGGATCTGTCGGTGCGGTTGTCGGATGGTGAGAACGGTTTGTTGAATCCGTTGGGGGTGAATTGTCTGCGGTCTTTTCCGGTGGCGGGTCGGGTGGTGTGGGGGGCGCGGACGTTGGCGGGTGCGGATGTGTTGGGTTCGGAGTGGAAGTATCTGCCGGTTCGGCGGTTGGCGTTGTTCGTCGAGGAGAGTTTGTTTCGGGGGACGCGGTGGGTGGTGTTCGAGCCGAATGGTGAGTCGTTGTGGGCGGAGGTGCGGTTGAACGTGGGGGCGTTCATGCAGCAGTTGTTCCGTCAGGGGGCTTTGCAGGGGCGGTCGCCGCGGGAGGCGTATTTCGTGAAGTGTGATGCGGAGACGACGACGCAGGCGGATCGGGATCTGGGGGTGGTGAACATCCGGGTGGGGTTCGCGCCGTTGAAGCCGGCGGAGTTCGTGGTGGTGCAGGTGCAGCAGCTGTCGGAGCAACTCCCGTCCTGACCGGGCGGGGACAGACGGCCGGGCGGAAACGACCGGCAGATCGACCGGGACACGACGAGGAAGCGCAGACGACATGGCCCAGTTCACCGTGAACACCCAGCGGTTCGACCCCTACAAGAACTTCAAGTTCCGAGTGCGCTGGGACGGCCGGTACGTCCTCGGCGTCAGCAAGGTCAGCGGGCTGAAACGCACCACCGAGGTGGTCAGGCACCGCGAGGGCGGCGACCCGTCGAGCAGCCGGAAGTCCCCGGGCCGCACCGAGTACGAGGCGATCACCCTGGAGCGGGGTGTCACCCACGACCCGGAGTTCGAGCAGTGGGCCGACAAGGTCTGGAACTACGGCTCGGTCGGTGCCGAGTCCGCGCTGAAGAGCTTCCGCAAGGACGTCACCATCGAGCTGTACAACGAGGCCGGGCAGCTGGTCCTCGCCTACAAGGTGTACCGCTGCTGGGTGTCCGAGTACCAGGCCCTGCCGGACCTCGACGCCAACGCCAACGCCGTGGCCATCCAGCACCTCAAGCTGGAGAACGAGGGCTGGGAGCGCGACACCGAGATCCCCGAACCCCAGGAACAGGGGTGAGGGTGTGACCGACTCGGGTACGGAATCGGGCGCGCCGCGGTGGGACGGCGCCGGTCCGCGTCCACTGGCCGACCGGTTGCTGCTCGACACCTGGGAGCGGGCGAGCGCGCTCGCCCCGGTCGGGCGGCCGCTCGCCCTGCTGGCCGCGGTCTGGCCGGACCACGGCTGGGAGCGGCTGGCCGCCGAGCCGCTCGGCCGGTTCACCGCCCGGCTGGCCGGGTTGCGCCGCTCGCTGGTCGGGGACGCGGTGGAGGCGGTGGCCTCCTGTCCGTCCTGCGCGGGGCTGGTGGAGGTGGGCTTTCAGCTGAGCCTGCTGTCCGGGAGCGGGTCGGGCGGGTCGGCCGGCTCGGGCGGGCCTGACGTGGGCGCGGTCGTCGGCTGGGAGTCTGGCGCGGAGTTGAGCATCACGGCCGAGGGGCACGAGGTCCGCTGCCGTCCCGTCACCACCGGGGATCTCCTCGCCGTTCTGGGCAGCGCCGACCCCGCTTCGGCGCTGCTGGCGCGCTGCGTCACCGGGGCCGTCCGACTCGGTGAACCAGGTGAACCCGGCGAGCCCGGTGCACCCGGTGAACCAGGTGCACCCGGCGAGGCGGTACCGGCCGGGGAGCTGCCCGCGGGCGTCCGCGCCTCGGTGGAGGAGGCCCTGGCGGCCGCCGACCCGCACGCCGAGCCGCTGCTCGGGCTCGACTGCCCTGCCTGTGACACGCAGTGGTGGGCACCGTTCGACCTCGGGGCCTTCCTCTGGGCCGAGGTCGAACGGCTGGCGCTGCACACGCTGGGCGAGGTGGACGTCCTCGCCCGGGCGTACGGCTGGCGCGAGTCCGACATCCTGGCGCTCGGCCGGATCCGGCGCCGCCGCTATCTGGACCTGGTGAGGGCATGAGCGAGCAGCCGGGGCGGACCGCGCCGCCCACCGCCGGAGCGGGCGGCTTCCTGGCCCGGATCGCCGCCCGTGCGGAGGGCGTGAGCGAGCCGGGGCGGCTGCGGCCGCGTCCGGTCTCGCGGTTCGAGCGGCTGCGCGAGGACGGCGGCGCCGCGCCGGACGGAAGCCCCGGTGGCGCGGACCAGTACCCCGATCCCGCGCCACCGTGGAGTGCCCGGCCGGCCGGCGCCGCTCGGTGGCCCGCCGCCCCGCCCGCGCCGACAGGCCCTCCGGCAGGTCGCCCGGACCAGACCGCCGGGTCGGAGGGCGCCCGGCTGCGCGGTGCACCGGCCGGGGAGGCGGCTGGCACCGGCCCGTCGGCGGACCTCGGATGGCCGCGGTCCACCTCGGCACGGCCCACCCCGACACGGAAGAGCTCGGCACGGACCGGGCCCGCCGGGCCGGCCGAGGAGCCCTCGGCTGCCGCCTGGCAGGGCCTGGCGGCAGCGGCCGGCGCCGCGCCGGACGGGGCGTTCGCCCCGTCCGGGCCCGGGCAGGCGCCGCCCACCGCCGAGGGCCGCCCGGCCACCGGGCCCGCGGCCGACCGCGCCGAGCGGGATGCCCTCGCCGCCCCCGACGGCCTCACCGACCCGGACGGCGCGTGGTTCCCGCCCCGCCCCGCGGGGGACCGGTCCGTGCTGCCCGAGGAGCCGTCGCCGATCGCCGATTTCGCCGACTCCACCGAGCCCCTCGACGGGGTCGGGCGGTCCGAGTGGCCGATGCCGCAGACCCGTCGCGGCCGCCCGTCCGCGCCGGCCCCGGTCGTCCACGTCACCATCGGCCGGGTCGAGGTGCGCGCCGTCCCCGCCGGGCCGACCGGGCCCGAGCGGGTCCGCTCCGAGGAGCCTGCCGTGACCACCCTCGACCAGTACCTCCGGCGACGCGCGAGGGAGCGGGGATGAGTACCGGGCGCGCCATCGAAGCCGTCACCCAGACCCTCCGCTCCCTGCTCGGCCAGGTGGCCGCGCAGGTCACCGCGCGTCCGCCGGACCAGGCCAGGGAAGCGGGCACGGGCGGGGCGCAGCTCAACCTCTTCCTCTACGACGTCGCGCCCAACCCGGCCTGGCGCAACCTCGAACCGCCCGCGCGGTCCGCCGGCGGCGCCCTGCACCCCCCGCTCGCCCTCGACCTGTCCTACCTGCTGACGGCGTACGGCGACACCCAGGACGAGGCACCCGCCCACCGCCTGCTCGGCGAGGCCATGCAACTGCTGCACGACGGCGCGGTGCTGACCCGCGCAAAGCTCTCGGGCGTCCTCGCCGCGGCCGGGGTGCACCTGCAGCCGGAGCGGGTCCGACTGACGCCGGTCCACCTCGGCATCGACGAGCAGTCCAAGCTCTGGTCGGGCTTCCAGACCAACTACCGGCTCTCGGTGGCGTACCGGGCGTCCGTCGTGCTGATCGACGCGCTGACGCCGGCCGACGCCCCGCTCCCGGTGCTGCGACGCGGTCGGCTGCCCCTGGACGCCCTCGGCCAGGACCAGGGCGTGCCGGTGTCCGTCGGCGCGGCGCCCAGGGTCGACAGGCTCACCGTGTCCGCCTGGCGCGGCAACCCCTCCTTCCCGGCCCGGACGGGGGACGGGTTGGCGGTCGACGGCGCGGGGCTGGCGGGCGGGCGGGTCCGGGCCAGGTTCGACCACCCGCGGCTGCCCGCGCCGCTCTGGGCGGACGCCGCCGCGGGCTCCACGGCCGAGCGGGTGCTGCTGCCGGTCCCGCCCGCGCTGCCCGCCGGGGTCGCCACCGTGACCCTGGCGATCGGGCCGCCCGAGGGTCCGGTGATCACCAGCAACTCCCTGCCGCTGGCGGTCGCCGTCCGGCTGGGCCCACCGGCCCTCGGGGCGGTGGGCGCCACGACCGTGCGGGTCAGGGTGCCCTGCGACCGCCTGCTCGTGAAGGACCAGCCCGTCCTGCTGCTCGTCGGCGGTGCGCAACTGCGGCCCACGGCCCCCGTCCGGCCCGGTGCCGTCCCCTCCTTCGACGTGCCGCGCACGCTGCCCGCGCGGACGCCGCTCACCCTGCGGCTGCGGGTGGACGGGATCGACTCCGTTCCGCTGTCCGAGCCGGCTGCGGACCAGACGAAGCCGTTGCCGACGGCCTTCGACCCCGCCCAACAGGTGGTGCTGCCATGACCGGAACGAACGGCGACCCCTGGGAGACCGAGGAGACGGCGGAGACGGCGGAGGCTGCCGCCGCCGCGAGCTGGGAGGAGGGCAACAACGCCTACCTCGGCGCGGCCCTGCACTGGCTGCGCCTGCGCCTGCGGGACCTCGCCGAACCGGGCCTTGCCGAACCCGGCCGCCCGCAGGCGGGCCGCCCGCAGCAGGAGCAGACCCGCCCGGAGCAGGGCGCGGCACCGCCGCCCCGCACCCCGCCCTTGCCCCCGCCGCGGCCCGGCCCAGGCCGGGCCGGCGCCCGCGGGTTGTTCGGCCGCCGCCCCCGCGCCGTACCGCCCGCCGGTCCCACCCCGCACGGCACCCCCGCGGGGAGGGCCCCGGACAGCGCCCACACCGGCGCCCACACCGCCGTCGCCCACGAGCTCGCCCTGGCCGCCGCGGCCCGGGATGCGGCGGCCGAGGCGGTCTGCCCGGCCCATGAGGAGCTCGCCCGGAGGCTGGGGCTGACCGCCTTCGAGCGGGACGTCCTGCTGCTCGCCGCGGCCCGCGAGTTCGACCCGGCGGTGGACGCGCTCAGCGAGGCGGCCGGAGCCGGCGGCCGACAGCCCGGTCCGACCTTCGGCCTCGCCCTGCGCCTGTTCGACCAGCCGGCCTGGGAGGCGCTCTCCCCGGAGCGGCCGCTGCGCCGCCTGCACCTCGTGACCCTGGAGGGCACCGGAGGCCTCACCGCCCGGGTGCTGCGCGCGGACGAACGGGTGGTCAACTACCTCAAGGGCCTCGGTCACCTGGACGAGCGGCTGGCCGAGACGGTCCTCCCCCTGGACACCGGCGAGGGCGAAGGCGAGGGAGACGGCGACGGCGACGGGACCGCCGCCGTGCGGCCCAGCGCCTCGCAGCGCGCGGCGGCGCACACGCTGCGCTCCGGCCTGGTCCGGACGGCGGGTGACGGCCGCCCGCCGACGGTCAACCTGGTGGGCCCGGACACGGTCAGCAAGCAACTGCTGGCGGGTGAGATCGCGGCCGGGCTGGGGCGGGTCCTGGTCCGCGTCCCGGTGGCGGCGCTGCCGGTCCAGGCCGGCGCCGCGGCCCTCACCGCACGCCTGTGGGAGCGCGAGACGCTGCTCGCGCCGCTGGCCCTCTACCTGGCCGCGGGCGACGAGGCGGCCGAGACCGGCCCGGAGGCGTCGGCCGTCGTCACCCGGCTGCTGGCGCAGCTGCACGGACCGGTCTTCCTGGACAGCCGCGAGGCGTGGCCGCACCTCGGCCCGGGCGCCCTGGTGGTCGAGGTGGCCGGGCCGACCACGGCGGAGCAGCGGGCCTTCTGGGCGGCCGCGCTCGGGCCCGGTGGGGAGCGGCTCGCGGGTGAGCTGGCCGCCCAGTTCGACCTCGACCCGGTGGCCATTCGCCGGGCCGCGCTGGCGGTCACCGACGGCACGGCGGGCGCGGCCCCCGGCACGGGCGAGGCCCCCGGCGCGGCGGCCGGGTCGGCCGGGTCGGCGGAGTCGGCCGAGGAGCTGCGCTCCCGGGTGTGGGGCGCCTGCCTGGCGGTGACCAGACCGCGGCTCGACCTGCTGGCCCAGCGGTTGGAGATCCGCGCCCGCCGGGAGGACCTGGTCCTGCCGGCGGTGATCACCGAGCAGCTCGACCGGATCCGCGACCAGGTGCGCCACCGCGCGGTGGTCTACGAGGACTGGGGCGTCGCCCGGCGGACGGCCCGGGGGCTCGGGATCACCGCGCTGTTCGCGGGGGAGAGCGGCACCGGCAAGACCACGACGGCGGAGGTGCTCGCCCGCGAGCTCTGCCTGGACCTGTACCGGATCGACCTCTCGGCGGTGATGAGCAAGTACATCGGCGAGACCGAGAAGAACCTGCGGCGGCTGTTCGACGCGGCCGAGCGCGGCGGGGCGATCCTCTTCTTCGACGAGGCCGACGCGCTGTACGGCCGGCGCAGCGAGGTCCGGGACAGCCACGACCGCTACGCCAACGTGCAGGTCGGCTATCTGCTGCAGCGGATGGAGGCGTACCGCGGGCTGGCGATCCTGGCGACCAACATGAAGGGCGCGCTCGACCAGGCGTTCACCCGGCGGCTGCGGTTCGTGCTGGACTTCCCGTTCCCCGGGCCGGCCGAGCGCGAGGCGATCTGGCGCCGGGCGTTCGCCCCCGGGGTCGCCACCGACCTCGACCCCGCCCGGCTGGCCCGGTTCGGACTGGCCGGCGGCAGCATCCACAACATCGCGATGAACGCCACCTTCGCGGCCGCAGGCGGGGTCGGGGCAGGGGTCGGGGGCCGCAGTGGTGGCCGCCGGGTCGTCGACATGCCGACCGTGCTGGCCGCCCTGCGGATGGAGTGCCGCAAGCTCGGGCTCGTCCTGGACGAGAGCGAGTTCGACCTGGAGTGGGAGTCCGGGTGGGAGCCCGGGTGGGAGTCCGCACAGACGGCGGCCGGTCCGGCGGCCGGGGGAGAGGGGAGCCGGGCATGGACGTGATCGTGCACATCGAGCACCTGGTGGTCGAGGGCGTGCAGCTCGGACCAGGCGGCGCCGAGCGGCTGCGGTCGGCCCTGGCCGAGGCCCTGGCCGCAACCCTCGGCGAGGCCCAGGCCCAGGCCCAGGCCCAGGCCCAGGCCCAGGCACAGGCACAGGCACAGGCACAGGCACAGGCACAGAGCCAGGCCCACGCCCAGGCCAACGCCCTGACGCAGCCCCAGAGCCCCGCCCCATCCCTCGCCGGCCCCCTCGCCCGGGCGTCGGTACGCCCCCCGACCGGGCTGACGGTGGCGCTGCCGCACGGCGGGGTCCCGGGCGCCGGAGTGCCGGGCGGCGGACCGCTGGACCCGGGAGGGGCGGCGGCGCTCGGCCGGGACGCGGGCCGGGCGCTGGGCGCCGGCCTTGCCGCCGGGGGAGGTGCGCGGTGACGGGATTCCCGCGCTCCCCGCACCTGATGCGGGGCGGCATCGTCGAGCTCGACCCGGCCTCCGGCTCGGTCCTGCGGATGATCGCCCTGCAGTACAACCCCGACAGCCTGAGCCGCAGCTTCCAGGTCCAGGACACCGGCGAGGACCGCAGCGGGCGGTCCCAGCCGCTGCGCTTCAAGGCGCCGCCGGTGGAGTCCATCACGGTGGAGGCCGAGCTGGACGCCGCCGACCAGCTGGAGTTCCCCGACGCCTACCCCGACGCCGGGCAGGTCGGGGTGCACCCGCAGCTGGCCGCGCTGGAGCTGCTGGTCTACCCGGGAGTGGACCAGCTCGTCGCGGCCGACCGCTCCGCCGCGGCGGGCTCGCTGGAGATCCTGCCGATGGAGGCGCCGCTCACCGTCTTCGTCTGGAGCCCCAGTCGGATCGTGCCGGTCCGGGTCACCGAGCTGTCGGTGACGGAGGAGGCGTTCGATCCGGCCCTCAACCCGCTGCGGGCCAAGGTGCGGCTCGGCATGCGCGTCCTGTCGGTGAACGACGTCGGCTTCGGCCACCGGGCCGGCGGGCTCTACCTCGCCCATCAGCGCCGACTGGAGGCGCTGGCCGCCCGGGCCGGCTCGGCCGGCTTCGCGGTGTTCGGTATCGGAGGCATGACATGACGTTCCCCGAGCTCTTCCCCGGCGGCCTGCCGCAGCCGCCGCAGGCCCCGGCCTTCCCCGCGACCAGCCGCTACAGCGGGCTGCCGCTCGCGACGGTCTGGCTGGAGGGCCGTCAGGTGCGCTACGTCACCCGGCGGTTCGTGCCGCAGCCGGAGCGCTTCGCCGCCCTGCGCGAGCACCTCGTCGCGGCGGGGGAGCGCCCGGACACCCTGGCGGCGGCGGAGCTGGGAGATCCGGAGCGGTTCTGGCTGCTCTGCGATGCCAACGGCGTGCTGGACCCGGCCGAGCTGACCGCCGAGGTCGGCCGCCGGCTGCGGGTCACGCTGCCCGAGGGCGTGCCGGGGGCGGCCGATGCCTAGCGGACCGGTCCACCTCACCCTGCTGGTCGGCCCCGCCGTCCCCCTGCCGGTGCCCCGGTTCGTGCTGGACGCCCTGACCGGCGTCACCGTGCACAGCACCGCCGAGCCGGGCCGGCAGAGCGCCTTCGAGCTGACCTTCGAGCTGGAGAAGGACTCCCCGCTGCCCGCCGTCTTCCTCCTGGTCGGCGGGAGCCTGCCGCCGGTGCTGCGGGTGGTGGTCGCGGTGACGGTCGGCAGCCTGCCCGAGGTCCTGATCGACGGGGTGCTGACCTCGGTCGGCCTGTCGCCGGGCACGGACGGCGCCCCCGCCGTGCTGACCGTCCACGGGATGGACCTCACCGCCCTGATGGAGAAGATCGACGGCACCGGCACGCCGTTCCCGGCCATGCCCGTGGCGGCCCGGGTGCTCGCCGTGCTGGCCAAGTACGCCGTCCTCGGCGTGGTCCCCGCGGTGGTGCCGGCGCTGGTGGCCGACGTGCCCAACCCGCTGGAGCGGATCCCGGTGCAGCAGGGCACCGATCTCGCCTACCTGCGGCGGCTCGCCGCCCGCTCGGGCTACGTGTTCGCCCACATCCCCGGGCCCGTCCCGGGCGCCAGCATCGCCTACTGGGGGCCGCAGGCGAAGATCGGCCTGCCGCAGCCGGCGCTCAGCGTCGACATGGACGTCCAGACCAACGTCCGCTCCCTCACCTTCCGTTACGACGCGGAGTCGGCCACCCTGCCGGTCATCCTCCTCCACCACCCGGCGACCAAGGCGGTCATCCCGGTGCCCGTCCCGAACGTCTCGCCGCTGAACCCCCCGCTCGGCGCCCTCCAGCCGGTCCCGCACCGGATCCGCCACCTCCGGGAGGCGGCCAAGCTCGGCGTCGCCGAGGCCGTGCTGCTCGGGATGGCCGAGGCCTCCGCCGCGGCCGACGCGGTCAGGGCCGAGGGCAGCCTCGACGTGCAGCGCTACGGGCAGGTGCTGCGCCCGCGCGCGCTGGTCGGCGTCCGCGGCGCGGGCACCGCCTTCGACGGCCTCTACTTCGTCCAGTCGGTCGACCACCGGCTCGAACGGGGCTCCTTCACCCAGCAGTTCACCCTGGTCCGGAACGGACTGGTCTCGACCCTCCCGGTGGTGCCGGTATGACCATGACCGACGACAACGACTACCGGGACGCGCTCGGCGGCCCGGCCGACCAGGACGGCGGCGGCGGGCCGCGCTTCTACGGCAAGTACCGGGCGACCGTCGTCAACAACGTGGACCCGCTCCGGACCGGCCGTATCCTGGCCCTGGCCCCCGCCGTCTCCGCCGTGTACCCCACCACGTGGGCGCTGCCCTGTCTCCCCGTGACCGGTCCGCAGTGCGGCCTCTGGGCGGTGCCGCCGATCGGGGCCGGGGTCTGGATGGAGTTCGAGCAGGGGGATCCGGAGCATCCGATCTGGACCGGCGGGTTCTGGGGCACCGAGACCGAGGTGCCGGCGCTCGCCCAGGCGGGCGTCCCGGCCAGTCCGAGCATCGTCCTGCAGACCGTGGGCCAGAACACCCTCGCCATCTCGGACGCCCCCGGCGCGGCCGGCGGAATCCTGCTCAAGGCGCGCAGCGGTGCCTCGATCACCGTCAACGACCAGGGGATCGTCATCCAGAACGGCCGGGGGGCCAGCGTCGTGCTCAGCAACAACCAGGTCCTCGTCAACCTCAACGCACTCGTCGTGCAGTGAGTCGTGCGGTGAGTCGTCAGTGAGTCGTGCAGTGAACGGACGTCAGGGAGAGAGCGATGCCGGGACCGGTTCTGCACCAGGGCGCCGTCGTCCAGTGCGCCCACGGCGGGCGCGCGGCGCCGCCGAGCAGCTATCCGCGGGTGCTGGTCGGCGGCCTGCCGGTCTGTGTCCAGCAGGTGCCGTACGTGGTCGCGGGCTGCCCGCTGCCGCCGCCGCCCGCCGCCAACGGGCCCTGTGTGACGGCCCCCTGGACGACCGGCTCGCTGCGGGTGCGGGTGGGCGGCGGGCTGCCGCTGCTGCTCCTCGACAGCGTGGCGACGGCCGTGCCGACCGGCGCGCCGCTGATCGTGGTCTCCGCGCAGCAGCGGGTGGTGGCCACATGAGCAGCCCGGCGGGCGGGCCCGAACGGGTCGATGTGGCCTTCCCGTTCGGCTTCGACGCGCGCGGGCGCACGGCCCGGCCCGCGGACTACCGGCGGCACGTCGGCGAGCTGTTGGAGCAGCTGCTGTTCACCACGCCGGGCGAGCGGGTCAACCGGCCCGACTTCGGCTGCGGGCTGCTCCAACTGGTCTTCGCCCCCAACAGCCCCGAGCTCGCCGCCACGGTCGAGTACACCGCCCGCGCCGCCGTCCAGCGCTGGCTCGGCGACGTTCTCGACCTGGTGGACCTGCACGCCGTCGCCGAGGAGTCGGTGCTGACGGTGGACGTCAGATACGTGGTGCGCCGGACCCGGCAGGAGGCCGAGGCCCGCTTCGTCCGGGAGGTGCCCCGATGACCGCCGACCTGCACGCTCAGGCCGCGAACACGCAGACCCCGCACGCTCAGACCCCGCACGATCACGACCTGTACGCAGCCGACCCGGGCCCTTCGGCCGCCCCCGGTGCGGCCGGCCTGTGCTGTGCCGCCGACCACCGCCGCGAACAGCTGGTCCGCCGGGGCCTCAACGGGATCGACGGCATCGAGGTCGCCGACCCCGACCCGGGGGACGGCACGGTCGCCCTCTGCGTCACCCTGCTCGGCCCCGTGCCGGCCGACCTGACGGTCCACCACCTGAGGATCGACACGGCTCCCGGCGCCCGTCGGCTCCACGTGCTCGGCGTCCGTGCCCGGCCGCCGCACGAGGAGGACGAGGACGGCTGCCTGGAGGTGACCCTCGACCGGGCGGGGGACGCCACCACCTACCACCTGGCCCTGGTCGAACCCGGCCCGCACGGACACCCGGGCCGCCGGCCGCTGCACGGCTTCGACCTCCGCCACCACCGGGCGCCCTTCGGCTTCTGCTCCGGCCGGCCAACCGCCACCGACTGCCCGCCCGGGCCCGGTTGCCCCCCGGCCGCCGTGCCCGCGCCCGCCCTCGACTACCTGGCCAAGGACTACGCCTCCTTCCGCCGGCTGATCCTCGACCGGCTGGGCCTGCTGGTGCCGGGCCTGAGCGAACGCCACATCCCCGACCTCGGCATCACCCTGGTCGAACTCCTCGCCCACACCGCGGACCTGCTCAGCTACCACCAGGACGCGGTGGCCACCGAGGCCTACCTCGGCACCGCCCGCCGCCGGATCTCCGTCCGCCGCCACGCCCGGCTGGTCGACTACCTGCTGCACGAGGGCTGCAACGCCCGGACCTTCGTCCACCTCGCCGTCCACGAGGAGCCGTCCCCGCCCTGGCGGGCCGACGAGGTCGCCCTGTTCACCGCCTTCGACGGCGCACCGCCCCCGGGGCACCCGCTGCGCTGGGAGGAGCTGCCCCCGCAGGCCCTCGACGGCGCCCACGGCTTCGAGCCGCTGACCGAGGACCCGCACGGCGTCCTGCCGCTCTTCCCGGCGCACAACGCGATCCCGTTCCACGACTGGGGCGACGGCGAGTGCTCGCTGTCCACCGGTGCCACCTCCGTCACCCTGACCGACGCCCCCGAGCCCCGGCAACTGCGGCTGGAACCAGGCGACTTCCTGCTCCTGGAGGAGGTCCTCGGCCCGCGCACCGGACGCCCGGGGGACGCCGACCCGACGCATCGGCACGTCGTCCGGCTCACCTCGGTGCGGCGGGGGTACGACCCGGTGTGCCGCACCCCCGTGCTGACGGTCGGCTGGGGCGAGCGGGACGCCCTGCCGTTCCCGCTCTGCGTCTCCACCCTCGGCCCCGCCCCGGACTGCCGTCCGCTCGGCGGAGTCGCCCTGGCCCGGGGGAACATCCTGCCGGTGGACCACGGCACCCGGGTCGAGGAGTGGCTCGGCCCGGTGCCCGGCAGCCAGGATCCGCCGCGCTGCGAGGCCGAGTGCCGGCCGGCCGAGCAGGCCCCCGCGGCCGGCCGGTTCCGCCCCCGGCTCAGCCGCCCCCACCTCACCCACGCCGAACCGCTGCCGCTCCCCGCCGGCTGCGAGGACGGCTGCGAGGACGGCGGCGACGGCTGCCCGCCGGCCGCCGCCGAGCTCCTGCACCGCGACCCGCACGCCGCATCCCCAGCGGTCCGGCTGACCGAGACGGTCGGCCAGGCGGTCTGGCTGCCCGCCCCCGACCTGCTGGCGAGCGCGCCGGACGACCGGCGGTTCGTGGCCGAGACGGACGACGAGCGGGTCTCCTGGCTGCGCTTCGGCGACGGCCGCACCGGGCGCAGGCCCGACCCGGGGGCGACCTTCCTCGCGCGCTACCGGATCGGCGAGGGACCGGTCGGCAACGTCGGCGCGGAGACCATCACCCACCTGGCGCTGCGGCCCGGCGTGCGCGGGCACGACCTCGTCGTCCGCCCGCGCAACCCGCTGCCGGCGGTGGGCGGCACCCCGCCCGAGGCACCGGTCCAGGCCCGCCCGGCCATCCCGCAGGCCTTCCGGGCCCTGCGCGAACGGGCCGTCACCGCCGAGGACTACGCCGAGCTGGCCCGGCGCACCGGCGGCGACCGGTTGCAGGGGGCCGCGGCCGACCTGGTCTGGACGGGCAGCTGGTACGAGGCCGACGTGGCCCTCGATCCACGCGTCGGCGGTCCGCCCGGCGGCTGCGGCTGCGCTTCGCCGGGCGACCGCCACCCGCCGGGCGACCGCCCCCCGCCAGGGGGCAATGCCCCGCCGGGCGACGGCTGCCGGAGCGGGGACTGCCGGGGCACGGACCGCACCGGCCGGGAGATCGCCGCCGCCCTGGAACGCGCCCGCCGGATCGGCCACGACCTGCGGGTCTCACCCGCCACCCCCGTCCCGGTGGAGCTCGAACTCGTCGTCTGCGTGGAGCCGTTCCACGTCCGGGCGCAGGTCGTGCAGGCGCTGCGGGAGGAGTTCTCGGCCGGGGTGCTGCCCGACGGGCGGCCCGGCTGGTTCCACCCGGACCGCTGGGGCTTCGGCGAGGGCGTGTACGTCAGCCGGATCCTCGCCGCCGCCCAGGCGGTCCCCGGTGTCTCCGCCGTCGAGGTCACCGGGCTGCGGCGGCAGGGCGAGCCGGACCAGGGCGCGCTCCACCAGGGCGTGCTGCCGGTCGGCCCGCGCGAGATCGTCCTCCTCGACGGCACCCGGCCGCGCGGCGGCCGGATCACCGTCACCGCGGCAGGTGGCCGATGAACACCCCCGCCTGCGGCTGCCACGGCTGCGCCGGCGCGGTATCAGGACCGCCCGGGCCGACCGCCAACCCGCCCGGCCTGGCCGCCCTGCGACTGCGCGTCGGCACCCACCCGACCTTCCTGGCCGCGATGCTCGACCGGCTCGCCTCGGCCGGGCTGCCCGGGCTCGCCGGCCTGACCACCCGGGCGGCTGACGACCCGGCGATCGCCCTCTGTGACGCCTGGGCCGCCGTCGCCGACGTGCTGACCTTCTACCAGGAGCGGCTCGGCAACGAGGGCTACCTGCGCACCGCGGGCGACCCCCGCTCGGTGCACGAGCTGACCCGGCTGATCGGCTACCGCCCCAGGCCGGGCGTGGCGGCCGGCACCCATCTCTCCTTCACGCTGGAGGCCGGGCACGAGGAGGTGATCCCGGCCGGCACCCGGGCGCAGAGCCTGCCCGGCCCCGGCGAACTGGCCCAGGTGTACGAGACGAGCGGCCCGCTGCCGGCGCTGGCCGCCGCCAACCGGCTGCCGATCCGGGCCACCCGGCCCCAGGAGATCACCGACGACAACGCCGGGCGGCTGCCGGAGCTCTGGCTCGACGGCGTCGCCACCCGACTGCGGCCGAACGACCTGCTGCTCATCCGGATCGCCGCGGGCGAGGAGGTCCACCACGAGCCCCGCCGGGTCGCCGCCGTCGAGGAGGACGCGGCGCGGCAGCGCACCCGGGTGGCGCTGGCCGGCGGCGAGCAGCCGGCGCCCGAGCCGTGGCAGCGGATCGACGGCCTCCAGCAACTGGTCGACCGCCTCACCGACCGGTCCGCGCCCACCGTGCCGCCGCTCCCGGTCCCGCTCCCCGGCCCGGAGCAGGAGGACTCCCGGCTCAGGCTGGCCGAGCTGCTCCACCCCGACCTCGCCGGCGCCCTGCACTCCGCCTGGGCCGGTGCCACCGTCACCGGCCCGCCGACCGTCGAGGTCTACGCCCTGCGGGTCGCCGCACCGCTGTTCGGGCACAACGCGTCCCGCAAGCCCGCCTACTTCCGCGGTCAGCCGCTGCCCGTGGAGGACTGGCCCGACTGGGACCGGCAGCTGGACAGCGACGGCCGGCAGGTCCCCGCGGACCTGCCGGAGAGCGGGCAGGTCATCCACCTCGACCACCTCTACCCGGACATCCGCAGCGGCACCGTCGCCGTGGTGGCCGTCCCGGTGGACGATCGGCCGCAGAGCCGCCGCGGGGCCGAGCGCGTCGAGCTCTTCCAGGTCATCGGCGCCCGGCCGGGTGCCCCGCTCACCGTCGACCCGGTGGCCCGCTCGGCCTACGGCCTGGCGCTCAGAACGACCAGGATCACCCTCGGCGGGTGCGAGCGGTGGACCCCGCCGACGACGATGGACCAGCTGCGGGCCGTCACCGTCCACGCCGCCCCCGAACTGCTCCCGCTGGCCGAACTCCCGATCACCGAACCGGTACAGGGCGAGGTCCTGGAGCTCGCCGGGCTGGTCGACGGCCTGCAGGCCGGACGCCTGCTGGTGGTCGCCGGCGAGCGGGCCGACCTCCCGGGGGTCGCCGGCCTCGGCGCCGCCGAACTCGCCGTGATCGCCGAGGTGCGCCAGGGCACGGCCCGCCGCCGCGGCCCCTGCGGCACCACGGCGGCGCCCGTGGCCGGCGAGCGCAACCACGGCTTCGTCCTGCTCGAACGCCCGCTGGCCCACCGCTACCGGCGCGACACGGTGGCCGTCCACGGGAACGTCGTGCACGCCACCCACGGTGAGAGCCGCACCGAGGTGCTCGGCAGCGGCGACGCCTCGGTGGCCCACCAGCGCTTCGCCCTGCGCAGCGGCCCGCTCACCCACACCTCCGCGCCGACCCCCACCGGAGTCGAGAGCACCCTCGACCTCACCGTGGACGCCGTCCACTGGCCGGAGGTCCCCTGGTTCACCGGCCTCGGCCCGGACGACCGGGGCTACGTCACCGAGACCGACGAACAGGCCGGCACCACCGTCGTCCTCCCCGACGGCACGGCCGGCCGGCGGCCCCCGACCGGCGCCGAGAACATCCGGGCCCGCTACCGGACGGGGATCGGCCGCGCCGGCAACACCGCGGCCGGCCGGATCACCCTGCTCGCCGACAAGCCGCTCGGCGTCCGGGAGGTGGTCAACCCGCTGCCCGCCGACGGCGGCACCGACCCGGAGCGGACCGACCAGGCCAGGGCCAACGCGCTGCTGCCGCTGAAGACCCTCGACCGGCTGGTCTCACTGAGCGACCACGCCGACTTCGCCCGGGCCTTCGCCGGGGTGGGCAAGGCCTCCGCCGACCGGCTGGCCGACGGCCGGGGCGGCCTGATCGCCGTCACCGTCACCGGTGTGGACGGCGCGCCGCTGCACCCGGACTCCGACGTGGTCGGACACCTCAGGGCCGCGCTGCGACGCTACGGGGACCCGGCCGTCCGGATCCGGGTGCTGCCCGCCGAGCGGCTGGTCGTCGCGGTCGGCGCCCGGGTGCGGCTGCTCCCCGACCACCGGTGGTCCGCCGTCGGTCCGGCGCTCCGGGCGGCCCTGCTGGACGCCTTCGGCCCGCTCCGCCGCGAACTGGCGCAGCACCTGGTGGCCTCCGAGGTGGCGGCCGTCATCCAGGCCGTCCCCGGCGTGCACTCCTTCCTCGGCCTACGGCTGGCGTACCTGGCGCCGGGCCGGCCGTCCGACCCGGAGGGCGGGCACCCGGGGCCCTGGCTGGCCGCCCTGGGCGCCCGGCGCAGCGGCGACGAGCTGCTGCCCGCCCAGCACCTGTGCACGGCGGCCGAGCTGCCCGAAGCCCTCGACCTCACGGAGGATGCCCCATGACCGAGCCCGGCCCGGGCGCCGCCGCGCCCGACCGCCTGTTCGACCTGCTGCCGCTGGTGCACCGGATGCGCGACGAGGCGGCGGGCCACCCGCTGCGCGACCTGCTGAGGGTGATCGCCGAGCAGGTGCAGGTGGTCGAGGAGGACATCGCCCGGCGGTACGAGAACTGGTTCGTGGAGACGGCCGAGGACTGGGTGGTCCCCTATCTGGCGGACCTGGTCGGCTGGTCGCCCGTCCCGGACGCCGGCTGGACGGCCGCCGGGCGACCCGGCCGCGACCTGGCCCGCCGCTCCGCCCTCGCCCCCCGCCAGGACGTCGCCAACACGCTGCGCCACCGCCGCCGCAAGGGGACGAAGGCGCTGCTGGAGGAGCTGGCCCGGGACGTCGCCGGGCTGCCCGGCCACGCCGTCGAGGCCTACCGGCTGCTGGCCCGGCACCAGCAGACGAACCACCTCCAGCAGGCGCGCGGGCGGACGGCCGAGGTGCGCGACGGCGGGCTGCTCGCCGGCCTCGACGGGCCGTTCGACCGCGCGGCCCACACCGTCGACGTGCGCCGGGCGGGCTCGCACCGCACCCGGGGGCTGCACAACATCCCCGAGGTGGGGCTGTTCGTCTGGCGCCTGCGGCCTTACCCGGTGACGGACACCCGGGCCGGGCAGGTCGAACGGGTCGGGCGGTGGGCGTTCACCTTCGACCCGATGGGCTTCCCGGTGCAGCTGTTCGGCCGCGGCGCGGACGGCGAGCGCGGACTCCACCCCCGGGAGCCGGCCGACGTGCCGGGCCCGGTCGACCGGCGCGCCCTCGGCCCGCTCGGCCACGCCGACGGGCGGTACTACGGCGAGGGGCGGTCCCTGGTGATCCACGCCTTCGACTGGCCCCGGCGCGGGCGGTCCGGGCCGGTGCCCGCCGAGCAGGTGGTCCCGGCGGACCTCAGCGACTGGGACTCCTACCGGCCGCTCCCCGGCACCGTCGCCGTCGACCCGGTGCTCGGGCGGATGCTCTTCCCGCGCCGCAACCCGCCCTCGCGGGTGCGGGTCGGCTACCACTACGGGTTCAGCGCCGACCTGGGCGGCGGGGAGTACCCGCGCCCGCTGCCCGAACCGCCCGAGGCCGACACCTACCGGATCCACCGCACCGACCTGACCGATCCGGACGCCCTGCTGGCCGCGGTCCGGACCGGCTCCGACCCGACGGCCGCGCTGGTCCGGGGGCACTGGTCGGGTGCGACCGGCCCGGCGGCGCTGGTCGAGGCCCTGAACGCGGCGCTGCTGGACGAGGCGCTGTTCGCGCTCACCCGGCCGGACGGGCCGGCGCCGACCGGCGGGCCGCTGCTGGTGGCCAACCGGCAGCACCTGGAGGCGCTCTGGCCGACCTGGATCAAGCCCGCCCGCTGGTACCGGGGCGTGGCCGACACGGCGGGGTTCCAGCGGGCTCTGCGCGACTGGCGGCGGGCGAAGCCGCGGTACGCGGTCATCGAGATCACCCGCAGCGAGGTGCTGGCGACCACCGCCGAGCTGGCCGTGGGGCCGGACCAGCACCTGCTCGTCCGGGCCGCCCAGCGCACCCGCCCGGTGCTCTGGCTCGCCGACCGCCGCGCCGACGAGCCCGACTCGCTGAGCGTCGCGCTGGCCCCCGGCGGCCGGCTGACCCTGGACGGCCTGACCGTGGGCGGCCGCGCGGTGCACCTGTCCGGGCGCCGGCGGGACGGCGCCGGCCACGGCCCGGGCCAGGACGAGGGCCGGGACGCGGGCCTTACCGAGGACGGCGCCGAGGACGGCGCCGAGGGCCGGGGCGAAGACCGCGCCGAGGACCGCGACCAGGCGGCGGACGAGGCGGCGGACGAGGCGCCCGGGTGCCGGCCCGCGACCCGGGTGGTGATCCGGCACTGCACGCTCGTCCCCGGCTGGGCGCCCGGCCCCCGCTGCGAGGGCGACCGGCCCGCCCCGCCCTCCCTGGAGCTGTCCGCCCTGCCCGGCGCCGAGGTGGAGATCAGCCACTCGATCACCGGCCCGGTGCAGGTCGAGGCCGCCCCGGGCCGCAGGGAGCCGCTCCGGCTCCGGGTCGCCGACTCCGTCCTCGACGCCACCCGGCCCGAGCTGGAGGCGATCGGCGCGGGCGGCCCCGCGGTGGCCCGCGCCGTCCTCGACGTCACCCGGACGACCGTCCTCGGCACCGTCCAGGTGCAGGCCGTCGAGCGCGCGGAGAACACCGTCTTCACCGGCCGGGTCAGGGCCGCCCGGCGCTCCCCCGGCTGCCTGCGGTTCTGCTGGGTGCCGCCCGGTTCGCGCACGCCCCGGCGGTTCCACTGCCAGCCCGACACCGCGCTGGCCGCCCTGGGCGACGCACCGCCCCCGGAGCTCGTCGCCGAGACCGAACGCCGGCTGCGCCCGCGCTTCACCTCCGTCCGCTACCCCGGGGCGGCGTACGCCCAGCTCGCCGCCGACTGCCCCGCGGAGATCCGCGGCGGCGCCGACGACGGCTCCGAGCTCGGGGCCTTCCACGACCTCTACCTGCCGCAGCGGCTGGCCGCGCTGAGCGCCCGGCTCGCCGAGTACGTCCCCGCGGGCGTGGACGCCGCCGTCATCCCGGTGACCTGACCGGTGCCCGCTCCGCGAACCGACCCGCGCCCACCCCCCGTGACGCGCCTGTGAAGTGAGGACCCGTATGCACGCCGACGTCGAGCGGTTCAGCTTCGATCAGCGCAGGCACTTCCTGCGCGTGATCCAGCAGCAGGGCAGGGTGACGCTGCCGGCCGACGGCAACGAGCAGGTCGCCATCCTGCTGCACCACCTCCAGGCGCTCGCCGAGGACCTGATCGGCCCGTACGGGGTGCCGTCCCCGGCCTCCGGCGGCACGCTCGGGCCGGGCTTCCGGATCGACCGGCCGTCGCCGGACGGCGGGAGCGGCCTGCTGCGGATCGGCCGGGGCCGGTACTGGGTGCACGGCCGGGCCTGCGAGAACGATACCGAGGACCTGCTGTTCACCGCCCAGCCCGACCTGCCCGACGCCGGAGTGCCGAAGGACGGCACCCACCTGGCCTACCTGGACGTCTGGGAGCGGCACCTGTCGGCCGCGGAGGACGACACCATCCGGGAGGTCGCCCTCGGCGGCCCCGACACCTGCTCCCGCACCCGGCTGGTGTGGCGGGTCCGGCTCACCGCGGACACCCCGCCGGGGCGGGTGATGGACGCCGCCGACATCGCCGCCGGCTGGAGCGCCTGGGAGGCCTTCCTGCAACCCCCCGACCGGGGTCTGCTCGCCGTGCGGGCCGACCGCGGCCCCGGGCCGCTGGAGCCCTGCGCCGCCGACCCGGTGGCCGGCTACCTCGGGCCCGAGAACCAGCTCTACCGGGTCCAGATCCAGCGCGGCAGCAAGGACGGCGACCCGACCTTCAGCTGGTCGCGGGACAACGGCTCGGTGGTGCACCCGGCGGTGCGGATCGCCGGCACCACCGCCGTGCTGCGCGACCAGCCCCGGGACAAGCGCACCGCGCCGGCGGTCGGCAGCCTGGTCGAGGTGGTCGACGACCACGGCACGCTGCGCGGCACGCCCGGCCTGCTGGCCCGGGTCCTGGACATCGACGACGAGGGCGAGGAGTACGTCGTCCACCTCTCCACCGGCCCCGCCGAGCCGATCGGGGCCGACCGCCACCCGCTGCTGCGCCGCTGGGACCACCCCGACGTGGCCGGCGGGGGAGGCGTCCCCCGGCGCGCCGACGACGGTGCGCTGGTCGTCGAGGCGGCGGGCGGGGCGGGGTGGCTGACCCTGGAGGACGGCGTCCAGATCCGCTTCCGTCCGCCGTCCGGGACGGGCACGGTCTACCGCACGGGCGACTACTGGACGTTCCCGGCCCGGACCCTCACCGGCGACGTCGGCTGGCCCCGGGACGCGGACGGCCTGCCCGCCGACGTCCCGCCGCACGGCGTGGACCACGTGTACGGCCCGCTCGCCCTGGTCACCGTCGCCGACGGCCGGGCCACGGCCGTCCAGGACCTCCGCAGGGGCTTTCGGCCCACCCCCGTGTGACGGCCCACCACCGTGTGACGGCCGGGCAGGCAGGCGGCCCCGGGCGGCCGGCCCGCATCAGGCGGGCCGGCCGGGGCGGCGCGGTCAGCCCCGGAGGTGCGGCTCGGGGGCCCTGGCGGCGGAGGCCGGCGGCGGGGTCTGCCGGTAGAACAGGTCGATGTCGACCTCCTCGCCGCCCACGGTCAGGGTGTCCCAGACCCCGCTCGCGAGCAGGGTGCGCACAGTCTCGCCCTTCAGGGTGCGCAGGTGGTCGCGGAGGACGGTGTCGTCGGGCAGGCCGGGCAGGCGCGGCGCCAGCCGCTCCCGGATCGCCCGCAGCCGGACCATCAGCGCCTCGATGTCCGCCTCGACGTCCGCCTCGGGGTCGGCGCTCTCGGGCGCGGGCTGCTCGATGCTCAGGGCGATCCGGTCCTTGATGGCACAGCTGCCGCCCTGCTCGTCGGTCGTCACCATGGCGTTCCAGGCCCGGCTCTTGTGCCGGTACTGCAGCATCGACATCGCCGCCTCGTGCCGGACGAAGTCCGCGTCGCGGAAGGCCCGCCCGCGCCAGGCGCCGGTGAGCGAGCGGGCGAGCGAGATGGCCGAGGCCAGCCCGCTGTTGAGCCCGCGTCCCGGCCAGAAGTGGATCGCGTTGGCGGCGTCGCCGAGCAGGAACCCGTACGTCCCCGGGGTGCCGGAGGTCGGCGGGTAGAGCCGGGCGGTGAAGCGCGGCCGCTGCACCATGTCCAGCCGGAACCCGGTCACGGCGCTCAGGTCCTCCTCGGCGACGCCGAACAGGGCCAGGCCCTCCAGCACCCGCCGCCACAGCGCCGAGCCCTTGACCAGTGCGGGCAGGAAGAGCGTCCCGTGGGTGGCGCAGCGGAAGTCGCCGTCCTCGTTGCGGCCCATCAGGCACGGCCGCGAGGCGACGCACTGCTCGAACACGTGCCGGACGGGGTCGACCCCGATCACCTCGGCGGCCTCGGCGTCCGTCAGGCGCATGTTGAGGAAGCCCTCGCCGCGCAGGGAGTTCAGCAGGAAGCGGTTCTGGGCCACGGTCAGCAGGACGGACATCGGGTCGGTCAGCCCGGACTTCACCCGCAGCCCCAGCACGACGTCCTGGAGGTGCCGGCCGTCCAGCGAGTAGATCGAGGTGTCGGGGGTGCCGAACTTGTCGGTGAAGTACTCCCGGGTGCGCGAGCGGCCGCCCTCGCAGATGGCGAGCACCTGGTCCTCGGCCAGCTCCGCCCGCTGCTCGGCCGGGTCGAGGTTCGCGGGGACGAGCCGGATCCGGTCGGACTTCTCGTTCGCCAGCTCCAGCAGCACGTCCTCGATGTAGGCGATCCGGATGTTGCGCGGGGCGAATCCGCGCACGGAGTCCGGACCGGCCGGCCACATCTCGGAGTACGAGTCGGCGCCGAACAGGCGCTCCTGGACCTCCTCGGGGAGGTTCAGGTACTGGCGGCTCTGGACGGTCACGACCTGCTGGCGCCGGACGTTGCCCTGCGCCTGGGTCTTCCAGAGGACCCGTGAGCCGTCCTGGATCCAGCGGCCGTCGTACACCGTGACGGCCACCCGCCGGCCCAGCAGGTGCTCCAGCAGCAGGGCGAGGCCCAGGCCCACCGGACCGCCGCCCGAGACGGTGACGCGCAGGACGGGCTCGGCGGCCGCGGGGGCCACCAGCTCGGTGATCGTCTCCATCGCGTCGGTGACCTCGAAGCGGAAGACCTCGCCGCCGATCGTGATCACATCGCCGGACACCAGGACGTGGGAGGTCACCCGACTCCCGTTGACCAGCGTCCCGTTGCGGCTGCCCCGGTCGTACAGCACGTAGCGGCCCGCCTCGCGCAGCACCTCCGCGTGCAGACGGGAGGCGCTTCCGCTGGTGATCCCCACGCTGCTGTCGCTGCTGCGGCCGAAGGTGACCGGCCGTTCGCCGACCGGGAACCGCCGCCCGGTCAGGGGCCCCTCGCGTCCGATGATCGCAGCTGGCATGACCACTCCGCTCTCTGGGTCTGTCGGTACTCGTCCTCGACCGGCGGCCGGCCCGGGCGTTGTCGGCCACGGCCTGGGGCCGCCGGATCGGCTCTCGCCAACGTCGGCGCTGCGGACAGGGGTTCGGGGCGGGCGGTGGATCGGGCCGGTGCCCGGACGCGGGGGCGGCCGGCGGATCGGTCGGCGGATCGGTCGGAGACGGGGGCGGTCGGGGCAGGGCAGCGCCCGGGCGTCGTGGGACGCCCGGCCCGACCGGCGGCGCTGCTCCTCGAAGGGTCGGCCGGACGGCCGTTCGATCCGCTCCGGCCGTACGGGCTCGCCCCGTCGGCGCGCACGGTCCCGGACATCGACAGACCGACCCAACCGGTCACGGCCCCCACGCCCGTCACTCCGTGTGTCAGTCGACGGGCTCCAGGTTGTCGTCACGGGCAGCCGCGCGCAAGGCCGTGACGCCGGAAGTTGCCGAGCAGTTGCACGGCGGTGTTCTGGCGGAGACGCCGGGTCGGCGGTTCCGCCGCCCGCTCGGCGCACAGGGGCCCGGCCGCGTTCGGGAGTGCTCCCACGCGCCCCTCGGCACCCTGCACGCGCACCCCGGCACGCGCACCTCTGCACGCGCACCCCGGCACGCGCACCTCTGCACGCGCACCCCAGCACGCGCACCCCGCCCGGCAAGGCGCGGACGGGGCGGGCGGGGTGGCCGGGCAGGGGCGGTGCGGACGGGGCCTCGGACGGGCCGGTCAGGCCTTCTTGACCACGCTCGACTTGAGCTGCATCGGCCCGAAGCCGTCGATCCGGCAGTCGATGTCGTGGCCGTCGACCCCGTCGACCAGCCGGATGTTGCGCACCTTCGTCCCGGCCTTGATCCCCGAGGGGCTGCCCTTGACCTTGAGGGCCTTGACGACGGTCACCGTGTCGCCGTCGGTCAGCACATTGCCGACGGCGTCCCTGACCACCCGCTCCCCGGAGGCGTCCGCGTCGTCCGCGGCACCCTCGGCGGCCACCCACTCGTTGCCGCACTCGGGGCAGACCATGAGGGCGTTCATCTCGTAGGTGTACTCGCTGGAGCACTTGGGACAGGGGGGAAGGTTCTCACTCACCCGGGCAGAGTATCCGAATCCGGACACCGGCCCGGCCCGACCGGCCCGGCCCGCCTACCTGCGGTCGGCCTGACAGCTGTGCAGGAAGCGGTGCAGCAGCGCGGGCGGGGTGGGGAACGGCGTATGGCCGGCCGGGAGGTGGTGCCAGCTCACCGGATGGCCCCAGCCGAGCAGGGTGTCCCGGACGGCCGCGCCCGCCGAGGGCGGGATCACCCAGTCGTCGGCGCCGTGGGCGATCCAGACCGGGGTGGCCGCGTTGGCCGGGCTCCGGCGCTCCGCCAGGTGCGCGGCCAGGTCGGCCGGCAGGTACGGGGCGCTGAGGGCCAGGCCGGCCAGCGGGGACGGGTGGAGCAGACAGGTCACCAGGGCCATCACCGCGCCCTGCGAGAACCCGGCCAGCAGGACCCGGCCCGCCCCGGTGCGGCTGGTCTCGGCGTCCACCACCTCGTGCAGCCGCTCGGCCATGGCGAGGACGTCCGGCAGCCCGATCCGGTCCAGGCTGAAGACGCTCTGCGGGAACCAGGCGCGCACCAGCCGGCCGCCGCCGAGCCCGCCCGGCTGCTGGGGCGCGCGCGGGAACAGCCCCCGCGGGGGCCGGCCGGGCGGGCCGAGCAGCCGGGCGGTCGGGATCAGGGCGGACGGCTCCTGGCCCATGCCGTGCAGCCAGATCACGCTGGCGGGCGGCTCGTCCGCGTAGTGCGGCGGTCCCAGGGAGAGCTCGACGACGTCCAGCACCTGCGCTCAGCCCCGGGCCGCCGCGGCGGGGCGGGGAGGGCGTGGATCCGCCGGCCGGTGGAAGACCATGGACGCGTACTGGCCGCCGAAGCCGAACGAGTTCTTCAGCACCGTGCGGACCGGCCGCTCCACCGGCCGCGGGTTGGTCCGCACCGCGCACTCCGGGTCCGGTTCGACACAGGTCACCACCGGCGGCACGATCCCCCGGCAGAGCGTCAGCGCGGCCACCACCGACTCGACGATGCCGGAGGCGGCGGAGCCGTGCCCGGTCAGCGACTTGACGGCGCAGACGTCCAGCTCCGCCATCCGCTCACCGAAGACCCGGTGCAGCGCGCGGGCCTCGGTCAGGTCGTTGAGCCTGGTCGACGTGCCGTGCGCGTTGACCGAGTCGATCCCGGCGGTGCCGGTGCCCGAGCGCTCCAGGGCGGTCCGGATGACCCGTTCCACCGTCTCCACCTGCGGTGCGGTGATGTGCGTGGTGTCCACGGCGAGCCCCCAGCCGCCCACCACCGCGTGCACCCCGTCCACCCCGCGCCGGGCCGCGTGCTCGGCGGTCTCCAGGACGAGGGCGCCGGCGGACTCGTTGATGACCATCCCGGAGCGCCGCCGGTCGAACGGCATCGACGCCTGCGCGGGATCGCCCCTCCACCGGGAGAGCGCCATCAGCTGGTTGTACTGCGACAGCACGTACGGGGTGCTGCGCGAGACCGCGGCGGTCACCACGACCACGTCCACCGTGCCCAGCCGCAGCAGCCGGGCGGCCTCCGCGATCGCCCGCAGCCCGCCCGAACAGGTGGCCTCCAACCGGGTGGTGACCAGCGGGACGCCCAGCCGCTCGGAGACCTCGCGGGGGAACGCGGACACGTCGGTCGGCTCCGGCGGCAGCGGCCGTCCGTCCAGATAGGCGGCCACCGCCGACGGGTCGTCCCCGACGGCGGTCCGACAGGCCGCGACCTCCTTGAGGTGGACGGCGTAGTCCCGCGGGTCCGAGCCGCTCGGGCCCGGCCACACCCGGGACCAGACCAGACCGGCGGGCCGGGCGAGCGGCCCGGTGACACCGGCGTCGGTCAGCGCCTGGGCGACCGCGCAGTGCATGATCGTGTCGCTCCACGACCGGCCCGGCGCGCCCCAGCGCGCCCGCACCCGCTGCTTGACCGCCTCGGGGATGACCCCGGACACCCGGCCGCAGGGCAGGCCCGACACGTCGATCCGGTCCTCCGCGACGAGCCCCGACCGGCCGGCCAGGTTGGCCTCCCAGAAGGACTCCACCGTCGCGCCGATGGGCGTGACCACGCCCATCCCGGTGATGACGATCCGACTGTCCACGCTAGCTCCCCTTCACGATCACGGCGGCGCCCGCCGTCACCGCGTCCCGGCCGTGGCCGAGCGCGGTGACCAGGGCACCGGTGGCCCCGGGGACGGCGCGCGGCTCCCCGACGACGAAGTCCACGGCCCCGAGCGCCGGGTCCGGTTTCTGCAGCAGGCCGACGGGCGGCACCCGGCCCTGGCGCAGCGCCTCCACGGCGAGCACCGCGTCGATGAGCGCCGAGCACTCCAGGGCGTTGCCGACGGTGCCCTTGCTCGACGTGGTGGGCACCGCCGGGCCCAGCCGCGGGGCGACGGCCTCGCACTCGACCAGGTCCAGCTCGGGGGAGCCGGCGCCGTGCGCCCACCAGAGGTCGGCGCGGCTGCCCGGGTGCGCCAACACCTGCTCGACCACGGCCGCGGCGGCCGCGGACCGGTCGGCGGCGCAGAGCGTCTCGCAGGCGGCCAGCCCGGCGAGCGGGGCGGCGCCCCGGGCGCGGGCGGTGTCGGCGTTCTCGATCAGCAGGGCGGCCGCGCCCTGGCCGACGAAGGTGCCGGCCCGGTCGAGGTCGAAGGGGCCGGACCCGGGGTGGGGCTCGCGCCCGAAGCGCTCCTCCCGGTCGAAGGCCACGGCGGTGGTCAGCGGCAGCGGCGGGCTGACCCCCACCACCAGCACCCGGTCCAGCTCCCCACTCGTGATCAGCCGGACGGCCAGCGCCAGCGCGCCCAGCCCGCCGGCCCCGGTCTCGCCGTAGACGGAGAGGTTGGAGCCCTCGAAGCCCGAGGCGAGTGCGACGAACTGGCCGAGCTGGGACGGGATGCTCCGGATGTAGGCGTAGTCGGGCACCTCGTCGTAGAGCAGCTCGGCGATCGGCCGCTCGTCGCTCTGCGCCAGCACCGCGAGCCGCGGCAGGATCTCCGCCAGCTCGTCGGAGCCGTTGCTGCTGACGGCGACCACCGTGCCGCCGCGGGCGCCGTCCTGCGCCCCGGACTCCCAGGCGGCCTCCCCGGCGGCCTGTTCCAGCGCGGCGCGGGCGACCGCCAGGCCCCAGTGTGCGCCCGGGCTCGCGTACTTGCGGATGTTCTTCCAGCGGGCGCCCTCCGGCCAGGGGGCCAGGGCCGGGTCCACCGCGGCGACCGGCCAGGGCAGGCCGGCGCCGGCGGTGAAACGGGGCCGGCCGGCGTCCAGCGCCTCCCAGGTGCGGTGCACGCCCGCGCCGGCGGCGGTGAGCAGGCCGGTGCCGGTGATGGCGATGTCGGGCACGGCTGGCATCCTCCCGGCGCTCACAGGCTCTGGTGGTCGCCGAGGCTGTGGCCCCAGAGCCGGTAGCCGCCGTCCACGGTGATGGTCTGTCCGGCGATCCAGGAGGCCTCGTCCAGGCAGAGCATCGCGACGACGTCGGCGCTGTTCTCCGGGGTGGTCATCCGGTCGCCCGCCCAGGGCGTGACGGACTGCTCGTGGTGCACGCCCTTGTGGAGGTCGGGCCGCACCTTGAAGACGCCGGTCTGGACGAGGCCGGGCCGTACGCAGTTCGCGACGATCCCGTACGGCGCCAGCTCGTAGGACAGGTACTCGGTCAGCGACTCCAGCGCCGCCTTGGCCGCGCCGAACAGGGCGGCGCCCGGCACGATGCGGGTGGTGGTGGAGTTGGTGATGGAGATGAACCGCGCCCCCGGGCGGTCCCGCATCAGCGGGATGGCGTGCTTGGCGAGCAGCCAGGTCGAGCGGGCGTTGGTGTCCTGGACGAACTGCCACTGGCCGAGGGTGGCGTCCTCCAGGCGGGTGAACTTGGTGGCCGCGCCGTTGGCGACCAGGATGTGCAGGTCGCCGTGCTGCTCGCCGATGCCGGCCATCAGGTCCTCGATCGCCTCCGGTTCGGCGAGGTCGGCCTGGTGCAGCGTCACCGTGCTGCCCTGGTCGGCGAGTTCGGCGGCGAGCTCCTTGGCAGGTTTGGCCCGGTCCACGTAGTTGACGCAGACGGTGGCGCCCCAGGCGGCCAGTTTGCGGGTGATCCCGGCGCCGATGCCCCGTGAGCCGCCGGTGACCAGTGCCACCTTGCCCTTCAGCGGTTGGAAGCCAGTGCTGCTCATCGTGCTGTCCCCTCGTCGGAATGGGTGCCGGCTGCGGCGGCGGCCGTGGCGGCGGCCGTGGCGGGGCGGCGCAGCACCACCAGGCTCATCCGCCCGATGGCGTGGGTGCGCCCCTCGGCGTCGAACACCTTGCGGACCGAGTCGATCGTGCCGCGCCGCTCGTCGATCTCGGCCGAGCGCTCGGTCTCGGTGGTGAACCAGAAGGGCTGGTCCGGGTAGACCGGCCGCAGGAAGTCCCAGGTGAGCCGCCGCATCCCGACGATCGCGGCGGGCGAGCCGTGCTGGACGCTCCAGCCGGAGGTCACCGAGTGGAGGAAGCCGCCGGGGACGATCCGCTCCTGGCGGTCCAGCGCGCGGGCGAACGCGGCGTCGTCGTGGATCGGGTGCTTCTCGCCCATCAGGTCGAGCAGGTGGTCCATCAGCGCGCCCTCGACGACCAGCGGCCCGAACCGCCGGACGGGCGCGTCGACGAGGTCCTCCCAGTACTTGATGTCCGCGTTCCTGATGCCTGCGTTCGCGGCGTCCGCGCTCGCGGCGTCGGCCCCGGTCATGCGGACCGCCCCCCGCCCGGGCGGTTGCGCATCACCAGGCGCCCGCCGTCGACGGTGATGGTCTGGCCCTGGATGTAGTCGGCCTCGTCGCCGGCCAGGAAGGCCACCACGGAGCCGATGTCCTCCGGGACGCCCCAGCGGGTGCCCGCGCCGTCCTCGCCGAGCAGGTCGGCGACGGCCGTGGTCATGTCGGTGCGGACCTTGCCGGGGGCGACGGTGTTGATCCGGATCCCCTTGTGGCCGACCTCGGCGGCGAGGGCGCGGGTGAGCGCCTCCAGCCCGCCCTTGGAGGCCGCGTAGGCGCTCTGGCCCGGCCCGGGGATGCGCACCGAGTTCGAGGAGATGTTGACGATGCGCCCCCACCCCTGGTCCAGCATCACCGGCAGCGCCGCCCGGCTGGTCAGGAACGGCCCGGTGAGGTTGGTGCGCAGGACGTGCTCCCAGCCGGCCGTCCCGGTCAGCAGCAGCAGCCGGTCGTCGATCACGGCGGCGTTGTTCACCAGGACGTGGACTCCGCCGTCCTGTTCGGCGATCTCGTCGACCAGGGCGTTCACCCGGGCCTCGTCCGCGACGTCGGCGCGGTGCGCCCGGGCGCTGCCGCCGGCCGACTCGATCTCCTGGACCACCTTGGCGGCCTCGTCGGCGGCCTCGCGGTAGACCACGTGGACGCGGTGGCCGTCCCGCGCCAGGCGCAGGGAGACGGCCCGTCCGATGCCGCGCGAGCCGCCGGTGACGATGGCGACCCTGTGGTGCTCGGTCATCTGCGCTCCTCCTCGATCGGTGCCACCGCCTCAGACGGCGGCGGGCTCGATGGCGGCGAGCACCGAGCCGACGGACCGGCGGTGGGCGTCGGCCTCCTCGTTCCAGGCGTCGAGGTCGAACTCTCCGCCGAGCTTGCGGTTGACCTTGCGGGCGAGCTGGAGGAGGTCCAGGGAGTCGAGGCCGAGGTCGTCGACGAGCGACTGCTCGGGGGTGACGGCGAGGTCGCCGAGTCCGGGCTTGACCTCGATGATCAGCTCGACCAGCCGGGCGAAACGGGCATCACTGGATGTAGACATGACATCTCCTGGGTTCGGTGGGTCGGGACGGTGGTGCGGCGGGTGTGGCGGGCCCGGGTCGGGCCCGGGCCGGGCGGCTAGACCGGGTCCTGGTCGGACAGGGCCCGCAGGGCGGCCCGGTCGGGTTTCCCGGTGGGGCCCAGCGGGAGTTCGGAGTGGAAGGTGATCGCGGCCGGCACGTGCTCGGGGGTGAGCGCGGCGCGGATGTGCCGGGCCAGCCCGTCGGCGGTGACCCGGCCGCCGGGGCGCAGGACGACGGCGGCCCGGGCCCGTTCGGTGCGGTCCCCGGCGACCACGGCGAAGACCGCGGCCTGGGCGACCTCGGGGTGGGCCAGGACGGCCCGCTCCACCGCCTCGGGGTGGAGCTTGATCCCGTTGGTCTTGATCACGTCGGCGATCCGGCCGTGGACGCTCAGGTAGCCGAGCCGGTCCGTCCGGCCGAGGTCGCCGGTGTGCAGCCAGCCGTCGCGGACGGTCCGCGCGGTCAGGTCGGGGTCGGCCCAGTAGCCGAGCATCGCGTGCGGCGAGCGCACACAGATCTCGCCCACCTCCCCGGGCGGCAGCGTCCGGCCGTCCGGGTCGAGGATCCGGATCTCGGCGACCGTGGGCCGGCCGACGGTGGCCAGCAGGGCCGGGTCGAGATGCTCCTCCGGGGTCAGCCGGGTGACCGTCCCCGCCTCGCTCGTCCCGTAGGTCTGCAGCAGGACCGGCCCGAACAGCCGGACCGCCCTGGTCAGCCGCTCCGGAGAGGCCGGGCAGCCGAGGTAGTTGACCACCTTGAGGCTGGAGAGGTCGGTCGCGGCGGCGTCCGGGTGGTCCAGCAGCCGGTACAGCTGGGGAGGGCTGAGCGTCATCCGGGTGACCCGGTGGGTCCGGACGGCGCGCAGCACCTCGCCCGGCTCGAAGCCCTGGTGGAGCAGCACGGTGCCGCCGGAGGCCAGGGCGCCGTCGGCCATCACCCCGGCCATGTGGCTGAGCGGCAGGGTGACCAGGCACACCGACCGGAACTCCGAGGCCAGCCCCGCGGCGACGGCCAGGCTGCGCAGCCGGAAGGCGGACGCCACCCCCTTGGGCCGGCCGGTGGAGCCGCTGGTGTAGGTCACCACACCGGGCTCCTCGGCGAGTTCCTCCGGATCCGCCGGTCCTCCGCTCTCGGCGACCGGGTGGGCCGGGCCCCCGCCGTCGGCAGCCGGGTCGAGCAGGTCGAGCAGGTCGGGCCCGGTGGCGCCGAGCGAGGCGAGCCGCGGCGGGTCGGGCAGCCGGCTGCGGAGCCGGCGCGCCGTGTCGGCGTGCTCGGCGTCCACCGCCAGGACGGCCACCCCGCTCGGGGCGATCAGGTCCAGCAGGTCGTCGTCGGTGAACCGGCTCTGCGGGTCCACCGCGTTCGCGGTGTGCAGGTGCAGCGCGGTGGCGCCGAGCAGGTTCGCCGCGTACCGCAGCACCAGGGTCGCCGGGCTGTTGGTGACGGTCAGCACGCCGACCACCGGCCGCTCACCGCGGCCCGCGCCGCCCGCCCCGACCCCGTGGCTGCGCAGGACCCGCGCCGCCGACCTGATCGAGCGGGCCAGCTCCGCCGCCGTGACGGCGCCGCCCCGCCAGCGGACGGCGATCCGCTCGGGCGCGGCGTCGAACACCTCCAGCAGCCGCTGGACGTACCGGCCGTCCGCGGGCCCGGCGCCGCGGGCCCCGGCCGGGGCGGTGGCGCCGACCGTGCCGGTCTCGCTGGTCATCAGGGCCTCACTTCGCTTCGCCTCGACGGATCGGGGGTGTCCCGAGGGGGTGGGGCCCGGCGGGCGGGCCGGTCGAGGACCTCCCCGACCCGCCCGCCGCGCCCCCTCCACGGGGTCAGGCCGCGTGCATGACGTCGTACTTGGCCGCCTCGACGAACTGCGGCGCCCACTTGCGCTTCTGCCAGAGGCAGTACCGGTTGAGCAGGTCGGCGAACACGCCCATCGGACGCCGGAAGTCGACGATCACGATGATCCGCGGCTCCTCGCTCTCGTTGATCACCTCGTGCTCGTGCGAGACGTCGAGGACGGTGCCCTCGCCCTCCCGCCAGGTGTAGTAGTCCCGCTCCAGCCGGATCCGGGGCGGGTTGTCGGTGGGTATCCGCACGCCGAGGTGGTAGCGGAGGATCCCCGCGTACGGGTCCCGGTGCGGGGGCAGCGGCACCTTGGGGTCGAGGATGGAGACGAAGGCGTTGATCACGTTCGGCGTGGACTCCGCGAACGCGAGCAGCGACGGGAGTTCGGTGCGGGCCAGCTCGTTCGGCCGCCCGAACATGTACGCGTAGTACAGCTTCCAGTCCTCCGACACCTGGGCGGCCCGGACCGGGTCGAAGGTGCCGTACTTCGGGATGTTCCGGTTCCTGAGCAGCTCGTCGACCTCGGCCTGGAGGGTCGGGAAGACCGTCTCCAGCTTCCGCACCGCCGGGAAGACGGTGCGCGGGGGAATGATCCGCGGCCGGTCGTTCCCCGCCGCGCGGAGGAAGACCCAGTTGGTGATGGCCCGCAGTCGTGCACCGTTGACGCTGGGTGAACCCTTCATGGAATGCTCCCGGTTGTCGTGGTTGGGCGTCGGTGGTCCGATCAGTCGGCGGTCCGATCAGAGCGAGGGGGCCGGCTGGACCTCGCCGGCCCGGGCGGACGGGAGGACGCGGCCCGCGACGTACCGGCCGGTGCCGATCCCGCCCATCAGCAGCACCCAGCCGGCCACCGGCAGTGCGGTGAGCAGACTGCCGACGAGCAGCGGGCCGACGGCGCTCTGGGTGGCCTCGCCGACCACGCAGGCGCTCTGGTAGAAGCCGTGCTCGCCCTCGGCGGCGAGGGTCGCGGACAGCCCCCACTCGCCGGCGGCCTCCAGCAGCTCGCCCACGGTCAGCGCGATCGTCGCGGTGACCAGGACGGCCACCTGGACGCCGGTCGGCACATGGCTGACCAGGCCCAGCAGCACGCAGCAGGCCGCCGTCCAGACGGCCGAGCCCCGGAAGCACCGCAGCGCCCCTCCGGTGGTCGTGGCGAGCCGGCTCACCGGGATCTGGCCGCCGATCGTGATCAGGGTGTTGATCATGAAAAGCCACCCCATCGCGGACACCGGGACGTCGGTGTGCTCGGTGATCCACAGCGGCAGCACGGTGGTGAGCAGGGTGGTGTGCACGGTGAGGATCGCCGTGGACAGCGCGAGCAGCCCGCCGCTGCGCCGGGCGCGCGGCCGGTCGGCGTCCTCCCCGCCCGGACGCCCGGCCGCGGTGGCGGCCGCCGGTCCGGGCCGGGCGCCGAGCGGCGTCAGCAGGAAGCAGACGGCCATCAGCACGTAGACACCGCCGATCACCCCGTAGGCCAGGGCGTACCCGGAGGCGGAGTTCGCCGACAGCAGCCGTACCGCCACCAGCGCACCCAGCGCGAAGCCGACGTTGGTGACGGTGCGCGCCCAGGCGAGCCCCTTCACCCCGCTGCCGGCCGCGCCCGCGATCAGGCCCCGGCGCACCACGTTGCCGGCGCTGTCGAAGCCGCCGGCCGCGCACAGCACCAGCATCAGCAGCCACGGCGTGTGCACCTGGCCGGTGAGCGGCACCAGGACGGCCGTGCAGACGGCGGAGAGCGCCCCCGCCTGCCGGCCCAGGCCGCGGTCGATCAGCGCCCCGACCGGGAACGCCACCGCGACCGACGCCGCGCCCCACAGGGAGAGCGCCGTCGACGCGGCCAGCGTCCCCAGCCCGGCCGTCTTCAGCAGGTAGACCATCACGGTGGCGAGGAAGGTGCCCTTGCCGACGGACAGCACCAGGGTGGCGGCCAGCAGCCCGCCGGTGCCCTCCGGCGGGCGCGCGCCGAGCAGGGCGGCTAGTCGACGGCGCACAGTCCGCCCCGGCCCGCCTGCCACACCCGGGTGACGCCGTCCGGCGCCTCGATGTGGAACCGCATCTGCGCCAGGCACTGGTCGATGGTCTTCAGCATGCCGGCGTGGTCCGGCGCGCTGCCGCGCAGCAGGTCCATCCAGAGCGTGCCGCCCTCCGGCGCCAGCGTGCTGCCCACCGGGAACCGGGCGAGGTGGTCGATCACCCCGGGCTCCCGGAGGACGGCGTCCACGCCCTCGACCCGGCGCAGCACCCCGCCCTCCAGCGGCGGGTTGTTGAAGAACTGGAACTCGACGGTGTCCGAGCGCGCGGGGGCGACCGTGCCGACCGGCTGGCCGCAGGCCACCGCGATGCCGAAGGCCAGCCAGTCCGCCCCCGTCACCCGGCCGTACAGCTCGCTCTTGTACCCGCCGATGCGGCCGTTGACCTCGATCAGCCGCGGGCCGTCGGCGGTCAGCTTGACCTCGCTGTGGACCAGTCCGCGCCGCACGCCCAGTGCCCGGACGGCGTCCGCGGCCAGCCGGGCGATCGCCTCCAGCTCCGCCTCGGGCAGGTGCGAGGGGAAGAACGCGCCCACCTCGCGGAACGGGGTGATCATCGGCAGCTTGCCGCTGATCCCGAGGGTCTGCACCCGGCCGTCCTCCACCAGGCCCTCGACGGACACGTAGTCGGCGAAGTCGCCCTCGCCGCGGCCGCGCAGGAACTCCTCGACCACGAAGGGGCGTTCGGGGGTGGGCGTCAGGCCGGCGGGCAGCGCGCCGGGCTCCGGCACGTAGTAGGTGTCGCGGCTGCCCTGGCTGCGCGCCGGCTTGACCACCACCGGGCCGTTGTGGGCCGCGAGTTCGGCCAGCAGCTCGTCCCGGCCGGTCACCACGGTGCAGCGGACGGCGTCCACCCCGGTCTCGGCCAGCCGCCGCCGCTGGGCCCGCTTGTCGGTGAGCAGGGTGACGGTGTCGGGGTCGTGGAAGGACAGGCCCAGCCCGTCGCCGAGCTCGGAGATCAGCGGGACCATCGCCTCGCTGAAGGTCGTGACGCCGGCCGGGTGGTGGCGCCGCAGCTGTTCGACCGTCCGGCCCGGGTCCTGCGGGTCGCAGGCGAGGACGGGGCCGAGGGCCGCACACTCCGCCAGCTCCGGCTCACCTAGGGCGCCGGCCAGGGCCACGAAGACCGGGGTCTGCCCGCAGGCGGCCGCGGCCGCGGCGATCTCGGCAGGCCTGACGGCCGCGCCCGGGACGATGGCAACTACCACACTGGTCATGACTCACTCACACTCGTCGGGACGGATCAGGTACACGCGGTCCTTGAGCTCCTCGATGCGCTGCCGGTCGCGCCGCACGGCGTCCGCGGTGGCGCCGTGCATGAAGATCCTCATGGTGCTGGAGTAGAGGTCCACGGTCGGGCGTATCCGCCCGCCCGGCTCGATCTTGAGGTTGAGCCCGAACACCGTCTCCAGGCCGCCCAGTTCGGCCACCACCTGCTGGTCGACGGCCGTCACCACACCGGACAGCGCGGTGGAGGTGGTGGAGCAGACGGCCTCGCCGCGCTGGGTGTAGCGGCGGCCCGCGTACTCCGTCAGGAAGCGCCCGGGGTCGAGGTAGGCGAGCGCGGTCAGGGTGGCCTGGTTGCCGCCCGCGCAGGCGTCGTGGAACCCCGGGTGCATGTTCCCGGCGATCCGGGAGCCGACCTCCACCAGGGCGGGGCCGTCGGGGGTGAGGATGACCTCCGCGTGCGTCGGGCCGTAGTCCACGCCCAGCGCCGTCAGCGACCGGTCCACGTAGTCGATCAGGGCCGGCGCCGGGCCCTCGTCGGCGCCCAGCAGGTGCTCCCAGTCGTAGATGTTGCGCCCGTTGGGAAGCAGCCGCTTGTGGTACATCCACACCCCGCAGACGTAGCGGCGGCCGCCGTACGACACCATGTCGACGACGTACTCCGCGCCGTGCAGGTACGACTGGACCAGCGCCTCCCGGTTGGTCTCGCAGTAGATCGTGTCCGAGGAGAGGACGGCCTCGGCGGCCGCCCGCACCTCCTCGGCGTCGGCGCAGACGAACACGCCGTCGCCGGCGGCGGACTTGAGCGGCTTCACCACCACGGGGTAGGCCGCGGCGCGCTGCGCCCAGCCGACCAGGTCCGCCACCTCGGAGCCCTTGAACTGCTCGGCGCAGCGCAGCCCGGCCTCCCGCAGCGTCTCGATCATCAGGTACTTGTCCCGCCGGGCCTCGGAGAGCGGGGTTCCGTTGGTCGGCACGCCGAGCCGCTCCGACAGGGTGTCGGCGAGCGTCACCCCGGGCTCCTGGCCGGCCAGCACGCACACCGGCTCGTACTTGGAGAGCAGTTCGACGGTCGTCTCCACGTCCTCGTGGACGATGTTCGCCAGGTAGTCGCCCAGGTCGGGAGCCGGCATCGAGGGCATGAACTCGGGCGTGCTCTGCACGTGCACCGTCTCGGCGCCCAGGGCGATGAACTCGGGCGACAGGTACTTGCCCGAGGTGTAGGCATCGACCAGTACCACCACCGGTTTGTTGCGTGACAACGGAACTCCTCGTGCTCCTCGTGCGGTTGGTCCGATGGGCGGCTGGGGCCGGAAAGGGCTCGG
This sequence comes from Kitasatospora sp. NPDC048239, assembly GCF_043202015.1. Classification (NCBI taxonomy): domain Bacteria; kingdom Bacillati; phylum Actinomycetota; class Actinomycetes; order Kitasatosporales; family Streptomycetaceae; genus Kitasatospora; species Kitasatospora sp. NPDC048239. The sequence continues at coordinate 77,667 of NZ_JBICZP010000017.1, read as the reverse complement.
GTCCTGGCGCTCTGCGGCTGTCAGGTGGAGGAGAAACCCCCGTCGACGAAGATGGTCTGGCCGGTCACGTAGGACGAGGCCGCGCTCGCCAGGAAGACCGCGACCCCGGTGAAGTCGCCCAGCTCGCTGTTGCGTCCGGCCATCGTGCGGCGCGCCATGGCCTCCGTCCGGACCGGGTCCCGGAAGACCGCCTCGTTCAGCGGGGTGTGGACGAAGCCCGGCGCGATGGCGTTGACGCAGACGCCGCGCGCCGACCAGGCCTCCGCCTGGGAGCGGGTCAGTGCGGTCAGCGCCGCCTTGGAGACCCCGTAGGCGCCGCTGTTGCCGAACGCCCGGACGGCCTGCTGGGAGGCGATGTTGATGATCCGCCCCCAGCCGTTCTCCGCCATCCGCGGACCGAACCGCTGGCCGAGCACGAACGGGGCGTCCAGGTTGGTGCGCAGCGTGCGGTCCCAGTCGGCCTCGGTCAACTCCTCCAGCGGGGGGCGGATGTTGACCCCGGCCGAGTTGACCAGGATGTCCGGGGCGCCGTGCCGCTCCAGCAGGGTGTCGGCGAGCCGGTGGGTGGCGTCGCGGTCGCCCAGGTCGGCGTCGATCCAGTCGGCGGTGCCGCCCTCGGCCCGCAGCGTGCGGACCGCCTCCGCCAGCGGCTCGGCGCGGCGGGCGGCCAGGACCACCTCGGCGCCGGCCCGGCACAGGGCCGAGGCGATCGCCAGTCCGATTCCCGAACTGCCCCCGGTGACCAGGGCCTGACGGCCCTTCAGGGAGAACAGGTCGTCGATGAACGCGTCCAAGGGTGGCTCCTTCGAAGGTGGCGGGACTCGCGGGCGGGCGGGTACTGCGCCCGGCCGGGCCTGAGGCCGCCCCGCGCACCGACCGCCGGCCTCAGGCCCGCTGGCGGGTGGGGCGCAGGCGGATGTCGTCGAGGTGGACGTGCTTCGGGCGACCGATCGCGAACCCGATGACGTCGGCGACGTCCTCGGGCGTCAACAGCGGCCCGTTCTCCTCGGCGATGGCCTCGAACCACGCGGCATCGTACCCGGCGGCGGCCTGGAATCCGGAGCGGACGAAGCCCGGTTCGATCAGGGTCACCCGGATGTTGTGCGTGCACACCTCCTGGCGCAGCGCCTCGACCAGCGAGTGCACGGCGAACTTGGTCGAGCCGTACACCGGGTTGGCCGCCGAGACCTGCCGGCCGACGGTGGAGCCGACGACCACCAGGTCCCGCACCCGGGCCCCGCCGTCCGCCTCCGCCTGCTTCACGAACTCGGCTGCGCAGGCGCGCAGTTGGCGCAGCACGGCGAGGTAGTTCGCCTGGACGAGCTCCTCCCACCTGGAGGGGTCGGAGCCCAGGACCGTCCCGGGCAGGCCCAGCCCCGCGGAGGCGACGAAGACGTCGGCCGGCCCCCACTCCCGTTCGGCCGCGGCGAGCAGCTCCTCGGTGTGGCCGGGCGCGGTGATGTCGCCGGCGAACGGGACCGTGCGGCCCGGCTCCTCGGCCAGCTCCGCGGTGAGTTCGGCGAGTCGTTCGGCCCGCCGCCCGGCGGCCACCACGCGGGCGCCCTGGCGGACGAGGTGGCGGGTGACGGCCCGTCCGATCCCGGAGGAGGACCCGGTGACGACGGCGATGCGTCCCTCTGTCATGTCGTACCCCTACTTGTCTGCGGCGAGGGAGAACTCGCCCTGGTCGATCAGGCCGGTGAAGTACTTGTGCAGCCAGCCGCGTTCGGGCGCGGGGAACTCCACGTCGAGGTGGGCGAGGAGGCGCCTGGTGCGGGTGTGGTCGTACCGGACGTTGCGTTCGGGCCGGCTCGCCCAGAAGTGCGCCAGGGCGACCTGCTCGTCGCGCTCGCCGAGGTAGCGCCCGAACAGCGAGGCGAAGTCGGCGGCCTCGTCCTGCTCCAGCGTGCAGCCGAGCTCGCGCAGCACGGTGAAGACGTCCTCGTAGCCGACCTCGTGGTGGGTGTCCACGTGGAAGGTGCCGCCGCGCACCCGTTCGCTGCGGGAGATCTCCAGGATGCCCTCGGCCACCAGGTCCACCGGGCTGAGCGCCAGGGTGCGGGCGCCGACCCGGGGCACCCGCCCGATCCGCACGGCGGCGCGCAGCAGTTGGACCAGCCGGTTGTCACCGCCGTTGCGCTGGAAGCGGCCGGACACCGAGTGCCCGGAGACGTTGCCGGAGCGGTAGATGAACCCCGCGCCGCCGGCCGCCACGAACGCGTGGACCAGGCGCTCCGCGTCGAACTTGCTGCGCTCGTACTCGTTGAGGAACTGCTGGCCGACGTTCAGGCTCTCCTCGGAGAAGACCGCCGCCGCGCCCTGCGGGCCGCTGCCGGACACCGCCAGGGTGGAGGCGTAGTGCAGGTCCTTGGGCCGACCGGTGGAGGCCAGCCGGATCAGCGCCTGCAGCGGCTCGATGTTCAGCCGGTCGAAGGTCTCACGGTCGCCGAACAGCCGGGTGTCGGCGGCCAGGTGGTAGATCGCGCCGACCTCGCGGCGCAACCGCTCCTGCTCCTCCTCGGCGAGGCCGAAGCCGGGCTCGGCGAGGTCCCCGGCCAGTACCGTGACGCGGTCGGCGTACCGGTCCAGGTCCTCGCCCGGCAGGTGCCAGGCGTAGGCGTCCCGCAGCCGCTCGGCGGCGGGGTGGCCGTCCCGGCCGCGGACCAGGCACTGCACACGGCCCGTGGTGCGGGTCAGCAGGAGGTGCAGCAGGTGCGCGCCGATGAAGCCGGTGGCGCCGGTCAGCAGGACGTTGTCGTACTCCCGAACCGAGCCGGCCGGGGGTTCGCAGTGCAGGGCGCGCGGCACCTGGGCGAGCAGCCCGGTGCTGGAGCCCTGCTCCACCACGAACTGCCCCTCGCCCGAGGGGAGTCCGGCGACCTCCAGGAGGTGCGCGCGGGTGGCGCGGGCCAGGGCGAGCATCTGCTCGGGGTCGTGCCGCCCCGGCGGGTAGGACAGGTCGGCGACCAGCTGGCCGTCGTGGACGCGGGCGGTGAGCTTGAGGGCGTGGCCGCGGTCGTTTCGCGGTCCGCGCACCGGGCCGAGCTGCTGGCGCGACGGTGCCAGGCGCAGGTCGTCGCCGTGCGGCAGGGCCAGCGTCCCGAGGTAGTTGAAGCAGACGTCGGTGCGCTGCGGCAGGCCGTGCAGGCCGTACGCGACGCCGTGGCGCGGGATGTCGGCCAGGGCCGCCGCGGCGGCCTTGCCGGTGGCGGCCGCGTCGTCGGCCACGGTGTCGATCCGGACGGGGAAGGTGGAGGTGAACCAGCCCACCACCCGGGAGACCTCGACCGACTCGTCGAGGGAGACCCGGCCGTGGCTCTCCACGTCCACCACGACCTCGTCGGTGCCGCGTTGGCGGGAGAGCGCCTGGGCGAAGGAGCCGAGCAGGGCCGCCTGCGGGGGCATGCCGGTGCTGGCCGCGGCCGCGCGGGCCAGGGTGTCGGTCTCGGCGCGGGAGAGCCGGAACCAGACCGCCTGTGCGTCCTCCTCCCGGTTGTCGCCGGCGGGGGACGGGCTCGGCACCGCGGGGAACCGGCCGAGGCCCTCCCAGTGCGCCAGGTCGGGCCGCAGGGCGGGGGCCTGGGCGCGCAGATGGGTGGCCCAGGCACCGAAGTCGGTCGGGGCCGCCGCGGTGCCGGGGGCGGCGCCGCGGATCCGCTCGCCGTAGCGGCGGCTGAGGTCGTTGACCACGATGCGCCAGGAGACGGCGTCGACGGACAGGTGGTGGCAGACGAGCAGCAGGTGGGCCCGGGTGGGACCGAGGAAGAGGTGGGCCCGGAAGAGCGTGCCGTCGGCGATCCGGATCCGGGTCTGCAGGTCGGCGGCGGTGTCCCGGATGTGCCGGGCGGCCGGGGCCTCCGCCCCGGGCAGGGCGGAGGTGGTGAACACGGCCGGGGGGTCGACGGTCACCCGGCGGTGGCCGCCGCCGGGTTCGGGCCGGAAGGCGGTGTGCAGCAGGGGGTGCAGGGCGACCACGTCCGCCACGGCGGCGGCCAGTTCGGCGGGCCGCACGGACCGGTCGGTGTCCAGCAGCAGGGCCTGGTTCCACTGGTCGGGCTGGGCGAACCCCTGCCGGAAGAACCACTCCTGGGCCGGCGACAGCGCGGTGTCGTCCGCCGGAACGGGCTCGCGGTCGGAGCCCGGGCCGGGTTCGGCGGCATCCCGGCCGGCCCGCAGCCGGGCGGCCAGCGCCGCCGCGGTGGGCTCGGCCAGGAAGCCGGCGGCCGAGACCCGGTGGCCTCTGGCCTGGAGGTCCGCGATGACCTGGATGGCGTCGATGGAGTTGCCGCCGACCAGGGTGAAGTCGTCGTGGACACCGAAGTCGTCGTGGCCGAGCTGGCGCCGCCAGGCCTCGCAGACCTCCGCGAGCAGCGGGTCGTCGGTGGCGCGGGCCTGCTCGGTGCGGTCGGCGAGCCGGCTCTCGATCAGGCTCCGCAGCGCGCGCTGGTCGGTCTTCCCGTTGCCGGTGCGCGGGAAGGCCTCGAACACCTCGATCCGGTAGGGGATCATGTAGGAGGGCAGCAGCTCGCGCAACTGCGCCCGCAGGTCGGCGGACCGGCCGTCGGCGGCGTCGGCCCGCGCCGCGACCGCGGCGACCAGCCTGGTGCGCTCCCCGGGGAGCAGCAGGGCGAGGGCGTCGGCCACGGCCGGCAGCCGGCGCAGCCCGGCCTCGACATGGCCGAGCTCCACCCGGTAGCCGCCGACCTTGACCTGCCGGTCGCCGCGGCCGAGGAACTCCAGCACGCCCCGGGCGTCGGCGCGCACCCGGTCGCCCGTGCGGTAGGCGCGGTCGGCGCCGGGGGCGGCGGCCTCCAACTCGTCGGTGAAGGCTGCCGCGGTGGCCTGCGGGTTCGCCCGGTAGCCGAGCGCCACCGAGGGGCCGGCGATGTACAGCTCGCCGGTGGCGTCCCGCTGGTGGAACGCGCCGTCCGGGGTGCGGACGTAGAGGCCGGTCGCCCCCAGCGGGCTGCCGATCGGGACGGAGGCGGCGTCGCCCAGGGCGTCGAGGTCGGCCTCGCCGGTGAGCAGGTGCGTCGCGACGCCGACCGTCGCCTCGGTGGGCCCGTAGTGGTTGACCAGGGTGCGGGTGACGCCGGAGGCGAGGATGCGGCGGGCGAGCGGCAGGGCCAGCAGCTCGCCGCCGAGCAGCAGGTGGCGCAGGGCGGGCCGGGAGTGCTCGTCCAGCCCGTAGGCCTGGAAGAGGACGGTCCAGTGCGAGGGGGTGGTCTTGAGGACGTCGATCCGCTCGGTCTGCAGGTAGCGGAGCAGGCCGGCGGGGTCGCGCCGGGTCGCCTCGTCCACCAGGTGCAGGGTGCCGCCGGTCCACAGGGCGAGGAAGACGCTGGTGTTGCCGAGGTCGGCGGCGAGCGTGGTGACGTGCGCGTAGTGCAGCGGCTCGGTGACGTCGAGCCGGGCGAGCAGCGATTCGGTGTAGTGCCGGATGTTGCCGTGGGTGACCATCACGCCCTTGGGCACCCCGGTGGAGCCGGAGGTGAACAGCACGTACGCGATGTCGTCCTCCGTGGGCCCGGGCTGGTCGGCCCCGTCCTCGTGCGGCGGCCGGACGTCCACGGCGTCGAACACGCCCGAGACGTCCAGCACCTCCAGTCCGCGCCGGCGCAGGTCCTCCTGGTACCGGGGCGAGCTGAGCACGAGGTCGGGACCGGCCGCCAGGCCGCCCGTGTTCTTCGAGGCCGGTTCGGCCGGGTCGACCACCGTGTAGGCGGCGCCCGCGCCGAGGACCGCCAGCAGGGCCGCGACCGCGTCGGGCGTGCGGTCGAGGTAGACGCCGACCAGGTGTCCGCGGCCGATGCCCCGGTGGCGCAGACGACGGATCAGCCGACAAACCCTGTCGTCGAGTTGAGCGTAGGTCAGGAGTTCGCGACCTGCGGTGACGGCTGTTCGGTTCGGATGAGCCTTCGCGTGCGCGTGAACCAGCGCCGGGAGCATCTGCCGTAGTCCTCTGCGTGTCGACTCTTGATCGATGGACGGGCGGGGGGATCGGTGGACGGGCGGGGAGCCGGATCAGCTCCAGAAGAGCAGCGGTTCCTGCGGTCCCTTGGAGGCGATGAAGGCGGCCGCGCCGACCCGGTGCTCGCCCTGGCCCGAGGTCACCGCGTGCAGCATCCGGGGGCTGAAGATGATGAGGTCCCCGGCGTCCGGGTGGATCTCGACCACCGGGGGCTCCACGGAGTCCCGCTCCAGGCCCTCGACCTCCAGGATGACCTTGGTCTCCTCCTCGGTGGGCTCCCGCTGCCACAGCTGCAGGGTGCCGCCCTCCGCGGGGACCTGGAGGTAGACGTTGGCGACCAGCTGGTTGAGCACGCCCTCGATCTCGGGGGCGTCGCTCTCCTGGTCGATCGCGTCGTTGTGCGGGTAGAACTCCGAGGTCGTCGGCTGGAAGACCCGGAAGGCGCCGACGAAGCAGGCCCGGCCGCGCAGGCGCAGCAGGTTCGCCCCGGACGGCCACAGCTCCTGGAGCTGGAGGCGGACCCGGTCGATCGGCGAGAGGTAGGGGTGGAACATCGAGCGGACGTCCTCGATCGCCGGCAGGGCCGCGTCGTGGTACTTCCTGGTCAGCTCGTCGTCCCACTTGGTGTCGATGTGCGGCATGTAGACGCGGCCGACGCTGCTGGTGTGCTGCTTGTGGTAGTTGCCGAGGGCCTGGTGGTTGATCGCCTTCTGGGCGACCTCCTTGGCGATGTCGACGGGGTAGTAGCCCCGGACGTGGATCGCGCCGATCTCGCGGTTCGCCAGCTGGAGCAGGCTCTCGGTGGTGAGCTCGTCAGCGATCTTGTTGGTCGCCGACCTGACGACCTGGGAGGTGACGGTCACGGAATGCGCTCCTTTTGGTGGACGGAAAGGGTGTGCGGGGGTGGCGCGGTGCCTTCGCGGGACGGGCCCGGGAAACCGGTCAGGCCGGTCGGGCCGGGTAGCGGCACGGGCCGTCTGCGCGCGGGGCGTCGAGGTCGCGCCAGACGGTGTCGAGGGCATCGGCGAGCCGGCGGACGTCGTCGGGCCGGTGCACGGCCGACGGCGCGATCCGGAGGATCTCCTCGCCGGCCCGGACGCTCGGTGCGTTGATCGGCTGGATGTAGACGCCGTGGCGCTGCAGCAGCAGGGCGGACATCTTGCGGCACAGCTCGTCCTCGCCCACGAGGACGGAGACGATGTGCGACATGTCGGAGAGGAACGGGATCCGACGCTCCGTCAGCAGCCCGTGGAGCAGCTGCGCGTTGTCCCGCAGGCTGTCCCGTTCGGACTCGGACCTCCTGAGGTGGCGCACCGCGGCGAGCGCGGCCGCGGCCACGGCGGGCGGCAGCGAGGTGGTGAAGATGAACGGGCGGGAGAGGCTGCGGACCGCGTCGACCAGGGCGGCCGGCCCGGCGATGTAGCCGCCGCACACCCCGAACCCCTTGGCCAGGGTGCCCATGACGACGGTGAACTCGTCCGCCAGCCCGGTCCGGGCGGCGATGCCGGCCCCCTGGGGGCCGTACATCCCGACGGCGTGCACCTCGTCGAGGTAGGTCGTCGCGCCGTGCCGCCTGGCGGTCTCGGCGATCCGGGCGAGCGGCGCGACATCGCCGGACATCGAGTACACCGACTCCAGCACGACCAGCTTCGGCCGGTCCGGGCCGGCCTCGGTGAGCAGTTCGTCGAGATGGTCGGCGTCGTTGTGCCGGAATATCCGCTTGGCCGCGCCGCTGTGCCGGATCCCGTCGATGATGGACGCGTGGTTCAACTCGTCCGAGAATACCGTGCAGTCGCCGGAAAGACCGGCCAGGACGGCGAGCGCGCCGTCGTTGGCGGTGTATCCGGAGGTGAAGAGCAGGGCCTCCTCCTTGCCGTGGAGATCGGCCAGCTCCTTTTCCAGGAGTACGTGGTGGTGATTGGTCCCGGCGATGTTCCGGGAGCCGCCCGAACCGGCGCCGAACTCCTCGGCGGCCTGCCGCATGGCGGCCACCACGGAGGTGTGCTGGCCCATTCCGAGATAGTCGTTGCTGCACCAGACGCTGATCTCGGACGGGCCGGCGCCGGTTGGGTCCTGCGCGGTCGTCGCGGCGGGGTACCGGCCGGCGATCCGGCCGATCTCCAGGAATTCACGGCCCCGCCCGGACGGCTCCGCCAGGCGCTGCGAAAAGAAATCGAGATGCCGGTTCACGATATCGCCCCCCTCCCCGAATTTCGTGTTCTGTACGAATCTTCGCCACCGGTCGACCGCCCCGGCCCGGAACACGCTAGGTGACCTCCGTCCGGACTGTCCAGGGAGATCGCTCTCTCCATTTCCACTCCGCGGTAATCGGCGGTCCACTGGGCGTGCCACTGCCTGTCCGATTTCCCGGCGATTACCGGACGATGGACGAACCGTCGGCGGCCGCGGACCGGTAATGCCATGCTTTCCCGGGTGCGCCGCGCGCCCGAGGGGAGGCTGTGCCGCGCATGGATACCGCTAACGACACGGGTGCCGGGGATGCCACGGACCGCGCCGATGCCACCGGGACCTCCGGCGGCGGCGGGGACGACGGCGGCGGGGACGACGGGGGCGGTGCGACGCTCTCGGTCGCGGCGGTGCTCGCCGAGTCGGCCCTGCGGCGGCCGGACCACCCCGCGGTCGTCCACGAGGGGCGGGAGTTCCGCTACGGCGAGCTGTGGGAGCGGGCCCGGCGCTACGCGGCCGTCCTGCGCGCGGCCGGGACGGGCCCGGGCGACCGGGTCGCCCTGCTGTTGACCAACACGCCGCACTTCCCGATGGCGTACTTCGGGGTGCTGGCCCTGGGCGCGGTGGTCGTCCCCGTCCACCCGCTGCTGCGCGCCGGGCAGATCGCCCACCTGCTGCGGGACAGCGGCGCCCGGACGCTGGTCTGCGCGGCCTCGGCGCTGCCGGAGGCCCTGCGGGCGGTCGAGGAGGCGGACGAGGAGGCACTCAAGGCGGCCAGGGAGGCCGACCCGGCGGCCGAACCGGGCCCGCCGATGGCCGTGTTCACCCTGGCGGACACCGGGGCGCCGACGGCGCCGACGGCGGCGGAGCGGGCGGGCGGCGTCGAGGGCGGCAGGGGTACCGGGGGCGTCCCGAGGATCGACCTGCTCGCCGAGCGGGCCGAGCCGATCGACGGGTACCTGCCGCGCGCGCCCGGGGACATCGCCGTCATCCTCTACACCTCGGGGACCACCGGTCGGCCCAAGGGGGCCGCGCTGACCCACCTCAACATCGTCATGAACCTCACCACGACGGCCCGTTCACCGTTCGACATGCGCCCGGAGGACCGGCTGCTGGGCTGTCTGCCGCTCTCCCACACCTTCGGCCAGCTGTGCGGGATGGGCGTCTGCTTCCTGGTCGGCGCCACCCTGGTGCTGATGCCCCGGTTCGAGGGCCGGCGGGCGGTCGAGCTGATGGCGGCCCACGGCTGCACGGTGTTCATGGGCGTCCCGACGATGTACCTCGCCCTGCTGGACGCCGTCGCCGAGGACGGCGCCGCCCGGCCCCGGCTGGACCGCGCGTACTCGGGCGGCTCGGCCCTCCCGGTGAAGGTACTGGAGGAGGTGCAGCGGGCGTTCGGCTGCACCGTCTACGAGGGCTACGGCCTGACCGAGACCTCGCCGGTGGTGGCGTACAACCAGAAGGCCTGGCCGACCAGGCCCGGGACGGTGGGCCGGCCGGTCTGGGGCGTCCGGGTGGGCATCGCCCGGGCGGACGTCGAGGGGCGGATCGAGCTGCTGCCCGACGGCGAGGTGGGCGAGGTGGTGATCCGGGGCCACAACGTGATGGCCGGCTACCACAACCGCCCGGACGCGACCGCCGAGGTCCTGGTGGACGGCTGGTTCCGCTCCGGGGACCTCGGCAGGCTGGACGCCGACGGCTGCCTGACGATCGTGGACCGGAAGAAGGACCTGGTGCTGCGCGCCGGCTACAACGTCTACCCGCGCGAGGTGGAGGAGGTGCTGGTGCACCACCCGGCCGTCGCGCAGGTGGCGGTGATCGGCGTGCCGGACCGGGTCCACGGCGAGGAGGTGTGCGCGGTCGTGGTGCCGAGGCCCGGCAGGGCGGCGGACGCCGCCCTGGCCGCCGGGATCACCGCCTGGAGCCGGGAGCGGATCGCCGCCCACATGTACCCGCGGCGGGTCGAGTTCCTGGACGCCCTCCCGCTCGGGATCAGCGGGAAGGTGCTCAAGCGGGAGCTGGTCGCACGGTTCGGATCCTGAGCCGGACGGCGGTCGGGTCGCCGTACCGTGCGCAGGTGTCCGCCACCGGCATCCGGCGGTGCGTCACCGATCTGCGGTGACGCACCTGATTTCCCTGCTGTATTGACGAACTGACGGACCGTCCGTTACGGGTCAGGCCGCCGAGAGCGGTTCGAGGGTGATGGTGGTGGACCACGGGGCGGTGTCGTCCCAGCTCGGCCGGCGGTCCGCGAGCTCCGGCCGGGCCGTGACGATCACCATCAGCGGCAGCGGACCGGGGGTGCGGACGGCCTCGCCGAGCGAGTCCAGCACCGGGTCGTCGGAGTGGTGCAGGTCCTCCAGGACGACCACCAACGGGTGGCCGGCCGCCGCCTGTTCGAGCGCGTTGCGCAGGCCGCCGGAGCTCTGGTCCGGGGGCTGGACGATCCCGTCGGTGCTCCAGACCGTCGCCACGCCGTCCCGCCGAAGGCTGTCGCCGAAGTCGGTCACCAGCCCGCTCTTCCCGGTGTCCCGGTTGCCCAGGATGGTGACCACGTGCGGTTTGCGCTTGCGCCGGACCAGGGTCAACAGGCTGATCAGCAGGTCCAGTTCGGCGGTCCGGTCAGGGGAGTGCAGGGCGCTGTCGGGGAGCGCCGGGGCGGCGGCCGGCCGTGCGGTGCCCCGGCGCGCCGGGGGCACCCCGCGGCCCGGGCCGGGCACGGGCTCGGCACAGTACGCGGTGCCCGGTCCGGCCGCCTGCTGCCGCTCCGGCCCGGGGCGCGACGGGGTCGGCCGGCCGGGAGCGGCCCGGGGCGCGGCGGGCAGGTCCAAGGCGGGGTCGTGCCGCAGGATCGCCTGGTAGAGGTCCTGGAGCTCCCGGCCGGGCTCCAGTCCGAACTCCTCCAGCAGCCGCGGGCGGAGCCGGCGGTAGACGCCCAGCGCCTCCACGTGCCGGCCGCAGCGGTAGAGCGCCAGCATCAGCAGGTGGCACATCCGTTCGCGGGGAGCGGCCAGGGCGACCTCGGCCTCCAGCTCGGCCATCACCTCGTGGTGGCGGCCGCCCTCCAGCTCGGCCTCGAAGAAGTCCTCCAGCGCGGCCATCCGGGAGTTGCGCAGCGCGGCCAGCTCCGGCCAGTCGATCCCGGTCTCGGCGAGGTCCTCCAGGACCGGCCCGCGCCAGCAGTCCAGCGCCTCCCGGAGCAGCCGGGCCGCGTCGCGGGGAGAGCCGGCGACGAGCTTCGCCCGGCCGTCCTGGACGAGCGACTGAAAGTGCGCCAGGTCGATGCGGCTGGTGTCGATCCGCAGCATGTAGCCGGGCGCGCGGCTCACCAGCTCGGCCGCGCGCGGGTCGACGCGGGCGCGGGCCAGCAGCCCGCGCAGGCCCGACACGGCGTTCTGCAGCATCTTCCGCGCGGTCGGCGGGGCCTCCTGCGGCCACATCGCCTTCAGCAGCTGGGTGGTGGAGACCACCCGGTTCGCGTGGAGCAGCAGGAACCCGAGCGTGGTCCGCTGGATGACGCCGCCCAGCGGCAGCAGCCGGCCGTCGTGGACCACCTCCAGCGGCCCCAGCAGCCGGAACATCACCTGGTCGGCCGCCGGGCGCGGCGGGCGGCCCCCCGGCAGGGGGTTGGTCGGCGCCTGCGGCGCGGGCATCGGCCGGCCGCGGCCGCCGGGGGATTCGTGGTTCGCGTAGTCGGCGTGGTTCGCGTAGTCGGCGCCGGCCGGCAGGGAGCGCAGCCGCATCGGGTCGGCACCGTTGTCTCGAACGTCTCGAAAGCTTTCAGAAAGGGGCATCCCGTACTCCGGTCGGATATTCGGAAAGGGTCCTCCGTGTGAGCGCCGGCCATTGAGGTGACCGGCGCACCGTCCCCGTCGACCTTCCACGAGGTTCGTTGTCGGCCGTCCGTACCCACCCGGTACGGCCGGCCCAAGGCTCCGCCTCGCAGGGGAGTTGCCGAGGCCGGCCCTTCGGTTTACCTGCACTCCGGGATTGGGCATGTGAGCTACGTCACAGTCCATGATTGCGGGCATATGGTGAACTTCGCGACAATTAGCCCGATTTGGAGGCGTGGGTGTTTCGGGTGGTGGGAAGAGTCTCCGGGTTTGTTGCGTCCGTCACGTGGTCGGATTACGGTCCTGTCGCATGAACATGTCGAACGCCTGAACAGGAATGCAGACAAAGGCGGCAGATGTCCTACAATGTTTCGTTGGCCTCGTTCGCCATGGTTGTGGGGGGAGTGGCCGTCGCCGTGGGCGTCGCCGTACGGCGCTCGGGCCGGGGGGAGCTTCCGCAGCCGTCGGGTTGGGCGCTGGCCGGCCGGCGGCTCGGTCCGGTCGGCACGGCCGTCCTGCTGGGCGGCACCGTCTACACCGCCTACACCGTGGTGGCCGTCCCCGGACTCACCTACGCCACCGGCGGGTTCGGGCTCTACGCGCTCGCCTACACCATACTGCTGCAACCCGTCGCCATGGTGGTGCTCCCCAGACTGCGCCGACTCGCCGTCCGGCACGGGCTGGTGACGGCGGCCGACCTGGCGCTCAACCGGCACCGCTCGCACGCGCTGGCGCTCGCCGTCGCCCTCACCGGCATCCTGGCCGCGATGCCCTACCTCGTCCTCCAGGTGGTCGGACTCGAGGCCGTCCTGCGGGTCATGGGGGTCGATCCGGGCGGCCCCGTCGGGCTGCTCGGCCTCGCCGGGGTGTTCGCCGTGCTCGTCCTCGTCCTGCTCCCCGGCGGACTGCGGGCCTGCGCCTGGTTCGCCCGCTTCAAGGCCGTCCTGATCTTCGGCATGCTGGCCGCGGTGCTGGTCCTGGTCACCCGGAACGTGGCCGGCCCGCGCGAGGTGTTCGCCCTGGCCGGCCGGCGGCTGTCCGCCGAGGGGCTCGGCTCGCTCACCCCGCCCGGCTCCCAGACCGCCTATCTGACGCTCGCCCTGGGCTCGGTGCTCGCCCAGCTGATGTACCCGCAGGTGCTCACGGTGTCCTTCGCTGCCCGCAGCACCGACGCGCTGCGCCGCGCCGTCCTGTCGCTGCCGCTGTGGACCGCCGCGCTCGGCCTGTTCGCCTACCTCGGCTTCGTCGCGCTGGCGCTGGACGTCCGGACCCCGGTCGGGCACGCGGAACTGGCGGTGCCGATGCTGCTGCGCCGGCTCGACGCGCCCCCGGTCGAGGGGCTGCTGCTCGGCGCGCTGGCGATCGCGGCGCTGCTCCCGGCCGCGGTGATGGCCATCGGCATCTCGACCCTGGTGGCCCGCAACATCTACGCCGAGTACTTCAACCCGACCGCCACCCCGAAGCACGAGGTCCGCGCGGCCGGCTTCGCCGCCGTGGTGATCATCGTGGGCGCCCTCGCCTTCGCGCTGGCCCTCAACCCGCAGGACGCGATCAACCTCCACCTGCTGGGCGGGGTCTGGATCAGCCAGACCCTGCCCGCGGTCGGGCTCGCGCCGTTCACCCGCTGGTTCCACCACCGGGCCCTGCTGGCCGGCTGGGCGGTGGGCATGCTGGCGGGGACGGCGATGGTGGTCAGCGGCGGCTTCTCCTCCGTCGTCGACGTGGGCCTGGGGCTGGTCCACCTGCCCGTGTACGTCGCGGTCACGGCGCTCTGCGCCAACCTCCTGGTGGTGGTGCTCCTGACCCCGGTACTCGACCGCGTCGGTGTGCCGCGCCGGTCCGAGCCCCCGGAGGAGGTCCGGGATGTCCAGCGCAGAGGCTCGCGATTCGCGGTGCGGGTCGACGGATGAGGAGCAGGGCGTGAACCACGCTGCCCAGGCGGCCGAGGCCTTCATGGTCGCCGAGCAGGAGAGCGGGCCGCCGGGCCGGGAACAGCCCGGCCGGTCGGACGACTTCAACCTGCGCGACGCCGACCGGGACGACGCCATCGCCCACCTGTTCGCCACCCACCACCGCGGACTCCTCCGGCTGGCCTTCCTGCTCGGCGCCGACGGGGACACCGAGGACGTGGTGGCCGAGGCCTTCTACCAACTCCACCGCCGATGGGGACGGCTGCGCTCGCCGGACGCGGCGCTGGGCTACCTCAGGGGCACCGTCTGCAACATGGCCCGGATGCGCCTGCGCCACCTCCGGGTGGTTCGCAAGCACACCCACCACATCGAGCGGATGGAGCTGTCGGCCGAGGCCCAGGCGATCATCAGGGACGAACACCGGCTGGTGGTCAAGGCGTTGGCGGCCCTCCCGGCGCGGCAGCACCAGGTGCTGGTTCTGCGATACTGGCTCGACCTGAAGGAGGCGGAGATCGCGGAGATCATGGGTATCTCACCGGGCGCCGTGAAGTCCCATGCCTCCAGGGGGATGGCGAGGCTGAGCAGCGTCATGAAGGGAACCCAGGCATGAGCGCTTCCACCGAAGAGCGGTTGCGGGCCGTTCTCGCGCACCTCGCGGCGACCGTCGAGGCGCCCCCCGACGCCTACCAGCGCGCCCAACGGACCTGGAGGCGCTGCGAGGTGCGGCGCCGCGCGATCATGGTCTCGACCGCGCTGGTGCTGGTCGCCATCGCCTGCGCGATCGGCCTGTGGGCGCTGTCCGGCGCCTCCCCCGGCCAGCACGTCATCTTCGACGACCACACCCGCCGCCCCAGCAGCCTCTTCCCCCCGGGCTCCCCTTAGGGCCCCGGCCCTACCCGCTCCGTCCTGTTTGCCCGCCCGCCGCCGCGAGGTCGCGGCGCTGCGCGCCGATCGCCTCCGGGTCCCAACCGGGGTGCGGGACGGAGGAGAGCAGCAGCCGGGTGTAGGGGTGCCGGGGCGCGGTGAGCAGCTCGTCGACGGGCCGGTGCTCCATCGTCCGGCCGCGGTACATCACCAGGGCCTCGTCGCAGATGTAGCGCACGACCGCCAGGTCGTGGCTGACGAAGACCAGCCCGATGCCGGTGTCCCGGCGGATGTCGGCGAGCAGGTTGAGTACCTGCGCCTGGACCGAGACGTCCAGCGCCGACACCGCCTCGTCCAGTACCAGGACGGCCGGCTCGACGGCCAGCGCCCGGGCGATGGCGGCGCGTTGGCGCTGTCCGCCGGAGAGCAGGCGCGGCGGCGCGGCGGCCTCCCGCTCGCCGAGGCCCACCTGGGACAGCAACTCCCGTACCCGGGACGCCCGGTAGGAGCGGCCGGCCCGCCCCGCCCGCTCCGGGGAGCCGTGCAGGCGCAGGACCGCGTCCAGGGTGTCGCCGATGCCGAGGCGGGCGTCCAGCGACAGGTACGGGTCCTGGAAGACGATCTGGACGGCCTTGGCGCGGGCCAGCCGGGCGGCCCGGCCGCGGGTCCGCGGGGCGAGCGGGGTGCCCTGGACCAGGATCTCGCCGCGGTCGGGGCGTTCCAGGCCGACCAGCATCCGCGCGGTGGTGGTCTTGCCCGAACCGGACTCGCCCACGATGCCCAGGGCTCCGCCGGGGCGCAGGGTGAAGGAGAGGTCGTCGACCGCGACGAGGGGCGCCCCGCCGGTCGGGTAGGTCTTGCGCAGGCCGCTGACCTGGAGCAGCAGGCCGGGGTCGGTGGTCAACGGTCCTCCTCGGGAGCCGGGTTCGAAGCGGAGGCCAGAGCAGGAGCAGGAGCCGGGGCCGGGGCCGGGGCCGGCCAGGCGGGTTCGGGCGAGGCCGCGAGCTCCTCCGCCCGGTGGCAGGCGACCACCGTGGCTCCCACCGCGGCCGGCTCCGGCACGCTCTGGTCGCAGAGCCCGGGCCGGGCGAACCGGCAGCGGTCGGCGAAGGCGCAGCCGGGGGCGCTCTGCGCCAGGCCCAGCGGGGCGCCGGGGATCGGCACGAGCCGGCCGAGCGGCCCCTCCAGCGGCGGCGAGGAGCCCAACAGGCCCGCGGTGTAGGGGTGTCGGGGCGCGGCCAGCAGGTCGGCGGCGGCGCCGGACTCGACGATCCGCCCGGCGTACATCACGTAGATCCGGTCGCAGGTGGCCGCCGCGAGGTCCAGGTCGTGGGTGATCAGGAGCAGGCCGAGGCCGATGTCGCGCTGGAGCCGGCGCAGGATGGCCATGATCTCGGCCTGGGTGGTGACGTCCAGCGCGGTGGTGGGCTCGTCGCAGAGCAGCAGGCGCGGCTCGGCGGTGAGCGCCCCGGCGATCATGACGCGTTGCAGCATGCCGCCGGACATCTGGTGCGGGTACTGGCGCAGGTGCCGGGGCGGGTCGGGCAGGCCGACGGCCGCCAGCAGTTCGAGGGCGCGGGCCCGGGCCTCGGCCTTCGAGCGGCCGCGGACCAGCCGCAGCTGCTCGGTGAGGAAGTCGCCGACCCGGCGCACCGGGTTGATGCCGGCCCGGGGGTCCTGGAAGATCATCGAGGCCTTGGCGGTGCGCACCTCGCGCAGGCTCGCCTGGTCCGCGCCGACCAGCTCGACCCCGTCCACCCGGACCAGGCCGCCGACCCGTGCGCCGGGCGGGAACAGGCCGAGCGCGGCGCGGGCGGTCACCGACTTGCCGGATCCCGACTCGCCGACCAGGGCGACGGCCTCCCCGGCGGCGACGCCCAGGCTGACGCCGTCCAGGATCGGCCGGGCCATCCCCGGCAGGGCGACGTGCAGGCCCTCGTACTCGAGCAGCGGCATCAGGATTCCCTCCCCGCGAGCCGGTCGCCGAGGTGCTCCCCGACGACGTTGAAGGCGACGACGACCAGCACGACCGCGACGGCCGGGACGATCGCGGACAGCGGCTGCCCCTGCAGCACGGCAGCCTGCCCCTGGTTGATCATGGCGCCCCAGTCGGGGGTGGGCGGCTGCACGCCGAGCCCGAGGAAGGACAGGGCGGCGAGGTCCAGCAGGGCGTAGCCGAAATTGACCGTCGACTGGGCGAGGACGGTCGGCATGATGCCCGGCAGCAGCCGGCGCACCGCGACGAACACGGCCGAGTGGCCCTGGACCCGGTAGGCGGCGATGTACGGCCGCACCTTCTCCTGCGCGGTGAGGCTGCGCACCAGCCGGGCGGTGTACGGCAGGTAGGCGACGGCCATGGCGAGGACGGGCGCGGTCAGCCCCTTGCCGAACAGGGCGACGGCGAGGATCGCCAGCAGCAGGGCGGGGAAGGCGAACAGGATGTCCAGCACCCGGCCGATCAGGGCGTCGACCCAGCCGCCGCGCCAGGCGGCGAACAGGCCCACCGGGATGCCCGCGAGGGCGGCGAACGACACCACGGCGAGCGGTCCGGCCAGACTGGTGCGGGTCCCCTCGACGAGCGCCGAGAAGGTGTCGTGCCCGCCGCCGTCCGTCCCGAGCCAGTGCTCGGGGCCCGGGCCGGCGAAGCCGTTGCCGAGCTCGCCGAAGGCCGGGTCCTGCGGGGCGAGCCAGGGCGCGAACAGCGCCGCGAGGACGAACAGGCCGAGCACCAGCGCGCCCGCCCTGGTCAGCGGGCCGCCGCCGAGCCGCCGCAGGGTGCGCAGCGGGCTGCTCAACAGGGTTGTCGGGCTGCTCATCGGGCTCCTCCCGCCGCGCGCACGCGCGGGTCGATCAGCGGCTGGACCAGGTCCACCACGGTGTTGACGACGACGAAGGCGGCGACCACCAGCAGCACGATCGCCTGGACGACCTGGAAGTCCAGCTGGTCCACGCACTGGACCAGCAGCGAGCCGACCCCGGACATGCCGAACGCGGTCTCCACGATCGCGGTGCTGACCAGCATCCCCGAGACCAGCAGCCCGCCGACGGTGGCGATCGGGCCGAGGGCGTTGCGCAGCACGTGCCGCCGGATGACCGTCCGCCGGGGCAGCCCGCGGCTCAGCGCGACCTCGACGTGCTCGCGCCGCAGCTCGTCGAGCATCGCCGAGCGGGTCACCCGGGTGACCAGCGCCATGAACGTCACCGACAGGGCGATCGCGGGCAGCAGCACGTGGTGCAGCCGGTCCACCAGGCCGGTGCCGTTGCCGATGGTGGGGAACCAGCCGAGGTTCACCCCGAGGACCGAGCGCAGCACGATCGCCGCGACGAAGGAGGGCACCGCGGCGCCGACCGTCACCAGCAGCAGCACGGCGGAGCCGGTACGGGTGCCGCGCCGCAGCGCACCGACGATGCCGGCGCCGACGCCCACCACGGCGATCAGCAGGGTCGCCACCCCGACCAGCAGCAGGGTGGCCGGGAGCCGGGAGGCCAGTACCTCGCCGACGCTCTGGTGGAACAGGTGGGAGCGGCCGAAGTCGCCCTGCAGCACGCCCTCCAGCCAGTGCCAGTAGCGCACCGGGAACGGGTCGTCGAAGCCGTACTGCGCGCGGAGCGTGGCGAGTTCCTGCGGGCCCGGGCTGCGCCCGCGGACCAGGAAGGCGGCCGGATCGCCCGGTGCCAGGTAGAGCGAGGTGAACACCAGGAACGAGGTGACCAGCAGGGTCACCGCCATGCCCAGCAGTCTGCGCAGCGCCGATCGGGCCGCCCGCAGGGCGGCGGCGGGCGTCATCCCTTGGCGCCGATC
Organism: Kitasatospora sp. NPDC048239; assembly: GCF_043202015.1. Classification (NCBI taxonomy): domain Bacteria; kingdom Bacillati; phylum Actinomycetota; class Actinomycetes; order Kitasatosporales; family Streptomycetaceae; genus Kitasatospora; species Kitasatospora sp. NPDC048239. The sequence goes on along the minus strand of NZ_JBICZP010000017.1, from coordinate 59,100 downwards.
TCGGCGGCCCACGGGTAGTAGAGGTAGGCGATGGACGGCTGGACACCGGTGATCCGCTTGCCGAGGAAGACGCTGACCGGCTCGGTGTACAGCGGCAGCCAGGGCAGCTGCGTCATGGCGATCTTCTGGGCGGTCCCGGTGGCTGCGGTGTGCTTGGCCGGGTCGTAGACGCCGACGGCCTGGTCGACGGCCGCGTCGAACTGCGGGTCGGACCAGCCGCCGTAGTTGCTGAACGCCCCCGTCCGCAGCGAGCCGAACATGTCCAGCGGGTCGGTGATCGAGGTGTACCAGAAGGTCAGGAAGAGGTCGATGCCCTGGCGGGCGGCCGGGTCGGTGAAGAGCGCGGTGTACTTGTCCGCGGCGATGGTGTCGATCTCCGGCTTGAGCCCGATGGCGGTGGCGGCCTGGGCGACGGCCTGGGTGATGATGGTGGTCTGGGAGTCCAGCGGGCTGGTCGCGATCACCACCTTCTGGCCGGCCACCCCGGCCTCGGCGGCGAGCGCCTTCGCCTTGGCGGTGTCGTACGGGTAGGCGGGCAGGTCCTTGAGCAGGTCGGCGGCGCCCGGGGCGCCGTTCCAGTTGTTGGCCGTCACCAGGGAGTCGGCGACCTCGCCGACCCCGTTGGCGCCGGCCTTGACGATGCCCTTGCGGTCGATGGCCATCAGCAGGGCCCGGCGCACCCGGGCGTCGCCGAGCGGGCCCTTGAGGTTGTTGACCACCTCGGTGGCGACGGTGGTGTTCTGGCCGAAGTAGAGCGCGCCTCCGGGGGTGGACCTCAACTGCCCGTAGGCGGTGGGCGGGACCATCCAGCCGCCGTCGACCTCGCCGCTGCGGAACGCGTTGACCCGGGTGGTCGGGTCGGACAGGAAGACGAACCTGACCTCGCCGGACTTGGCCTTCAGCCCGGGGTTCCAGTAGTCGTCGAAGCGCTTGAGCACCAGCGACTGGCCGGACGTCCAGGAGGAGAACGCGAACGGCCCGGTGCAGTTCACCCCGGTCGAGGGGTTGCCGTAGTCCTTGCCGGCCTTGGCCAGGGTGGCCGCCGACTCGATGGTGCCGGGGCCGGCCGCAAGGTACTTGTTGAAGGTGGAGTCCGGGGTCTTCAGGGTGACGGTGACCTCCAGTGCGCCGGTCTTCTCGATCGACTGCACGTTGCGGTACGGGTTGGCCCAGACGCCGGCCACGGCCGGGTCCAGGTTGCGGCGCAGCGAGGCGACGACGTCGTCGGCGGTGAGCTCCGTACCGTCGTGGAAGTGCACCCCGGGGCGGATCCGGTAGACCCAGCTGGTGGGCGTCGGGTTGGTGAACGAGCTGGCCAGGTTGGGCGAGGTGGTGAGGTCCGGGTTCCACCGCAGCAGGCTCTCGCAGACGTTGGAGAGGATCTGGTTCGGCGGGAAGTCGAAGGAGTAGGCGTAGTCGATCGAGGTCGGCTCGGCGAAGAGCGACCAGGTGAAGGAGTCGATCCCGCCCGAGGCGGCGGGCGTGGTGTCCGTCAGCCGGTAGCCGGCGGCGGTGTCGCCGCCCTGGTGGGCGGTGCCGCTGCAGGCGCTGGTGGCGAGGGCGGCGGCCGCGGTGGCGGCGGCCAGCAGGGCGCGGGGGCCGGATCTCATGGGGTCCTCCGTGGGGGAGTGGGCGGGGTCAGGAGGTGGCGGTGAAGACGGCGCGGCCGTCGATGTAGGTGCGCAGCACCCGGGTGCGGCCGATCTCCTCGGCCGGGTGCTCGAAGGGGTCGCGGTCCAGCACGACGAGGTCCGCGAACTTGCCGGCCTCGACCGTCCCGGTGACGTCGTCGAGGTGGTTCACCCAGGCGCTGCCGGCGGTGTACGCGGTGAGGGCCTGGGCGAGCGTCAGGGCCTGTTCGGGGTAGAACGGCTCGCGCGGCCGGTGGTCGGCCGAGGCGTTGGGGGCGTCCACCGGGACGGCCCGGTTGACCGCGACGTGGATGCCCCAGAGCGGGTTGGGGCTGCTCACCGACCAGTCGCTGCCGGCCACCAGCCGGGTGCCGGCCCGCTGGAGGTCCCCGAACGGGTACTGCCGGGCCGAGCGCTCGGGGCCGAGGAAGGGGATCGTCAGCTCGTCCATCTGCGGCTCGTGCGCGGCCCACAGCGCCTGGATGTTGGCGGCGGCCCCCAGCTCGGCGAAGCGGGCGACGTCGTCGGGGTGGACCACCTGGAGGTGGGCCAGGTGGTGGCGGTTGTCGCCCGGGCCGTTGGCCTCCCGGGCCGCGGCCAGCGCGTCGAGCGCCTCGCGGACGGCGCGGTCGCCGAGTGCGTGGAAGTGCACCTGGAAGCCGGCCTTGTCCAGGGCGCGGACCGCCTCGGTGAGCACCTCCGGGCCGACGAAGGTGAGTCCGGAGTTCCCGGTCGGGCAGCCGCAGCGGTCCAGGTAGGGCTCCAGCATGCTGGCGGTGAAGTTCTCCGCGATGCCGTCCTGCATGATCTTCACGGTGGTGGCGCGGAACCGGCCGAGCTGCCCGCCGCGGCGCCGCTCCTCCAGCTCGGGCAGCTGCTCCAGGCCGCGTTCGCGGTCCCACCAGAGCGCGCCCACCACCCGGGCCCGCAGTGCGCCCTCCCGGGCGGCGCGCAGGTAGACCTGGTAGTTGTCGGGGTTGCCGGGGAAGGCGCCGATCATGGCGTCCTGCCAGCTCGTCACCCCGAGCGAGAACAGGTGCTGCTGGGCGACGAGCAGGCCGGCGTGCGCCTCGTCCGCCGTCGCGACGGGGACGTGCGCGGCGACCAGGTCCATCGCCCCTTCCTGCAGGGTGCCGGCCGGGCTGCCGTCGGCCTCCCGTTCGATCCGGCCGTCCGCCGGGTCGGGGGTGTCGCGGTCGACGCCGGCCAGCCGCAGCGCCGCCGAGTTGACCCAGGCGCCGTGGCCGTCGCGGTTGGTGAGCAGCACGGGCCGGTCCGGCACCACGGCGTCGAGCATCGCGCGGGTGGGGACGCCCCCGGGGAAGACGTCCATCGACCAGCCGCCGCCGCAGATCCAGCGGGCTTCGGGGTGGGCCGCGGCGTAGCCGGCGACCGCCTCCAGGTAGCCCGCCACGGTGCGCTGCGCGGACAGGTCGCAGCGCAGCATCTGGACGCCGGCCACCGCCGGGTGCACGTGGGCGTCCTGGAAACCGGGGACGAGCAGGCCGCCCGCGAGGTCGACCACCTCGGTGTCGCGGCCCACCAGCAGCCGTACCGTCGCCTCGTCGGCGACCGCGGTGATCCGGCCGTCCCGGACGGCCACCGCGGCCTCGATCGGCTCCGCCGCGGTCGCGGTGAAGACCTTGCCCCCCACGAAGACGGTGTCGGCCCGCTGCCCGTCGTTCGCCGCTTCGGCCTGTGCCATCAATGGAACCTCCCCCTCGGCGGGCGGGCCCGCTCGGCGTGTTGTTGTGGAGGAGTGAACGGCAGCGCAACACTGTTGTCAACAGTGTTGCGCCACATCGCGCACACATCGATACACTGGGGGCACCATGCAGAAGAACCACGCAACTCCCGCCCGGACCAAGCGCGTCGGCGCCCAGCTGACGCCCGAGGCGATCATCGAGGCGAGCCTGCGGATCGCCGCCAGGGGCAGCGCCGACGCCTTCACCGTCCGCCGCCTCGGCGAGGAGCTGGGCGCCGATCCGACCGCGGTCTACCGGCACTTCCGCGACAAGGACGAGCTGCTGCTCTCCGTCGCCGACCGGACCCTGGGCGAGGTGCTGGAGAGCATCCCCGACGGCCTGGACTGGAAGGGGCGGCTGCGGGCGCTGGCCGACGGCTCGCTGGCGGTCGCCCTCAAGTACCCGGCGGTCAGCTCGGCGATGGCCAGCCGGACCACCCGGCGGGCCAACGAGTTCCGGGTCGTCGAGCTGATCCTCGGGGCCGTCATGGAGGCGGGGCTGGACGGCGCCGAGGCGGCCGTGCACTACCGGATGGTCGGAGACTCGCTGCTGGCCTACGTCGGGCAGCGGGCCGCCTACCTGCTCTTCGACCCGGAGGTCCGGGCCGCCGACGAGTCCTCGTGGAGCCGCGAGTACCGGGCGGTCGACGCCCAGGGGTTCCCGAACATCACCCGGCTGGGGCCCCAGCTGGCCGAGGTGACGCACGACCAGATCTTCCACGCCCGGGTCGAGGCGCTGATCACCGCGATCGAGCAGCGGGTCGCGGTCGTCCGCGGGGCGTGACGGGGTCGGTCCCGCGGTGACCGTCGGGTGAGCGCGGGGAGATCCGGCGGCGGGGGCCGGGCGGCCCTGGGTGATCCGGGGTGGCCGGGGTCGGCGGGCGGGGATCGGGGCGGGTTTGCGCAACACTGTTGACAACAGTGATGCGCGGGCGCTTCACTCCCCAGCAACTCGAACCACGCGTCGGGCGCCATGCCGCCGCGCGAGCCTCTCCGATCCGTCGCCACCTGCCGGCCCCCCACAGTGCCGCAGGGAAGCCGTCCCCCCGAGAAGAGGCACCACATGCACCGTGAACCCGCTGCCCCGCGCTCGACCCGCTCCCCGTCCGGTTCCGGCTCCCCGTCAGGCTCCGGCTCCCCGTCCGGTTCCGGCTCCCCGTCCGGTTCCCGTCCCCCGTCCGGCTCCCCGTCCGCCGGCGGGGACCGGGCGGGCCTGCCCGATCCGCTGCGCGCGGCCTTCTCCGCCCTCGGCGAGGCACGCCGCCGCCGGATGCCCGTCGCCGAGGTGGCCGGCGAGCGGGCCGAACGCGCCGAACGCCACCTCAGCCGCCGCCGGATCCTCGGCACCGCAGGCGCCGTCGCCGCCGCCGGCCTGTCCACCGGGCTGCTCGCCCCCGCCCGGGCCGCCGCGGCCACCGCACCCCGGGTGGTGGTCATCGGGGCCGGCCTCGCCGGGCTACGCTGCGCCCACCGGCTGTGGAACCGGGCCAAGCCGGTCGCCTCGACCGTCTACGAGGCGGACACCACCCACCTCGGCGGCCGCTGCTGGTCCCTGCGCGGCTACTTCGCCGGCGGCCAGGTCTCCGAACACGGCGGATCCTTCATCAGCTCGACCGACCACGCCGTCCTCGCCCTGGCCGACAGCCTCGGCCTGCAGCGCGAGTACGCGAACGGCGGCGCGCTCGACTCCGGCGACTACGCGGCCTGGATCAACGGCACGCTGTACAACGGCGAGCAGCAGCAGGACGACTGGATCGCCGGGGCGTTCGACGCCTTCAGCGCCTCCTACCGGGCCATCGGCACCCCGCGCCACGACCACCACACGGCCGAGGCGTACCGGCTGGACCAGCTGTCCTGCCTGGACTACCTCGACGAGATCGGCCTCCCGGCGGACTCCCGGCTCGGTCAGCTGATCCAGTCCATCCAGCTGCAGTCGGGCGGCGAGCCCGGGCAGTCCTCGGCGCTGGGCATGATCGGCTTCCTCGGGTCCTCCAGCGTCTTCGGCGGCGCCGAGGGCTTCGACGAGAAGTACCACCTGGTGGGCGGCAACGACCAGTTGGTCAGCGGCATGGTCGGACAGCTGCCCGCCGGGACGGTCCGCCAGGGCCACCAGCTGGTCGCCCTGGCGCAGAACACAGACGGCGGCTACACCTGCACCTTCGACCAGTGCGGCAGCACCGTCACCGTCCGCGCCGACCACGTGGTGCTGGCGCTGCCGTTCAGCACACTGCGCAACGTCGACCTCTCGCGGGCCAACCTGTCCGCCCTGAAGCTGACCGCGATCCGGCAGCAGGGGATGGGTCAGAACGGCAAGTTGGTCACCCAGCTCTCCCGGAAGACCTGGCCCGCCCTCGGGTACAACGGCATCTCCAACACCGGACCGCTCGGCTACCAGACCGCCTGGGACGGCTCGGTCCAGCTGGGCCCGACGGGCGGACCGGCCCTGCTGGTCAACTTCCCCGGGGGCGACGGCGCCCGCGACCGGCTCACCGGTGCGGCGCACGGCCCGGCCCCGGCCGCCGACGTGAACGCCTTCCTCGCCCAGATCGAGCACCTCCACCCCGGCACCACGGCCGCCTACAACGGCCGGGCCTACGAGGACCACTGGTCGCTCGACCCGTGGCACCTGGGCGCCTACCACTACTACCGGACCGGCCAGTACACCTCCTTCGCCGGCTACGAGGCGGTCCAGGAGGGCCGGATCCACTTCGCGGGCGAGCACACCGACGTGGACAACGCGACCCTCAACGCCGCACTGGCCTCCGGGGCCCGGGCGGCCGCCGAGATCACCGCGCAGATCTGACCCGTCCCGTCCCGCCGGCACCCGGGAGGCCGGCGGGACGGGATGCGGTGCGCGCGGGCGAAATGCCGCCGGGTGCCGGTGGCCCCGGAGTTCGTGGGAGGGCCGTGTCGTTTCCGGCGCCGCCCGCCGCCCGCCGCCCGCCGCCCGCCGCCCGCCGCCCCGCCCGCCGAGGTGCGCCCGCCGCCCCGCTCACAGATGGCGGACGGTGAGCCGGTCGGCCGCCGGGCCGGGCAGGGCGCAGGCCCCGACGAGCGGCCCCCGGCGGACCGGTACCAGTCGGAATCCACTCCAACTCTCCATCGGTTCAAGGCCATTGCCGATCAGATCGGCACGGGCGAGGGTGCCCAGGCTGAGCCGGCCGACCTTGATCAGGGCCTCCTTGCGGACCCAGAGGTCGAGGAACGCCGTACCGGGATCGGGCGCCTCGCGCATCCAGCGGTACTCGGCGGGGGCGAGCGCCCGGCGGGCCAGCGCGGTGGAGTGCCGGGTCGGGGTGGTCTCGACGTCGACGCCGAGCGGGCCCGCGCCGGCCGCCGCCGCCACCCACCCGCCCCGGGTGTGGGACCAGCCGACGGCGAGGTCCGGCGCCAGCGGGACGCTCGGCCGCCCGTGCTCCGCCGGGCAGTACTCACATTCTTGACGGATCGTCACATCCTCGGGAGCGGCGCCGAGCACCTCGGCGGCGGCGATCCGGGCGAGCAGGTGCGCCGCCGTGAAGGTGTCCCGGTCGTCCCGGTCCGGGATGGCGGCGGCCCGCCGGCGCTCCGCCGGGGTGAGGGCGGCCAGGGGGTCGCGCACCCGGGCCAGTACGGCCGCCGACCTGCTGGTCAGCACCAGGGTTCGTGCACGGTCCGATGTGTGATTTCCAGTGGTCTGAACCTTCATGAATTCCCCTCTTACAGTGAATGGAATATGGAAGATCGCGTTCCGATGGCGGCTCCAGCGACTCTCGATCAATCCTTGACGCAGAGGGTGAACGGCCAGCAAGATGACATCGATCCGTGACACGCGATGAAACCGAATTCTCAAAGGCCCGGGGGGTCTGGTGTTACGTAGGGGTCTTGGAGTGGCGGATGTTGTCAGACGGTCGGTGGACTTACGCCGACACGCTCCGGCGGTGACCGACCCCCTCCTTGGGAAGAGTCTGAGTTACCGGGAACTGTGGTCCCGGTCCGGCCGGCTGGCCGCCGCCCTGGTGCGGCGGGGCGTGGCCCCGGGTGATCTGGTGGTGGTGGATTCCGCCAGGTCGACCGATCTGGTGGTGGCGATGCTCGGCATCCTCCGGGCGGGCGCGGCCTACCTCCCGCTGGACACCCGGGCGCCGGCCGGGCGGGTGGCGGAGATCCTCGACGACGTCCGGGTGAAGGTGGCGGTCTCGGACGGCCGCCCGGACAGCGTGCTCGCCGCCGTCGCACCCCACCTCGACGTGCTGGCCGCCGAGCAGCCGCCGCCCGCCGGCAAGGTGCTCCTCCCCGACGCCGGCGGTGACGACCCCGCCTACGCCCTGTTCACCTCGGGTTCGACCGGCCGCCCCAAGGGCGTCCTGGTGCCGCACCGGGCCGTGCTGCGGCTCGCGGTGGCGGCGAGGTTCTGCACCGTGGAACCCGGCGACCGGGTGGCCCAGCTCTCCAGCCCGGCCTTCGACGCCACCACCTTCGAGGTCTGGAACACCCTGGTGAACGGCGGCGAGGTGGTGCTGTTGCCGTCCGTCGCCGAGTTGGCCATGGACGAATGGGTGGCGCTGGTGCGCCGCGAGCGGATCACCGCGATGTTCCTGACCACCTCGCTCTTCCACGCCCTCGCCCGCGAGGTGCCGGACGCCTGCTCCTCGCTCGCGACCGTGGTGGTCGGCGGCGAGCAGCTGGAGCTGCCGGCCGTGCGGCGGGTGCTCGCCGCCGGGCCGCCCGGCCGCCTGGTCAACGGCTACGGCCCCACCGAGACCACCACCTTCGCCGCCTACTTCGACTGCACCGGGGAGAGCGTCGCCGGGCTGGAGCGGGTGCCGGTCGGCTACCCGCTGCAGGAGACCGAGCTGTACGTCCTGGACGAGGGGCTGCGTCCGGTGGCGGCCGGCGAGGTCGGCGAGCTGTGCGTCGGCGGGGCCGGGGTCGCGCTCGGCTACGTGGGCCGCCCCGAGCTCACCGCGGAGCGGTTCGTCGCCGACCCGGACGGCGGGCCCGGCCTGTACCGCACCGGGGACCTCGCCCGGCAGCTGCCGTCCGGCGCCCTGGAGGTGCTGGGCCGGCGCGACCGCCAGGTCAAGCTGCGCGGGTTCCGGATCGAGCTCCCGGAGATCGAGCTGGCCGCCACGGCGACCGGCCTGGTGGACGCGGCCTTCGTGGAGAAGGAGGGCGAGGGGCCGTCGGCCGTGCTGGCCGGCTACGTCCTCCCGGCGCCCGGTACCGACGCCGCCGCCCTGCCGGGGGAGCTCGCCACCCGGCTCGCGGGCCGGCTGCCCTCGTACATGCTGCCGCCGCGCTGGCAGGTCCTGGCGCGCATCCCGTTCGGCGCCACGGGCAAGGTGGACCGCGCCGCCCTGGCCTCGGCGGTGGTGGCCGCGCCGGTCGACGCCGGCCCGGCCGGCCCCCTGGAGAGCGAGCTGCTGGAACTCTGCCGGCAGGTGCTCGGCGGTCGTGCGGCGCACGCCGGCGACAACTTCCTGGACGCGGGCGGCAACTCCCTCGGCGCCACCCAGCTGGCGTCCCGCATTTCCCGGGTGTTCGGCGTCCGGGTGCGGCCGGCCGAAATCCTGCTGGCCGCCACGATGGGCGAGCTGGCCACCAGGGTGGAAAACCTCCGGACGGAAAAGGGCGGAGCGGCACGGGAATTCCCGGCCGAAAACCGCCGGTAGCCGGTTTCAAGCCACCGGTAGCCGATTTCAAACCGTCGGACCGTAAGAAGATCTCCGCCAGTCCCCTTCCCTGAATCAACGGCAGGGCGGTACAGCCCTGCCCCGCACAAGGAGAATTCGTGGATAACGGCGTTTCCACCGGCCTGTCAACGGTCGGTGAATCCGAGCTGACCGACCAGGTGCGCAAGGCGTGGGCCGAGGTGCTCGACCTGGACGACCCCGCAGAGGTCCCGCTGGACACCAACTTCCTTGAGGCAGGCGGTAGTTCGCTGCTGCTGATCATGCTCTGGGAGGAACTGCACGGGCTGACCGAGCTGCAGCTCAAGGTGTCGGACCTCTTCGAGCACAGCACGGTGCGCGGCCAGGCCAGGCTGCTGGCCGGAACCGCCACCCGGGCGCAGGCCTCGACCGGCGCCGAACAGCGCGCGAACCTGCTCGGCCGGGTGAAGCGCGCATCATGACGAGCGACACGGACATCGCGGTCGTCGGCGTCGGGTGCCGCTATCCCGACGCCTGGACGCCCCAGCAGTTCTGGCAGAACATCGACAGCGGGCGGGTGGCGATGCGCCCGCTCGCCGAGGCCGAGCTGACGGCCGCCGGATTCACCGCCGAGCAGATGCGGGCGCCCAACTTCGTCGGCACGGCGACCTCGCTCCCGGGCGTGGACCAGTTCGCCGCCGAGTTCTTCGGCTACTCCCCGCGCGACGCCGAGCTGATGGACCCGCAGCAGCGGATCTTCCTGGAGGCCGCCTGGGAGGCCCTGGAGTCCGCCGGACACCCGCCCGACGGCGACCTGGTGCTCAGCGTCTTCGCGGGCAGCGCGGCCGGCGGCTACTCGGCCGCGCTGTTCCACGCCCACGCCAACCGGCACGGCCTGCGCTCGGCCGTCGAGGACCTCGACCTCACGGTGGGCGGGCAGCCCGACTTCCTCACCTCGCGCACCGCGTACAAGTTCGGCGCCCGCGGCCCGGCGCTGAGCCTGCAGACCGGCTGCTCCTCCTCGCTGTACGCCGTGCACTACGCGACGCTCAGCCTGCTCTCCGGCGAGTGCGACATCGCGCTGGCCGGCGGCGCCACCGTCGTCGACCCCTTCCGGGGCTATCTGCACCGGCCGGACGAGGGCGTCTCCCAGGACGGCTTCTGCCGCTCCTTCTCCGCCGACTCCACCGGCACGGCCTACAGCTCCGGCATCGGCGTGGTGGTGCTGCGCCGGCTGGCCGACGCACTGGCCGACGGCGACCCGGTGCTCGCCGTCCTGCGCGGCAGCGCCGTCGGCAACGACGGGCGCGACCGGATGGGCTACGTCGCCCCGAGCCCGACCGGCATCGCCGACGTGGTGGCGACCGCGCTGCAGGTGGCCGACGTGCCGGCCGAGCTGATCCGCTACGTCGCCGCGCACGGCACCGCCACCCCGGTCGGCGACAACATCGAGCTGCTGGCGCTCACCAAGGCGTTCCGGCGGACCACCGGCAAGAGCGGGTACTGCGGGCTCGGGTCGGTGATCACCAACATCGGGCACACCGGCGCGGCCGCCGGCATCGCCAGCTTCATCAAGGCGGTGCACGTCGCGCGGACCGGCGCGATACCGCCGCACCCGCTGTTCGACCGCCCCCGCGACCCCGAGGTACTGGCCGACAGCCCGTTCTTCGTCACCACCAGCCCGCAGAGCTGCCCGGACCAGGACCGCCACGTCCTGGTGAACTCGCTCGGCGTCGGCGGCACCAACGCGGCGGCCGTGCTCGCCCCGCCGCCCGAGCCGACCAGGCCCGTGGCGCCCGCCCGGCCGGTGGCCCGGCTGGTGCTCTCCGCCCGCACCCGGGCCGAGCTGGACGAGCAGTCACGCCGGCTGGCCGACGCCCTGGAGCGCGGCGGGACGGCCGTCCCCGACGTCGAGTACACCCTGCGCACCGGCCGCCAGGCCTTCGCCGAGCGCCGCGTGGTGACCGCGCCGCCGCAGGCGCTGAGCGCCGCGCTGCGGCTGCCCCGGCCGCCGCAGACCCGCACCGCGAAGTCCGAGCCCCGGCAGGCCCTCGTGGTGCTCCCGCCGCAGGGCGGCGCGCCCGCCGAGCTGGTGCGGCGGCTGCTGGCCGCGCTGCCCGGCCACACCACGACACCGGTCGAACCGGCCGAGGGCGACTCGCCCGACCTCTTCACCCTGCTGCCCGCCGGCGGCCGACCCGGGCCGCAGCGGCACGCCGTCGACCAGGCGGCGGAGCTGGAGGAGCAGCTGGAGGAGGCGCTGACCGCCGCCTGGCTCGCCGGGGTCACGGTCGACTGGGAGGCGCACTCCCGGGGCGCCGGACGCCGGGTGCCGCTGCCGACCTACCCGTTCACCCGCAAGCGCTACTGGGCGCTCGACCGCCTCGCCCAGGACGCCCTCGCCCCCGCCCAGCCCGCTCCGGCCCAGGCGGGCCAGGCGGGCCAGTCGGCCGGCCCGGCCGGGGACGAGCTGGAGCAGCAGCTCGCCGACCTCTGGTCGCGCACCTTCGGCGTCGAACAGGTCGGCCCCGACCAGGAGTTCGCCGCCCTCGGCGGCACCTCGCTGCTCTCCGTGCAACTCGTCCTGGACATCGAGCGCGAGCACGGCGTCCTGGTCAACTTCCAGCGCGCGGGCGGCAGTCAGGCGACCGTCCGGAAGACCGCGGCGATCATCCGCGGGCTCCGGGCGGCCGGCGGCGAGCAGGTCGACGACGGCCCGCTGGACGCCGAGGACAGCGCGTTCGTCGACGCGGACCTCCAGCTCCCGCTGGTGCCGCTGGCCGCCGGCCAGGCCGCCGGGCGCGACACCCTGCTGACCGGTGCCACCGGCTACCTGGGCGCCTTCCTGCTGCACGAGCTGCTGCGGGTCACCGAGGGCACGGTCTACTGCCTGGTGCGGGCCGCGGACGAGGAGGCCGGTGGGCGCCGACTGGCCGAGGCCGCCGCCCGGCTCGGGCTGCCCGCGCCGGACCCCGAGCGGGTGCGGGTCGTCCCGGGCGACCTGCGCCGCGTCGGCGAGGCCCTGGCCGCCTACCGGGACGGCGAGTTGGCCACCCGGGTGCGCCAGGTGTTCCACTGCGCCGCCAAGGTGGTGTTCACCGAGCCCTACAAGGTGCTGCGCCAGGACAACGTGCTGCCGACGGTGGAACTGCTCAACTGGATGCGCGGACACGCCATCCGAGACTTCAGCTTCGTCTCCTCGCTGGTGGCCACCGCCCCGCTCGACGGCGGCCGGGTCCTGGAGACCAGGGACCAGCCGCTGGATCCGGAGCTCGACGCCTACGGCATCGGCAAGTGGGTCTGCGAGCGGCTGCTGGAGCGCGCGGACGCCGACGGCATGCGGGTCCGGGTGTTCCGGCCCGGCCTGATCATGGCCGCCGCCGAGTCCGGGGCCTGCAACGACAAGGACCTGATCTGGCTGACCCTGGCCAGCGGACTCGCGGTCGGCGCACACCCGACCGACGACCGGCTGCACCCGGTGGCCCCGGTGGACCTGGTGGCCCGCGCGGTGGTCGAACTCGGCCTGGCGCAGAACTCGGTGGGCCGCGCCTACCACCTGGTGGACGACCGCTCGGTGAGCCTGCGCGGGCTGTTCGAGCAGCTCGCCGAGGCGGGCGTGCCGACCAGGCCGCTGCCCTACCCGCAGTGGCAGCAGCTGGTCGCCGACGAGGCCCGGCGCACCGGAAGCTCCGCGCTGGCCGCCACAGCCCTGCTGGAACTGGAGGGCCACGAGTACCCGGTGGACGGCATCGCCGCCCGCAACTGGACGCCCTGGCTGCGCCGGCACCGGCTGACCCCGGCCGTCAGCGGCGAGCAGCTGCGCCGCGCGCTGGCCTTCCTCGCCGAGCGCAACCCCGACCTCGGGTCGCTGCTGGCCGGCCTGTCCGCGGCGGCACCGGAGCCGGCAGGACGGACCGGGGCCGCCGTACCGGACCAGGACGCACGGGACCAGGACGCACGGGACCAGGACGCACGGGACCAGGCCGCACGAGACGAGGAGGACGAGACGCCATGACGGAAGCGAAGAGCACGGGCCCGCGGATCGCGGTGCTGGGCGCCGGCGTGATGGGCACCGGGATCGCCACGCTGGCCGTCGGCCACGGGCTGCCGGTCACCCTGGTGGACGTGGACCCGGACGTGGTGGCGCAGGCGCCCGGCAAGGTCCGCGCCCAGCTGCGGCTGGCGCAGCTGACCGGCCGGCTGGCGCGCGACCGCACCCCCGGCGAGCTGACCGCCACCACCGAGCTCGCGGCGATCGCCGAGGCCACCGTGGTCATCGAGGCGGTCACCGAACTCGCCGACCTGAAGAGCGAGGTGCTGCGCGCGGCGGCCGCCGTGGTGGCCCCGGGCACGCTGCTGGTGTCCAACACCTCCGCGGTGCCGATCGACGAGCAGGCGGCCGCGCTGGAGCGGCCGCAGGACCTGGTCGGCATCCACTTCATGAACCCGCCGTACATGATCCGCACCGTCGAGGTGATCCGCGGCCCGCGCAGCGGGGACGCGGCGGTCGCCGCCACCCTGGACCTGCTGGCGGCGCTGGACCGCGACGGCGTGGTGGTCGGCGACGGCCCGGGCTTCGTGATCAACCGGATCCTCCAGCGCATGATCAACGAGGCGGCCCGGATCGTCGAGGACGGCATCGCCACCCCCGAGCAGGTCGACGCGCTGTTCACCGGCTGCCTCGGCCACACCACCGGCCCGCTGGCGACCGGCGACCTGATCGGCCTGGACAACGTCGCGGACTCCCTGCGGGTCCTCGCCGAGCGCACCGGCGACGCCGGCTACCAGCCCTGCGACCTGCTGCTGAAGAAGGTCGCCGACGGCCACTGGGGCCGCAAGAACGGCCAGGGCTTCCACTCCTACGCAGCCAACTAGCCAGCCAGGAAAGGTCGATACCCATGACTGTCGAAGCCGATCGGAGCGTCGAGGGCGCCATCACCGCCTTCGTCCAGGACCGCACCAAGACCGAACTCGCCGCGGACGCCGACCTGTTCGCCACCGGCCTGGTCTCCTCCCTGTTCGCGATGGAGCTGCTCGTCCACCTGGAGCAGACCTTCGCCGTCACCGTGGACGGCCCGGACCTCAAGCTCGACAACTTCCGTACCGTGGACGCGATGGCGGCCCTGGTGCGCCGACTCAAGGGCGGGGACCGGTGAGAGCGGAGTCGGACGACGCCCGCGCCCTGGTCACCCGGCTGGTGGGCGACCAGGCCGACGACTGGGACCGCGCCGGGCGGATCCCGGCCGAGGTGGTCAAGGAGCTGGCCGTCGCCGGGCTGCTCGCCGCGCAGATCCCGCCCGAGTACGGCGGCCAGGGCTTCAGCAGCGCCGTGAACGGCGAGTTCACCGCGCACGTCGGCACCCACTGCTCCTCGCTGCGCTCGCTGCTGACCTCGCACGGCATGGCGGCGTGGACGGTCCAGCGGATGGGCAGCGCCGAACAGCGCGCGACCTGGCTGCCCAGGCTGGCCGGCGGCTCGCTGTGCGCGGTCGCCTTCAGCGAGCCCGGAGCCGGCAGCGACCTGTCGGCGATGACCACCACCATCCGCCCGGACGGTGACGGCGTGGTGGTGGACGGCGGCAAGACCTGGATCACCGCCGCCGCCTACGCCGACCTGGTGCTGGTGTTCGGGCGCCACGGCGACGGCGCGGCCGCGGTCCTGGTGCCCGCCGACGCACCGGGCGTGCGGATCCGCCCGGTGCCCGAGCCGATGGGCTGCCGCGCCGCCGGGCACTGCGAGGTGGCCCTGGACGGCGTCCGGGTGGACGCCGCCAACCTGCTGGGCGGGGCCGGCCTGCCGGTGGACTTCCTGGTCACCCCGGCGCTCTCGTTCGGGCGGCTGTCGGTGGCCTGGGGCTGCGTCGGGATCCTCCGCGCCTGCCTCACCGCCGCCACCCGGCACGCCCGCGGCCGCCGGCAGTTCGGCCGCCCGATCGCCGAACACCAGCTGGTGGCCCGGCACCTGGCCGAACTGGTGGTGGCGGAGCAGGCCGCCGCCCGGTACTGCGAGCACGCCTCGCGGCTGTGGGACGAGGGCTCGCCCGAGCTGGTCAACGCGACGGTGCTGGCCAAGCACCTCGCCGCGGGCGGCGCCGCGGCCGGCGCCGCCACCGCCGTCCAGGTACTGGGCTCGGCCGGGGCCCGGGACGGCTCCGTGGTGGCGCGGGCGTACCGCGACGCGAAACTCATGCAGATCATCGAGGGCAGCGACGAGATCTGTCAGCTGCTGCTCGCCAAGCACGCGGAAGCGGTGTGGTCATGACGCAGGCCCAGGACGACGGCATCGGCATCGGCGCGGTGCACTGCGTCCTGCCCGAGACCCTGGTGCCGGTCGGCGAGCTGCCGGAGTCCGCGGCGCTGGACCACGACCAGGCCGAGTTCGCGGCCGGCAGCGGGGTGCGCACCGTCGGAGTGATCGAGACGAGCGCCGCGGAGCTCGCGGCCCGCGCCTGCCGCGAGCTGCTCGCCGAGGGGTCCGGCGCGGTGCCGGACACCTTCGTCCTGGTGGCCCCGCGCGCGCCGGAGGTGCTGCTGAGCTCGGACGCGGCCCGGGTGCAGGCCGAGGCCAAGCTGGAGGGCGCCTTCGCCTTCACCCTGGACGGTCTGGGCTGCACCGGCTCCAGCTCGGCCTGGGCGCTCGCCCGGGACCTCCTGGTCGCCGACCCGGCCCGGGAGAGCGTGCTGATCGCGCACGCCAGCCGCCCCGCGGCGCTGGACCGGGTGCGCTACCCGGTCACCGTGATCGGCGACGGCGCCTACGCGATGACGATGGTGCGCGGCGGCCGGCCGAGGCTGCGGGCCCACCGGCAGGCCACCGACGGCACCTTCCACGACCTGTTCGAGATCGACTACCGCAGCGTGCCCTGGTACGAGTGGCGCGAGGTCTGCACGTCCCCGGACCGGTACCGCTTCGAGCTGGCGCTGCACAGCCGCAACCGGCTCGCCTCGCTGGTCGAGCAGGTCCTGGCGGACGCCGGGATCGGCAAGGAGCGGATCGCCGCCACGCTGATGCAGAACGTCGCGGCGAGCGCCTACCGGTTCTACGAGACGCTGCTCGGCCTGCCCGTCCACCCGGTCTGCGGGGAGCACCTGGCGGCGTACGGACACCTGGGTGCGATGGATGTGGTGCTCAACCTTCAGGCGCTGCTGGCGCGCCGTGAGCTGACCGAGGGGGATCTGGTGCTCGTCCTGAACAACAGTCCGGTGGCGGCCTGGGCGGTGACCCTGTGGGAGGTGTGAAGTGCCTGGTCTGGGACCTGGACAACACGCTCTGGCAGGGCACCCTGCTGGAGGACGGCGAGGTGCGGTTCGCCGAGGAGCTGCGCGCCGTCGTCCTTGAGCTGGACGCCCGGGGCATCCTGCAGTCCGTCGCCAGCAAGAACGACCACGACCTGGCCTGGGCGCAGTTGGAGAAGCTCGGCCTCGCCGAGTACCTGGTGGTGCCGCAGATCGGCTGGGGGCCGAAGTCGGACTCGATCCGGCGGATCGCCGAGGAGCTGAACTTCGCCGTCTCCACCATCGCCTTCATCGACGACCAGCCGGCCGAGCGCGCCGAGGTGGCCTTCCACCTGCCGCAGGTGCGCTGCTACGAGGCCGAACAGGCCCTGGAGCTCACGGGGCTGGCGGAGTTCACGCCCGCGCAGGTGACCGCGGACTCGGCCCGGCGCCGGCCGATGTACCAGGAGAACGCCCGCCGGGAGGCGGCCCGCGGAGAGTACACCGGGCCCGACGAGGAGTTCCTGCGCTCGCTCGCGATCGAGATGACGATCGTGCGGGCCACCGGGGAGCAGCTCGCCCGGGTGGAGGAACTCACCCTGCGCACCAGCCAGATGAACGCCACCGGGGTGCACTACGGACAGGACGCGCTGGCCGCGCTGCTGGCCGACCCGGGGCACGAGGTGCTGGTGGTCACCATGGCGGACCGCTTCGGCGAGCACGGAGCGGTGGGCATCGTGCTGCTGGAGAAGCACCCGGGGGTGTGGCGGCTGAAGCTGCTGGCCACCTCGTGCCGGGTGGTGTCGTTCGGCGCCGGGGCGGTGCTGCTGCGCTGGTTGACCGACCAGGCCGCGGCCGCCTCGGTCCACCTGGCGGCGGACTTCCGGCGCACCGACCGCAACCGGATCATGGAGGTGGCGTACCGCTTCGCCGGCTTCGAGGACGTGGCCTGCGACTGCCTGGCCGCACTGCCGGAACCGGACGCCGAGGGCGTCCAGCGGCTGCACATCGAGCCGGCGGCGCAACCGGAGCCGACCACCATGCGGCTGCACGCCCCGCAGCTGTCCCGGGCCGGACGGGAGGCGTCGTGACGGCACTGCCGGCGGAGCGCGGGCGCACGCTGTACGAGTGGTTCGAGCGGTCCGCGCAGCGCACCCCCGACGCGGTCGCGGTGCACCTCGGCGGCGTGGACGTGTCCTACGGGGAGCTTCACGGGTACGCCGAGGCGCTGGCCGGGCGGATCCTGCGGGAGTGCGACGGCCCGCCGCGCCGGGTGGCCCTGCTGGCCAACCGCAGCCTGGTGGCCTTCGCCGGCTACCTGGCGGTGCTGCGGCTCGGCGCGGCCGTCGTCCCGCTCAACCCGTCGTTCCCGCAGGTCCGCAACCAGCGGGTCTGTGAACTGGCCCAGGTGGACCTGGTGCTGGCCGACGAGACCGGCCTCGGCGGCCGGCCCTGGCCGACCGGGCTGCCGGTCCCGCTGCTGAACCTGTTCGACAGTGAACTCGACACCAAGACCGACGAGTTGCCGCCGTACCGGGGCCGCCCGGAGGACGTCGCCTACATCCTGTTCACCTCGGGCTCCACCGGTACCCCCAAGGGGGTGCCGGTGCGGCACCGGAACGCCTCGCCCTACGTGGCGTACAACGTGGACCGCTACCGGGTCGGTCCGGGCTGCCGGACGTCGCACACCTTCGACCTCACCTTCGACCCCTCGGTGTTCGACCTGTTCGTCACCTGGGGCGGCGGCGCGACCCTGGTCGTCCCCGGCCCGACCGACCTGCTGACGCCGGTGGACTACCTGGTCGCCAACCGGATCACGCACTGGTTCTCGGTGCCGTCCGTGGTGTCGGTCAGCGCGGAGCTGGGCAACCTGCCGGCCGGCGCCGTCGAGGGGCTGCGCTACAGCGTCTTCATCGGTGAGCCGCTCTCCTACCGGCAGGCCCTGCGCTGGAAGCAGGCGGCGCCGGACACCGTGATCGAGAACGTCTACGGGCCGACCGAACTCGCCGTCGCCTGCACCTCCCACCGGCTGCCGGCCGACCCCGCCGACTGGCCCGACACCTCCAACGACTCGGTGCCGATCGGCCCGCTATACGGGTTCCTGGAGTACCTGCTGCTGGACGAGCAGGGCCGGCCGGGCGACGAGGGCGAGCTGTGCGTCCGCGGCGCACAGCGCTTCGACGGCTACCTGGACCAGGCCGACAACGCCGGCCGCTTCCTCTCCCACGAGCAGGGCCGCACCACCGGGTACGACGGCACCGGCCCGCTGACCGAGGCGCACTACTACCGCACCGGCGACCGGGTGCGCTTCGAGCCGGCCGGCCTGGTGCACCTCGGCCGGCTGGACAACCAGCTGAAGATCCGCGGCTACCGGGTCGAACTCGGGGAGATCGAGGCGGTCCTGTGCCGCCACCCCGAGGTGCTCCAGGCGGTCGTGGTGCCGGTACGGCCGGGCGAGGACTCCGGCGCGGGCCGGCAGATCGAGCTGGTCGGCTACTACACCGGCGCCGAGCAGGAGCCGCGCGAGCTGGTGCGGTGGCTGCGCAAACGGCTGCCCATGCACATGGTGCCGCGGCGCTTCCACCGGCTCGACGCCCTGCCGCTGAACCCGAACGGCAAGACCGACCGCGGCGCGCTGCGCGACCTCACCACCTAGGGCCTGTCTTCGAACCCCCGCCTGCGGGGCGACGCCGGGGGCTTGAAGACAGGCCCCAGGGCTGAGACGGCTCGACCCGCCCCGGCCCGCCCGCTTCCCCCCGCACCCGCACCCGTAGAGAACTGAGAGCTGAGAACGAATGGCCTCCCTGAAAGAGCTGATCCCCCCGGCGGGCCCGATCCGGGTGCTCTGCCTGAGCCATGTGTCGAAGACGGCGGCGCACGGCATCCTGATGTCCGTCGCGGTCCTCTACTTCACCCGCACCGTGCACATCGAGGCCGACCGGGTGGGCCTGGCGCTGAGCGTCGGCGCGGTGGTCGGCATGCTGGCCGCCGTCCCGGCGGGGCGGCTGGCGGACGCGGTGGGGCCGCGCAACACCACGGTGGTGCTGCTCTGCCTGATGGGCGTGTTCGTCTGCGGCTACCCGCTGGTCGGGGACTTCACCGGGCTGCTGGCGATCAGCGCGCTGGTGCTGGCCGTCGAGTCGTCGGTGGACGCCTCGGTCGGCGCGCTGATCGCCGGGCTGATCCCGGCCGACGAGCGGGTGACCGCCGTCTCGTACATGCGGGCGGCGGCCAACCTCAGCGTGGCGATCGGTGCCGCGGCCGGCGCGATCGGCCTCTACCTGGACACCCACACCGCCTACCTGACCCTGCTGTTCGGCGCCGGCGCGCTGTTCGTGGCCGCCGGGGTCGCGTACCTGTCGGTGCCGCGGGTCGAGCCGGCCCCGGCCGAGGAGGCCGAGGGCCCGATCTGGCCGGTGCTGCGGGACGCGCCGTTCGCGGCGGTGGCACTCACCAACAGCGTCCTGATCATGAACTCCGGGGTGCTGATCGTCGCACTGCCGATCTGGATCTCGGAGCACACCGACGCGCCGGCCTGGCTCTTCCCGCTGGTCGTGATCATCAACGCCGCCTCGGTGGTCTTCTTCCAGGTCCGGGTCAGCAAGGGCACCGAGGACGTGCCGGGCGGCGCCCGGGCGATGCGGATCTCGGGCTTCCTGCTGGCCGGCTGCTGCGCCCTGTTCGCCCTGGCCAGCGGCCGCTCGGCCTGGCTGGCGGTGCTGGTGCTGGTGCTCGGCGCGATGGTCCACGTGGTCGGCGAGATGCTGCACGCGGCCGGCTCCTGGTCGCTCAGCTTCGGCCTGGCCCCCGACCACGCCCAGGGCCAGTACCAGGGCATGTTCGCCATGTCGACGCAGCTCGGCTCGATGATCACCCCGGTGCTGGCCACCGTCCTGCTCACCCGCTTCGGCGCCTCCGGGTGGCTGGTGTTCGCCGTGCTGTTCGCGGTGACCGGCGCCCTGGTGCCGAGCGCCGCCCGCTGGGCCCAGCGCACCCGCAAGCCGGCCGCCGTCGCGGTCGCCGAAGGCCAGGGAGGAATCGCCTGATGGACCTGAGTCTGTTCTACTTCGCCGACGACAGCCGCGAGAACGGCACCGACCGCTACCAACTCCTGCTGGACGGTGCCCGGTTCGCGGACGAGAACGGCTTCACCGCGGTCTGGACGCCCGAACGGCACTTCCACCCGTTCGGCGGCCTGTACCCGAACCCGGCGGTCACCGGCGCCGCACTGGCGGCCGTCACCCGCACCATCGGGATCCGGGCCGGCAGCGTGGTCGCCCCGCTGCACCACCCGGTGCGGATCGCCGAGGAGTGGTCGGTGGTCGACAACATCTCCGGCGGCCGGGTGGGCCTGTCCTTCGCCTCCGGCTGGCACGCGACGGACTTCGCGCTGCGCCCGGAGAACTACGCGGACCGCCGCCGGGTGACGGTGGAGTACATCGAGCAGGTCCGCGCCCTGTGGCGGGGCGAGCCGATGCGCACCCTGGACGGCGTCGGCAACGACTGCGAACTGACCGTCCACCCGCGGCCCGTCCAGCCGGAGCTGCCGGTCTGGCTGACCAGCGCTGGCGGGGTGGAGACCTTCCGCAACGCCGGGCGGGCCGGAGCCGGCGTGCTGACCCACCTGCTCGGCCAGGAGCCCGCCCAGCTCGCCGAGCGGATCGCCGCCTACCGGGAGGCCTACGCCGAGCGGCCCGGCGCCGACGGCGGCCGCGGCCACGTGGTGCTGATGGTGCACGCCTTCGTCGGCGAGGACGAGGACGAGGTGCGCGAGCTGGTGCGCGAACCGCTCAACCGGTACCTGCGCAGCTCGCTCGGGCTGCTGCTGGGCGCCCAGGTGGACGGCAAGCGGAAGATCGACCCGGCGAAACTCTCCGAGCAGGACACCGAGTTCATCGTCAACCGCTCCTTCGAGCGCTACTACGAGCACGGCGGACTGCTCGGCACCGTCGGCAAACTCCGCTCCGTCGCCGCCGAGTTCGCGGACCTGGGAGTCGACGAGATGGCCTGCCTGATCGACTTCGGCCTGCCGGGCGCCACCGTGCTCGGCGCCCTGCCGCACCTCGCCAAGCTGCGCCAGGAGATCCAGGACATCCAGGGGGTGGCCCGGTGACCGGGATCCTCGCCTTCGAGACCGGCCTGCCGGCCGGGCGGATGGACGTCAAGCGGATGCACGCCGAGTCCGGGCTGCCGCTGGAGGACATCCTCGGCTGGACGCACTGCAGCGAGATCCCGGTGTTCGGCGAGGACGAGACGGCCTGGGAGCTGCTGAGCACCGCCGCGCGCCGGGTGCTGGAGCGCACCGGCGTGGCACCCGAGCGGATCGGCCAGGTCATCGTGGCCGGATCCGGCGAGTGGGACCACCCGGCCTGGTCGCCCTCCGCGACGATCGCCCACGAGCTGGGCATCACCGGGGCGCAGTGCTTCGAGGTGGTCAACTTCTGCAACTCCCCGGCGACCGCCCTGCAGATCGCCGCGGACACCGTCGCCGCCGGACGGGTCACCCACTCGCTGGTGCTGCTCGGTGAGCGGCTGAGCCGAAGCGTCGACTACGCCGACCCGGAGTCGGTCGCACTGTTCAACACCGGGGACTCCGTGGTGGCCGTCCTGGTCGGCACCGAGGACCCGCAGTTCGAGCTGGTGCACTCGCGGATCCGCACCGACCCGAGCTGGCACGGCCACTACGTCGGCGAGTACGAGTACGACCGGGTGGTGGTCCGCCGCCGCGCGCGCCGGCTCAACCTGCCGCAGACCTACGTGAAGAACTACCGGGCGCTCGCCGAACAGACCCTCACCGCGCTCGGCCGCGGCGTCGAGGACGTCGGCTGGTTCCTGATGAACCACATGGACAAGCGGGTGCACGAGCGGGTGCTGACCTCGCTCGGCATCCCCGCCGAGCGCAGCGTCTTCAACTACCACCGGCTGGGCCACATGGGCGGCGGCGACACCTTCCTCGCCCTGGCCGACCTCCAGGCCGAACAGCGGCTGCGCAGCGGCGACCTGGTGCTGCTGGCGACCAGCGGCACCGGCTTCAGCTGGGGCGTCACCGCCCTGGTCCACCGGTGAACCGCCCCGACCAGACCTCCCGACGAATCACCGACGACCCACCGACGATGCATCGACCCGGCATCAGATCCGAGGAGCAACAGTGGTCCTGAACGGGATCTTCGACGACAAGTTCCACGCGGCCGTCGAGCCGCTGCGGGTGGCGGGAGCGGGCACCGAGGCCGCCGGCCCGTGGCTGGCCGCGCTGGTCGGCCTGGTCCGGCCGCGCAACGTGCTGGAGGTCGGCATGGGCTACACCACGCCGTACCTGGCCGCCGCGCTGGCCTCCGCCGCCGAGCAGACCCGCCTGGAGTCCGCCGCACTGGCCGCCAAGAGCCGCCGGGCGCTGGCCGGCGACGGCCTCGGCGACGACTGGCTGTTCGCCGAACCGCCACTCGCCGCACCCGACTTCCACCTGGCCGGCTACCAGCCCCGGATGGTCGCCGTCGACAACCTCTCCATCGAGGGCTCGTCGGCGGGCCGGGTCACCGAGGTGCTCCGCCAACTCGGCCTCGACCACCTGGTGTCGGTCGCCAACTGCGACCTCACCGAGGCCGACGACCACCTGCCCGCGGACTTCACCCCGATCGACCTGGCCTGGGTGGACGCCTACGAGTGCCTGTACTTCTTCGACCACTACTGGGAGCGGATCAACCCCGACGGCGGCCTGCTCGCCATGCACTACCTGATGACCTACCCCGAGGGGGAGGCGGTGCTGCGCTACTTCCGCGGCTACCAGCAGGCCCACCCGGGCGAGTTGGAGATCGTCAACCTGCTCGAACCGCACAAGCTCATGCAGAACAGCGTGACCCTGCTGCGCCGCACCAGCGGCGCCGGCGGCCGCGAGCGGCTGGGCAAGGCAGGCCACGTCCGGTACTCCGATGCGCTCACCGACGACGCACGCACCCACGCAGGGACAGGCGAATGACGGCGACACAGGACGGCGGCTCCGGCCGGCTGATCGGCACGACCTTCTCGCACGGGCGCGACGAGGTGGAGCGGCTGGCGCTGCGCACCGCCGCCCGCCTGCGGGACCGGGGCGTGCGCTCCGGCGACCGGGTGATGCTCAAGGCGGAGAACAGCGTCGAGACGGTGGCCGCGTTCCTCGCGCTGCTGCACCTGGACACCTCCGTCAGCCTGCTGGACAACCAGCTCACCGCCGCCGACGTCGAACGCGGCGCCCGGCTGACCGGCGCCCGCTGGCTGCTCGGCCAGCGCGAGGAGACGGCCGGCGAGGAGGTGGTCTGCCTGCGGCTGGCGGACCTCGTCCAGGGCGCGCCCGACGCTGCCCGGGCCGAGGACGTCCAGACCGGCGAGCGGCTGGACTTCGAGGCCTGGTCACGCCGGGCCGACGCGCTGATCACCTGGTCCTCCGGCTCCACCGGCGACCCCAAGGCGGTGGTGCGCCGCGGCCGGGCCCTGTTCGACAACCTGTCGGCCACCGCCGACCGGATGGGCTACCGCAGCGACGACGTCCTGCTGCCGCTGCTGCCGTTCACCCACTTCTACGGCCTCACCCTGCTGATGCTCTGGTGGCGCCTCGGCTGCTCGCTGGCGCTCACCACGGCCGGGCGGCTGGACCGCGCGCTGCACGTGGCCCGCGAGGCCGGCGTGACCGTCGTCGACGCCACACCCGCCACCTACCACAGCATCCTGCGGGTCACCGGGCGCCACCCGGAGCTGCGCGAGGGCCTCGCCGGGGTCCGGATGTGGTGCGTCGGCGGCGCACCGCTGTCCGAGACGCTCGCCGACGACTTCCGCGCCGCCTTCGGGCTGCCCCTGCTGGACGGCTACGGGAGCAGCGAGGCCGGCAACATCGCGCTGGCCCCGTCCGACGGCGCGGTCGGCTGCGGCCGCCCGCTGGACGGCGTGCAGGTCAGCGTGGTCGACCCGGACGGCGCCGCCGTCCCGGCCGGCGGGATCGGGCGCATCCTGGTGCGCACCCCCGCCCTGATGGAGGGCTACCTGCTCGCCGACGGCACCGTCGCCGGCGCCGAGGAGCCGTTCTACGCCACCGGCGACCTCGGCTACCTCGACGCCGCCGGACACCTCTTCGTGGTGGGCCGGGCCAACGCCGTGCACCGCTTCGGACACACCCTCTACCCGAGCGCCATCGAGGCCCGCGCGCAGGCCTGCGGCGCCCCGGTGAAGGTGCTCGCCTTCGACGACGCCCGGCGCGGAGCCCAGCTGGTCTTCGTGGTGGCCGACCCGGACGGCGGCACGCCCCGCAGGTGGCAGGAGGCGATCAACGCCCTGCTGCCCGGGTACGAGCAGCCCAACCGGGTGCTGGTGGTCGACGAGTTCCCGCTGAAGTCCACCGGCAAGCCCGACCTCGCGGGGCTGCGCCAGTTCGCCCTGGCGCGGCTGGCCGAGGAGCCCGCCGGGCCCGCCGCCGACCCGGCCGCGCACCCCGTCTCCGACCCGGCCGAGCCGCAGGCCACCGCGCTGGACGGCGACGGCGACGGCATACCGTTCCCCGAGCGGGTGGCGGCGCTGCGGCGCACGCTGGACTTCCTGCGCGAGCAGCCGGACGCCGTCCTCCAGGTCCTCACCTCGATGGCCACCCACCGCTCGGTGGAGCTCGAACTGGAGGCGGCGCTCGCCACCCTGGACGGCGCCCTGGCCGAGGTCACCGGCAACCGGCCGCAGGCGGTCGAGCGGATGGCCGTCTTCATGCCGTCCAACGTGCTGCTCTACTCCTACGTGATGTACGCCCTGGTGCCCTCGCTGTACGTCCGCGACGTCACCCTGCGCCCGTCCAGCAAGGTCGCCGCGCAGACCCGCCGGCTGCACGAGCTGCTGGCCCCCGTGCACGGCCTGCCGATCGAGCTGAGCGACCTCTCCCAGCGCAAGTTCGTCGAGGGGCCGTGCGCCCTCGCCGGGCTGCTGGTCTTCACCGGCACGTACGCCAACGCCGAGCGGGTCCGGGCCGCCCTGGGCCGGGAGCAGGTGTTCGTCTTCTTCGGCCAGGGGGTCAACCCCTTCGTGCTCGGCCCGGACGCCGACGTCGAGCTGGCCGTCGAGGACGCGATCCGGATCCGGCTGCACAACTCCGGCCAGGACTGCTTCGCCCCCGACGTGCTGCTGGTGCCCCGCGAACTGCGGGACTCCTTCGTCGCGGGCCTGTGCAAGCGCCTGTCGGAACTGCGGTTCGGCGAGAACGCCGACCCGGACGCCGACTACGGCCCGCTGTACTACCAGGACGCCCTGGCCGACTCGGTCGAGTACCTCCAGCGCAACCGGCACGCCATCGTCCACGGCGGCACCGCCGACTTCCGCACCGGCCGGCTCGACCCGACGGTCTTCGTCCGCGACCTGGCGGACGGCCCCGCGATCAGCGAGTTCTTCTCCCCGATGTTCAACGTCGTCGGCTACCCGGACCGCGAGACGCTGCGCCGCGAGCTCGGCTCGCCGTTCATGAGCGAGCGCGCGATGGGGGCGATGGCCTACGGCCTGGACGAGGAGCTGCGGGAGCTGCTGGCCGGCAAGCACTCGGTGGCGGTCGACCGCACCCTGCTGGACATCGACGACGGGAACCGGCCGTTCGGCGGCCGCGGCATGATGGCGAACTACGTCAGCTTCAACGGGACTCGCACCGCCGAGCCGCTGCTGCTGTCGAAGGTCGTCTCCGACTACTTCGGGCGAGGCGAGTGATGACAGAGCAGCACCTGACCCAGGAGCCGGCCCAGACCGGACCGTCCGACCAGGCCTCCGAGCAGGCCTCCCACCGGACGCCCTGGCACGCGGTCGCCGACTGGCTGCGCTTCCACGAGCGGCGGACCGTCTTCGGACTGCCGGGCGACGACCTCGGCCTGCTGGAGGCACTGGAGGACGCGGACACCCGACTGGTGCTCTGCCGCGACCAGCGCAACGCGGTGTTCATGACCACCGGGTACGCGCTGGCCTCCGGCGGCTTCGGGGTCTGCGTCGTCGGCAAGGGCCCGGCGCTCACCAACACCCTCACCGGCCTGCTGGAGGCCCGCACCGGCGGCGTGCCGCTGGTCCTGATCGCCGGCGGCACCGGCGCCGACCGGCGCGGCTCCGGGGCCTTCCAGGAGCTCGACCAACTCGCCCTGGTCCAGCCGCTGGTGAGCTGGGCGCACCGGGTGGACGACCCGGCCCGGCTGCCGGCCGCGCTCGACAAGGCCGCCGCGCTCGCCGCGGCCGGCGTGCCCGGGCCGGTCTACCTGGAGATCCCGGACCACCTGCTGGAGCAGGCGGTGCCGCACGACCGCCCGTGGGCCGCGGTCCCGGTCCGGCTGCCGAGCGCGGCCCCGGCCGACGACGCCGGGTACGCCGTCCTGGCGGCCGCCCGGCGGCCCGTCCTGCTGGTCGGCGGCGGCATGCGCGGCCGCAACGAGGACCGCGTCCTGGAACGGCTGGCCGAGCGCACCGGCGCCGCGGTCTTCGCCACCGCCTCGGGGCGCGGCGCCTTCGACGAGCACCACCCCGCCTTCGCCGGCCTGGCCGGCCTCTACACCCCGCAGGCCGCCCGCGAGCTGTGGCAGAGCGCCGACGCGGTGGTCGCCCTCGGCTCCCGGCTGGAGGAGACCGCCACCTACCCGCTCGGCTTCGCCCCGGCCGGCGTCCCCGTCGTCCAGGTCAACACCGACCCGGCCGGCCTCTCCCACGAGTTCGCCGGGCCCCGGCTGGTCGGCGACGCGCCCAGTACGGCGGCCGGCTGGCTGGCACAGCTGGAGCAGGCCGGCGCGGCCCCCGACGACGGCCGGCAGGCCGCGATCGCCGCGGTCCGCGAGCGGGTCAGGGAGGCCGCCGGAGCCAGGCTCGCCGCCGCGGCCGCCGCCGGCCGGCTCACCGTGGCGCAGGTCCTCGCCGAGCTGGACGAGGCCGTCGGCCCGGACCGCATCCTCGTCCAGGAGAACGGCCTGCAGGACATGTGGTCCTACTTCCACCCGTACTGGGTGTGCGGCCCCACCGCCGGCTCCATCGTGCCCTCCGAGCAGACCAGCCTCGGCTTCGGCGCCTCGGCCGCGGGCGGCGCCGCCCTCGCCGCACCCGGCCGCACGGTGGTCGCGCTGGTCGGCGACGGCGCGTTCGCCATGGTGGCCAACGACCTGCGCACCCTCGCCCGGGAGGGCGCCCCGGTGCTCTACGTGGTGCTGCGCAACGGCGGGTACGGCTGGCTCCAGCGCCAGCTCGACGAACGCGGCACCCCCAGCCGGTTCCGCTTCACGCACGACGCCGAGCGCCTGCACGTCCCCGACCTCGACGGGGTCCACCACCTGCCGGTCGAGCCGGGCGCCCCGGTCGCCGAGCTGCGCGAGGCGCTGCGGCAGGCGGTGGCGGTGCACGGCAAGGGCGGGATCGCGGTACTGGAGGTCGCCGTGGAGCTCGGCGACGTCTCGGACGAGATCGTCGAGCTGTCCCACGAGTCGGCCCCGGCCATCTCCTACTAGGCCGGAGGACCACCGTGAGCCTGTCCCACGACCACAGCCCGCCGGACCATCCGGGGGCCGACCCCTTCGGGCCGGTCCGCCACGGCCTGCGCAGCGCACCGCTCTCCGCCGCCCAGGAGCGGCTCTGGTTCATCGACGCCGCCGCCCACGGCTCGGTGACCTACAACGTGCCGCTGCTGATGCGCTGGCACGAGCCGGTGGACGTCCCGGCGCTGCGCACCGCGCTGGCCGCCGTCGTCACCCGGCACGAGGTGCTGCGGACCACCTACCGGGTGGCCGACGGCCGCCCCGTCCAGGAGGTGCGCGACCCCGGGCCGGTCGAGCTCGCCGTCGTCGACCTGTCCGGCGAGCCGGAGCCGCTGCGCCGACTCGACGAGCAGGCCGCCGCGGCGGCCCGGCAGCCCCTCGACCTGGCCGAGCGGCCACCGCTCGCCTGCACCGTCTGGCAGGGCCTGCCCGGCGGTGACGCGGTGCTGCTCACCATCCACCACATCGCCGTCGACGGCTGGTCGCTCGGCGTGCTCTTCGAGGACCTCGCCGCCGGCTACGAGGCCGCGCTCGCCGGGCGGGATCCAGAGCTCCCCGAACTCCCCATCCAGTACACGGACTTCGCGATCTGGGACGGCCAGGAGCTGGCCGGCGAGGAGGCCCGCGAACTGCTGGCCGAACGGGCCGGGCAGCTGTCCGCCGTCCCCTCCGGACTCGCCCTGGCCGGCCGGGCCCCGGCCACCCCGAGGGAGGGCGACCGCCCGGGCGCCGAGCACGTCTTCGAGCTGCCCGCCGAGCTCTGGGCGGCCGTCGGCGGCCTCGCCCACGACCTGCGGGTCACCCCGTTCGTGGTGGTGTTCGCCGCGTTCCAGGCGGTCGTCCAGCGCTGGTCCGGCCGGGACGCCTTCCTGCTCGGCGTGGTCGCCGCCGACCGGCCCGAACAGTCCCTCGAGGACCTGGTCGGCTTCTTCGTCAACACCGTCCCGCAGCGCTGCACGGTGAACCCCGAGGAGTCCTTCGCCGACCTCTGCTCGGCGGTGCGCACCGAGGCCTTCGACAGCCTCGGCTACCAGCGCATCCCGTTCGACCGGCTCACCGCGGCCCTGCCCGACACCCCGCGCGGCGCCCTGGTGAACATCGGCTTCGCCCTGCAGAACTACCCCGTGCCCCGCTACTCCCGGCCGCCGCGCTGGGAGCGGGCGCAGCTCCTGCCCACCGGCGCCGCCAAGTTCGACCTGCTGTTCATCCTCGACGAGACCCCGGCCGGGGTCACCGGCACCATCGAGTACGACACCGACTGCTACCCGCCCGCGCTGGCCGCCCGGCTGGCCGAGGGGTTCCGGGCGCTGCTCTCGGCCGCCGTCGAGGCGCCGCAGCAGACCCTCGCCCGGCTGCCCGTCACCGAGCGGGCGCCCGGCGCGCTGCCGGCCTGCGTCGTCCCCGGCGAGCGGCGCGACCTGGTGGGCCGCCACCTCGGCGGCGTCGACCCGGAGCACGCGACGGTGCTGGACGCCATCGCGGCGCGGATCGCCGCCGCGGACCAAGCCGCCCCGGCGGTCACCTGCGACGGGGCGGACCTCGGCTGGGGCGAGCTGGACGCCTGGTCCTGGGCCGTCGCGGCCGCCCTGCGCGAGCTCGGCATCGGCCCCGGCGACCACGTGCCCGTCGTCGCCACCCGCGGCGGCGCCCTGGTGGCCGGCTGGCTCGGCGTCCTGCGCAGCGGCGCCGCCTACGCCCCGATCGGGCTGGACACCCCGCCCGACCGCCTGGCGCACATCATCGGCCGGCTCGACGCCAAGGCCGTCGTGGTGGACGACGCCGGCGCCGACCTGACCGGCTCGCCCGGCCCCGCGCTGCTCCGCCTGGAGCCGCTGCGCGGCACGAGCGCGCCGGCCGTCCCACCGCGGCTGACCGGGCGGGACACCGCGATGGTCATCCACACCTCCGGCAGCACCGGCCGGCCCAAGGGCGTCCTGGTCTCCCACCAGGGCCTGCTGAACACCGTCCTGTGGTGGATCGAGGACGAGGGCCTGGGCCCGGACGGCCGGCTGCTCTGCACCTGCGCCACCTCCTTCGACGTCGCCAACTTCGACGTGATCCGCTCGCTGGCGGCCGGCGCGCTGCTGGTCCTCGCCGACGACCGGCAGCGGCGCGACCCGGGCGCCCTCGCCGAGCTGGTCCGCGGACCGCTCGGGATCACCTCCACGTCCATGACGCCGAGCATGGCGCGGGCCGCCCTCGACACCGACGCCGGCGGGCCGACCACGCTGCGGACCGCCTACTTCGCCGGGGAGGCCGTCACCCGGCAGCTCGCCGCGGCCTGCACGGAGAAGTGGGGGGCCGAGGTCCGCAACGCCTACGGGCCCACCGAGGCGTCCTGCCTGAGCACCTGCGGCACGGTGGACCTCGCCGACGAGCGGCCGCCGATCGGCGTCCCGCTGCCCAACACCCGCGCCTACCTCCTCGGCCCGCACCGCGAGGAGCTGCCCGTCGGCGTTCCCGGCGAGCTGTACGTGGCCGGCGTCGGCCTCGCCCTCGGCTACCTGGGCCGGCCCGACCTCACCGAACAGGCCTTCCTGCCGGACCCGTTCGGCACCGGTCCGGACGACCGGATGTACCGCACCGGCGACCGGGTGGCACTGCGGCCGGACGGCCGGCTCGACTACATCGGCCGGGTCGACGACCAGGTGAAGATCCTCGGCAACCGGATCGAGCCGGGGGAGGTCCGCCGCCTGCTGGAGGAGCACCCCCGGGTGCGGGCGGCCGCGGTCCTGGCGGTCGGCGAGCCCAAGCGGCTGGTCGGCTACCTGGAGCTGCACGACGGCGGTGAACCGCCCACCCGGGACGAGGTGGTGGCCCCGCTGCGGCGCTGGCTGCCCGCGGCGGTGCTGCCCGCCGAGGTGTACGCGGTGGCCAAACTGCCGTTCACCCAGAACGACAAGCTGAACACCGCGGCGCTCGCCACGCTGCCCGCCGTGCTGCTGCCGGAGGGGCGGGCCGTCCGGGCGGAGCTCGGCCCGGACGAGCGGCGCGCCGCCCGGCTGATCGCCGGGATCCTCTCCGAGGCGACCGGCCGGGTGTTCGCGCCCGACACCGGGTTCGCGCCGGACACCGACTTCTTCGGCCTCGGAGGGCACTCGCTGCTGGCGGTCCGGCTGCTCGCGGCGGCCGAGGCGGAGGCGGGGGCGCCGGTCGCGCTGCGCGACTTCCTGGCCGAGCCGACGGTCGCCGGACTGGGCCGGCTGCTGGCGGTCGCCGGCCGGTCGGCTGCTTCCGAAGGGTCCGACGGGTCCGCCGGGTCCGCCGGGTCCGCCGCCGAGCCGGGCCGGTCCGCTCCCGTGCCGAGCGCCGCGGAGGGGGGTGTGGCGACCTCCGTCCAGCAGCGGCTCTGGTTCATCGACCGGCTGCCGGGCGTCCGCAGCGCCTATCTGCTGCCCACCGTGATGGAGTTGACCGGACCGGTGGACCGGGTGGCGCTGGCCGGGGCGCTGGCGGCGGTGCTCGGCCGACACCCGGCCCTGCGCGCCCGGTTCATCCTCGACCGGAAGCTGCGGAAGGTGGTCTACTCCACGGCGGGCTCCCCGCCGGAGGTCACCGTCACCGACGCGGGCGACTGGCCGCCCGAGGCCCTGGCCGAGCACATCGGCGAGGTCTGCTGGACGCCCTTCGACCTGGCCGTCGAGGCACCCGCCCGGGCCGAGGTGATCGCGGTCGGCGAGCGGACGGTCGTGGTGTTCGCGGCCCACCACATCGTCCTGGACGGCTGGTCGCTGGGCCTGCTGCTGGAACAGCTCGGGCAGGAGTACCGGGGGCCGGGGGCCGCGGCCGTGGCCGCCGCCGGGGCGACCGGCTCCGACCGGTCCGGCGCGGCCGAGGCGTCCCCCGACTCGCTCGCCGCGGTGGTCGCCCGGCTGACGGGCGCGCCGACCGACGCGGTCCTGCCGCACGACCGGCCGCGCGGGGCCGCCCAGGGCTCCCTCGCGGGCCTGCGCAGCGCCCGGCTCCCGGCGGAGACGACCGCACGGCTGCGGGCCCTCGCCGCCGAGACGGGCGCGACCACGTTCATGCTCACCGCCGCGGTGCTCGCCACCGCACTGGCTCGCGGCGGCGGACAGCGGGACTTCCTGTTCGCCTTCCCCTGGGCGGGCCGTGAGGCCGGAGACGCCGAAACCGTCGGGATGTTCGTCAACACCCTCGTCCTGCGGGTGGACCTGCGCGACGAGCCCGACCGGCGGGAGCTGCTCGCTCGGATCAAGGCCGAGGCGACGGTCTGCTACCGCAACGCCGACGTGCCCTTCGACGAGCTGGTCGCGGCCCTGCACCCGGACCGCGACCTCAGCCGCCCGGCGCTGACCCCCGTCTACCTGGCGGCCACCGACGCCCCCACCCGGCCGGGGGACTTCGGCCCGGGGGTGGCGGCCCGGCTGCTGCCGCTGGAGCCCCTGCACAGCAAGTACGAGCTCGAACTCACCGCCACCGACCACGCGTCGGACCTCGAGTTCACGCTCACCTATCTGGAGAACCTGTTCGACGCCGCCACCGCCGAGCGCCTGCTGGACGCGGTGGTGGCCGCCGCCACCGACCTGGCGGCCGGCCCGGACGCCGACCGCCCGCACCGAGGGGATTCACGATGACCAAGAACGACGTGCTCACGGCCCTGGCCGAGGCCTTCCACGAGGTCGGCAACGTCGACGCCGCCGCCGTCCGGCCGGAGGCGTCCCTCTTCACCGACCTCAACATCGACTCGATGGTGATCGCCGAGGCGCTGATCCTGCTGGAGCAGCGGTTCGGCCTGGAGGTGGGCGACGAGTTCGCCGACGGCCTCTCCACCGTGGACGACCTGGCCGAGCACGTGCTGGCCAACAGCGCCCGCGTCTGAGGCCGCGCGCCCGAACGGCCCCGGGCCTCCCGCCCTTCCGGTGGGAGGTCCGGGGCCGTTGCGTGCCCGTGCCTTCTAGACGATCGCCAGGGCCTCGACCTCGATCAGGAAGTCCTCCCGGACCAGGGCGGACACCTGGACGGTCGCGCTGGCCGGCGGCCGGCTCAGGTCGAGGAACTCGTCACTGCCGGCGTAGACCTCGGGAAGCCGGCTGAGGTCGGTGACATAACAGGTGATCTTGAGGACGTTGTCGAAGGTCGCGCCCTCCGCCGCCAGCGCCGAGCGGAGGTTGGTGAAGACCTGCCGGGTCTGCGCCTCCATGTCGCCGGGGCCGACCAGTTCGCCCTTCTCGTCCAGCGCGACCTGGCCCGCCGTCACCACGATCCGGCCGGTGCCGGAGACGACGTGGCTGTACCCGTTCGCGGTCTTGAGGCCGGGGACCTCCTGGTGGTGGCGCAGCTCGGTCATCAGATCCCCCTGCTCTGCAGAATGTGGGTGACCGCCGCGGACATGTTGAGCGCGCCGTGGCCGGCCCGCTCCGCCTCGGCGAACCAGTCGGACACCGCGGCGAGCACCGGCAGCGGCGCGCCCGAGGTTCGGGCGGCGGCGTCGACCAGGGCCGCGTCCTTGGCCGCCAGCGTGAGCGAGAAGGACGGCCGGTGCTCGCCCGCCTCGATCACCGGCCGCCAGCCGTCGGACAGTTCACCGAGGTAGGTCCGCGAGAGCACGTCGAAGGTGGTGTCCCGGGACAGGCCCAGGCCGCCGCCCAGCGCCAGCGACTCGCCGAGCAGCGTGGCCATCGCGATCAGCGCGGAGTTCGCGACCAGCTTGGCCGCCGTCCCGGCGCCGACCCCGCCGACCCGGTGGACCTCGCCGAACACCGACAGCAGCGCCGACAGGCGCTCCACCGCCTCGTCGTCACCGCCGGTCAGCACGGTCAGCGTGCCGCTCTCGACCTGCGGGATGCTGCCCATGACCGGCGCGTCGAGCAGCGCCACCCCCGCCGGGACCTGCGCCGCCAGCCGGGCGGTGGCCTCGGGCGACACGGTGGACATCTGCACGACCGTCCGGCCGGGCACGCAGCCGCTCAGCACGCCGTCGGGCCCCTCGGTGGCCTCGGCCAGCGCGTCCGGGTCGGAGACCATCACGATGGTGACGTCGGCCTCCTGAGCCGCCTGCGCCGGGGTGGCCACGGCCTTCGCCCCGGCCTCGACCAGCGGCGCGGCGCGGTCGGCGGAGCGGTTCCAGACGAAGGTCTGGTAGCCGGCGTCCACTAATCGGCGCGCCATCCGGCTTCCCATGACTCCCAGGCCGACAACTGAAACGGTGAGCATCCTGCGATGCCTCCTCGCGGTTCTTGGGGACTCGGGGCCGCCGTTCGGTCCGTTACGGAGAGTCCGTTCCTCACGCTAGCAGAGTCAACTTGACCAGGTGGCACGGCAGATGATTGCCCGAAAAGCGGCCCTGCCGGGGCAGGCGCCCCTCCGGACCGGGACCGGGCAGGGACCGGGCCGGAGGGGCCCCGCGGGTCAGTCGGCGGGCCGCGCCGACCGGGTGGCGCGGGTCAGCCACCAGGTGGCCGCGAGGCAGACGGCGGCGAGCACGAAGAGCACCGCCGGGACCATCCGCACCTCGAAGAGCTCGATGGCCCGGCCCAGCACCGGCCCGGCCGCCACCCCGCCCACCATCGAGGCGGCGATGACCAGCGCGCCGGCCCGCTGCGCCGCCGGCACGGCGCGCTTGAGCCAGGGCAGCCCGGTGGGGAAGATCGGCGCGATGAACAGGCCGACGCCGGCATAGGCGTAGGGGGCCGCACCGGGCAGCACCGCCGCCAGCAGGCACACCGACATGCCCGCGCAACTGACCGCGATGATGACCGGCTCCGACCAGCGCAGCGTCAGCGGCGCCACCAGGAAGCGGCCCAGCGTGAGCATCAGCCAGTAGACCGAGGTCGCCGAGGCGGCCACTGTGGTGCCGTAGCCCACCGCCTCCAGATGGGTCGGCTCCCAGCCGCCGACGCCCGCCTCCACCCCGACGTGCAGGACGTACAGCAGCACGAACACGCCGAGCAGCGAGGCGGTCCGGCTCGACACCCCGGCGGCGGGGGCGTCGGCGCCGGGTGCGTCGGCGGGGCGGCCGCCCTGGTCCGGGGTCCGGTCGCGGACGCCGCCGAGCGGGAGCAGCAGCAGGGCGGCCAGGACGGCGAAGACGACGAAGACGGCCGGGTAGCGGTCGGCGCCCAGCGCGCCGATCAGTGCCGGGCCGATGATCGCACCGATGCCGAAGTGGGCGTTGAGGATGTTCAGCATGGCGGGGCTGCGCCGCCCGAAACCGGTGGCGAAGAGCTGGTTCAGCCCGTAGTCGATGCCGCCGAAGCCGAAGCCGGTGACCAGCGCGCCGAGGAGGGCGAGCGGCCAGTTCGGCGCCAGCGCGAAGGCCGTGCCGCCGACGGCCATGAGGGCGTAGGAGACGCCCAGCAGAGCCCGGTTGCCGATCCGCCCGTAGGCCCGGTCGAAGGCGAGGACGCCGGTGACGCCGCCGATGAAGTGGGCGCTCAGGGCGAGTCCGGCACCGGAGGGGGACAGCCCGAACTCCTCCCGCAGGGCCGGGAGGGCCGGCCCGTACAGCGACTGCAGCGCGCCGATCAGGACGAACCCGACGCAGGAGGCGACGATCGCCGGTGTGCTGAACCAGCGGTCGGCGCTCCCGGTCTTGGCCGACCGGGCGGACAGGGTGTGCATAGGTCTCTCTCCGGGTGGGTGAGGCGGGTGAGGCGGGTGAGGCGGGTAAGGCGGGTAAGGCGGGTGAGGTGGGCGGGGAAGGGGAACGGACGGGGGCCCCGGCGGGCCGTCAGGGGTTCAGGAACCGGGAGGCGATCTCGTGGGCGAAGGCCATGATCGTGCCCTGCGGACTGATCCCGGTGACGCCGGGGAGCACGCTGGCATCGCTGACGTGGAGGTTGCGGAAGCCGTGCGGCCGCCCGTGCTCGTCGCACACGCCGCCGCGGTCCGGCCGGCCCATCCGGCAGGACGCCATCCCGTGGACGGAGACCAGCTCCCAGTCCGCGGGGCGGACGCCGGCGCAGAAGGACTCGACGTCGGCCGCCGTGCGCAGCGGGCCCGCCGCGGCGACCGGCGGGACGAGTTCGACGGCGCCGGCGGCCAGCAGCAGCCGTGCGGTGTCCCCGAACGCCGTGCGGAGCGCGGTGTGGTCCTCCGCGGTCATGCCGTGCCGCAGCAGGGTGCCGCCGAGCGGCAGCGCGGTGACCCGGGCCCTGCCGCGCAGCCGCACCTGGGTGGTGTAGACGGCCGACCGGTCGAGCTGGTCGAGGATCCCCTCGACCAGCTGCGGGGGGTGTCCGGCGAGCGCCGCGGCGAGGCTTCCGGGGGTCAGGTTGGACGGCATGACGAGGACGCCGCGATCGGTGAACTCGTGGACCTGGGCGGTGAAGATCGTCCCGTTGGTCGCCGCGACGGGGTCGGCGAAGCGGGCGACGGTCCGCAGGTTGACGTGCAGGCCGAGCTCGCGGCCGGAGCGGTCCGGGTGGATCCCGCTGCGCTGCAGCAGGGCCGGGGTGCCGATGGGGCCGGCCGCGACGAACACCGCCCGGGCCCGGTGGAACGCGCGCCGGCCCTGCTCGTCCACGGTCAGGACGCCCTGGACGTCCCGTCCGTCGTGCCGGATCCGCAGCGCCCGCGTCCCCGGGAGGATCCGCGCACCGAGGCCTTCGGCCTGCGGGAGGTAGGTCAGGGCCGTGCTCTGCTTGGCCCCGCTGGTGCAGCCCGTGGTGCAGCGGTTGCGCCGCAGGCAGCCGTGCAGCGCCCGCTCGGGGTACTGCCAGCGCCACCCGAGGCGGTCGGCTCCGGCGGCGAGGAGGACGGAGTCGCGGTCCCCTCCGTCAGGGGTCTGCGGTCCGACCCGGAGGCGTTCGACGATCCGGCGCAGGTGCGGGGCGAGGTCCGCGGCCCGGTAGCCGTCGACGCCGTGGACGGCGGCCCAGCGGCTCAGCAGGGCGGCGGAGGGCTGCCACAGGAGCCCGCCGTTGACGACGGTCGTCCCGCCGACGCAGCGGCCCTCGCCGTAGGCGATGGTGGGCCGCCCGAAGATCGGGGTCAGGCCGCCCTGGCGGTAGAGCCGGCGCATGTTCTCGGCGGGTGCCGCGGCGCCGAGCTCCTCGGTGGCGACGCGCGGGCCCTCCTCGATCACGTGCACCTGGTGTCCGGCCGTCGCGAGGTCCAGGGCGACGGCGCTGCCGCCGGCGCCGGAGCCGATGACCAGGACGTCGCAGTCGCGGGTCGGCGTGCCGCGGCGGGCGCGCGGCCAGGGCGCCGTCACCGGGCCGCCGCCTGGGGGGCCGGGCCGTCCAGCGCGCCGTACAGGGCGAGCGCGGTGCTCGCCCGCAGCACCTGGGCCACTCCGGGGAGCCGGCCGAGGCGGGCCATCGCCACCCGGTCGGCCGCGGCGGGGGCCCGGTGCACGCTGTGTCCGCCCGCGCAGCGGAACAGCGCGGGAATCGCGCGCAGCACCGCGCAGTAGCCGAGCCGGTACGGCAGCGGGAGGGTGGCGATGGTGCCCTGGACGTGGCGCTCGGCGGCGCCGGCCGCACCGGTGGCGCGCAGGCAGGCGTAGTGGCGCTGCCAGTAGGCCGGCAGGCCGCTGGCGCGCACGGCGCCGGATCGGGTGCGGTCGGTCGGGTGGATCGGTCGCAGCAGCCGGAGGAGTCTCAGCAGTCGCATCAGCTGCTCACCTTCTCCTTGACGAAGCCCGCCAGCAGCCGGCCGGCGCCCTGGTCGAGGACCTCGCCCAGGGCGGACAGGAAGACGTCGACGTCCTTGGGCTCGGCCACCAGGGGCGGCGAGGCGATCAGGGCGATCTCCCGGTTGGACCCGAAGAAGGTCAGCACGCCGTGGTCCCGGTAGAGGGCGGCGACCACCGCGGCGGTGAGCAGCTTGGGCACCGCCTGCGGGTCCTTCGCGAAGCCGCCGGGCAGGGCCGCCCGGATCCGGTCCGGGATCCTCGGCCCGCTGCGCAGGAAGAGTCCGTGCAGGGCGCCGCGGCCCCGGGTGCCGGTCACC
This sequence comes from Kitasatospora sp. NPDC048239, assembly GCF_043202015.1. Lineage (NCBI taxonomy): Bacteria > Bacillati > Actinomycetota > Actinomycetes > Kitasatosporales > Streptomycetaceae > Kitasatospora > Kitasatospora sp. NPDC048239. The sequence continues at coordinate 21,473 of NZ_JBICZP010000017.1, read as the reverse complement.
AGGCGGGGGTGGCGCGCGGCCAGGTCGGCCAGTCCGGCGCCCAGTCTGGCCCCGAGCTCCCGGGCCCGGCCGGGGAAGTCCTCGTCCACGGCGACGGCCACGGCCTCCAGGGCGGTGGCGGTCTCCTCGCCGAAGCCGTAGTAGGTGGTGCTGTGCAGGGTGGCGTCGGCGAGGTTGTCGTACGCCCGCCGGAAGACCGCCTCGCGGGCGGTGTACGCGGAGATCGAGGCCTTGCCGCCGCCGAAGGACTTGGACATGGCGAGGACGTCGGGGACGAGGTCCGGGTGGCGCATGAAGTGGAACAGCTCCCCGGTCTTGCCCCAGCCGGTGTAGACCTCGTCGAAGATCAGCACGATGTCCAGCTCGGTGCAGATCCGGCGGAGCTCGTACAGGAACCGCGCCGAGCACTCGCGCAGGCTGGAGGCGCTGAAGGGCTCCAGGACCACCGCGTAGACGTCGCTGGTGCCGTCGGATCCGCGGTGGCGCTCCAGCGCGGCGGTGAGGGAGTCCAGGTCGTCGTAGGCGAAGGAGTCGGTGCCGGGGATCTCCGGAAAGGGGAAGTGGATCTCGGGGGAGGCGGTCAGGCTGCCGGCCCCGAGGAGCTTCCCGTGGAAGGCGATGTCGCTGTGGAGGATCGTCCCGCGGTGCCCGGCGTGGTACTTGTAGGCGAGCTTGACCGCGCCTTCCACCGCCTCCGCACCGGAGTTGGGGAAGTAGCTCACGTTCAGGTCGCCCGGGAGCAGGGCGGCGAGGTTGTGGCTGAGGGCCGCGACGTACGGGGAGAAGAAGTTCTTGTGCACCTCCATCCGCTGCTCGCGCTGGAAGCGTTCGCGGACGGCGAGGATCCGCGGGTGGTTGTGGCCGTGGTTCAGCACCCCGACGCCGCCGGTGAAGTCCAGGATCCTTCGGCCGTCGCGGAGTTGGATCCAGGCGCCCTCGGCGTGGTCCACCGTGTCCCGTCCGAAGCCGAAGGACCCGATCAGGTCCACCTGGCTGCGGCTGACGTGGGCGCGGTAGAGCTGGTGGATCCGGTCGATCTCCAGGTTGTGGCAGTCGTCGAAGGTGATCAGCTCACTCATGGTCCGCCCCGTTCTCGCCGTCCCGGGTGGGGGAAATCCCGCGGTTCAGCTGCTCGGCCATCAGCAGGGCCGCCTGGCGGCCGCCGCGCACCGCGTAGTTGGTGCCCCGGTCCTCGGGGAACACCTGGGCCATCCCGGCGAGGTAGACGCCGGGGATCCGGCTCTGCAGCGGCGGCATGGTGCGGGTGTAGCCGGGGGTGACGACCGGCTGGGCGTACTCGGCGCGCCAGACGTGGTAGCGGTCGACCCAGCCGCGGTCGAAGCCGGGGAACATCCGCCGCAGGTGCGGCAGGCTGAACTCGAAGACCTGCTCGTCCGTCATCCGGTACAGCTCGGCGTCCGCCGGCAGGTACTTGGAGAGGTAGACGATGTGGCGTCCGCCGTAGCGGGCCGGGTCGTCGAGGTTGGTGTGCTCGATGACGCCGACGTAGGGGAAGGACGGGTCGTTGACGTTCAGCCAGTAGGTGTCGGAGAGCTTGCGGTTGTTCTCCAGCACCAGGCAGACGTTGGCGAGGTAGCCGACCTGGCGGAGCTGCCGGGACAGCGCCGGGACGGCGGGGTGGGCGGCCTCGGGGTGGTCGAGGAGGCGCGCGGCCTGCTCGGGGGCGGTGGTCACCAGTACCTGGCGGGCCGGGTGCAGCCGCCCGCCGGCCGCCACCGCGGTGAGGCCGTACCCGTCGGCGTGGAGCGCCTCGGCGGTGGTGCCCGTGCGGACGTCCACCCCGAGCTCGGCCAGCCGGCGCCCGAGCGCCGTCAGCAGGGTCCTGCTGCCGCCGCGCAGGTAGTACAGCGTCTCGCTGCCGGACTTGGTGCGGCTGCCGCCGCGCAGGTGCAGCTTGGTCCACATCCAGGTCGCGCCGACCTGCCCGGCGTAGTCGCCGAACTTGCCCTCCAGCAGCGGCCGCCAGACGACGTCGTAGACGCGGCGGCCGCCGAGCGAGACGAGCCACTCCTCGGCCGTGCGGTGCTCCAGCTCCCGCCAGTTGCGCACCCGTCCGGCGCGCACGGCCAGCAGGCCGAGGCGGAGGCGGTCGGTGAACGCCAGCGGGGCGAAGCGCAGGACGTCGATCGGCTTGGAGAGCTTGAAGATCGTGTTGGCGTAGTACATGCCGGTCCGGGTGAGGTGCGGCTCCACCGCGTCGGCGATGCCCAACTCCTCGCACAGCCGCAGGATTTCGGTGTCGGAGGAGAACCAGTGGTGGTAGAAGCGCTCCAGCTCCCGGTCGCCCACGGTGAAGGAGGCGGCGAGGCCGCCGATCTCGTCCTCGGCCTCCAGGACGCGCACGCTCACCCCCTTCGCGGCGAGCTCCAGGGCGGCGGTCAGACCGGTGAAGCCGCCGCCCACCACCACCACGTCGACCGGTTTCTCCACGGCGGCCGCTTCGGGCACCTGGGTTGCCTCCGTTTCTTCCACAGACTGGTCTTGACGCTTCGTCAGGTACTCGGGTGCGGCGGTCACCGGGCCACCCCCGAGGCGATCGACGGCTGCAGCGCGGAGGCCGGGCGGGACCGCTGGATCCGCTCCCCGACGACGAAGGGCGGTCGGCCCTGTGCGTGGCGCAGGGTGGCGTTGACGTACTCCCCGAGCACCCCGATCGCGAGCGTCTGGACCCCGAGGGAGTAGGCCCAGCGGGCGGTCCGGAGGTCCCGCCGGGCCAGTGCGACCACCGTGGTGACGGCCGCCGGGAGCAGGCCGGCGGCGGCCGTCGCCCGGATCGGCAGAGCCGACCCGGAGATGATTCCGCGGCGGGAGAGTTCGAGCATCTTGCGGAGCGTGTACTTCGACGTGCCGGCGGCGCGCGGGTCGCGGCGGTACGGCACCGAGGTCTCCGGGAGGCCGGCCCAGCTGATCGTGCCGCGGAGGAAGAGCTCCTGGCCGCCGAGGCCGCCGAGCAGGTCGACCACCGACCGGTCCAGCAGCCGGAAGTCGCCCGTGTCCAGGGCCACCGGGTGGTCGGACACGCCGTTCAGCAGCCGGTAGTAGGCGAAGGCGCTGGCCCGCTTGAGGACGCCCTCCCCCTTGCGCTCGATCCGGCGAGCCGAGACCACCGACCAGCCGTCCCGCCAGCGGGCGACCAGGTCCGGGATGAGCTCGGGCGGATCCTGCAGGTCGGCGTCGATGATCACGACGGCGTCGCCGGTCGCGTCCCGGAGTCCGGCGAGGCAGGCGGCCTGGTGGCCGAAGTTGCGGCTCAGCCTGGCGGCCCGGACGTGCTCCGACCCGGCCGCGAACTCCCTGATGAGGGACCACGTGTCGTCGGTGCTGCCGTCGTCCACGTAGAGGACCTCGTACGTCACCCCGCGGCCGGGCCGCAGGGCGTGGACGAGCCGCGCGTGGGTCGCGGGCAGGACCGACTCCTCGTTGAAGCACGGCACGACGACGGTCACGAGCGATGACGCCGCGGTCCGTGGGGCCGGTTGGATGGTGGTGGGCATGCGACATCCCCCTGTGTGAACCTGTTGGAATGTGTTCGTAGCCGGGTGGCGCCACTCGGGTTGGAGGGCGGCCAGTGTGCGCGCGAACCAGCGCTGGGGCGACAACAGTTGAGGTCATGCCGGGGTGTGGAGCGGGTCTGGACTCCGTGCCGGCAGGGTTGGGGAAGTGGAGGCGATCACTCGACCACCGCAAGATTAAACAGAAAACGACGGGACCGTACAGGGCGTTTTTTTCGATCACCCGGAGCTGTCCGACGGGGGATCGACGGGAACCGGCCACCGCCGGTCGAGGCGCCCAACCGCAGGGCACGGTCGCGTGACCGCCGGCCCGCACCCCGTCCGATCCGACGTCAGGTCCGCTGGCGGTCAACGGCTCAGACCCGTCGTCGGCCGGTCGGAGAGGGCCGCCGCCGCACCCTGAACTCTTTGCAAGCAGGCTGAAAGCGGTCCTGGCCCGGAATCGTTACCGGCCGAACCAGGTCGTGTACTGGCCGAAAACCTCACCCGGATAACGGCGGTGGCGTGCTGGTAGGTGTCGGGGGGGGCTTGCGTACTCGACTGCCGCCATGGGGCAGGAGCGGGTGCCCGGCAGGGCCCACTGGGACCTGCCGGGACGGGGAGCGGCCCGGCCTCTACGATGGGCCGATGAAGTCGATCAAGCAGGTCCAAATCACCTTCGACTGCGCGGTACCGCTGCGCGTCGCCCGCTTCTGGTCCGAGGTGCTGGGGTACGTCACGCCGCCGCCTCCGGAGGGGTTTGCCACCTGGGACGACTTCGACCGCGAGCCGCCGCCCGGGTACGAGGGGCCGGCGTTCGCGGCGTGCGCCGATCCCTCGGGTGTCGGCCCGCGGCTGTTCTTCCAACGCGTTCCCGAAGGCAAGGTCGTCAAGAACCGGGTGCACCTGGACGTGCGGGTCGGCACCGGACTCGTCGGTGAGGAGCGCCTGGCCGCAATCGAGGCCGAGTGCGCACGACTGCTCCCGCTCGGCGCGGTCCGCGGGAAGCTGCTGGTCGCCGACGGCGTCAACGAGTCGTGCCTCCTGATGCAGGACGTCGAGGGCAACGAGTTCTGTCTCGACTGAGCGGGCGCTGACGCGGTACCTCCGCCGGTCGGCCGCCCACGGCACGACGCGTTCCCGGCGGCGGTCGTTTCGCCGGCCGGGACGCTCAGGCCTGCCCGCCCGCGTACGCCAGCGGCGGGAGGACGGCCTGGGCGTCCCGGCCGGCGAACCAGAGGCCGATGACCAGGGCGGTCGCCGCCTCCAGCAGTCCCGCGCGGACCAGGCCGCCGGCCGGCACCGGCTCGGCGCCGAGATCGGTGGCCAGCCGGCCGACCAGGGCGAGCGCCTCCGGGTCGTCGCCGCAGAGGGGGACGGCGAGCGGGCGGCCGTCGAAGACCGGCGGGGTGCGCCGCCAGACGCTCTCATGGCAGACGTTGAAGGCCTTCACCACGTGCGTGCCGGGTGCGGCGGCGGCGATCCGCTCGGCCATCGACGGCCCGCCGGCCGTGGTGAGGGTGAGGGTGCCGGACGCGATCGGGTTGGTGCAGTCGATCAGCACCCGCCCGGCCGGCGGGGCCGCCGCCACGACCACCCGCTCCACCTGGTCGGCCGGGACGGCGAGCAGCACCGCGTCGCCGAACCCGGCGGCCGCGGCCGGGTGTTCCACGGCCCGCGCACCCGCGCCCAGCTGCCGGGCCACGGCGGCGGCGCGGGAGGCGTCCCGGGCGCCGAACGCCACCTCGTGCCCGGCCCGGGCCCACTGCCCGCCGAGCGCCTGCGCCATGTTGCCCACTCCGATGATGCCGATCCGCACGGGAGACCTCCTACGCCGAGTCCGAGCCGACCCCGGTCGGGGCCACCTCGGGATGACTCTAGGAACGGCGATGGTTACCGATTGGTGCGTGGTGGACGGGCGAGGATGAGGGGGGACGGACCATGGCGACGGACGGTGTGGCGCAGGACGTGACGGGCGGCGGGGCGGACGGGGCCTTCCTGGCGGACTGCCGGGCCCGGATCGCCTTCGATCTGCTGGGCAACACCTGGAGCTCGGTGGTGCTCTGGGCGCTGCGCGAGGCGCCCGCGCGCCCCGGCGCCCTGCGGGTGCGGATCGGCGGCATCAGCGCCAAGGTCCTCACCGAGACGCTGCGCCGCCTGGAGTTCAACGGCCTGGTGGAGCGCCGTAGCTATCCGCAGACCCCGCCCCGGGTCGAGTACGCCCTCACGCCGCTCGGCCGCACCCTGCTGCCCACTCTGGAGGCCCTGGGGGAGTGGGGCTTCCGACACGGCGACGCGGTCCTGGAGGCCCAGGACCGGGCCCAGGGCCAGACGCAGGACCGGGGTTGACACCCCGCCACCCGGCACCGGTGATGGACCGTGTTCGTCCGTTGACTCTGCGTCATGGAATGATCGGCGGGCGGGCGGCGCCGGGCCGACCGCTGAGGACACGGTGCCCTGCCCGGGATCGACGCCTACGGCGATGACCGGGCGGAGCCCGCGAGCAAGGAGTGCAGGTGAACCGGGACCACGGCCTCGAAGCGGCCCGCCGCGCCGACCCCGCCGACGTCGCGCGCAGGATCGCCGACCGGCGCTCCCAGCTCGGCCTGACCGAGGAGGTGCTGGCGAACCAGGCGGCGATGTCCCCGAGCTACCTCCGGCACCTGCTGGAGGCCGGTCCGGCCTTCGACCCGGGCGGGTTCGTGCGGATCGCCGCCGCGCTACGGCTCGGCTACCAGGAGCTGCTCGAAGGACGCCCCGACGCCCCGCCCGGGCAGCCGGACGCCGCGCCGCGCCCGCAGCTGTTCCACCTCACCGAGGCCGAGTGCTGGGACCGGATCGGCACCCACGGCGTCGGCCGGATCGCCCTGCCCGTCGACCCGGGTCCGGCCGTCTTCCCGGTCAACTACACCGTGGACGACGGGACGATCGTCCTGCGCACAGCCGCGCAGGGCGCCGCCACGCCGGACGACGGATCGCCGGTGTCGTTCCAGGTCGACCGGATCGACGACCACCTGAGCCAGGGGTGGAGCGTCCTCGTCCTCGGCCGGGCGCGGCACGTCGGGGATCCGGACACCGTCGAGCACCTGCGGCAGCTGCCGGGTACGACGCCCTGGGCCGGCGGCAGCCACCCGCTCTGGGTGCGCATCCAGCCGGACGAGATCACCGGCCGCCGCATCGCAAGCTCCGGCACGCCGGCCGCGGCGGCCGATTCCTAGAAGGCCCTCGGCCTGGGGGTGCCGCTCAGGACACCAGCGGCTGCTCCTCCAGTTCCGTCAGCTGCACGGTGCACAGCGTGAGGCGTTCAGCAGCAGGACGCCCTGGGTGAGCATCGCCTGGAACCACTCGGGCGGCTGGACGGTGCCCTGCTTCTCCAGGAGCGCGCGGATGTCGGAGATCGGGGTCTTCTGGGGGATGCCGTACTTCCACATCGCCGCGGCCTTGATGATGCGGCGTATGCTCACGACCCGGCCTCACCGGCTGTCCTTCCAGTGGTGGAAGGTGTTGTCGAACATGGCGATGCCGGTGGCGCTCTCCGGCCGGGGTAGGGGTTCTGGCCGAAGACCACGACCTTCCACCTGTGCGGTGCGTGGGGCTTCAGGCCTGGAAGGTCAGTTCACGGACGGGGACGACCTCCGGGGCGCGGGTGTGCGCCAACCTGATGTGGACGGGCTTCACCCTGTTCAACGACCACCGGTTCGAGGACGACGGCGACCTGCGCGGCACGATCACCGCGCAGCTCGCCGACCTTGAGAGCGCACCCGCCGAGAAGCGGATACGCATCGCGCCGCCCGTGCGCCCCGCCGCCCGCTCCCGGCGCTGACCCGGCCTTCTCCCCGCGTCGTCGGGAGAGCCGGGGGGTCGGCGGCGGCCGGTCTGCTGCGGGGGTGTCACGGGGGTGTTGCCCCGGATTGCGGTTCCGATGTGCCACTTGATCGCCACCCGGCCGCGTGTGAGTGTGGGCCGGACGCCCGGTGATCGGCATCCGGGCGGTGACAGTCGATCCGCGTCACCCGGTGGCGAGTCGGTCGCGGAGAAAGGAGGACCCGGTGCCGTCGCCCTCGCAGCCCCTTCGCAAGCTGGGCTTCCTGACCATCGGACAGTTCGACCCGGCCGACCCCGCCCGGGGGCACGAGTCGACGCTGCGGCTCATCGAGCTGGGCGAGCAGCTGGGGTTCGACAGCGCCTGGGTGCGCCACCGGCACCTGCAGTACGGGATCTCCTCGCCCGTCGCCGTGCTGGCGGCGGCCTCGCAGCGCACCCGCCGCATCCAACTGGGCACCGCGGTCATCCCGTTGGGTTGGGAGAACCCACTGCGGCTGGCCGAGGACCTGGCGACCACCGACCTCCTCTCCGGTGGCCGGCTCAACCCCGGCATCAGCGTCGGACGGCCGGGGCACTACGACCGGATCGCCTCCGCGCTGTACCCCGACACCGCCGAAGCCGAGGAGTTCGGCTACCAGCGGGTGCGCCGGCTGCTGGACTTCGTCAGGGGCGAGCCGGCCACCGACTTCAGCGGCGTCGAGGGCATCGAGGTCTACTCGGACCGCGTCCAGCCCGTCGCACCCGGTCTGGCGGACCGCATCTGGTACGGCGGCGGGAGCCTGCGCTCGGCCCGGTGGGCGGGTGAGCAGGGCCTGAGCCTGCTCACCAGCAACGTGGTGCGGGCGGAGGAGTCGGAGGACTTCGCCGAGATCCAGCGCTCGCAGATCACCGCCTTCCGCGACCACCACCCCCGGGGCGGGCGGGCCCGGGTCTCCCAGGGGCTGGTGGTCATCCCCACCGACAGCGCCTCGGCGGACCAGCGGGCGAGGTACCGGGAGTACGCCCGGAGCCGGCTCCCGCGCACCGCCGCCCCGCAGGGCCCGGCGCGGATGATGTTCGCGCCGGACCTGGTCGGGACGTCCGCCGAGATCGCCGAACGGCTCTACGCCCACGCCGCGTTCCGGGAGGTCGACGAGGTGGTCTTCGCGCTGCCGTTCACCTTCGGCGAGGAGGACTACGTGCAGATCCTCACCGACATCGCCACCCGCCTCGCCCCCGTGCTCGGCTGGCGCCCGGCCGTCTGACCCACCGCTGCCGGTCCGGCGGCCGGACAGGGCCCAGGGCCTACGCCTCGTCGACCTCCAGGCCGTAGGCGACGACGGCCTGGTGCAGCCCGCCCGGGTACCCGGCGAGGGCGGGGGTGAGTCCCAGTCCCCGGCGGCGTCGCGGTCGAACCTGCCCAGACGCATCGCGGTGTTGGTCGCGGCACCGTCGGCCATGTTTCACAATCGACAACTTCGGGATTCCCGGCGTGTCCGGACGGCCGCGCAGCCGACCCGGCCAGGGCGTCTCAGTCGAGGACCTTGGCGATGAACGCGGCGACGTTCGCCCTGGTGCGCTGGATCTTCTCCTCCAGGGTGAGTGACTCGTGCAGCCGCCCCCCGGCGCCCGCGTCCTTCCTGCCCCGCACGTAGAGCGAGCAGGCCAGGTCGCTGCACATGTAGGCGCCCACGGTGTTGCCCTGCCGCCCGGCCGGTCCGGCCTTGGGCGCGACCATGAGGGAGACCCCGCCGGTGTGGCTGGTCACGCACAGCGAGCAGATGCTGCGCCGGGCCTGCCAGGCGGCGGCGCCCGGGCTGCGCAGCACGAGGCCCTGCGGGCGGCCGTCGAGCTCGACGACGAGGTAGGCCCGCTCCGGGGCCTGCGGGTCCCGCCAGCCGAGGAAGTCCAGCTCGTCCCAGGGCTGTTCGGCCAGGTCGCGGGGGATGTTCAGGCGCTTCGCCTCGCCCTTGGTGCAGTTCAGGAAGGCGGTGCGGATGTCGTGTTCGGTCAGCTGCTCCATGACACCGCAGACTAATTTGCCTAAGACCTTTAGGCAAACGCATAATGGGTGATGCCGAGCAGGAGGAGAACCATGGTTCGCGTAGGACTCACCGCGGAACGGCTGACCCGCGCCGGGGCGGAGCTGGCCGACGAGGTCGGGTTCCAGCAGGTGACCGTCTCCGAGCTGGCCCGCCGCTTCGACGTCAAGGTCGCAAGCCTCTACTCGCACGTCAGGAACTCCCAGGACCTCAAGACCCGGATCGCCCTGCTCGCGCTGGAGGAGCTCGCCGACCGCGCCGCCGAGGCGCTGGCCGGACGCGCCGGCAAGGACGCGCTGGCCGCCTTCGCCGACACCTACCGCGACTACGCCCGACAGCACCCCGGCCGCTACGCCGCCGCGCAGTTCAGGCTCGACCCCGAGACGGCGGCCGCGAGCGCCGGCGTCCGGCAGGCACAGATGACACGGGCGATCCTGCGCGGCTACGACCTCGCCGAACCGGACCAGACGCACGCCGTCCGGATGCTGGGCGGCATGGTCCACGGCTACATCGGCCTGGAGCTGGCCGGAGGCTTCGCCCACACCGCCGTCGACCCGCAGCAGTCCTGGGACTGGATCGTGGACTCCCTGGACACCCTGCTGCGCACCCGCGCCACGCACTGAACCGTCGCCCCGGTGCCGGGGGAGGGCGGTCGTCCCGCATGTCTTCGTGCACGATTGACATTTCACGTGGTACCACTGGCCGGGGATGTGTGAGTCGGACACTTCAGGATGGAGAGATCCATGAGTGACCTAGAGGCCGCCCTCGACGGCCGGTATGACAACCTGTTTGCCCGCGCGGCCGGTTACCTGCCGGAGAGCCGGCAGGCCGTCGACGAGTGGCAGGCGGACTTCCTGCTTCAACTGGCCGACGGTGAGCAGGAGTTCAGCCCAGGGGTGCGGGACCTGGAGCGGCTGATCAAGCGCGACGGGATCATCCGGATGTATGTGTGCCAGATGATCGAGGAGGTGCTGCCACCGCACCGGTACATCACGAGCGTCTCCGAGCTGCTCGCGGCCCTCAACCGGATCAGGACGACCGCGCCGCGCTACAGCCCGAACCGTGAGAAGCGGGTGTTCTTCCCGATGTCGGCGCTCTTCGTCTACATGATGATGACGCCGGCCGGTGAAGCCCTGTTCCGCATCGAGAAGTTCAACCGGGCGATCCAGAAGATCCTCAAGGAGTGGTGCGTGCACCTGGACGGCGCCGAGAGCCGCAGCGTCCTGACCGAGCAGGAGGACGGCTGGTTGTCGGCGCCCGCCGTCAAGGAGTTCGGCCTCGGGGACTACGTCACCGAGGCGGACCGGAAGAAGCCGTACTGGGGGTTCAGCTCCTTCAACGGGTTCTTCCACCGGCAGATCCTCCCGGGGAAGCGGCCTGTCGACGCCGACCCCGCCGCCATCGTGTCGGCCAACGACGGTGCCGTGTACCGGATCGCGCGGAACGTCCAGGAGACCGACGAGTTCTGGCTCAAGGGACAGCCCTACTCGCTGGCCGACATGCTGAACGGCAGCACGTACACCGCCAGGTTCCTCAACGGCGACGTCTTCCAGTCGTTCCTCGCGGGTTCGGACTACCACCGCTGGCGCTCGCCGATCGACGGCGTCGTCAGGAGTGCCGAGGTCGTCAACGGCCTGATGTTCAGCAACGCGGAGTCCGCGGGCGAGGACCCGACCGCCGGGACGTACTCGCAGGGCTACCAGGCGTCCGTCAACACCCGCGGACTGGTGTTCATCGAGAGCCCGGACACCAGGATCGGCATGGTCTGCGTCATTCCCATCGGCATCACCGAGATCTCGTCGGTGACCATCGCGGTCCAGCCCGGCAAGGCGGTCAAGAAGGGCGACGAGCTGGGCTGGTTCAGCTACGGCGGTTCCAGCATGTGTCTGGTCTTCGAGCCCGGCAAGGTCCGCTTCGCCGACGCCCTGAAGCCGGACACGAAGATCCGGGTCGGCGCGAGGATCGCGACCGTCGCCCCGTGACCACCGGCACCTGAGCTCCCGGGAACCGCCGACGTCGCGGTGCGGGCCTTCGTGCCCCCCGCGTACGTCGAGCGGCGCCACAACCGGCTTCCTGTGGCGGGCGGGCGGCGGCGGGCGGTCGTAGGGTCGAAGCCTGTTCCCGAGGAGGGCTTCCGATGCGCAGCGTGACCTACTCGATGGGCGTTTCCCTGGACGGCTACATCGTCGGGCCGAACGGCGACTTCGACTGGACGGCGCCCGACGAGGACGTCTTCCGCTTCTGGATCGACGAGATCCGGGAGGTCGGCGTCCACCTGTTGGGGCGGCGGCTGTACGAGACGATGCTGTACTGGGAGACCGCCGACCAGGACCCGTCGCTCGACGACTCGATGCGGGAGTGGGCCGCGCTCTGGAACCCGCTCCCGAAGGTGGTGTTCTCCACCACGCTGTCGACGGTGCAGGGCACTGCCCGGCTGGCCTCCGGCGGCCTGGCGGAGGAGATCGGGCGGTTGCGGGCCGAGCCGGGGGAGGGCGACATCGCGATCGGCGGCGCGACGCTCGCCGCCGAGGCGGCCGCGTCGGATCTGATCGACGAGTACCGTGCCATGGTCTACCCGGTGCTGGTCGGCGGCGGCGTTCCGTTCTTTCCCCGGCGCGAGCGCCGGGTGGATCTCGAACTCGTCGAGACCCGCGTCTTCGGCTCGGGAGTCGTCTACCTCCGCCACCGCGTGGCGCGGCACGAGGAGGGATAGGACTCCGGCAGGCCACCCGTCGGAGTCCTGCCGGAGTCCGCGGACGTCAGCCGGCTGCCTGGTACTCGCCGTTCTCGGCGCGGAAGATCTGCCTGGCCTTGCAGAGCAGCTGGAGGTCGCGGCGTACGGTGCGCGGGTCCGGGCGGGGCAGGTAGGTCTCGCGGGCCCGCTTCCAGTCCCAGGTGCCGCCCTCCCTCATCATGATGTTCAGGAGCCGCTGCCGGCGTTCGATCGCCGAGGCGGGTGGGGTTTGGTCGTCGTTCATGGGCTCATTCTCCCGCATCGCGGTGGGCCGACTCGACGCGAGGGCGGCGGGCACCGCTCGGCCGGACAGGCCCTAAGCCGTGCAGGACGGGCAGAGGCCCCGGTAGGTGACCGCGACGCCGGCGACGGTGAAGCCGAAGCGCTCCGAGGCGGGGAGGTCGGCGAGCGGGTCGCCGGTGGGGTGGACGTCGCGGATGGCGCCGCAGCCGGTGCACACCAGGTGGTGGTGGGGGTGGTGGGCGTTGGGGTCGAAGCGCCTGGCCCGCCCGTCGGTGGAGACCTCGGTGACCTCGCCGAGGGCGACCAGCTCGCCCAGCGTGTTGTAGACGGTCGCGCGCGAGATCTCGGGCAGCCGCTCCGCCGCCCGGGCGTGCACCTCGTCGGCGGTGAGGTGGACGTGCTCGCCGTCGAGGACCTCCGCGACGACCCGCCGCTGGGAGGTCATCCGCCAGTTGCGCCCGCGCAGCCGCTCCAGCAGGTCACTCATATCGGCTCACCTCACCGGGGTCATCGGGAAGACGGGGTCATCGGGAAAACGGATCGTATCAACGCACATCCGCTTCCGACCGGCGGCGGGCTTGGCGTGGTTCTTGACTTGGATTTTGTCCATCGTAGGATCGGCTCCGGCGTTAGCCTAGGGACAGGACGACTCCAGTACGGCAGGAGAGGAACAGCGTGACTGGACCACCGCCGTGCGGCCCCCGGTGCCGGGTAGGCCGGCACCGGGGTGTGCGACCGGCGGGGCTGCCGCACCGGACGCGTCCGAGGAGCACGGCTTCCCTGCCGACGAGGCCCACCAGGCCGACGCGGCCGACGATGCCGTGACCCGCCGGGGCCCCGGCCCCGGCTCTTTCACCGCCCGCAGTTCCTGAACACAGTGATCCGCCCGGCCCGGAGGGATTCCCATGTCTGAGAACCATGATGCGATCGTCACCGATGCGAAGCCGGAGGGCGGCGGTGGCTGCCCCGTCGCGCACGACCGTGCGTCGCACCCGACGCAGGGCGGCGGAAACCGCCAGTGGTGGCCGGACCGGCTCAACCTGAAGATCCTTGCCAAGAACCCCGCCGTGGCCAACCCGCTCGGCGAGGACTTCGACTACGCCGAGGGGTTCCGGAGCCTCGACCTCGCGGCCGTGAAGCGGGACCTCGCGGAGGTGCTCACCACCTCCCAGGACTGGTGGCCGGCCGACTACGGCCACTACGGCCCGTTCATGATCCGGATGGCCTGGCACAGCGCCGGCACCTACCGGATCAGCGACGGCCGCGGCGGCGCCGGGGCAGGCCAGCAGCGCTTCGCCCCGCTGGACAGCTGGCCGGACAACGCCAACCTCGACAAGGCCCGCCGCCTGCTGTGGCCGGTGAAGAAGAAGTACGGCCGCAACCTCTCCTGGGCCGACCTGATGATCCTGGCCGGCAACGTCGCCCTGGAGACGATGGGCTTCGAGACCTTCGGTTTCGGCGGCGGCCGCGCCGACGTCTGGGAGCCGGAGGAGGACGTCTACTGGGGTCCGGAGACCACCTGGCTCGACGACCAGCGCTACACCGGCGACCGCGAGCTGGAGAGCCCGCTCGGCGCCGTCCAGATGGGCCTCATCTACGTCAACCCGGAGGGCCCCAACGGCAACCCGGACCCGATCGCGGCGGCCCGCGACATCCGTGAGACGTTCCGCCGGATGGCGATGAACGACGAGGAGACGGTCGCCCTGATCGCGGGCGGCCACACCTTCGGCAAGACCCACGGCGCCGGCCCGGCGGACAGCGTCGGCCTGGACCCGGAGGCCGCCCCGATCGAGCAGCAGGGCCTGGGCTGGAAGAGCACCTTCGGCACCGGCAAGGGCGGCGACGCCATCACCAGCGGCCTCGAGGGCGCCTGGACGGCCACCCCGGTGGCCTGGGACAACACCTTCTTCGAGACCCTCTTCGGCTTCGAGTGGGAGCTGGCCAAGAGCCCCGCAGGCGCCCACCAGTGGAAGCCGAAGGAGGGCGCCGGCGCGGGCACCGTCCCGGACGCGCACGACCCGGCGAAGACCCACGCCCCGACGATGCTGACCACCGACCTCTCGCTGCGCTTCGACCCGGTCTACGAGCGGATCTCGCGGCGCTTCCTGGAGAACCCCGCGGAGTTCGCGGACGCCTTCGCCCGGGCGTGGTTCAAGCTGACCCACCGCGACATGGGCCCGGTCGTGCGCTACCTCGGCCCGGAGGTCCCGACCGAGACCCTGCTGTGGCAGGACCCGCTGCCGGCCGTCACCCACGAGCTCGTCGACGCCGCCGACATCGCCGCGCTCAAGGAGCAGATCCTCGCCTCGGGCCTGACCGTGGCCCAGCTGGCCTCCACCGCCTGGGCCTCGGCCTCGTCCTTCCGCGGCAGCGACATGCGCGGCGGCGCCAACGGCGCGCGGGTGCGCCTTGAGCCGCAGAGCGGCTGGGAGGTCAACGAGCCGGAGCAGCTGGCGACGGTGCTGAGCACCCTGGAGAGCGTCCGGAAGGCGTTCAACGGGGCGCAGTCCGGGGGCCGGCAGGTCTCGCTCGCGGACCTGATCGTGCTCGCCGGCGGCGTGGGCGTCGAGCGGGCCGCCAAGGAGGCGGGCTTCGCGGTCGAGGTCCCGTTCACGCCGGGCCGGGTGGACGCGGCGCAGGACCAGACCGACGTGGAGTCGTTCTCCGCGCTGGAGCCGGCCGCCGACGGGTTCCGCAACTACCTCGGCAAGGGCAACCGCCTGCCGGCCGAGTACCTGCTGGTCGACCGGGCCAACCTGCTGAACCTGAGCGCCCCGGAGCTGACCGTCCTCGTCGGTGGCCTGCGGGTGCTCGGCGCCAACCACCAGGGGTCGTCGCTCGGCGTCCTCACCACGGCGCCCGGCACGCTGACCAACGACTTCTTCGTCAACCTGCTCGACCTGGGCACGGTCTGGAAGGCGACCTCCGCGGACGCGAACACCTTCGAGGGCCGTGACGCGGCCACCGGCGAGGTCAAGTGGACCGGCAGCCGCGCCGACCTGGTGTTCGGCTCCAACTCCGAGCTGCGCGCCGTCGCCGAGGTCTACGCGAGCGACGACGCCAAGGAGAAGTTCGTCCGGGACTTCGTCGCCGCGTGGGTCAAGGTGATGGAGCTCGACCGCTTCGACCTGGTCTGACCGCAGCGCCGAGAGCCACGGCGCCGAGAGCCACGGCGCCGAGAGCCACGGCGCCGAGAAGCACGGCGCCGAGAAGCACGGCGCCGAGAAGCACGGCGCCGAGAAGCACGGCGCCGAGAAGCACGGCGCCGAGAAGCACGGCGCCAGAGGCATGACGCGGTGACGCCGCCGCCCACCGTGTGACGGCCCGCCCGCCATCGCCCCCGGGGACTCCCCGGAGCGGTGGCGGGCGGGCCGTTCGCATGTCCGGGAGCCGCCTGCGGGCCGTCCCGGGCGGGCACGGCCGTGCCCGGTGAGGGGCCCGCAGAGCCGATGAGGAGCCGATGGGGAGAGCCCCCGGACAGCATGGTGGAGCGACTCGATCGGACGGGTCGAACCCCACAAGGAGGTCACATGACCAGGACCCTCACGTCGTTCGGCGACCGGATGCTGGGCGCCCTGCTGAAGCAGAAGAAGGCCGGCGCCTGCGTGCCGCCGGACTACTGCGGTGTCGTCGCCTGTAACTCGCAGGGCGGCTTCTGCTCGGGCGGCTGGTGGTGGCAGCCGATGTGCAACGGCTACTACAACTGCACCGGCACCTGCAAGGGCACCGGCGGCCTCCAGTACAACAAGAAGGTCGCGTACGGCTGCTGACGACCGCAAGGGCGGGGGCCCCGGCTCGGCGGCCCCCGCCCTCCGCCGCCCTTCGAACGGCCCAGAGAGGAACCGACATGCTCACCGCCCTCATCGTCTCCACCGTCGCGCTCGGCCTTGCCATCGCGGCCAACCTCGTCCTCACCTTCGCCGTGATCCGCAGGCTGCGGACGCTGGAGGAGGGTGGTACGGGCGCCCCCGACGCCCTGCCGGCGGTCGGCACCGCCGTCGCCGGGTTCAGCGCCGTCACGACCTACGGCGAGGAGCTGACCGTGGCCGACGTGGCCGAGGGGGACGCCTTCGCCGGCTTCGTCATGGTCGGCTGCACGCCCTGCGGCACGCTGATCGAGTCCCTGGCCGGCGGCGCCGCCACCGGGGCCGCCGACCCGCTGTTCTTCGTCGTCGGCGACCCGGAGAACCCGGAGACCCGCAGGATGACCGCCGCCCTGGACGCCGTCGGCCGGGTGGCCGTCGTCGCCGAGAAGTCCTCGGCCACCGCGGCCTTCGGCCAGGTCGGCGCCTTCCCGACGCTGCTCCGGCTCAAGGACGGCGTGATCACCGCGGCCGGCCACGACCTGGCCGACGTCGTGCCCGCGACGGCGCACCGCACGGGGGCCGACCGCCCGGCTCAGGTCCGGGAAACGGTGTGACCACGACGGTCGCCGGGCGGGTGCGGACCGCGGCCGCAGCACTGCGGCTGGGCTGGCGGGCCTCGCCCCGGGGGATCCTGCTCCAGCTGCTGCTCGCCCTGCTCACCGGCGCCCTCCCCGCCGTGCTGGCCTACACCACCAAGCTGCTCGTCGACGCCCTCGCCGGCGCGGGCGGCCCCGGCGCGGCCGACGGCACCCGGGTGGCGTGGCTCGCGGCCGGGGGAGCCGTCCTCGCCGGGGCGACCGCCGTGCTCAACCACGTCACGGCGCTGATCGGCGCCATGGTCGGCCGGGCCGTGAACCTGGAGGTGCAGGACCGGCTCTACGAACGGGTCAACGCCTACCGAGGGCTGCGCCCGTTCGAGGACCCGGCGACCCAGGACCGAATCCGGCTCGCCGAGACCGCGGCCCAGGGCGCACCGCACGACGTCCTCGACTTCCTGCTCGACTCGGTCCGCAGCACGGCGACGATCGCCGGGTTCCTCGGCACGGTGCTGGTGTTCTGGCCGCCGATGGGCGCGCTCCTCGTGCTCTGCGTCGCCGTCTCCGTCGCCGGCCACCTGCGCACCTCCCGGGGCATGGCCGACACCGCCGCCGCGATCGTCCCCGCCACCCGGCGCTACTACTTCTACCGGACGCTGCTCATCGACCCCCGGGCCGCCAAGGAGATCAGGCTCTTCGGCACCGGGCCGCTCTTCCGCCGCCGTGCGGTCGAGGGGCTCCGCGAGACGACCGGCGCCGGCCTGGCGGCCCTGCGCCGCGGCGTCCTCGTCCAGTCGGGGCTCGCCCTGCTCACCGCGGCGGTCGCCGGCACCGCGGCCGTCGTCGTGGCACGGCAGGTGCTCGGCGGCCGGATCACCCTCGGCGACATGACGCTGTTCACCGCCGCGGTGGCCGCCGTCCAGGGCGCGCTGTCGGCCATCGTGATGCAACTCGGGCGCGCAGAGGAGGCGTTGCGGCTCTTCGGGCACTACCTCGCGCTGCTCGGCTCGCCCGCGGACCTGGCGGACGGCACGGTCGTACCGCCGCCGCTGCGGGACGGCATCACCTTCGAGGACGTGTGGTTCCGCTACACCCCGGACGCCCCCTGGGCGCTGCGCGGTGTCGAGCTGCACCTTCCGCACGGCAGCGCCGTCGGCCTGGTCGGCGTGAACGGCGCGGGCAAGAGCACGCTGGTCAAGCTGCTCTGCCGGTTCTACGACCCCGACCGCGGGCGGATCCTGTGGGACGGCGTCGACATCCGCACGATGCCGGTCGACGAACTGCGGCGCAGGATCGGCGCCACGTTCCAGGACTTCATGACCTACGACCTGACCGCCGCCGAGAACATCGGCCTGGGCGCCGTCGAGCACCGGGAGGACCTCGACCGGATCCGGGCCGCCGCCGCCCGCGCCGGCATCGACCGGAGCCTGGAGCGGCTGCCGCGCGGCTACCGGACCATGCTCAGCCGGACGTTCACCGACGAGGACGAGCAGGACGGCGTGCTGCTCTCCGGCGGCCAGTGGCAGCGCGTCGCCCTCGCCCGGTCGCTCATGCGCGAGGACGGCGAGCTGCTCATCCTGGACGAGCCCAGCTCCGGACTCGACGCGCTCGCCGAGCGGGAGGTCCACCAGGCCCTGCGCCGCCACCGGGCCGGGCGTACCAGTCTGCTGATCTCGCACCGGCTCGCCGCCCTGCGGGAGGCCGACCTGATCGTGGTGCTCTTCGAAGGGCGGGTCGTGGAACGCGGACGCCATGACGAGCTGGTGGCCCTCGACGGCCGGTACGCGGAGATGTTCGCCGCGCAGGCCGAGGGCTACCGGACGGCGGCCGGGCACGGCGAGCCGCCGCACGGTGCGGTGCCGCACG
The DNA here is from genome assembly GCF_043202015.1 of Kitasatospora sp. NPDC048239. Taxonomy (NCBI): domain Bacteria; kingdom Bacillati; phylum Actinomycetota; class Actinomycetes; order Kitasatosporales; family Streptomycetaceae; genus Kitasatospora; species Kitasatospora sp. NPDC048239. The sequence continues at coordinate 2,870 of NZ_JBICZP010000017.1, read as the reverse complement.
CCGGGGTGTCGCGCGCCGGGGTGCCGCACGTCGGGGCGGAACGGCCCGGAGCAGTGCGGTGAACGCCCTTCCGCTGACCGCGGCGGCCGCCGGGGCGCTGGCCGGCCTCGCGGCGACGGCGCTGCTGCTCCGCCGCTCCTTCGAGCTGGTCGTCGTGGAGGGCGGCAGCATGGAGCCCACCCTGCGGGACGGCGACCGGGTGCTGGTGCGCCGCACCACGGTGTTCCGCCGCGGCGACGTGGTGGTCATCCCCGTGCCGGAGGGGCCGCGCGACCCGGGGGACACGCCCTGGCTGGTGAAGCGGGTCAGCGGCGTGGCGGGCGACCCGGCCGCGGACGGCTGCCCCGCGGTGCCGTCCGGACACCTCGCCGTCCTCGGGGACAGCCCGCGCAGCCTGGACTCGCGGACCTTCGGCACCGTCCCGAGCCGTACCGCCCTGGGCGTCGCCGTCCGCCGGATGTCCCGCGACGGGCGACCCGCGCAGTCCCTGATCCGCGCGGGGCACCGGACGACCCACGGTTCGAGGAGGACCGCATGACCATGCTGCAACTGGCCGCCCGCGCCCTGCTGGTGGTGGTGTTCGGCACCGCCCTGGTCGGCAAGGCGCGCAGCCGCGCGGCCCTGGCCGCGTTCGCCGCCGACCTGGCCGGCTTCCGCTGGCTGCCGGCCGGCCTGCGGCGGTCGACCGCCGTCGGTGTGATCGCCGCCGAACTGGTGACCGTGGCACTGCTCGCGACCGTGCGACAGGCCGGCGCGGCGGCCGCACTCGTGCTGCTGGCCGGGTTCACCGCCGCGACCCTGCGGGCCGGGCGGGCGGCGGACTGCCGGTGCTTCGGCCGGGCGAAGCCCGCCGCGCGGGGCGGTGCCGGGGGCTTCGTCCTGCGCAACGCCCTGCTCGCCGCCGGCGCGCTCGCCGCGGGCCTGGCTCCCGGGGGCGCCGTGGCCCCCGCGCTGGCGGCCGTCGCCCTTGTGGCGGGCGCGGCGGCGGGCGCCCTGGTCGTCCGGTGGGACGACATCGCCTACCTGTTCCAGGGGCCCGCCGCGCCCCGACGCTCCTGAGGGTCCCGGCGGGTGTGCCCGCCGGGGCCGTCAGGCCGGCGGACCGGTCAGGGACCCGTGCGCCGATGGTGCGGAAGGGCGCGCGCCGGGTGGCAGCAGAGCCGGCGGAGCCGGGGGAGACAGGTACGGGCGTGCCGGCGCGGGCTCTGCAGATCCGGGTCACCGCGCAGGACGGCGCTCTCCAGCTCCACCAGGGCGGGCCCCGGATCCAGCCCGAACTCGTCCGCGAGCAGCGCCCGCAGCCGACGGGCCACGGCCAGCGCGTCGGTCTGCCGCCCGCTGCGGTACAGGGCGAGGACCAGCCGCTCCACGAGGCGCTCGCGGTCGGGGTAGCGGTCCACCAGGGCCGTCAGTTCGGGGACCAGCTCCTGATGGCGTCCCGCGCCGAGTTCGATGTCCGCCAGCAGCTCGTAGGCGGCGAAACGTTCCTCCTCCAGGTGTGCCCGGACCGGCTCCGCGAACGGCGCGTCGATCCCGGTGAGCGCGCCGCCGCGCCACAGGCCGAGCCCGTTCCGCAGGTGCCGGACGGCCTGCGCGTGCTCGCCCAGCCCGGTGAGCCGCCGTGCCTCCGCGACCTCCCGGCAGAAGTCCACGGTGTCGAGGTCGTGCCGGCCGACCGACAGGCGGTATCCGCCCGCCAGCGAGGTGATCGCCCCCGTTCCGGCCGGAGCGACGGCCCCCGGAAGCAGCTTGCGCAGGGCCGAGACGGCGGTGTGCACCTGGCCGCGGGCGCTGCGCGGCGGGCGCTCGCCCCAGAGCGCGTCCACCAGCTGCTCGATGCAGACCTGGTGGTTCGCGTTCAGCAGAAGGAACGTCAACACCGCCCGCCGGCGCGGCCGTTCGATGGGCACCACGGTGTCCCGGTCGAACACTTCCAACGGTCCAAGAACTGTGTAGCGCATGTTCCCCCCGAGCTACGGACCTTGTGGGCAGCTCAAGCGAACTCCCCTTGGTCGAAGGGGAGTCCGCGGCTCGCGATTTCGCGTGATCATAAGCCGTCGTTTCGGCTATGGGAACCGTGCCGGCGAAACCCGGGTGCACGGGTGGGACGGGTGCGATCGAGGCCGGGCTCCGACGGGCCGGGCCGCGCCGCAGCCCGCGGCGGGGGTGACCTGCGGCTCCCGTTCGGCGGGGCCGGTCTGTGAGCCCTGGTGCCCAGGATGCCCCTGGGACCGCCGGCCCGGCGCGGAACCGGGGCATTCGGCGAGGCGTCTTCCCGTCCGACGAAGAACGGTCGGGACGCGGGGGCCGGCTGACCGGGGTCCCGGATCCGTCGCTCCCCGCCAGTGGGGGGATGCCAATGATCGAGTACTTCCGTGGGCGCGGCCGGGCCGCCAGGATCGGCTGGGCGGCGGCCGTCCTGGCCGTCCTGCCCGTGATCGCCGACGTGCACCTCTCGAACACGGTTCGGCAGAACGGCGAGATCACCGCCTACAGCTACTTCAGCGTCTCCGCGGTGGTCGCCGCGCTGGCCGGGATCGTCTACGCGGTCAGGCGGTTCTCGGCGGCCAGGTTCGACGGGGCGCTGACCGGGGCCGTCAAGGTGGCGCTGGCCGCCGTGGTGCTGGTCAGCCTGTTCCAGGGAGTCCGCGGTTCGGGCGTCGTGCCCGCGCAGACCGGGTGCCGCGCCGCCTACAGTCTCGACCTCTGCGGCCCGGCGGACGCCACCACCGGCTGACCGCCGGGCGCTGCGCGGGCGGCTCAATCGGTCCTGACATGCCGCGACGCCGCTGCTCCCTGCCCGGGTGTTCGGGTGGGTGCAGCGGCGTTGTCGTGTGGCGTGGGGTGGTGCGGGGTGTTACTTGGTGAGG
>NZ_JBICZP010000016.1:0-193896 GCF_043202015.1 Kitasatospora sp. NPDC048239 | reverse complement strand
GCGGTGACGAGGTCGGTGGAGCGTTCCATGTGGACGCCGACGAGGGTCTCCGGGCCGGCTCCGTGCTCGGTCAGGAGGTGGGCGAGGCGGTTGGCTCGCTCGTTGAGCTCGGCGTAGGTGAGCTCGGTGTCATCGAAGACGAGGGCGGTGGCGTCGGGGGTGCGGGCGACCTGGGCGTGGAACAGTTCGGGCAGGGTGGTGGCGGGCAGTTCGCGGTCGGTGTCGTTCCAGCCGGTGAGGATCAGGGCACGCTCGTCGGCGTCCAGGATCTCGATGCGGCTGACGGGCTGCTCGGGTTCCGCGACGGCGGCACGCAGCACCCGCACGAAACGCTGCGCGATCGCCTCGGTGGTCGCCTCGTCGAAGAGGTCGGTGGCGTAGGTCAGCGCGCCGTGCAGGCCGACCGCCTTCCCGTGCGCGTCGTGCAGCTCACGGAGCTGGAAGTCCAGGTCGAACTTGGCAGGGAGCTGACCGGTCGCCACCAACACGGCCTCGATACCCGGGAGTTCGAGGGCGGCCTCGGTGTTGTTCTGGAGGGTGAGCATGACCTGGAACAGCGGGTGCCGGGCCATCGAGCGAGTCGGGGCGAGGTCCTCGACGAGGCGCTCGAAGGGGACGTCCTGGTTGGCGAAGGCACCGAGTCCGCTGTCCTGGACGCGGGTGAGGAGCTCGCCGAAGGTGGGGTCGCCGCTGAGGTCGGTGCGCATGACGAGGGTGTTGACGAAGAAGCCGACCAGGTCGTCGAGGGCTTCGTCGGTGCGTCCGGCGATGGGGGTGCCGACGGGGATGTCGGTGCCGGCGCCCAGGCGGTTGAGCAGGGTGGAGAGGGCTGCCTGCAGGACCATGAACAGGGTCACGCCGCGGGAGCGGGCCAGGTCGCTGAGCTGCTCGTGCAGTTCGGCGGGGATGTCCAGGTCGTGCGTCGCGCCCTGGTGGGTGGCGACGGCCGGGCGGGGCCGGTCGGTGGGCAGCTGAAGCTCCTCCGGCAGACCGGCGAGCGCCTCGCGCCAGTGGGCGAGCTGCTGGGACAGCACGCTCTCGGGGTCGGTGTCGTCACCGAGGAGCTGCTGCTGCCACAGGGTGTAGTCGGCGTACTGCACCGGCAGCGCCGTCCACGCGGGGGCGGCGCCGTCGAGCCGCGCGGAGTACGCGGTGGAGATGTCGCGGGCGAGCGGGCCCATGGACCAGCCGTCGCCCGCGATGTGGTGCACGACCAGGACGAGCACGTGCTCGTCCGCGGAGACGCTGAACAGCTCGGCGCGCAGCGGTACTTCGGTGGACAGGTCGAAGACGTACCCGGCCGCGTCGGCGAGGGCCTGCTCCAGGTCGGCCTCGGTGAGCGAGGTGACGGGCAGGTCGAGGGTGACCGTCGCGGGGTCGAGGACGTGCTGGTGGGGCTGGCCGTCGGCGGTGCGGAACACCGTGCGCAGGACCTCGTGGCGGGCCAGCACGTCGTGCAGCGCGCCCCGCAGGGCGTCCCGGTCCAGGGCGCCCGTCAGCCGCAGTGCGGCGGGGATGTTGTAGATGGCGCTGGGGCCTTCGAGCTCGCCGAGGAACCAGAGCCGGCGCTGGGCGGCGGACAGCGGCACCACGCTCGGGCGCTCGCCCGCGGTCAGCGCGAGCCGGGTCGTGCCGGCCCCGCCCAGGCGCTCGGCCAGGCCGGCGACGGTCGGGGCCTCGAACAGGGCGCGGATGCCGACCTCGACACCCAGTACCGCGCGGATCCGGCTGACCAGGCGGGTGGCCAGCAGGGAGTGGCCGCCGAGCTCGAAGAAGCTGTCGTCCACGCCCACCGAGGCCACGCCGAGCACCTCGGCGAAGACGCCGCAGAGGATCTCCTCCTGCACGGTGCGGGGCGCGCGGCCCGCCGTGGCGGCGGTGTACCGGGGCGCGGGCAGGGCCTTGCGGTCGAGCTTGCCGTTGGCGGTCAGCGGCAGGGCCTCCAGCACCACGATCGCGCTCGGGACCATGTACTCCGGCAGGTGCTGCTGGAGGTCGCCGCGGATGCCGGCGGTGAGCGCCGCGTGGTCGTCGCCGCCCCGGGTCGGGACGACGTAGCCGACCAGACGCTTGTCGCCGGGGGTGTCCTCGCGGACGGTGATGGTGGCCTGGGCGACGGCCGGGTGCGCGGCCAGTGCGGACTCGACCTCGCCGAGCTCGATCCGGAAGCCGCGGATCTTCACCTGGTCGTCGGCGCGGCCGGCGAACTCCAGGGTGCCGTCGGCGCGCCAGCGCACCAGGTCACCGGTGCGGTACATCCGCTCGCCGGCCTCGCCGAACGGGTCGGCGACGAAGCGCTCGGCCGACAGGCCCGGGCGGTTCAGGTAGCCGCGGGCCAGCCCCGCACCCGCCACGTACAGCTCGCCGGCGGTGCCGGCCGGGACGAGCTGTAGCCCGCCGTCGAGGACGTACAGGCGCAGGTCGGGGATGCCGACGCCGATGACGCTGCCGATGCCGGCGTCGGCGCTGATGGCGGAGTCGAGGGCCATGTAGCTGACGTGCACGGTGGTTTCGGTGATGCCGTACATGTTGACGAGCAGCGGGGCGTCGTCCTGGTGCCGGCTGTACCAGTCGCGCAGGCGCTTGAGGTCGAGCGCCTCGCCGCCGAAGACAACGGTGCGCAGGGCGAGTTGACGGCCGAGGTCGGGGTTCTGAGCGTCGGCCTGCATCAACTGGTAGAAGGCGGAGGGGGTCTGGTTGAGGACGGTGACCTCCTCGCGGACGAGGAGGCCGAGGAAGTCCTGCGGGGAGCGGGAGACGTCGAAGGGCACGACGACGAGGCGTCCGCCCCTGAGGAGGGCGCCCCACAGCTCCCAGACGGAGAAGTCGAAGGCGAAGGAGTGGAACCAGGTCCACACGTCGCCGGTGCCGAAGTGGAACCAGTGGTCGGTCCCGGACAGCAGACGGGCCACGTTGCCGTGCGGGACGACGACGCCCTTGGGGCGGCCGGTGGAGCCGGAGGTGTAGATGACGTACGCGGGGTGGTTCGGCAGCAGACCGGGCCGGGGGTTGGCGGCGTCGAGGCCGGCCACTCGGGCGACGGTGTCGGGGTCGTCGAGGACGATCCGCGCGGTGCCGTCGGGCAGGGAGTCCTGGACGGACCGGCTGGTGATGACCAGGGCGGGCCGGGCGTCGCCGAGCATGTAGGTGATGCGGTCGGCGGGGTAGTCCGGGTCGATCGGCAGGTAGGCGCCGCCGGCCTTGAGCACGGCGAGCAGCGCCACCACCATCTCCGCGGAGCGCGGCAGGGCCAGCGCCACGAGCTGCTCAGGGCCGACGCCCTGCTCGGTCAGCAGGCGGGCGAGGCGGTTGGCGCGGGCATTCAGCTCGGCGTAGCTGAGCCGGGTGTCCGTGAACACCACGGCGGTGGCGTCGGGCGTCCGGGCCGCCTGGGCCTCGAACAGCTCGGGCAGGGTGCCGGTCGGCAGGTCCCGGGCGGTGTCGTTCCAGCCGGTGAGGATCAGGGCGCGCTCGTCGGCGTCGAGGATCTCGATCCGGCTGACGGGCTGCTCGGGGTCGGCGACGGCGGCCGTCAGGACCCGGACGAAGCGCTGCGCGATCGCCTCGGCCGTGCGCTGGTCGAACAGGTCGGTCGCGAAGGTGACCAGGCCGTGGAGGCCGGCGGCCCGGCCGGTGGTGTCGAAGGACTCGTTGAGCTGGAAGTCCAGGTCGAACTTGGCCGGGGCCTGCCCGGTCGGCACCAACTCGGTCGCAAGGCCCGGGAGTTCGACGACGGCCGCGGTGGTGTTCTGCAGCGTGAGGATGACCTGGAAGAGCGGGTGCCGGGCCATTGAGCGGGTGGGGGCGAGCTCCTCGACGAGGCGCTCGAAGGGGATGTCCTGGTGGGCGAAGGCGCCGAGGCCGGCGTCCTGCACCTGGCTGAGGAGGTCGCCGAAGGTGGGGTCGCCGCTGAGGTCGGTGCGCATGACGAGGGTGTTGACGAAGAAGCCGACCAGGTCGTCGAGGGCTTCGTCGGTGCGTCCGGCGATGGGGGTGCCGACGGGGATGTCGGTGCCCGCGCCGAGGCGGTTGAGCAGGGTCGCGAGTCCGGCCTGGAGGACCATGAAGAGGGTCACGCCGCGGGAGCGGGCCAGGTCGCTGAGCTGCTGGTGCAGCTCGGCGGGGACCTGGAGGGGCAGGGTGGCGCCGTGGTGGGTGGCGACGGCCGGGCGGGGGCGGTCGGTGGGCAGCTGGAGCTCTTCCGGCAGGTCGGCCAGGGCCTTGCGCCAGTGGGTGAGCTGCTGGGACAGCACGCTCTCGGGGTCGGTGTCCTCGCCGAGGAGCTGCTGCTGCCACAGGGTGTAGTCGGCGTACTGCACGGGCAGCGGCTGCCACGCGGGGGCGGCGCCTTCGAGCCGGGCGGCGTAGGCCTCGGAGAGGTCGCGGGCGAGCGGGCCCATGGACCAGCCGTCGCCCGCGATGTGGTGGACGACCAGGACGAGCACGTGCTCGTCCGCGGAGACGCTGAACAGCTCGGCGCGCAGCGGTACTTCGGTGGACAGGTCGAAGACGTACCCGGCCGCGCGGGCCAGGGCCTGCTCCAGGTCGGCCTCGGTGAGCGAGGTGACGGGCAGGTCGAGGGTGACCGCCGCGGGGTCGAGGACGTGCTGGTGGGGCTGGCCGTCGGCGGTGCGGAAGACGGTGCGCAGCACCTCGTGGCGATCGGTGACATCGCCGAGGGCGGCCCGCAGGGCGTCCCGGTCCAGGGTGCCGGTCAGCCGCAGCGCGGCGGGGATGTTGTAGGTGGCGCTGGGGCCTTCGAGCTCGCCGAGGAACCAGAGCCGGCGCTGGGCGGCGGACAGCGGCACCATGCTCGGGCGCTCGCCCGCGGTCAGCGCGGGTCGGGCGGCGTCGGCCCCGCCCAGACGGGCGGCCAGGCCGGCGACGGTCGGGGCCTCGAACAGGGCGCGGATGCCGACCTCGACACCCAGCACCGCGCGGATCCGGCTCATCAGCCGGGTCCCGAGCAGCGAGTGGCCGCCGAGCTCGAAGAAGCTGTCGTCCACGCCCACCGAGGCCACGCCGAGCACCTCGGCGAAGACGCCGCAGAGGATCTCCTCCTGCCGCGACGAGGGCGCCCGCCCGGAGGCGCCGGCCGCGTAGTCCGGCGCGGGCAGCGCCAGCCGGTCGACCTTCCCGCTGGGCGTCAGCGGCAGCGAGTCCAGCACCACCACCGCGCTCGGGACCATGTACTCCGGCAGCTCCGACGCGACGTGCCTGCGCAGCAGTTCGCCGTCCACGGGCTCCACAGGCTCCGCGGACTCCGCGGTCTCCGCGGCCGGGACGACGTAGCCGACCAGCCGCTGGTCCCCGGGGCGGTCCTCGCGCACCACGACGCTGGCCCGGCCTACCGAGGGGTGGCCGGCCAGTGCGGACTCGACCTCGCCGAGCTCGATTCGGAAGCCGCGGATCTTCACCTGCGCGTCGGCCCGGCCGGCGAACTCCAGGCTGCCCGCCGCGCTCCACCGGACCAGGTCGCCGGTGCGGTACATCCGCCCGCCGGCCGGGCCGAACGGGTCGGCCACGAACCGGTCGGCCGTCAGCTCCGGACGGCCCAGGTAGCCGCGCGCCAACGCGGCGCCCGCGACGTACAGTTCACCCGTCACACCGACCGGGGCCGGCTGCAGCGAGTTGTCCAGGACGTAGACCCGGGTGTTGGCGATCGGACGCCCGATCGGGGTCTCGGTCGCCCCGCAGTCGCCGAACAGCACGTCGCCGCTGGTCTCGGAGGCGCCGTAGAAGTTGAGCAGCCGGGCGTTCGGCAGCGCCTCGGCGAACCGCTCCGCCAGGTACTGCGGGATGTTCTCACCGGTGGTCACCCAGTGGGTGCACGAGGCCAGCAGCGGGGTGCCGACCTCCAGCAGGGCGGCGAGCAGGCTCGGCACGACGGTGATGCGGCCGATCCGGTGTCGGGCGATCAACTGGGCCAGGGCCAGCGGGTCCTTGGCGGAGGCCGCGTCGGCCAGGACGACCGGGTCGCCGTGGAGCAGCGAGCCGAGCAGTTCGGTGGAGCCGTCGACGAAGCTCATGGAGCTCTTCGCCAGGGTCGGCGCGCCCGGCCGGTACGGGTAGCTGCGGGCGATCGCGGTCAGCAGGTTGGCGGCGCTGGCGTGCAGGCCGACGACGCCCTTGGGGCGGCCGGTCGACCCGGAGGTGTAGAGCACGTAGGCGGGGTGCTCCGGGCGCAGCGGGGCGGTCCGGTCCTCGTCGACCGGGTCGGTGGCGGGGAACCGTTCGAGCTCGGCGGCCAGCTCCGGGGCGTCGACGACGAGCATGGGCGCCGGGGTGGCGGCGCGCAGGCCGGCCTCGGTCCGGGTGCCGGCCAGCACCAGGGCCGGCTCGGCGTCGGCCAGCATGTAGGCGATCCGCTCGGCCGGGTACTCCGGGTCGACCGGCAGGTAGGCGGCGCCGGTCTTGACGACGGCGAGCAGCGCCACCACCATCTCGACGGAGCGCGGCACGGCCAGTGCGACCAGCCGCTCCGGGCCCGCCCCGCGCTCGATCAGCAGCCGGGCGAGCCGGTTGGCCCGCTCGTTCAGCTCGGTGTAGGGGACCTCGGTGTCCTGGAACACGAGGGCGGTGGCCTCGGGGGTGCGGGCGACCTGGGCCTGGAACAGCTCCGGCAGCACCCCGCCCGGGACGGCGGCCGCGGTGTCGTTCCACTCGGTCAGCGTCCGCCGGCGCTCGTCCCCGGTCAGCAGCTCGACCCGGCCGATCGGCTGGTGCTCGTCGGCCGCGGCGAGCGCGTCGAGGAAGCGGATGAAGCGGTCGGCGTGCTCGGCGACCTGCTCGGCGTCGTAGACCGCGGGGTTGGCGTCGAGGGCGAAGAGCATGCCCTGCCCGGCGGCGCGGTCGTAGACGACGAAGGAGAGGTCCTCGACCGGGCCGTTGGTGAGGTTGTGGGCGGTGGACGGGTGTCCGCCGAAGGTCAGGTCGTAGTTGAACGCCTGGATGTTGACGGTGGCGCCGACGAGCGGCCCGGAGGCGCCGGCCAGGCCGAGCTCCCGGCGCATCTCCTCGTAGCGGTAGCGCTGGTGGCGCAGGTCCTGGCGGGCGGCGGCGCTGGTCTGCTTGACCAGCTCGACCAGGGTCAGCTCGGGGCCGACGGTCAGGCGCAGCGGCAGGACGTTGGTGAGCATGCCGGGGATCGCGCGGATGGTCCGGCCCGAGCGGCTCATCACGGGCATGCCCAGGACGACGTCGTGGGCGCCGGTGAGGCGGTGGGTGTAGGCGGCGGTCGCGGCCAGGACGAAGGCGGACCAGCCGACGCCGAGGCGGCGGGCGGCGGCCTTCAGGTGGGCGGAGTGCTCGACGCCGAGGTCGACCGTGTGGCGCAGGTGGCCGCGGGCGGGCGGCGCGAAGCGGCCGGCGAGGCTGACCGGCTCGGGGCGGTCGGCGAGGCGCTCCAGCCAGTACCGGCGGTCCTCGACGTGCTGCTCGGAGCCGCGGTAGGCGGCCTCGTCGTCCAGCAGGTGCTGGAAGGGCGGGAGCGGGCTGCCCTCGTCGGGGCGCCCCTCGACCAGGGCGGTGTAGAGCTCGGCGGCGCGGGCCGCCATGAGCGAACCGCTGTAGCCGTCGACGACCCCGTGGTGGGCGCGCTGGTACCAGATGAAGCGGTTGTCGCCGGCGCGCAGGAGCGCCATGGTGAAGTGCGGTCCCTGCTGAAGGTCGCAGGGGCGCTTCAGGTCGGTCCACATCCAGGCCTGCGCGGCGGCCCACGGGTCGGGCTCGGCCGAGACGTCCACCAGGTGCAGCGGCCAGTCGGTGTAGGGGTTGATGCGCTGGCGGACGCCGTTGTCGGACTCGACGAAGCACAGCCGGAAGCCCTCGGCCTCGTGGAGCACCTGACGCAGGGCCAGCTCGAAGAGCCGGGCGTCGACGGGGCCGTGGATCTCCACGCACTCGGCGATCTGGTAGGCGGGGCTCGCCGGGTCCAGCTGCTGGGCGAACCACATGCCGGACTGGCCGGCGAGCAGGGGAAGGGTCTCGGCCTGGGTGTCCAACATGCTTCGGCGCTCCGGTTTCGTCAGCGTTCTTCGTCGGGTGGTGACCCGTGGGTGGCCTGACCTCGCGCGTGACGGCGGCGAGCGTCGGCGACTGGCCCCGGCGCCCGGGTGCGGGTGCACCTGGGCGCAGGGCGGCATGGTGTGCCTGTGGTGACGGGACGTCCGGTGGATCCTGTGACGCTCGACTCATCGGTGGCCTGCCACCGTTCGCCTACAGGTGTGTTCTATTCCACATTCCGGACGCGGGCCGGGGCGAGGTCGTCACCGCCATGGCCCGTCCGCGTGTCCGCGTACGTAGAGGGGCGGTCGGCTGCGGGGGGCGTGCCGCAGTCCCTCCCGACGCGGCAGCCGGCCCGCTGGGCCAGCCCTCTTGAGGTGCCTCCGGCCGTGAACGACCGCCTGGCGGCAGCCAGGCTGACGGCGGATCACAGAGGCAGTCGAGAAGCATAGCTGACTGTCGATCGCCCGCGACCGTAGTTGATCGAATATGACCGATCTTGCCTTGACCGCGTCCACCGGGCTGTGATCAGCTGAATCCGTGCGGCCACGATTGTGCGTCCGCGACAGGAGGGGCTGGGGGGCGCCGTTCTCAAACTCCTGCCCCATTCCGCCCGATAACCGGACCGACGTTCCGTCCGCTTGTCGCCGGAGTGTCCTCCTGGTGATTTGCCATGCACGGGGGCGGCCCGAAGTTCGGGCTGGAAGGGTTGTTATGTACAGCAGGGGCGGAGAACCGACCGGTCGATGGTTTCGGACCGTACGTCCGATTTCGAACCCGAAGATCCGACTCGTCTGTTTCGCCCACGCGGGCGGCGCGGCAAGCTTTTTCCGCTCCTGGGACGGACTCGTGCCCGATGGTGTGGAAATCGTGGCGGTTCGGTATCCGGGGCGGGAGGACCGTCTGCTCGACCCGCCGGTCGAGACGATGGCGGAGCTCGTGGAACCGCTGGTGCGCGAATGTTCCCTATTCTCCGACGCGCCGCTGGTGTTCTTCGGCCACAGCATGGGCGCATCGGTCGCCCATGAGGTCGCCGTGCGCCTCCAGGCCGAGTGCGGTGTCACCCTGTCGGCCCTCGCGGTCTCCGGCCGGGCCGGTCCCGGGCGGGAGGCGCCGCGTGGGCTCGCCGACGCGAGTGACCTTCAACTCATCGAGGACGTCGGCCTGTTGGGCGGGACGGCGGCCGGCACCTTCGAGCACGCGGACCTGCGGGAGCTGATCCTGCCGGCGATCCGTGCCGACTACCGGCTGATCGAGCGTTATCGGGCCCCTGGGGCCGAGAATGCCATGGTGGACGCTCCTGTCTATGCCTACTATGGAAGCCAGGACGCTGAGCTGAGCGAGGATTCAATGGAATCCTGGTCAGCGGTGACGCGGGTCGGCTTCGCCGCGCGCGCCTTCGACGGCGGCCACTTCTACCTCGTGGAGCACGCCGAGGCCGTGCTCCGAGACCTCTTCCTCCGTATCGACTCCGCGATCAGGGTCTGATCGCCAATCCGATGTTCCGTCCGTGAGCCAACGGGTGCGCCTCCCCGCATTCGTCGGCCCCGCTATGCCCGGATATTCCCGCGGGCATCTCCGGATCCTCCATCGAACCACCACGGAAAGGCTCCAACAATGACGAATCCGTTTGAGAACCCGGACGGCAGCTACCTCGTCCTGGTCAACGCGGAGGGGCAGCACTCGCTCTGGCCGGCCTTTGCCGAGGTGCCCGACGGCTGGAATAAGGCCTTCGGTGAGGCGGCCCGCCAGGAATGCCTCGACTACATCGAGGCGTCCTGGACGGACATGCGCCCGAAGAGCCTCGTCGCCGCCGTGCAGGAGAGCTGAGGCAAGCCTCTCCTTCCCTCGGTCGAACCAGGTCGCGGCACAACTGCCGTGACTCACGAACAAGTTAGAGGCGTGCAAATCGTGGACGGATCCGTCTTCCCCGCCGATCTCGGTATCGAGTATGTCGAGTTCTATGTCGAGAATCTTGAGGCAAGGACCGCGGAGTGGGTCGACCACTACGCGTTCGAGGTGATCGGCAGAAGCGGATCCGAGGCGCTGGGATTCCGGAGCGCGGCGCTTCGGCAGGGCCGGGTCGTGCTGGTCCTGACCGAGGGGACCGCGGAGGACCACCCGGCCACCGGCTACGTCCGGCGCCACGGCGAGGGCGTCGCGGACATCGCCCTGCGGACCGCGGACGCGTCGGCCGCCTTCGCCGCGGCGATGGAGCGCGGTGCGAGCGCGGTCGGCCGGCCTGGCCCGGCGCCCGCCGCCACGATCGCCGGCTTCGGCGACCTGGTCCACACGTTCGTCCAGGGCGGCGCCGACGGGGAGCCCGGTCTGCCGCCGGGCTTCGTCGCGGAGCCGGCAGCCGGGTCGGTCGGGCCGGGCGGATCGGCCGCGGCCGGGCAGGGCCAGGGCGGCGCCGGTCCGGTCGGCGCGCAGCTGATCGACCACTTCGCGGTCTGCGTGAACGCCGGCGAGCTCGACCCCACCGTCGAGTTCTACCGGAGCGTCCTGGGCTTCCGGGAGATCTTCGAGGAGCGGATCGTCGTCGGCCCGCAGGCGATGATCTCCAAGGTCGTCCAGAGCGCCTCCGGCGAGGTGACGTTCACCATCATCGAGCCGGACACCACCGCCGACCCGGGCCAGATCGACGGCTTCCTCGCCAGCCACGACGGCGCGGGCATCCAGCACATCGCGTTCTCCGTCGAGGACGCCGCACGCTCCGTCCGCGCCCTCCGGGAGCGCGGGGTGGCGTTCCTGACCACCCCGGGCTCGTACTACGACCTGCTCACCGAGCGGATCACCCCGAAGAACCACGAGCTGGACGTGCTGCGGGAGTTGAACCTCCTGGTCGACGAGGACCACGGCGGCCAGCTGTTCCAGATCTTCACCCGCTCCACCCATCCGCGCCGTACCCTCTTCTTCGAGGTGATCGAGCGGATCGGCGCCGAGACCTTCGGCAGCTCGAACATCAAGGCGCTCTACGAGGCCGTCGAGCTGGAGAGGTCCAAGCAGAGCGGCACCGCGCAGTGAGCGTTCCGGACCGGGCACTGAGCCTTCCGGGCTGCGCACCGAGCCCTGCGGACCGTCAGGAGCCCGTGGTGACACCGGATCCCACCACCGCCGGGGCCTTCGCAGGCACCGGGGCCGACGAGCCGGTCTGCCTCGCGGACATCGAGCGCGCCGCCTTCGCCACGGTGCCGAAGGACGTCTGGGACTTCGTCGCCGGGGGCAGCGGCCGCGAGCTCACGCTGGCGGCCAACCGCTCCGCGCTGGACGGCGTCCACCTGGTGCCCCGCATCCTGCGGGACGTCTCCGGCTGCACCGCCGGGACGACCCTGCTCGGCCGCGGCGCCGCGCTGCCGCTGGCGGTGGCACCGGTGGCCTACCACCGGCTGCTCCACCCCGAGGGCGAACTGGCCACCGCCCGCGCGGCCCGCCGCGCCGGGGTCCCGTTCACCATCGGGACGCTGAGCAGCTACCCGCTGGAGGAGGTCGCCGCCGCGGCCGGCCGCAGCTGGTTCCAGCTCTACTGGCTGCGCGACGAGGCCCGGCTGTTCGACCTGGTCGCCCGGGCCGAGGAAGCCGGCTGCGAGGCCCTGATGCTGACCGTCGACGTCCCGTGGATGGGACGGCGGCTGCGCGACATCCGCAACCGGTTCAGCCTGCCCGCGGACGTCACCGCGGCCAACCTCTCGGCCGGTACCGGCTCCGAGGCGCACACGGCCCGCCCCGGCGCCTCCGCGGTGGCCGCCCACACCAGCGTCGCCATGACCGAGGCGCTGACCTGGGAGCACGTCGAGCGCCTGCGGGCCCGCACCCGCCTGCCGCTGATCCTCAAGGGGATCCTCGACCCGGAGGACGCCCGCCTCGCCGCCGACCACGGCGTCGACGCGCTGGTGGTCTCCAACCACGGGGGGCGCCAGCTGGACGGCGCCGTCCCGGCCGCCACGATGCTCCCCGCGGTGCGCGAGGCCGTCGGCGACCGCGTCGAGGTCCTCTTCGACAGCGGCATCCGCACCGGTACGGACGTCCTGAAGGCCCTGGCCCTCGGCGCGTCGGGCGTCCTGCTCGGCCGCCCGCTGCTGTGGGGGCTGGCGGTCGGCGGCGAGGCGGGCGCCGACACCGTCCTGCGGCTCCTCGCCGAGGAGATCCGAGACGCGCTGGGCCTGGCGGGCTGCGACTCGCCGGCCGCCGCCCGGCTGCTGCGCACCGTCCGGGCCGACTACGACAGGGAAAGTGGTTCAGCACGATGAACAGCCAAGCGGTGGAACTCGCCCTCGGGACCCTCCACGAGTCCCTGGGGTCGCCGGTCAGCGAGTCCATGAACTTCCTCAACGAGGTGGCGCAGCGCTATCCGGACGCGATCTCCTTCGCGGCCGGGCGCCCGTACGAGGGCTTCTTCGACCTCGACGACATCCACCGCCACCTGGAGACCTACCGCCGGTACCTGACGGAGCGCCTGGGCGGCGACGAGGCCGCGGTGAGCCGGACGGTCATGCAGTACGGCCGCACCAAGGGCATCATCCACGAGCTGATCGCCCGGCACCTGGAGGTGGACGAGGGCATCACGGCGGACCCGGAGTCGATCGTGGTCACGGTCGGCTGCCAGGAGGCCCTGTACCTGACGCTGCGCGCCCTGCGCCGCCGCGACACCGACGTGCTCCTGTCGGTGGTGCCCGCCTACGTCGGGATGCACGGGGCGGCCCAGCTGGTCGACATGCCGGTGCTGCCGGTGGAGGAGACCCCGGAGGGGATCGACCTCGACCACCTGGTCGCCGTCGTGGAGCGGGCCAAGGCGGACGGGCTGACCCCGCGCGCCTGCTACGTCGTCCCCGACTTCGCCAACCCGAGCGGGGTCAGGCTGAGCCTGGAGGCCCGCCGCCGGCTGCTGGAGCTCGCCGCGGAGCACGACTTCCTGATCCTGGAGGACAACCCCTACGGCCTGCTCGGCGACCCGGACGGCCCGCCGACGATCAAGTCGCTCGACGACGCCGCGCGGGTGGTCTACCTGGGGTCGTTCGCGAAGACCGGGATCCCCGGGGCCCGGGTCGGCTACGTGCTCGCGGACCAGCGCGTGGCGGGCGGTCACGGCGGCCCGGAGACCCTCGCGGACCAGCTCGCCAAGATCAAGAGCATGGTGACGGTGAACACCTCGCCGATCGCCCAGGCCGTGATCGCCGGGAAGCTGCTGGAGAACGGGTGCAGCCTGCGGGCCGCCAACACCCGCGAGATCGAGACCTACCGGAGCAACCTCCGCCAGGTGCTGGACGGGCTGGAGCGGCGGTTCGGCGGGGAGAAGGCCCCCGGCGTCTCCTGGAACACCCCGTCGGGCGGCTTCTTCGTGCTGCTCACCGTGCCCTTCGCCGCCGACGACGCGCTGCTGGAGTCCAGCGCGCAGCTGCACCGGGTGCTGTGGACGCCGCTGCACCACTTCTACGCGGACCCCGAGCCGCGCCGGGTGATCCGGCTCTCCTTCAGCCACCTGCGGCCGCAGGAGATCGAGGAGGGCCTGGACCGGCTCGCCGCCTTCGTGCTCGGGCGGTCCGACGGCTGACCGCGGGCCGGCGGACCGAAATGCATTTGGGTCCGTCGGCCTGTACGTAGCAAAATCCGACGTATGGGACACGTCGAGATTTCGCACCTTGAGTACTACCTGCCGGACGGGCGGGTGCTTTTCGACGACGCGTCCTTCCGGGTCGGCGAGGGCTCCGCGGTCGCCCTGGTGGGCGCAAACGGGGCCGGCAAGACCACGCTGCTGCGCATGATCGCGGGCGACATCCAGCCGCACGGCGGCACGGTGACGATCAGCGGCGGCCTCGGCGTGATGCGCCAGTTCGTCGGCACCACCGGCCGCGAGGACCAGCGCGAGACGCCCGGGGCGCTCGCCGCCGACGCCTCCGTCCGCGACCTGCTGGTCTCCGTCGCCCCCGAGCGGATCGCCGTCGCGGCCCGCGCGGTGGACGCCGCCGAGCTCGCGATGATCGCCCAGGACGACGAGAAGACGCAGATGGCCTACGCCCAGGCGCTCTCCGACTGGGCGGACGTCGGCGGCTACGACTACGAGACCGACTGGGACGTCTGCACCATGGCGGCCCTCGGCATGCCCTTCGACAAGTCCCAGTGGCGCGGTCTGAACACGCTCTCCGGCGGTGAGCAGAAGCGGCTGGTGCTGGAGGCGCTGCTGCGCGGCCCCGAGGAGGTGCTGCTGCTGGACGAGCCGGACAACTACCTGGACGTCCCGGGCAAGCGCTGGCTGGAGGAGGCGATCAAGGCCACCTCCAAGACGGTGCTGTACATCTCCCACGACCGCGAGCTGCTCTCCCGGACGGCCGAGAAGATCATCAGCGTCGAGTCCGGCGCGGCCGGCAGCAGCGTCTGGGTGCACGGCGGCGGCTTCGACTCCTTCCACGAGGCCCGCAAGGACCGCTTCGCGCGCTTCGAGGAGCTCGGCCGGCGCTGGGACGAGGAGCACGCCAAGCTCAAGAAGCTGGTGGTCACCCTGCGCCAGGCGGCCTCCGTCAGCCACGCGCTCGCCACCCGCTACGCCGCCGCGCAGACCAGGCTGAAGAAGTTCGAGGAGGCCGGCCGCCCGGAGGAGCCCCCGCGCGAGCAGAGCATCACCATGCGGCTCAAGGGCGGGCGCACCGGCATGCGCTCGTTCACCATGGAGCAGCTGGAGCTCACCGGTCTGATGAAGCCCTTCGACCTGGAGGTCTTCTACGGCGAGCGGATCGGCGTGCTCGGCTCCAACGGCTCCGGCAAGTCGCACTTCCTGCGGCTGCTGGCGGGGGACGAGACGGTCGCCCACACCGGCAGCTGGAAGCTCGGCGCCCGCGTGGTGCCCGGCCACTTCCGGCAGACCCACGCCCACCCGGAGCTGTTCGGCCGGACGGTGCGCTCGATCGTCGAGGAGGAGCACGCGCTCAGCCGCGGCGCCGCGATGGGCGCGCTGCGCCGGTACGAGCTGGACCGCCAGGAGGAGCAGAAGTTCGAGTCGCTGTCCGGCGGGCAGCAGGCCCGGCTGATGATCCTCAAGCTCGAACTCTCCGGTGTGACGGCCCTGCTGCTCGACGAGCCGACCGACAACCTGGACCTGGAGAGCGCCGAGGCGCTGCAGGCCGGGCTGGAGGCCTTCGACGGCACGGTGCTCTGTGTGACGCACGACCGCTGGTTCGCCAAGACCTTCGACCGCTTCCTGGTCTTCGGCTCGGACGGACAGGTGTACGAGGCCCCGGACCCGGTCTGGGACGTCAGCCGCGTGGAGCGCGAGCGCTGAGGATTTTGACCCTCGTCGGCCTGCCCGGTAGGCTGGTCGCTTGTTGTGCGTATTGGCTCGCTCCATCTCACGTGAGAGGTCGGTACGCCGGAGACACCTAGCCGACGACCGGCGGCCACCCTTGAATTGCGTCCAAGGTGGGCCAGGCTGATCCCTCGTCCAGGTGCTCCTGTCAGGACTCACTCACTGAAAAGCGAAGGCTACGACCGTGCGTACGTACAGCCCCAAGCCCGGCGACGTCCAGCGTCAGTGGCACGTCATCGACGCGACCGACGTCGTGCTCGGCCGCCTGGCCTCCCAGGCCGCCAACCTCCTCCGGGGTAAGCACAAGGCGATCTACGCGCCGCACGTTGACACTGGTGACTTCGTCATCATCATCAACGCGGACAAGGTGCACCTGTCGGGTAACAAGAAGACCCAGAAGCTGGCCTACCGCCACAGCGGTTTCCCGGGTGGTCTCCGCTCGGTCCGTTACGACGACCTCCTGGACAAGAACCCGGAGAAGGCCGTCGAGAAGGCCATCAAGGGCATGGTTCCCAAGAACAGCCTGGGCCGCCAGATGCTCTCGAAGCTGAAGGTCTACTCGGGCGACCAGCACCCGCACGCTGCCCAGCAGCCGGTGCCGTTCGAGATCACCCAGGTCGCGCAGTAATTCGGCCACCAAGCCCCCCAACACTGAAAAGAGCTGAGGAACACCGTGGCCGAGACCACTGAAACCCTTGAGGTCGAGTTCGACGACACCGTCGTCGAGGGCGAGTACACCTCCGAGGAGAGCTACACCTCCGAGTCGCTGGCCGGTCGCTTCGGCGAGGCCACCCCGGGCGCCGGCCTCGGCCGCCGCAAGGAGGCGATCGCCCGCGTGCGCATCGTCCCCGGCACCGGCGTCTGGAAGATCAACGGTCGCACCCTGGAGAACTACTTCCCCAACAAGGTGCACCAGCAGACCGTGAACGAGCCCTTCAAGCTCCTCGAGCTTGACGGCCGTTACGACGTTGTCGCCCGCATCTCGGGTGGCGGCGTGTCCGGTCAGGCCTACGCGCTGCGCCTCGGCGTGGCCCGCGCCCTGAACGAGGCCGACGTGGACAACAACCGCGCCGCCCTCAAGAAGGCCGGCTTCCTGATGCGTGACGCCCGCGCCGTCGAGCGCAAGAAGGCCGGTCTCAAGAAGGCCCGCAAGGCGCCGCAGTACAGCAAGCGCTAATTGCGCCCCAGGGGTGCGTACCGCCCTGGTGGTGCACACCCCTGGATGCGCTCTCACGCCCCGGAGTACCCCGTGTACTCCGGGGCGTTGTGCTCCCCGCCCGTTGTGCGGCGGCCGGGGATTTGATCGGATTTACTGCCGGGATTACTGCCGGGATCAGTGCCAGCAGCGGTGATGGAGGACGGGACAGTGGGACGACTCTTCGGTACGGACGGCGTACGCGGTGTGGCCAACCAGACTCTGACGGCGGAGCTGGCGCTCGGCCTGTCGGTCGCGGCGGCGCACGTGCTCGGCGAGGCGGGGGCCTTCGACGGCCACCGGCCGGTCGCGGTGGTCGGCCGTGACCCGCGCGCCTCGGGCGAGTTCCTGGAGGCCGCGGTCATCGCGGGCCTGGCCAGTGCGGGCGTCGACGTACTGCGGGTCGGCGTGCTGCCCACCCCGGCGGTGGCCTATCTCACCGGCGCCCTCGGCGCCGACTTCGGCGTGATGCTCTCCGCCAGCCACAACGCCATGCCGGACAACGGCATCAAGTTCCTCGCCCGGGGCGGCCACAAGCTGGACGACCGGATCGAGGACGCCATCGAGGCGCACTACCGGACGTACTCCGTCGGCAGCTCGGAGTGGAAGCGCCCGACCGGCGCCGACGTCGGCCGGGTCCGCGAGTACACCGAGGGCTTCGACAAGTACGTCGCCCACCTGATCGGCGTGCTGCCCAACCGCCTGGACGGCATCCGGGTCGTCATCGACGGCGCGCACGGCGCGGCCGCCTACGTCGCCCCCGAGGCCTTCGCCCGGGCCGGCGCCGAGGTCGTCCACACCCTGGGGGCGGAGCCCACCGGCCTCAACATCAACGACGGCGTCGGCTCCACCCACCTGGACCGGCTGCGCGTCGCGATGCAGGAGTACCGGGCCGACCTCGGCATCGCGCTCGACGGCGACGCCGACCGCTGCCTGGCCGCCGACGCGGACGGCAACGAGGTGGACGGCGACCAGATCATCGCGATCCTGGCCGTCGCCATGAAGGAGGCCGGCACGCTGCGCCGCAACACCGCGGTCGCCACCGTGATGTCCAACCTGGGCTTCAAGCTGGCGATGGAGCGCGAGGGCGTGGAGCTGGTGCAGACGGCGGTCGGCGACCGCTACGTGCTGGAGGCGATGAAGGAGCAGGGCTTCGCGCTGGGCGGCGAGCAGTCCGGCCACGTCATCCTGCTGGACCACGCCACCACCGGCGACGGCACCCTGACCGGTCTGATGCTGGGTGCGCGGCTGGCCGCCACCAAGCAGCCGCTGGCCGACCTGGCCGCCGTGATGACCCGGCTGCCGCAGCTGCTGATCAACGTCAAGGACGTGGACAAGAGCCGGGTGCACAGCAGCGTCGAGCTGGCCGCGGCCGTCGCCGAGGCCGAGGCCGAGCTGGGTGCCACCGGCCGGGTGCTGCTGCGCCCCTCGGGCACCGAGCCGCTGGTCCGGGTGATGGTCGAGGCCGCCGACCAGGTGCAGGCGAAGGCCGTCGCCGAGCGCCTGGCCGAGGCGGTCCGGACGCACCTGGGCTGACCCCCGCCCTACCGCACAGGGCCCCCGCCGTCTCGTACGGCGGGGGCCCTGTCGCGTGCGGGGTGTGTTCGGAGGGGGTGTGCTCAGAGCTTGCGCAGCAGCGCGCGGCGGACCTTGTGGTCCTGGCCCTTCTGCAGGATCAGGGTGGCCCGGCCGCGGGTGGGCAGCACGTTCTCCAGCAGGTTGGGCTTGTTGATGGTGCGCCAGACCTGGCGGCCGTACTCCATCGCCTCCTCCTCCGGGACTTCGGTGAACCGGCGGAAGTAGGAGTTCGGGTCCTGGAAGGCGGTCTGCCGCAGCTTGCGGAACCGGTCCAGGTACCAGTTCTCGATGTCGTCCGTGCGGGCGTCGACGTAGATCGAGAAGTCGAAGTAGTCGGCCACCGCCAGCCGGGTCCGGCCGTCGTTGCCGGGCAGGGCCGGCTGGAGCACGTTCAGCCCCTCGACGATCAGGATGTCCGGGCGCTCCACGGTGAGCCGCTCCCCGGACACGATGTCGTACACCAGGTGCGAGTACACCGGGGCGGTGACCCGGTCCTTGCCGGCCTTCACGTCCGCGACGAAGCGCATCAGCGCCCGGCGGTCGTAGGACTCCGGGAACCCCTTGCGGGCCATCAGACCGCGCCGGCGCAGCTCCGCGTTGGGCAGCAGGAAGCCGTCCGTGGTGACCAGCTCGACCCGGGGGTGCTCGGGCCAGCGGGCCAGCAGCGCCTGGAGCAGGCGGGCCGTGGTGGACTTGCCGACCGCCACGGATCCGGCCACCCCGATGACGAAGGGGGTCCGGGTGCGCTCGGTGTCGGGGGTGTCCAGGAAGGTGCCCACGGCGCCACGCAGTTCGTGGGTGGCGTGGATGTAGAGGTTGAGCAGCCGGGACAGCGGCAGGTAGACGTCGCGGACCTCGTCCAGGTCGAGGGCGGTACCGAGGCCGCGCAGCCGTTCCACCTCCTCCGCGGTCAGCGGCAGCGGCGTACGCTCGCGCAGCGCGCTCCACTCGGCCCGGCTGAGGTCCACGTAGGGCGACGGGGACGGGCCGGGCGTGGCGGCGCCCCGCGTACAGAGTTCGGTCAGCACATGCTCCATTGTGGGCCGTAGCGGCGTTCACGGCGGTTGTGGTGTCTGTCACGCGCTGTGGCACCAGGTGGAGACGAACGGCGCGAATAGGGCGCCGGAACCGCCCTTATGCTGGCACGCATGTGCGGAATTGTTGGATACGTGGGCTCGCAGCCCGCTCTTGATGTAGTAATCGCAGGCCTGCAGCGACTCGAGTACCGGGGCTACGACTCGGCCGGTGTCGCGCTGCAGGTGCAGGGCTCCGACGGGCAGTGGAGCCTGGCCACCGACAAGCGGGCCGGCAAGCTCGCCAACCTGGAGAAGTCGCTCGCCGAGACCCCTCTTCCCGGCAGCACCACCGGCATCGGGCACACCCGCTGGGCCACCCACGGCGGCCCGACGGACGCCAACGCCCACCCCCACCTGGACGACGCCGTCCGGGTGGCCGTGGTCCACAACGGGATCATCGAGAACTTCGCCCAGCTGCGGGCGGAGCTGACCGAGCGCGGCCGCACGCTGCGCTCGGAGACCGACACCGAGGTCGTCGCGCACCTGCTGGCCGAGGTGTACGAGGGCGACCTGGCCGAGGCCATGCGGATGGTCTGCAGCCGGCTGGACGGCGCCTTCACCCTCGTCGCCGTGCACGCCGACGCGCCGGACGTGGTGGTCGGCGCCCGCCGCAACTCGCCGCTGGTGGTCGGGCGCGGCGAGGGCGAGAACTTCCTCGCCTCGGACGTGGCCGCGTTCATCGCGCACACCCGCGAGGCGATCGAGCTGGGCCAGGACCAGGTCGTCGAGCTGCGCCGGGACGGCGTGACGGTGACCAACTTCGACGGCACCCCGGCGGACGTGCGCGAGTACCACGTCGACTGGGACGCCTCGGCCGCCGAGAAGGGCGGCTACGACTACTTCATGCTCAAGGAGATCGCCGAGCAGCCGAAGGCCGTCGCCGACACCCTCCTCGGCCGGATCGGCACGGACGGCCGGCTCACCCTCGACGAGCTGCGGATCTCCGACGCCGACCTGCGTTCGGTCGACAAGGTCGTCATCGTCGCCTGCGGCACGGCGTTCCACGCCGGCATGATCGCCAAGTACGCGATCGAGCACTGGACCCGCATCCCCTGCGAGGTCGAGGTGGCCTCGGAGTTCCGCTACCGCGACCCGATCATGGGCCCGGGCACGCTGGTCATCGCGATCTCGCAGTCCGGCGAGACCATGGACACCCTGATGGCGCTGCGGCACGCCCGCGAGCAGGGCGCCAAGGTGCTGGCGATCTGCAACACCAACGGCTCCACCATCCCGCGCGAGTCGGACGCGGTGCTGTACACGCACGCCGGGCCCGAGGTCGCGGTCGCCTCCACCAAGGCGTTCCTGACCCAGCTGGTGGCCTGCTACCTGGTGGCGCTCTACCTCGGCCAGGTGCGCGGCACCAAGTGGGGCGACGAGATCTCCGCGGTCATCAAGGAGCTCGGCGACGCGCCGAAGCAGGTCGAGCAGGTGCTGGAGACCATGGAGCCGGTGCGCGAGCTGGCCCGCTCCCTGGCGGACGCCAACTCGGTGCTGTTCCTCGGCCGCCACGTCGGCTTCCCGGTGGCCCTGGAGGGCGCCCTGAAGCTCAAGGAGCTGGCGTACATGCACGCCGAGGGCTTCGCGGCGGGCGAACTGAAGCACGGCCCGATCGCGCTGATCGAGGAGGGGCTGCCGGTCGTGGTGGTCGTTCCGTCGCCGCGCGGGCGGTCGATCCTGCACGACAAGATCGTCTCCAACATCCAGGAGATCCGGGCCCGTGGCGCCCGCACGATCGTCATCGCGGAGGAGGGCGACGAGGCGGTCGTCCCGTACGCGGACCACCTGATCCGCATCCCGGTGACGCCGACCCTGCTGCAGCCGCTGGTCTCCACGGTGCCGCTGCAGGTCTTCGCCTGCGAGCTGGCCACGGCCAAGGGCCACGAGGTCGACCAGCCGCGCAACCTGGCGAAGTCGGTCACCGTCGAGTAGTCCGCGCCCGTCGGCAACGGCGCCCCTGCGGTGGCTGCGTCCTACCGCAGGGGCGCCGTGTCGAGCGTGAAGGAGAACGGGGCGGGGAGGTCGATCGTCTTGCCGAAGTCGACCCGGGTGAGCGCGGTGCACCCCTCACCCTCGGGATCGGAGAACAGCGTGACCTTGCCCGCGCTCCGGTCGACCGGCAGATAGCAGGGGATGCCGGCGGCCGCGTAACCGTGGCGCTTGGCTTGCCGGTCCTCGTGCGGGTTGGTGGACGTCACCTCGAACACCAGCAGCACACCGGCCGGGTCGGCCCAGGAGTCGGCGTTCTCGAAATGGCCTGCGGGGCTGATCCCCCCGTCGGGGACGAACCGGCCCCTGGGCGTGATCAGGCCCTTGTTGCCCGAGGTCCGTGCCGAGCCACACGGTAGGTGTACGGACCGACACCGGCGGGGGATCGAAGTGGGTGTCACTCGAAGGTGTGCCGCAGGCCCGGCTCCCGTGGGGCGGTGACGCGGGCTAGCGTCGGCGGTAGCCGACCGCTGAAGGAGTTCCCGCATGCGTCATGCACACCCTGTGGAAACCGTCCGGGCCGCGGAGGCGGCGCTGATGGCCGAGCTGCCCGAGGGCACCCTGATGCAGCGGGCCGCCGTCGGCCTCGCCGCCACCTGCGCCCGGCTGCTGACGCGCCGCCGGGGGCGGGTGTACGGCAGCCGGGTGGTGGTGCTGGCGGGCAGTGGGGACAACGGCGGCGACGCCCTGTACGCCGGTGCGGCCCTGGCCCGGCGGGGTGCGCGGGTGACGGCGGTGCTGCTCGCCGCGCCCCGGGCCCATGAGGGCGGCCTCGCGGCGCTGCGGGCGGCGCACGGCCGGGTGGTGGTGGAGCAGGAAGTCGGCCTGGCCGACTTCTCGTGCGCCGACCTGGTGCTGGACGGCATCGTCGGCATCGGGGGCCGGGGCGGACTGCGGCCGCAGGCGGAGCCCTACGCGCGGGCGCCGCGCCGCGGGGTGGTGGTGGCCGTCGACGTGCCGAGCGGGGTGGACGCCGACACCGGCGAGGTGGCCGGGGCGGCGCTGCGGGCGGACGTCACGGTGTGCTTCGGCACGTACAAGCCCGGGCTGCTGATCGACCCGGGGGCCTCGTACGCGGGCGCCGTGCAGCTGGTCGGCATCGGGCTGGAGCTCCCGGCAGCCGGGGTGGAGGCCCTCCAGCACGCGGACGTGGCGGCGCTGCTCCCGGTGCCGGGGGCGGAGAGCGACAAGTACCGGCGGGGGGTCGTCGGGGTGGCGGCCGGGTCGGCGACGTACCCGGGGGCGGCGCTGCTGGCGGTCGCGGGGGCGCTGCGCGGCGGGGCCGGGGCGGTGCGGTACGTGGGCACGGCGGCCGAGGAGGTGGTGCGGCGGTTCCCGGAGGCGCTGGTCACCGAGGGCGGACCGGCCGGCGCCGGGCGGGTGCAGGCGTGGGTGGTCGGACCGGGCGGCGGGGAGGGGGCACGGCAGGCGCTGGCGGAGGCGCTGGCGGGCGACGTACCGGTGCTGGTGGACGCCGACGGGCTCACCGAGCTGGCCAGGCTCGGGCCCCCGGCGCTGGCCGGGCGGACGGCGCCCACCCTGCTCACCCCGCACACCGGCGAGGCGGCCCGGCTGCTGGCGGGCGCGGACGGCGGGTCGCCGCCGGCCGCCGACGAGCTGGCCGCGAGCCGGCTGGCCACCGCCCGCCGACTCGCCGGCGCCTACCGGGCGACGGTGCTGCTGAAGGGGTCGACCACGGTGATCGCCGATCCCGGCGGGGCGGTCCGGGTCAACCCCACCGGCACCTCCTGGCTGGCCACGGCGGGCAGCGGTGACGTCCTCGCGGGCCTGGCCGGCTCCCTGCTGGCCGCCGGCCTCCCCGCGCTGGACGCCGCCTCCGTCGCCGCGTACCTGCACGGCCTGGCCGGCCGCACGGCCGCCGCCCCGCCCGGCGGACCGCACGCCGCACCCCTCCCGGCGGACACGGGCGGCGCCCCGGTGACGGCCATGGAGGTGGCGGCCGCCCTGTCGACGGTCTGGCGGGACGTCCGCGCGGCGGCGGGCGGCGGGGAACGGGCCGACCGGTCCGCATAGCCGCAGGTGGAACCGGTGGCGCCGCGCACGCGTCGGGATGGGGTGCCGGACGGTTCAAGGCGCGCGGCGTACAGGGGTGGGGGCGCCGCGCCGACGGGCCCTTCGGCGAGGACCCCGGGACGTCTGGGAGACTGACCCTGATGACAACTGCGAAGACCACCGGCTCGGCCACCCTCACCGACGGCGTAAGGGCCGAGGCGACCATTGATCTGGCCGCCCTGCGCGGCAACCTCGCCGCGCTGCGTGAGCGGGTCGGACCGGCGGCCGTGATGGCCACGGTCAAGGCGGACGCCTACGGCCACGGCGCGCTCCGGTGTGCCCGCGAGGCGGTCGCCGCAGGGATCGGCTGGCTGGGCACCGCGCTCCCGCAGGAGGCGCTGGCGCTGCGCGCCGCCGGCATCGGCCCCGAGCGGGCCCGCATCCTCTGCTGGCTCTGGACCCCGGGCGGCCCCTGGCGGGAGGCGCTGCGCGCGGACGTCGACGTCTCCGTCAGCGGCCGCTGGGCGCTCGACGAGCTGCTGGCCGCCGTCCGCGCGACCGGCATCCCCGCCCGGGTGCACCTGAAGGCCGACACCGGCCTCGGCCGCAACGGATGCCAGCCGCACGACTGGCCCGAGCTGGTCGCCGCCGTCCGCCAGGCCGAGGCCGAGGGCCTGCTCAGGGTGGTCGGCGTCTGGTCGCACTTCGCCGCGGCGGACGAGCCCGGCCACCCCTCGATCCAGGCCCAGCTGGACTCCTACCGCGAGGCGCTCGCGCACGCGGAGGCGGCCGGGCTGCGCCCGGACGTCCGCCACCTGGCGAACTCCCCGGCGACGCTGCTGCTCCCGGAGTCGCACTTCGACATGGTCCGCTCCGGCCTGGCGATGTACGGCCTGTCGCCCGTCCCCGAGGTGGGCGGCCCGGCGGACTTCGGACTGCGCCCGGTGATGTCCCTGACGGCCCGCCTGGCGCTGGTCAAGCACGTCCCGGGCGGCCACGGCGTCAGCTACGGCCACCACTACACCACCCCGGGCCCGACCACCCTCGGGCTCGTCCCGGTCGGCTACGCGGACGGCGTCCCCCGGCACGCCAGCGGCACCGGGCCGGTGCAGATCGCGGGCAAGTGGCGCACGGTGGCCGGCCGGGTGGCGATGGACCAGTTCGTGGTGGACCTCGGCGGCGACACCCCGGAGGTCGGCGACGAGGTGCTGCTGTTCGGCAACGGCGAGCAGGGCGAGCCCACCGCCGAGGACTGGGGCCGCGCCTGCGGCACCATCTCCTACGAGATCGTGACCAGGATCGGCGCCCGGGTGCCGCGTACCTACGTCGGCGGAATCGCCGAGGCCCCGGCCGGCGCCGCCGAAGGCCCGGCGGTATGAGCGAGGACGCCGGCTCCGGCCCGGTGGCGGCTGTGGCCAGGGCGGCCGGCGCGGCGTCCGGGGTGAGCCGGGCGGGCCTGATCGGGATCTCGGTCGGCGTGGTCGCGGCCGGCGCCGCCGCGGGTGTGGCGATCGAACGGCTGACCGTCGGCCGGGCGATGCGCCGCCGGGCCCGCGCCGAGCTGGACGCCGAGGCCCCCTACGGCTCGCTGCGCGGACGCCCGCGGCTCGTCCCCGCCCCGGACGGCACCGAGCTCTACGTCGAACTGGACGGCGCCGGCTGGCCCGGGCCCCTTGCCCTCGGGGCCCCCGCGGCACCGCTGCACGACGGCTCCGGGCGGCGCGGCTGGTTCGCCCGCCGCGCCGAGGAGGCCGGCCCGGACGGCGAGCGCCCGGTGGACCGGGCCGGACTGCCCGGGCTGCTGGCAGGCTCCGGCGCGCTGGCCCGGGCCGGGAGCCGCCAGGGCTTCGGCGCGGACGCCCCCGCCGGCCGGGAGCCGCTGACCGTCGTCTTCTGCCACGGCTACTGCCTCAACCAGGACAGCTGGCACTTCCAGCGCGCCGCGCTGCGCGAGGGCGTGCGGCTGGTCTTCTGGGACCAGCGCAGCCACGGCCGCTCCGAGCGCTCCCGCTCCTACCTGGCCGGCGAACCCGCGAGCATCGACCAGCTCGGCGGGGACCTCAAGGCCGTGCTCGACGCCGTCGTGCCGACCGGGCCGATCGTGCTGGTCGGCCACTCGATGGGCGGCATGACCGTGATGGCGCTGGCCGACCAGCACCCGGAGCTGTTCCGGGAGCGGGTCGCCGGGGTCGCGCTGATCGGCACCCTGGCGGGGGACTGGGACGCCGTCACCCTCGGCCTGCCCGCCGTGGGCGCCAAGCTCCTCAAGCGGGCCGCGCCGGGCGTGATGAAGCTGCTCGGCCGCCAGGTCGAGCTGGTGGAGGCGACCCGGCGGTTCGGGGCGGACTTCGCCGCGGTCTTCTACCGGAAGTTCTCCTTCGGCGGCCGGGACGTCGACCCGGGCGTCGTCCGGTTCGCCGAGCAGCTGCTGGACGCCACCCCGATCGACGTGGTCGCCGAGTTCTACCCGGTCTTCGGCGCGCACGAGAAGACGGCGGCGCTGGCCACCCTGAGCGGCATCCCCACCCTGGTACTGGCCGGGACGAAGGACCTGCTCACCCCGCCCGGCCACAGCGCGGCGATCGCCGAACGGCTGCCCGGTGCCGAGCTGGAGCTGGTCGAGGACGCCGGACACCTGGTGATGCTGGAGCGCCCCGAACTGGTCGACCGGCGGCTGGCCGCACTGCTGCGCCGCGCCGCCGCCTTCCGGGGCGCGGCCCCGCCGCCGGCCGCGGTGTCCGAGCCCGCCGAGCCGCAGGACTGAGAGCCCGGGGCCGGCCGGCCGCGCGGATGTGGCACCGTAGCGGAGGGCGGCCGGAGGTCGGCACGCCGTACGGACCGAAGGGCATGACACGCGCATGGGCTCGCACGCCACTCTCACCGTCCCCACCCCCGAGCGGATGGGCCGGCTCGGCCGGGAGCTGGCCGCGCTGCTGCGGCCGGGGGACCTCGTGCTGCTCTCCGGTGAGCTGGGGGCCGGGAAGACCACGCTGACCCGGGGGCTCGGGGCGGGCCTCCAGGT
Organism: Kitasatospora sp. NPDC048239; assembly: GCF_043202015.1. Taxonomy (NCBI): domain Bacteria; kingdom Bacillati; phylum Actinomycetota; class Actinomycetes; order Kitasatosporales; family Streptomycetaceae; genus Kitasatospora; species Kitasatospora sp. NPDC048239. The sequence goes on along the minus strand of NZ_JBICZP010000016.1, from coordinate 167,725 downwards.
GCGCGGCGCGGTCACCTCGCCGACCTTCGTGATCGCCCGGGTGCACCCGTCGCTGGTCGGCGGCCCGTCGCTGGTGCACGTGGACGCGTACCGGCTGGGCGGGGACCTGGACGAGATGGAGGACCTCGACCTGGACGTCTCGCTGCCGGAGTCGGTGGTGGTGGTCGAGTGGGGCGAGGGCAAGGTCGAGCGGCTCTCCGAGGACCGGCTGGAGGTGCGGATCGAGCGCGCCCTCGGCGACACGGCCGACGGGGCGGACGGCGACCTGGACCCGCGCCGGGTGCTGCTGACCGGCGTCGGCCCGCGCTGGGAGGGCGTGGAGCTCACCGCGCTGGGCTGAACGGGAGGGCCCGGACACGGCCCGGGCGCGCCGCCGCTGCCCGAAAGGGTCGCTTCCCGACAGGCTGTCGGCAAAGTGTTGCGGGCGGGGTGCCGGGCGTGATGGGATGGGTGCTGCGGTTAGGTCTGCCTAACTAGGGAGGCGCCATGTCGAGCACCACCCCCGTTCCGGAGCGCGCACCGCGCGGAGCCGGAGCCGGAGAGCCCGCCCACAGCGCTCACGCCCAGGCGTCCCCCGGGAGCCAGGCGGCGCAGGGAGCGCCGATGCGGGCCCTGCTGGCCGCGTGCGCGGCCGCGGAGGCGGTGTCCACCCCGCCCGAGCGCCCGGAACGCCCCGAGCGCCGCACGGCCGCGGACCGCACGGAGACGGCCGAGGCCGCCACCCCCCGCGCGGCCTGACGACGGCTCCTAGGACCGGACAGCGCCTAGGCGATCACGACCACCTTGGTGCCGTTCGGCGCGAAGTCCCAGAGCAGCTGCCCGTCCTGGCGGCTGCTGCGGATGCCGCCGGTCTTGCCCTTCGGGTCGGCGGTCGCGGTGGCGCCGTCGACGGCCGCGCTGAAGCCGAACACCACGCCGTTCTGCTGGGTGAACCGCACCACGTGCTCGATCTGGCGGCCGTCGGTACCCGTGGTGGCGGGGGTGCGGCTGTAGACGGGGTAGCTGCCCGGGGTCGGCTCCACGGTGCCCGGGGTGACCGTGAAGGCGGCCACCACCTGCGGGGTCTTCTTCGGGTCGACCAGCCAGACGCTGTGGCTGCCGACCGAGTAGACGACCCGCAGCCCGGCGCCCGAGCTCGCGGGCAGCGCGGGGACGGTCGGCGTGGCCGGGGCGGAGGGCGTGGCCGTGGCCGTCGGGCCGCTCGACGAGGAGGACGCGCTCGGACTGGGGTGCGGACCGCCCGCGCGCTCCTGCGCGCCGTTGGCCTGGAAGGCCAGCAGGCTGACCACCGCCAGCGCCCCCAGGGTCAGCCCGGTGACCACCACTCCCGGACCCATCTTCGCCACGTGCCGCTCCCACCGCCGTCCCAAAACCCGTCGGCCCCATCGTGCCAGGTCCACCCGCCCGGACCCGCACCCCGTAGGACGTGTGTTCCGAATCCGGACACCCGGTCGACCGGGTGGACCGGCTCCGGCGGCCGCCGCCCGCCCCGACCGGTCTAACCTTGACCCGTGCTGCTGCTCGCGTTCGACACCGCTACCCCCGCCGTCACCGCCGCCGTCCACGACGGCACGGCCGTCCTCGCCGAGACCGACCAGGTCGACGCCAGGCGCCACGGCGAACTGCTCCTCCCCGCCATCGACCGGGTGCTGCGGGAGGCCGGTGTCGACAAGCACCGGCTCACCGGCATCGCCGTGGGCGTCGGCCCGGGCCCGTACACCGGCCTGCGGGTCGGCCTGGTCACCGCCGCGGCCCTCGGCCACGCGCTCGGCCTGCCCGTGCACGGCGTCTGCACCCTGGACGCGATCGCCCACCGGGCCCGCGCCGAGGGCCTGGCCGGCGTGCCGTTCACGGTGGCCACCGACGCCCGCCGCAAGGAGGTCTACTGGGCCTCCTACGACGCCGACGGCCGCCGTACCGAGGGGCCCGCCGTGGACCGCCCGGCCGAGCTGGCGCCGCACCCGCGGGCGGTCGGCGCCGGTGCGCTGCTCTACCCGGAGGCCTTCCCCGGCGCGCACGGCCCCGAGCACGTCTCGGCCGGCGCGCTCGCCGACTTCGCCGCCGCCGAGCTGGCCGCCGGCCGCGAGCTGCTCCCCACCGTGCCGCTCTACCTGCGCCGCCCGGACGCCCAGGTGCCGGCCGGCTACAAGGCGGTGCTCCCGGCGTGAGCAGCGGCACCACCCTGCGCCCGATGCGCTGGTGGGACATCGCCCCGGTGATGGAGCTGGAGCTGCGGCTCTTCCCCGAGGACGCCTGGTCGACCGGGATGTACTGGTCCGAACTGGCCGAGGCCCACCCCGGCGGTACCCGCCACTACACCGTCGCCACCGACGCCGACGGCGCGATCGTCGGCTACGCCGGACTGATGGCGGTGGCCGGCGAGGGCGATGTGCAGACCATCGCCGTCGACCGGCGCCACCAGGGCGCCGGCCTCGGCGCGGCGCTGCTCACCGACCTCATCCGGGAGGCCGCCCGGCGCGACTGCGCCGAGCTGCTGCTGGAGGTGCGGGTGGACAACCCGCGCGCCCAGCGGCTGTACGAGCGCTTCGGCTTCGAGGCGGTCGGCATCCGGCGCGGCTACTACCAGCCCGCCAACGTCGACGCGCTGGTGATGCGCCTCGACCACCCCTGCACCGAACCGAAGGACCTGAAGGAAGACCGCCATGGCTGACGAACCGCTCGTCCTCGGTATCGAGACCTCCTGCGACGAGACCGGCGTCGGCATCGTGCGCGGCACCACGCTGCTCGCCGACGCGGTCGCCTCCAGCGTCAACGACCACGCCCGCTTCGGCGGCGTCGTCCCCGAGATCGCCAGCCGCGCGCACCTGGAGGCCATGGTCCCGACCATCCAGCGCGCCCTGGACACCGCCGGGGTCAAGGCCTCGGACCTCGACGGCATCGCCGTCACCGCGGGCCCGGGCCTGGCCGGCGCGCTGCTGGTCGGCGTCAGCGCCGCCAAGGCGTACGCCTGGGCGCTGGACAAGCCGCTGTACGGGGTCAACCACCTCGCCTCGCACATCTGCGTGGACCAGCTGGAGCACGGTCGGCTGCCCTCGCCGACGATGGCGCTGCTGGTCTCCGGCGGGCACTCCTCGCTGCTGCTGAGCGAGGACATCACCACCGACGTCCGCCCGCTCGGCGCGACCATCGACGACGCGGCCGGCGAGGCCTTCGACAAGGTCGCCCGGGTGCTCGGACTCGGCTTCCCCGGCGGCCCGGTGGTCGACCGCACCGCCCGCGAGGGCGACCGCAAGGCGATCGCCTTCCCGCGCGGCCTGAGCGGCCCGAAGGACCCGGCGTACGACTTCTCCTTCTCCGGTCTGAAGACCGCCGTCGCCCGCTGGGTGGAGGCCAAGCGCCGGGCCGGCGAGGAGGTGCCGATCGCGGACGTCGCGGCCTCGTTCCAGGAGGCGGTCACCGACGTGCTGACCCGCAAGGCCGTCAAGGCGTGCAAGGAGAACGGCGTCGACCACCTGATGATCGGCGGCGGGGTGGCGGCCAACTCCCGGCTGCGTGAGATGGCCCAGCAGCGCTGTGACAAGGCGGGCATCCGGCTGCGGGTGCCGCGTCCGGGCCTGTGCACCGACAACGGCGCGATGGTCGCCGCGCTCGGCTCCGAGATGGTCTGGCGGGACCGCGCGCCGTCCTCCTTCGACCTGTCGGCCGACTCCTCGCTGCCCGTCACCGACGTGCACGTGCCCGCCGCGGCCGCGCACGGCGACGTCCACGGCCAGGCGTACCTGGCGCTGGGCGGCGACGCGCGGTGACCACCACCGCCGCGATGTGGGAGGCCCGGGCCGCGGAGGGGCGCGGCGCCGCGCTGGAGGCCTGGGTCCGCGAGGCGGTGCTGCCCGCGCTGCGCGGCTCGGCCGGCCTGGTCCGCACCGAGCTGTTCGACGCGCCCGGCGACCGGGTGCTGCTGATCACCTGGTGGACGGGTGCGCCCGCCCCCGTGCCCGAGCCGCCCGCCGGGCTGCTCGGCCGCCCGGTGCACCGCTGGTCCTTCACCCGTACGCACGCGGAGTAGACCGGCTCCGACACGCCTTCGACGCCCCGGCAGGGCCGGCGGGGAACCGAACAGCCGACCGTTACCGTGCAAGCTGATAAGAAGCTGAACGGGACCGGGGAGCGCAGCGCGGTGAAGAAGTACGGGCGGGGCAGGACGAGGACGTACGCGGTGGGGGCGCTGGTCCTGCTGGCGGCCGCCACGGGGTGCGGCGGCGGCGACACCGGCAGTGCGGCGGCCGCCCTCGGCGGCTCCCAGGGCGCCGCGAAGCCGTCGACCGGCGGCGCGGTCCAGACCCCGGCGGCCGCCTCGCCGCCGGCCGCCTCGTCCCCGGCCGCGCCGCTCGCCGCCGGGGACGCGGCCGCCTGGGCCAAGTGGGGCCTCAAGCCGCTGCCGACCGCCCCCGCGGCCCCCGCCGACAAGCCGGTCAAGCTCCAGCGGACCGGCCCGGTGCCGGTGTTCAGCGAGGTGAGGACGAACGACAAGGTCGTCTTCATCACCATCGACGACGGCGCCGAGAAGGACCCGAAGTTCGTCGAGATGCTGACCGACCTCAAGGTGCCGGTCTCGATGTTCCTGACCCGGGACATCGTCAAGGACGACTACGGCTACTTCAAGCCGCTCCAGGCGCTCGGCAACCACATCCACAACCACACCGTGGACCACGCGCAGATGAGCAAGGTGGCGCCGGAGAAGCAGAAGTCCGAGATCTGCGACGCCCAGTCCGCGCTCACCCAGCAGTACGGCACCGCGCCGCTGCTGTTCCGCCCGCCGTACGGGGACGGCGCCAACACCCCGGCGCTCAACACCTCGGTGCAGCAGTGCGGGCCGCGGGCGATCGTGCTGTGGCGCGAGTCGATGCAGATCCACGACATGCAGTACCAGGCGGCGGACAAGAAGCTGAAGCCCGGCGACATCGTCCTCGCGCACTTCCGCGGCCCGAAGGACCTCAAGGGCGAGAGCATGACGCAGATGTTCGGGGAGATGCTGGCCCGGATCCAGGAGCAGGGCTTCGCGGTGGCGCGGCTGGAGGACTACATCCAGCCACCCGCGCCCTGAGCCGGCCCCGCCGCCCGGACCGGCCCTACGGCTTCGTGACGGGCTGACCGAGCATCATCAGCGGCCCGTGGTCGGTGCGGCTGAGGATCACCGTGACGGAGTTCGGGCCGCTCGGCTTCAGCTGGCGGCGCAGCTCCTCCGGGGTGATCGCCATCCCGCGCTTCTTGATCACCACCGTGCCGACGGCACGCTCGCGCAGCAGCGCCTTCAGCTTCTTGATGTGGAACGGCAGCACGTCGGTCAGCTCGTACGCATGCGCGTACGGGGTGGCGACCAGCCGGTCCGAGGTGACGTAGGCGATCTTCGGGTCGATCAGCCGGCCGCCCACCTGCGCGGCCACCTCGGCGACCAGGTGGGCCCGGATCACCGCGCCGTCCGGCTCGTACAGGTAGCGCCCGACCGGTCCGGCGGGCGGATCGGGCAGGTCGCCGCCGACCAGCGAGTCGCCGTGCGGCAGCAGGGTGGCCCGGTGCGGGCGCGCGGCCCCGGTGCCGAACCAGAGCACCGCCTCCTTGACGTCGCCGTGGTCGGAGACCCACTCCGCCTCGGCGTCCGCCGGGACGGCCTCGTGCGGGATGCCCGGGGCGACCTTCAGCGCGCCGATCGGGGTGCGCCGGCCGGCCTCGACCGCCCAGGAGAGCGGCGGGGTGTACGCCTCAGGGTCGAACACCCGGCCGCGCGCCGTCCGGCGGGCCGGGTCGGTGAAGACGGCGTCGAAGCCGGTGACGTCGACGTCGGCGACGTCCGCGCAGCGCACCTCGACCAGGTCGGCCAGGCCCAGCGCCGCCGCGTTGGCCGCGGTGGCGGCGCAGGCGGCCGGATCCCGGTCGACGGCGAGCACCTCGATCCCGGCCCGGGCCAGCGCCAGCACGTCCCCGCCGATCCCGCAGCAGAGGTCGGCCAGCCGCCGGACACCGAGCTCGGCGAACCGCCGCGCCCGCCACTCGGCGACGCTGCGCCGGGTGGACTGCTCGACCCCGTTGGGCGTGAAGTACATCAGGTCGGCGTCCGCGCCGAACTTCGCCCGCGCCCGCTGCCGCAGCCGGGCCTGCCCGAACGCGGCGGACACCAGCTCCGCCGGGTGCTCCCGCCGCAGCCGGGTGGCCAGCGCCAGCTCCTCCTCGGGCGCGAACTCGCGCAGCTCGGCGAGCAGGGCTCGGCCCTCGGGCGTCAGCAGGGGCTGCAGGTTCTCGGTCTCCACCCGGCCATTCTCGCCGGTCACCCGCCGGGCGGGCCCGCGGGCGGGTGTCCGCCGGGGGCGCCGGGACCGAACGCACGTACGGCCGATCGCCCCGCAGGTGCCCCGTGATCCGAATCCGGAGGGCGCGCCGTTGGCACTCTGGTTGACTGAGTGCTAACACCGGCCTATGGTCGTCCTTGGCACTCCCCCCATGGGGAGTGCTAACGCGACAACGTGTGTCTGACCCCCGCGACGGCAGACTCGCAGGTTCGCCCCTACCCGTTAGAAAACCCCGTAATCTCCGAAGGGGAGCTCGGACGTGACCACCAGCAGCAAGGTTGCCATCAAGCCGCTCGAGGACCGCATTGTGGTCCAGCCGCTCGACGCCGAGACCACCACGGCCTCCGGCCTGGTTATCCCGGACACCGCCAAGGAGAAGCCCCAGGAGGGCGTCGTCCTGGCCGTCGGCCCGGGCCGCTTCGAGGACGGCCAGCGTCTGCCGCTCGACGTCGCCGTGGGCGACATCGTCCTGTACTCGAAGTACGGCGGCACCGAGGTGAAGTACCAGGGCGAGGAGTACCTCGTCCTCTCGGCGCGTGACGTTCTCGCCATCATCGAGAAGTAAACGCAGCATCGAGAAGTAAGACGTTCCAGCCCGCCCCGGATCCGTGTCCCTAGTGACAGGGGCCCGGGGCGTGGTTGTTGGCTCACGTAGTTCGCGGCCGCCGCGATGGCCGCACCCCCGAGGGAATAGGGAACATGGCGAAGATCCTGCAGTTCGACGAGGACGCCCGCCGCTCGCTGGAGCGCGGCGTGAACAAGCTGGCCGACACCGTCAAGGTGACGATCGGTCCCAAGGGCCGCAACGTCGTCATCGACAAGAAGTTCGGCGCCCCGACCATCACCAACGACGGTGTCACCATCGCGCGTGAGGTCGAGCTCGACGACCCGTACGAGAACCTTGGCGCGCAGCTCGTCAAGGAGGTCGCCACCAAGACCAACGACGTCGCGGGCGACGGCACCACCACCGCCACCGTGCTGGCCCAGGCCCTGGTCAACGAGGGTCTGCGCAACGTCGCCGCCGGTGCCGGCCCGGCCGCCCTGAAGAAGGGCATCGACAAGGCCGTCGCCGCCGTCTCCGAGCACCTGCTGTCCATCGCCCGCGAGATCGAGGGCAAGGACGACGTCGCCGCCGTCGCGTCCCTCTCCGCCCAGGACACCCAGGTCGGCGAGCTCATCGCCGAGGCGATCGACAAGGTCGGCAAGGACGGTGTCATCACCGTCGAGGAGTCCAACACCTTCGGCGTGGAGCTGGACTTCACCGAGGGCATGCAGTTCGACAAGGGCTACCTCTCGCCGTACTTCGTCACCGACGCGGAGCGTCAGGAGGCGGTCCTCGAGGACCCGTACATCCTGATCAACCAGGGCAAGATCTCCTCCATCCAGGAGCTCCTGCCGCTGCTGGAGAAGATCCTCCAGGGCGGTGCCTCCAAGCCGCTGCTGATCATCGCCGAGGACGTCGACGGCGAGGCGCTGTCCACCCTCGTGGTGAACAAGATCCGCGGCACCTTCAACGCGGTCGCCGTCAAGGCCCCGGGCTTCGGTGACCGCCGCAAGGCGATCCTGGGCGACCTGGCCACCCTGACCGGTGCCACCGTCATCTCCGAGGAGGTCGGCCTCAAGCTCGACCAGGCCGGTCTGGACGTGCTGGGCACCGCCCGCCGCGTGACCATCACCAAGGACGAGACCACGGTCGTCGACGGTGCCGGTGACGCCGAGGCCGTTGCCGGTCGCGTCGCCCAGATCAAGGGCGAGATCGCCAACACGGACTCCGACTGGGACCGCGAGAAGCTGCAGGAGCGCCTGGCCAAGCTGGCCGGCGGCGTCTGCGTCATCAAGGTCGGCGCCGCCACCGAGGTGGAGCTGAAGGAGCGCAAGCACCGCCTGGAGGACGCCATCTCGGCGACCCGTGCCGCGGTCGAGGAGGGCATCGTCGCCGGCGGTGGCGCCTCCCTCGTCCACGCCGCGAAGGTGCTGGAGGGCGGCCTGGGCCTGTCGGGCGACGAGGCGACCGGTGTCGCGGTCGTCCGCAAGGCGCTCGCCGAGCCGCTGCGCTGGATCGCCCAGAACGCGGGCCTCGAGGGCTACGTCATCACCCACAAGGTCGCCGAGCTGGAGGCCGGTCACGGCTTCAACGCGGCCACCGGTGAGTACGGCGACCTGCTGAAGGCCGGCGTCATCGACCCGGTCAAGGTCACCCGCTCCGCGCTGGAGAACGCCGCGTCGATCGCCTCCCTGCTGCTCACCACCGAGACCCTCGTGGTGGAGAAGAAGGAAGAGGAGGCCGACAACGGCCACTCGCACGGCGGCCACGGCCACTCCCACTGACGTCTGATCAGTGACCGGCGGCCCGGCCGCTCCCCTCGGGGTGCGGCCGGGCCGCCGGCGTTTTGCCGCGCGGGCGTGTTGTCCCGCATTCAACCATCAGCATAATTTTGCTTATGGCAAAGATTGCCTTATAACTGAGGCATGATCGAGGCCCGCCATCTGCGCGTCCTGCGTGCTGTCGCCCGCACCGGCTCCTTCTCCGCCGCCGCGCGTGAGCTGGGCTGCACCCAGCCTGCCATCAGCCAGCAGATGAAGGCCCTGGAGAAGTCCGTGGACACCCCGCTGGTGGTCCGCTCCGGCCGCGGCATGCAGCTGAGCGAGGCCGGGCGGGTGCTGCTCAAGCATGCCACCGGGATCCTGGCCGGGCTCTCCGCGGCCGAGGAGGAGGTGGCGGCGATCGCCGGCCTGCGGGCCGGACGGGTGCGGCTGGTCTCCTTCCCGACCGCGAGTTCCACCCTGGTGCCGCCCGCCGTCGCCCGGCTGCGGGACAGCCATCCGGGGGTGCGCGTGTCGCTGGTCGAGGCGGAGCCGCCGGAGTCCCTGGCGATGCTGCGCGGCGGCGAGTGCGAGGTGGCGCTGGCGTTCCGCTACCCGCACACCCCCGGCGGCGCCCCGGCGCCGGCGCCCGCCCACGGCACCCCGCGCGAGGCGAGGGCCGAGGCGAACCTGGAGGCGCAGCAGCTCAGTGCCGTCACCGACTGGTCGGACCTGGTGGTCACCCCGCTGCTGGACGACCCGCTGATCGGGCTGCTGCCGGCCGCGCACCCGCTGGCGGGGCGCGGCGCGGCGGGCGGCGGGCCGGCCGCCGCGGCGGAGCCGGTGGAGCTGGCCGAGCTGGCGGGGGAGCAGTGGATCGCCGGCTGCCCGCAGTGCCGGGGCCACCTGGTGGAGCTGTGCGCGGGAGCGGGCTTCGAGCCGCGGATCGACTTCGCGACGGACGACTACCCGGCGGTGGTCGGCCTGGTGGCGGCCGGGCTCGGGGTGGCGGTGCTGCCGGGGCTGGCGCTGGAGTCGGTACGCCCTGACGGCGTGTCGGCGGTGCCGGTGCGGACCGCCACGGGGGCGCCCGCGGTGCGGCAGGTGGTCGCCCTGACCCTGCCGGACCTCGCGGAGGTGCCGGCCGTGGCCCTGATGCTGGAGCGGCTGGCGGGGGCGGCCGCCGGGCGCTGAGCCGCGGTCACACCGGCCCGGAGGTGCCCTGGGGCGCGGCGAAGAAACGTTTCTTCACGACGCGGGACGGGTCCGTGTTCAGCGCGGGATGCCGGACGGCATGGCCAGTGGCACCTCGACCAGGCGGTTGCGCGAGCGTCCCATCATCTCCTCGCGCTCGTCCTCGGTGAGCCCTCCCCAGACGCCGTACGGCTCCCGGACCGCCAGCGCGTGCGCGGCGCACTCGGTGCGGACCGGGCAGCGCATGCAGACCTCCTTGGCGCTCGCCTCGCGCGAACTGCGCGCGGCCCCGCGCTCGCCCTCGGGGTGGAAGAAGAGCGAGCTGTCCACGCCGCGGCAGGCTGCGGACAGCTGCCAGTCCCAGAGATCAGCGTTGGGCCCGGGGAGGCGGGAGAAATCTGCCATGGCTCATTCCCTTCAGAGGCTCGTCGGCCGGCACCGGCCGCAGCGGCGGGCTGGACTGTGCGGCACGGCGAGGCTTCGATGCGCTGGTGTGGACACCTGGAAATATGACTTAAGGCAACTCCATGGACAAGTCACCCACAGAGTGGCACAACAGTCAATGACCATACAAAAGCTATAAAAACGGGCAAAGTGGGCATGGCCTTCGGCAGGCGCAGACGTGGCAATCGGGTGGCCTCCGGGCGTGCGGCGCCCCGTGCCGGTGTGCGGGTCGCGCGCCCACCGCGCGCGAGCTGCACAAAAGTGCGGCGTGTGCCCCGCGATGCGGCTGATCGGTAACGGGTTGGCCACGTACAGTGGTGGAGATGGCCCTGAAAGCCGTAACTCATTCGAGTGACGGTCGTTGGAAGTGCGGAGGCGGTTAGCGGGCGCCGGACGTCGGGAACGATCGCGGGGAAGTACCGGCGATCAGTACGGGGTCTGTCGCCAATCGGCCGTGTCGGAGAGATTCGTACCAGCCAGGAGGCTCAACGTGACGCGGATCAGCTGCGGAGGACGACGGTCATGACTTCCGTTCTCGTTTGCGACGATTCCCCGCTCGCCCGCGAGGCGCTTCGCCGCGCGGTCGCGACCGTACCCGGCGTCGACCGGGTCACCACCGCGACGAACGGGGAGGAGGTCCTCCGCCGCTGGGTGGCCGACCGCTCCGATCTCGTTCTGATGGACGTCCGGATGCCCGGCCTCGGCGGGGTCGAGACGGTCCGGCGGCTGCTGTCCGCCGACCCGGGCGCGCGGATCATCATGCTCACCGTCGCGGAGGACCTCGACGGCGTCGCCCTCGCGGTGGCCGCCGGGGCCCGCGGTTACCTGCACAAGGACGCCTCGCGCGCCGAGCTGCGAGCCACCGTCACCCAGGCGCTGGCCGACCCGACCTGGCGGCTCGCCCCGCGCCGGCTGCGCAGCCCCGACATGGGCGCCGCGCCGACCCTGACGGCGCGTGAGATCCAGGTCCTGGAGGGCATGAGCCACGGCCGGAGCAACGCCGAGATCGGTCGCGAGCTCTTCCTCTCCGAGGACACCGTGAAGACCCACGCCCGGCGGCTGTTCAAGAAGCTCGGCGCCTCGGACCGTGCGCACGCGGTGGCCCTGGGGTTCCGCTGGGGCCTGGTCCGCTGACCCCCGGCGGCCCGGCCGGAATCGGCGGGCCGCTCGCGATTCCCCGTGCCGAGGCGTGTGACGTTACGGTCCCGAGGTTGCACCATGGAGGAGTGGAGCACCTCGGGGACCAGCGGACAGGCACTGCGGCGAACCACACGGCCGCAGCTCACTCGGCGGACGGCGCAACGGACGAGGCCACCGACGGCGGCGGGGCGGGAGGCACGGTGCAGGAGGGGCCGGTGGTGCGCGGTGCCGTGGTGCGCGGCGCCGCACCGCATAACGTTCCGGTGCACAACTCCGGACGCGGTGCCGCGTTTTCCCGTTCGACCAGGCACCATGGACCGATGCGTGACGACGTTGCCGGTGCTACCGGCGAGGCGGACCCGGTGGAGGCCGAGCCCTCCGGCCAGGGCCTCGATCCGTCGTACGCGGATTCCGGCGACGACGGGTCCGTCGAGGGCGTGACCGGGGGGAGCGGGATCGTCCGGCCTCCGGTGCTCGGCGCAGGCAGCTCGCCGCTGGTCGGCGAACTGGTCGCGGCGGCCGTCCGCGGCGAGGGCCCGGCGATCGACGCGCTGCTCGCCTACGTCCACCCGCTGGCGCTGCGCTACTGCCGCGGCCGGCTGGTCCGGCTGCCCGGCGGTGCCCGGCACCACGTGGACGACGTCGCCCAGGAGGTCTGTGTGGCGGTGCTCTGCGCACTGCCCCGCTACCGGGACCAGGGCCGGCCGTTCGAGGCCTTCGTCTACGGCATCGCCGCGCACAAGATCGCCGACCTGCAGCGGGCCGCGATGCGCGGGCCTGGCTCGACGGTGATCGCGCAGGACGACCTGCCGGAGGTGCCGGACGAGGCGCTCGGCCCGGAGGAGCGGGCACTGCTCAGCAGCGACGCGGCCTGGGCCAAGGAGCTGCTCTCCAACCTGCCGGCCCGTCAGCGCGAACTCGTGCTGCTCCGGGTGGCCGCCGGGCTGTCGGCCGAGGAGACCGGGGAGGTGCTCGGGATGTCGCCCGGCGCCGTCCGGGTGGCCCAGCACCGCGCGCTCAGCCGTCTGCGGGCGCTCGCGGAGGAGTCCTCCTAGCCGCGGTCCAGGCGCGGCCCGGGGCCGGTCGTCCCGGCACGCACCGTGGCGGAATGGCCCACGGCCGACTGGTGTTGTCAAGGGCACACGAGCACCCATTCGCGGTGCCAGTACCATGGGGTATCGGCGCCTGGGCGGGTCGCCAAAGTTTCGTGGGTGCGAACGGGGTTCCCCTGGAGGTTCCTCCAATGGCACCGAGCGTTTCGGCGGCCTGAGCGAGTGAGCGATGACAGCGCCCCCACCCTCAGGGCGCGAGCGGAATAGGCCGGCCACGGAAGGTACCCCCCGAAATGCCCATGAACAACGGCGTCAACGCCGCAGGCGTACCCGAGAAGTTCGCGATGCTCGGACTCACGTACGACGACGTCCTGCTGCTGCCCGGGGCCTCCGAGGTGCTGCCGAACCAGGTCGACACCTCCTCCCGGGTCTCCCGGAACGTGCGGGTGAACATCCCGCTGCTGTCCGCGGCGATGGACAAGGTCACCGAGGCGCGGATGGCGATCGCGATGGCCCGCCAGGGCGGCGTCGGCGTGCTGCACCGCAACCTCTCCGTCGAGGACCAGGCCAACCAGGTCGACCTGGTCAAGCGCTCCGAGTCCGGCATGGTCACCGACCCGATCACGGTCGGCCCGGAGACCACCCTGGCCGAGGCCGACGCGCTCTGTGCCAAGTTCCGGATCAGTGGTGTGCCGATCGCGGACGAGGCGGGCAAGCTGCTCGGCATCGTCACCAACCGCGACATGGCCTTCGAGTCGGACCGCCGCCGCCAGGTCCGCGAGATCATGACCCCGATGCCGCTGATCACCGGCAAGGTCGGCATCTCCGGCGAGGACGCCATGGCGCTGCTGCGCCGCCACAAGATCGAGAAGCTTCCGCTGGTCGACGACGAGGGCCGGATCAAGGGCCTGATCACCGTCAAGGACTTCGTCAAGGCCGAGAAGTACCCGAACGCCGCCAAGGACGCCGAGGGCCGGCTGCTGGTCGGTGCCGCCGTGGGCGCCAGCGCCGAGGCGTTCGACCGGGCCCAGGCCCTGGTCGAGGCGGGCGTCGACTTCCTGGTCGTGGACACCTCGCACGGGCACAGCCACAACGCGCTGGCCTGGATCGCCAAGATCAAGGCGGCCGTCGGCGTCGACGTGGTCGGCGGCAACGTCGCCACCCGGGACGGCGCCCAGGCGCTGATCGACGCCGGCGTGGACGGCGTCAAGGTCGGCGTCGGCCCCGGCTCCATCTGCACCACCCGCGTGGTCGCCGGCATCGGCGTCCCGCAGGTCACCGCGATCTACGAGGCCGCCCTCGCCTGCCAGGCGGCCGGCGTGCCGGTGATCGGCGACGGCGGCCTGCAGTACTCCGGCGACATCGGCAAGGCGCTCGCCGCCGGTGCCGACACCGTGATGCTGGGCTCGCTGCTGGCCGGCTGCGAGGAGTCCCCGGGCGAGCTGCTGTTCATCAACGGCAAGCAGTTCAAGTCCTACCGCGGGATGGGCTCGCTGGGCGCGATGCAGACGCGCGGCCAGGCGAAGTCCTTCTCCAAGGACCGGTACTTCCAGGGCGAGGTCACCTCGGACGAGAAGCTGATCGCCGAGGGCATCGAGGGCCAGGTCCCCTACCGCGGCCCGCTCTCCGCGGTGCTGTACCAGCTGGTCGGCGGCCTGCGGCAGACCATGGGCTACGTCGGCGCGGCCACCGTGGCCGAGATGGAGAGCAAGGGCCGTTTCGTCCGGATCACCTCTGCGGGCCTCAAGGAGAGCCACCCGCACGACATCCAGATGACCGTCGAGGCGCCGAACTACACCACCCGCTGACCCAGCGCGTACCGAGGGGCCCGCAGCCGCGGGCCCCTCGGGCGTGTCCGGGACCGGGCCGTCGCGGCGCGTCCCGCCCCGGAGGCGAGCGCGCGAGTCACAGCGGGTGCGGGATACTGGGGGCGGCCGGGGTGACCCGGCGGGCATGAGCAACAAACCAGAAGGGCTCGAACGAAGTGACTGAGATCGAGATCGGGCGAGGCAAGCGCGGCCGCCGGGCATACGCATTCGACGACATCGCCGTCGTCCCCAGCCGGCGTACGCGTGACCCGAAGGAGGTCTCGATCGCCTGGCAGATCGACGCCTACCGCTTCGAGCTGCCGTTCCTGGCCGCCCCGATGGACAGCGTGGTCTCCCCGCAGCAGGCCATCGCCATCGGCCGCCTCGGCGGGCTGGGCGTGCTCAACCTCGAAGGCCTCTGGACCCGCTACGAGGACCCGCAGCCGCTGTTCGACGAGATCGCCACGATCAGTGACCAGGCCGCCGCCACCCGCCGCCTCCAGGAGATCTACGCCGAGCCGATCAAGGCCGAGCTGATCAAGCAGCGGATCCAGGAGGTCCGCGACTCCGGCGTGGTCACCGCCGCCGCGCTCTCCCCGCAGCGCACCGCCGAGTTCTCCAAGGCCGTCGTGGACGCCGGCGTCGACGTCTTCGTCATCCGCGGCACCACCGTCTCCGCCGAGCACGTCTCCGGCGCGGCCGAGCCGCTCAACCTCAAGCAGTTCATCTACGAGCTGGACGTCCCGGTGATCGTCGGCGGCTGCGCCACCTACACCGCCGCGCTGCACCTGATGCGTACCGGTGCGGCCGGCGTCCTGGTCGGCTTCGGCGGCGGCGCCGCCCACACCACCCGCGGCGTGCTCGGCATCCAGGTGCCGATGGCCACCGCCGTCGCCGACGTGGCCGCGGCCCGCCGCGACTACATGGACGAGTCCGGCGGCCGCTACGTGCACGTGATCGCGGACGGCGGGGTCGGCTACAGCGGCGACATCCCCAAGGCCGTCGCCTGCGGCGCCGACGCGGTGATGATCGGTGCCGCCCTGGCCCGTGCCACCGACGCGCCCGGCAAGGGCTTCCACTGGGGCATGGAGGCCGTCCACGAGGAGCTGCCGCGCGGCAAGCGGGTGGACCTCGGCACCGTCGGCAGCACCGAGGAGATCCTCACCGGTCCCTCGCACACCCCCGACGGCACCATGAACCTGTTCGGCGCGCTGCGCCGGGCGATGGCCACCACCGGCTACACGGAGCTCAAGGAGTTCCAGCGCGTCGAGGTGACGGTCAACCCGGGCCTCAGCCACCGCTGAGCCGGCCGATAGCGACCAGGGCCCCCGCCGGACGTGTTCCGGCGGGGCCCCGGCGTTTCCGGGCCTAGGGCTTGAGACAAGCCCTAGTCCGTGGCGGCCGTGCGGCGGGTGAGCAGGAAGCCGCCGATCAGGGCGATGCCGTAGAAGGCGAGGTCCACCGGGTGCCGGTCCGCGCGCCAGATCCGCAGGGCGTCGCCGAGCAGGTCCCCGTACGGGGTGCCGGCCAGCCGGTGCAGACGCAGCGTCTGGCCGAGCAGCTGGCCGAGCAGCAGCCCGCCGACCGAGAGCAGGGCGCCCAGCGGCGGCAGGGCCCGGTTCGGGCCGCCGATCCGGCCGAGCGGCCAGGCGACGGCGGCGGCCAGGGCGATCGCCAGCCAGCCGATGCTGCTCGCCGCCCGGGACAGGGCGGCGCCGTACGCCAGGGCGCCGATCAGCATCGCGGTGAGGGAGAGCGCCACGGCCAGGCCGGTCCGACGGCGGGGGCGGCGCCGACGCCCGGCCGGCGGTTCGGCGGGGTCGGGCACGGGGTCGTAACCGGCCACCGGTGCGCCCGGCATGCCGGGGGCGACATAGCCCTCAGGGGCGTCCGGTTCGGGTGCCACCGAGTAGTGCTGGGCCATGCGCGGCCGGACCGACTGGCCGTCAGTGCCCGGTTCGGGTGCGGTCATGGGTGTCGAATCCCCCCGGAAAGACTGTGAGCGGCCGAACGTTAGCAGCGCGCGGGGTGGGGCGGACAGAGTTTTCGATCACAGATCGGGCACGGAGCGCCGAGCCGGGCCGGGTTCCCGTGCAGGGTGGCCGGGGGGCGGGTGGCCGCGGGCCCTCGGGACAGGGGATGATGGAGGCTTGGCATTCCGGTCCGGCGTCGGGCCGATACGCCGTCACGTCGACCGGCCGGCAGCACATGGGGGAGCGTTCCGAATGAGCCAGGCGCAGGGTTCCACCGGCCGCCTCCTGGCCGGACGCTACCGGCTGGACGCGGTGCTCGGCCGCGGCGGCATGGGTACCGTCTGGCGGGCCGAGGACGAGATGCTCGGCCGGATCGTCGCGGTCAAGGAACTGCGGATGCACGGCAGCGTGGACGAGGACGAGAAGCACCGGCTGATCGTCCGTACGCTGCGCGAGGCCAAGGCGACGGCGCGGATCAGGCACGGCTCGGCGGTCACCGTCTTCGACGTGGTCGAGGAGGACGACCGGCCGTGGATCGTGATGGAGCTGGTCGAGTCCCGCTCGCTGGCGGACGTGATCAAGGAGGACGGGCCGCTGGCGCCCGCCCGGGCCGCCGAGATCGCGCTCGACGTGCTGGGCGTGCTGGGAGCCGCCCATGCGCTCGGCATCCTGCACCGTGACGTGAAGCCGTCCAACGTGCTGATCGGCGAGGACGGCCGGGTGGTGCTCACCGACTTCGGCATCGCCAGCGTGGAGGGCGACGCCTCGGTGACCTCCACCGGGATGCTGGTCGGCGCGCCCTCGTACATATCCCCGGAGCGGGCCCGGGGGCAGAAGCCCGGCCCGCCGGCCGACCTGTGGTCGCTGGGCGGCACGCTGTACGCGATGGTGGAGGGCCGTCCGCCGTACGACCGGGGGTCGGCGCTGGCCACCCTGACCGCGGTGATGACCGAGGACCTCGGCACGCCGTACAACGCCGGGTCGTTGCGGCCGGTGATCGAGGGACTGCTGGAGAAGGATCCGGCCAAGCGGCTGGACGCCTCGCAGACCCGTTCGATGCTCAGGCGGGTGGCCGCCGAGGCGACCGCGCGGGCCGAGTCGACCACCGAGCACGCGGTGCCGGTGGCGCCGGCGGAGCCGGACACCGGCGACGCCGAGGGCGCCAAGGGCGACAAGGACTTCAAGGACTCGAAGGACTCGAAGGGCCTCACGGACGGTCAGGGCGTCGGCGGTGACGCGCCGGCCGGGAGGCGGACCATCGGCGGGCTGCTCGGTACCGTCCGGGTGGGGAGCCGGGCGCGGGACGAGGAGAAGGCCGCTCCGGCCGCCTCGACCGCCTCGGGCACGTCGGCAGCCTCGGACGTCTCGGTCCCGGAGAAGGGGGAGGCCGCCGCGCCCGGGCCCGATCCGGTCCGGACGGTGAGCGGCGAGTGGACCCGTGGTGCGACCCAGGCAGCCGGGGCCGACCCGCGCAAGGGCCGGCGGCGGCTGGCCGTGGTCGCGGTGGTGCTGGTCCTGCTGCTGATCGCCGGGGTGGTGGCGGTGGTCCAGGCGCTGGGCGGCTCCGAGGACGGCTCGGCGACCGGCGCCGGTTCGACCTCCCCGGTGGCGAGCGGCGGGGCCGCGCCCGCGTCCGCGGCGGTGACGGCCACCGGGGGCGGCGGCACGGCGGCGCCTTCGCCGACCGAGGCGGCGCCGCCGGCGCCGGCCACGGTCGCGCCGGTGTCCACGACGCCGGTCGCGCCCCCCGTGACGACCCCGGTCGCCCCGGTTCCGGCCGCTCCGGTGCCGACCGGTGCGACGGTTCCGGCCGGGTACCACGAGTACAAGGACCCGTCCGGCTTCTCGATCGTGCTGCCGGACTGGCTGCAGCCGGCCGGTTCGGAGTCGATCCGCCGCACCTTCAAGGGCAACGGCAGCACCCTGAAGATCGAGTGGACCACCTCGCCCGGCCCGAGCGCCGTCGCGGACTGGCAGGAGTCCGAGCCCGGGCTGCGCGGACAGCTGACCAACTACCAGCGGGTGGCGCTGCAGGCCCTCACCTACCGCGAGTGGAGCAACGCCGCCGACTGGGAGTGGACCTTCGGCAGCCCGCGGATGCACTCGCTCAACCGGGGCTTCGTCACCGGCACCCCGGCCAAGTACGGCTACGCGATCTACTGGACCACCCCGGACGCGGAGTGGGGCTCGCCCGCGAACGTCCAGGCCCGGCAGACCGCGTTCGACACCTTCCATCCGGCGCCGTAACCCGGGCCGTCACCGGCGCCGCGGCGCTCGGCGGCCGGCGGCGGCTCAGCCGATCAGGCGCTGCTTGGCGCGGGCGAACTCCTCGTCGGTGAGCGCCCCGGAGTGGTGCAGGGAGGCCAACCGCTCCAGCTGGTCCAGCAGTTCCGCTCCGGAGGAGGCCGCCACCGGCGCGGCGGCCGGGGCCGCGACGGCCTGGTGCGCCGCGTCGCGGGCCAGTTGGGCGGCCGCGCGGACCTGCTCGGCGAACACCTCGGCCTTCACCACGTCCTCGAACCGGTGCGAGCCGGTCAGTGCCACCACCAGCAGCACCTCGCCGTTGATCCTGGTCCTGCTGACGGTCGCGTCGGTCACCGCGGAGAGCGGAACCGGGACCGGCGGCTTGCCGTCCTTCAGGAAGAGCAGCCGCCGGGTGGTGAGAACCAGGACGCCCCGGCGGAAGTGGTCGGGGTGCCGTCCGGCGGTCGAGGCGACCGGCCTCTCGTCGGGGACGACGTTCGCCTCCACGGTGCGCAGAGCCTCGGCCCGGGTGTCACTGTTGCTGTTGCCGGCCACATCGAAGGCCGCGTCGATCAGATCGGTCCAGTCCATGGATCGAGGGTAACGATCGGGGTGTCCACCGGGGCCAACTAGGCTGGGCGGCGAGCGAGAGGAACACGCATGCGAGCGGGCCCGGGACAGGTTCTGGCAGGGCGATACCGGCTGACGGACCACCCGGAGGCGGTGCGCGCGCTCGCGGTGGACGAGCGGACCGGCGCCGCCGTGCTGCTGCGCGGCCTGGAGCTGTCGGCCCTGCTGACGAGCGGTCACGACCCGGACGACCCGGTGCCCGAGCAGGGCGAGCGGCTGGTCCGCCGGGTGGCGGCGGTCGGCTCCGCCGCGCCGACGCACCCTCGGCTGCTCCAGGGGGCCGGGGCCTTCGTCGAGGGCGGCCTGCTGTGGACGGTCGAGGAGCACCCGGCCGGGGCGTCGCTGGCCGCGCTGGCGGCGGCCGGCCCGGTGCCGCCGTACCGGGCGGCCGAGTTGGCGGCGGACCTCGCGGGCGCGCTGCGGGCGCTGCACGAGGCCGGGATCGTGCACGGGAACGTCACCACCGATGCGGTGCTGGTCTGCGAGGACGGCGCGGCCCTGCTCGGCGGACTGCTCCCCGGGGTGGCCGAGGAGGCGCTCGCCGAGGAGCTCGGCGGACCGGGCGGCCGGCGCCGCTACGACGTCCGGGCCACCCTGGTCGGCCCGGTGGCGGAGCGCTGGCCGCTGGACGGCGGCCCGGCCGGGGACTGCTGGGCGCTGGGCGTGCTGCTGCAGCGGCTGGTCACCGGCCGCTCGCCGTTCCCGGACGGCGGGGTGCCGGAGCTGGTGACGGCGGTCCGGGACGGGCGGCGGGAGCCGGCCGTGGTGTGCGGGCCGCTGGCGCCGCTGGTGGAGCGGCTGCTCCAGCCCGACCCGGGGATCCGGCCCACGGCGGAGCAGGTCCAGCGGGAGCTGGCGGCGCTGCTGGCCGGCGCGCCGGAGCCGGTCGACGGGGAGCGGGCCGGGCGGGTGCTCGCGCTGCGCCCGGACGGGCCGCTGGTGCCGCTGGTACCGCGTCAGCGATGGCGGGGCGGACGGTCGGCGGAGCCGGCCGAGGGCGTGGGCGAGGCCGGTCCGGCCCGGCCGCCGCGGATACCTCCGGCGATGCTGGGCCCGCTGCTGGTCGGTGGGATCCTGGTGCTGCTGGTGCTCGGGGTGGCGGCCGTGGTGCTGTTCGCAGGCTGACGGTGCCCGCCGCGCCCCCGCCGCCTCCACTGTGGCCGGGGGAGATTACCGGGGTACGGTCGCTGCGCCTAGTGTGTGCATGGGATTTGTTCGAACAGTGGTCTGCACCGGGCCCTCCGTCGCGGTGACGGCAGGTGGATGAGGGGGAGCGGTCACCGATGGGCGTGCAGGACGGGCCACAGGCGCCCGACGCGGAGCGGCTGCTGGCCGGCCGCTACGAGTTGGGCGCGCGGCTTGGCCGTGGCGGCATGGGCACGGTCTGGCGGGCCTGGGACCGGATGCTGGACCGCGAGGTCGCGGTCAAGGAGCTGACCGTCAGCCACCTCCCCGAGGAGGACCTGCAGATCCTGCACGCCCGGATGAAGCGGGAGGCCAGTGCGGCCGCCCGGATCAAGCACCCCGGCGTGATCACCGTCCACGACGTGCTGGAGCAGGACGGCCGGCCGTGGATCGTGATGGAGCTGGTCGACGGCCGCTCGCTGGCCGATGTGATCAGCCAGGACGGCACCCTGCAGCCGCGGGCCGCCGCCGAGGTCGGCGGCCAGGTGCTGGCCGCGCTGCACCGGGGCCACCAACTGGGCGTGCTGCACCGGGACGTGAAGCCCGCCAACGTGCTGCTGGAGCGCGGCACCGGACGGGTGGTGCTGCTGGACTTCGGCATCGCGACCTACGAGGGCTCGGCCGAGCTGACCCGGCCCGGCGACCTGGTCGGCTCGCCGGACTACCTGGCCCCCGAGCGGGCCCAGGGCGAGCGCCCCGGGCCGGCCTCCGACCTGTGGGGCCTGGGCGCGACGCTGTACGCGGCGGTGGAGGGCGAGTCGCCGTTCCGCCGGACCTCGCCGCTGACCACGCTGGCCGCGGTGGTCGGGGAGCCGCTGCCGGAGCCGCGGCGGGCCGGGCCGCTGGGCCCGGTGCTGGCCGCGCTGATGGCCAAGGACCCGGCCGACCGGCCCACCGCGGACGAGGCGGCCCGGATGCTGGCCGAGGTGCAGGCCGGGCACACCGTCGGCCTCAAGCCCGTCGCGCCGCTGAAGACGCCGACCCGGACGGTGCCGGTGGTGGACCGCAACGACGTTCCGGCCGTGACTGCGGCCGTGGCCGGGTCCGAGTCCGCGGTCGGGTCCGGGGACACGGGCGGGTCGGAGGCGGTCACCGCGCCGCAGCCGGCCGCGGCGGGCCAGGCCGGTGCCGTCGAGGCTGTGGGCGCACCCGCGGGCCCCGAGGCGCACACCGCACCGGTCGCGCCCGTCTCGCACCCCGTCACGCCCGCGCGTGGCCCCGCCAGGCGCCGCAGACTGCTGCAGGTCGCGGGCGCCGCCCTGGCCGTCGCCGTGCTGGCCGCCGGGGCGACGTACCTCGCGACCCGCCACGGCGGCACACCGGTCGCCGAGCCGACGCCGACCCTCACGGCCGCGCCGGACCCGGCCGACACCGCCGCCGCCGCGCCGACCGGCTACCGCTGGGTGGACGACCCGGCGGGCTTCCGCTTCCCGCTGCCGTCCGGCGTCCCGGTGTGGCAGCGCAGCACGGACACCGCGAACCAGATCTTCTACAGCCCCGACGCCAAGTCGCACTACCTGCAGTTCGCGGTCACCGTCGGCCAGTCGGTCAAGCCGCTGGAGCACCTGCAGCAGATGGAGACCACCGTCTCCAAGCTGAAGGAGTACCGCCAGCACAAGCTGACCAGCGTCCAGGTGAACGGCCACGACGCGGCCGTCTGGGAGTTCAGCTACGCGGCCAAGGAGGGCGGGCGCCGGCGCGCGATCGAGGCGGAGTTCATCGACGGCGACGGCACCGGCTATGCCATCTACCTGTCCTGCCCGGACAAGGAGAAGGACTGGACCGAGGGCGAGCAGCGCTTCACCACGGTGCTCAACCACTTCACCCCGACCCGCTGAACCCACCCGTCGGGTGGTTTCGGACGGCACCGGCAGTTTCTTGTTACCGACGGGTACCGAACCGGCCGCCGAGCGCCTAGGCTGCGCCGTATGACGGACCTCACAGCAGATGCACCGGCCGCCGAGCAGCCCGGCTCGGAGGCCGGCAACCCCGCCGCGCCCGGCGGCGGCCGCACCGTCGCCTCGGCCGTCCCGTCCTCGCTGGTCGCCCGCCTCGCCGCCGGCATCACCGCGGCCGGGGAGCCCGCCCTGGTGGAGACCGTCGCCCCGCTGACCGGCGAGCGGCTGGCGAGCCTGCCGCAGTCCACCCCGGCCGACGTCGAGGTGGCGTACGAGCTGGCCCGCCGCGCCCAGCACAGCTGGGCCGCCCAGCCGGTCCGCCGCCGGGCCGCCGTCCTGCTGCGCTTCCACGACCTGCTGCTCAGGCGCCAGGACGAGGTGCTCGACCTGATCCAGGCCGAGACCGGCAAGGCCCGGCTGCACGCCTTCGAGGAGGTGCTGGCCGTCGCCCTGGCCGCCCGGCACTACGGGCGGGCCGCGCACGCCTACCTGCGCGACAAGCGCCGCGGCGGGGCGCTGCCGGTGCTCACCCACGTCGTCGAGGGCCGTCGGCCCAAGGGCGTGATCGGCCACATCTCGCCGTGGAACTACCCGCTTGAGCTGTCCATCGGCGATGCGCTGCCCGCCCTCGTGGCCGGCAACGCGGTGGTCAACAAGCCGGACACGCAGACCGCGCTGACCGCGCTCTGGGCCCGCGAACTGCTGGTCGAGGCCGGGCTGCCGGCCGACCTGTGGCAGATCGTGGTCGGCGACGGCCCGGTGATCGGACCGGCGGTGGTCGAGCACGCCGACTACGTCTCGTTCACCGGCTCCACCCGCACCGGCCGGGACGTCGCGCAGCGCGCCGCCGCCCGGCTGGTCGGCGCCTCGCTCGAACTCGGCGGCAAGAACGCCATGCTGGTGCTCGCCGACGCCGACCTCGACCGGGCCGCCGAGGGGGCCGTCCGGGCCTGCTTCTCCTCGGCCGGCCAGCTCTGCATCTCGATCGAGCGCCTGCTGGTCCACCACTCGGTGGCCGACGAGTTCCTGGCGAGGTTCGCCGAGCGCACCAGGGCGCTGCGGCTGGGCGGCGGCCTGGCGTACGGCGCGGACATGGGATCGCTGGTCTCCGTCCGGCAGCTGGACGCCACCACCCGGCACGTGGACGAGGCGGTCAAGGCGGGGGCCACCGTGGTGGCCGGCGGCCGCCCCCGGCCCGACCTCGGCCCGTTCTTCTACGAGCCGACCATCCTGGACGGCGTCACCCCCGAGATGGCGGTCTGCGCCGAGGAGACCTTCGGCCCGGTGGTCGCGGTCTACCGCTTCGACACCGAGGACGAGGCGGTCGAGGCCGCCAACGCCACCTCGTACGGCCTGAACTCCAGCGTCTGGACGAAGGACCGGCGGCGCGGCCGGGCGATCGCGGCCCGGCTGCGCACCGGCACCGTCAACGTCAACGAGGCCTTCGCCGCGGCCTACGGCTCGGTCGGCGCACCGATGGGCGGGATGGGCGAGTCCGGGCTCGGCCGGCGCCACGGCGCCGAGGGCATCCTGCGGTTCACCGAGGCACAGACCATCGCCACCCAGCGGCTGCTGCCGCTCGCGCCCTCGCTCGGGCTGGACGACCGGCAGTTCGCCGCGGTGTTCACCGGCGGGCTGCGGGTGCTGAAGGCCCTGCGGTTCAAGTAGCCGGTCCCCGGACCGTCCCCGACATCGGTTCTCTTCCCGAAGGAGCAGTGGCACATGGTGGGGTCCCGCGGTGATTCCGAGTTCGACTACGACGTGGTCGTGATCGGCTCCGGCTTCGGCGGCGCGGTCTCCGCGCTGCGGCTGACCGAGAAGGGCTACCGGGTCGCCGTCCTGGAGGCCGGGCGGCGCTTCGAGCGCGGCGAACTCCCCAGGAACTCCTGGGATCTGGCCAACTACCTGTGGGCGCCCAAGCTCGGCCTGTACGGCATCCAGCGGATCCATCTGCTGGCCAACGTGCTGATCCTGGCCGGCGCCGGGGTCGGCGGCGGCTCGCTGAACTACGCCAACACCCTGTACGTGCCGCCCAAGGCGTTCTTCGAGGACCGCCAGTGGGGCCACATCACCGACTGGCAGGAGGAGCTGGCGCCGTTCTACGACCAGGCGCAGCGGATGCTCGGGGTGCGCCTCAACCCGACCGTCACCCCCTCCGACGTCCACCTCAAGGCCGCCGCCGAGCGGATGGGCGTCGGCGACACCTTCCACATGGCGCCGGTCGGGGTCTTCTTCGGCGACGGCGAGGACTCCGACCGCACCGCCCACGCCGCCCCCGGCACCGAGATCGAGGACCCGTACTTCGGCGGTGCGGGGCCGAAGCGCAAGGCCTGCACGGAGTGCGGCGAGTGCATGACCGGCTGCCGGCACGGCGCCAAGAACATGCTCACCGAGAACTACCTCCACCTGGCCGAGCAGGGCGGCGCCGAGATCCACCCGCTCACCACGGTGGCCCGGATCCGCGAGCTCGCCGGGGCCGACGGCACCGAGGGCTTCGCGGTGGACGTGCGCCGCACCGACGCGCGCTCCACCACCGACCGGGTGAAGGCCGGTGCGCGGACCATCACCGCCGCCCGGGTGGTGGTCGCGGCCGGCACCTACGGCACCCAGGCACTGCTGCACCGGATGCGCGACGGCGGCCACCTGCCCCGGATCTCCGGCCGGCTCGGCGAGCTGACCCGCACCAACTCGGAGGCGCTGGTCGGCGCGCAGACCACCGACCGGCGGTACGGCTCCCGGGTGGACTTCACCAAGGGCGTCGCGATCACCTCCTCGATCCACCCGGACGCGAACACCCACATCGAGCCGGTGCGCTACGGCCGGGGCTCCAACGCCATGGGCGCGCTGTCGATCATGCAGGTCAAGGGCGTCGGACGCGGCCCGCGGTGGCTGCGCTACCTGGGCACCGCGGCCCGCCACCCGGTGAACTTCGCCCGGTCGGTGAACCAGCACCGCTGGTCGGAGAAGACCATCATCGGACTGGTGATGCAGTCGCTGGACAACTCCATCACCGTCTCGCTGAAGAAGAAGGGCCTCGGCAAGGGGCAGCTGACCTCCCGCCAGGGCCACGGCGCGCCCAACCCGTCCTGGATCCCGGCCGCCGAGCAGGGCGCCCAGGCGCTGGCCACCGAGATCAACGGGTTCCCCGGGGGCACCGTCGGCGAGATCTTCGACATCCCGATGACGGCGCACTTCCTCGGCGGCTGCACGATCGGCGACTCCCCGGAGAACGGGGTGGTCGATCCGTACCACCGGCTCTACGGGTACCCCGGGATCAGCGTGGTCGACGGCTCGGCGGTCTCCGCCAACCTGGGCGTCAACCCCTCGCTGACGATCACCGCACAGGCCGAGCGCGCCATGTCGATGTGGCCGAACAAGGGCGAGGAGGACCCGCGCCCGGCCGTCGGCGAGGAGTACCGGCGGGTCGCCGCGGTGGCCCCGCTGGAGCCGGCCGTGCCGAAGGACGCCTTCGGTGCGCTGCGGCTGCCGCTGCTCGCCGTTCCCGACGTGCCGAAGCGGGGGAGCTGACCGCCCGGGCGCCCCAATGCGCGCCATGCCCATGGCGGTTGACAGCCGTCCGCACCCGATGGGATAAACGGGGCTTCCTGGGGGGACCAGGGAACTCGCTCGGACGGGGGGATCGCGGGAATGGCCATCTGCGCATCATGCGGCGCGGCTTCGGCGGAGGGTGCGCTCGCCTGCGCCTCGTGCGGCAGGCCGCTGGCACCGCCTCCGCCGCCGGCCGCGCCGCCCGCCGGGCCGCCGGTCTCCTACGGGCCGCCGCCCGCCGGGCCGCCCTCCTACCCGCCGCCGGCCGTCGCCCCGCCGGGCCACGCCCCGCCCGGCATCCCTCCGGCGGTGGGCGGCTGGGGGGCCGGCACGCCGTACGACGCGGCGGCCGCACAGCCCGCCGCGCTGCTCTGGCTGACCGGCTCGGACTGGCGCCCGGCGCTCAAGGCGGTGATCGCGCCGACCGCCGTCCTGCTGCTGGCGGCGCTGATCGCGGCCATCCCGAGCGACTACGACCTCGGCGGACTCGCCGACACCCCCGAGTTCGGCGACCGCTTCGGCATGACCCTGGCGATGGCCCTGGCCGGGCTCGGCGCACCCTTCAAGCTGGGCTTCTCGGGCCGGGTTCTGCGGTCGGAGAGCGGCACGGACATCGTGCTGCGGGTGGTACCGATGACGGTCACCGTGCTGTGGCTGTTCACGCTCTGGCTCGGCCTGCGGGCCGGGGCCCGACTGCGCCAGGCCCGCACCGGCGCGCAGTTGACCAGGTCGCAGGCGGCCGGCGAGGCCCTGCGGACCGCCGTGCTCGCGGCCGCCGTGACCCTGCTGCTCGGACTGGTCGGCGGGGCCACCTGGCGCCCCGTGATCGAAGGCCGGAGCGGGTACGGCAGCTTCGGATCCTCCGGCGACTCCTACGGCGGCCTCCAGTACGTCGCCGACTCCGGCTGGGTGGAGGCGGTCGGCTGGACGCTGCTGCTCGCGGGGCTGCTCGCCTTCGCCGTCCACGGCACGGACGCGCTGCGCTGGGCGGCCTGGCGCAACCGCGCGATCCGCGGCTGGGCGGTGGCCGGGCTGACGGCGGGCCGGGCGCTGGCGCTGTCGGTCGGCCTCTCCTCGCTGGTCGCGTTCATCGTGGTCGCCGCGCAGGACGAGGGCTGGCAGACCGGCGTCTCCCTGGCGTTCCTGCCGAACCTCGGCCTGATCCTGCTCGGGGTGGGCTCGGGGGCGACCGCCCTGGCGGGCCAGGGCTCCTCCGGTTACGAGGGCGGCTACGACGGCTCCGGCTACCGCGACTCGGACAGCCCGGGGGAGGAGCTCTCCTTCTTCGACCTGCACGGCGAGACCGCCGACTGGCGCTGGGCCGGACTGCTGGCGGTGGCCGCGGTGGGCGTCCTCGGCTGGACGGCCTACAAGCGCCGGCTGGACGCGCTGGACCGGATCCGGCTGGCCGTCGTGTACGCGGTCGGGCTGACCCTGCTGATGACGGTGGCCGGCTTCCTGGCGACGACGACCTCCTCGGGCAGCGGCACCTGGGGCGGACGGGGGGAGAGCGGGCGCGAGTTCTCGGTCGGTCTGGTGTTCGCCACCGTGCTGGCGGCCAACGTGGTCTGGTCGGCGATCGGCGCGCTGGCGGTGCCCCCGGCCCTGGCGGCGCTGCGCCGCGGCGGACCGGCCGCCGCGGGGCCCGGCACCGTCCCCGGGCAGGGCGCGCCGTACGGGTCGGGCCCGGAGGCGTACCAGCCCGGCCCGGTGGCCACGGACACCCCGGCGGTCGGGGTGGGCGAGGTGATCGGCTCGCACGACGCACCGCCCTCCGGCCCGGCCGCGCCGCCCGCCGAGCGGGCGCCCGGTGAGGACGCCCCCGACCCGAGCGTCTGGCGCAAGCAGCCGTAGCCGCGCGCGGGGCCGGGTGCGCACGGCGCGCACCCGGCCCCGCGCGCCGTGCGCTCCGGGGGGCGCCCGGCCGGCTCCGGACAGGGCAAAGGGCCCCGCGGGGGAACGGGGCCCTTTGTCGCTCAGCACGCGGCGTCAGGGCTGCGCCGGTGCTGGGGTGACGGCGCCGGGGGAGGAGCGCCGTCGCGTCGGATGGCTCGTCGGGCGCGCCGTCGCGGCTCCGGCGCGGGTGGGCCGGTCACGCGGGGCGCGCACGCTCGCGGTGCGGCGGGTCGGCGTGCATGCCTGCGCCGGGCCCGCGCTCACGGAGCGTGAGGTGATAATCGTTGTCACCGCGGGTCTCGGTGGCAGCGGGACAGGTGTCCCGCGGTCGGCCGGTGGCCGCCGGGAGAACCCCGTCCATCAGCATCGTGCTGGACGAAGGGCTTGCTCTGCAACCGATTCGGCACACTTCGGCACAGTCCATTTTCGGCCGGGCCGCTTCGGGGCATCCGTCTCGGACCCGCTCGGCGGCTCCGGGGAGGGCGCGGGCAGGCGGCATCGATGATCACTGTGAGTAGTGGTGTAGGCCGGAGCGCACAGGGACGCGCGTAGCGGCGCGGGACGGTGAAAGGTGTGCGCCGGGGTCGCGCCGGGGTGCGGCGGTCGGCCTCCGGGCGTCCCCGGAAGCCGACCACCCCACCTCCTTGGTCCAGTCGCGGCCGGGGTCGCTGTCCCCTGCTGGCCGGCCGCGGCACCCGCGCACGGTCCCACGGCGCACCGCTCCCGGCAGGGCCGGGACCGCGGCGGCGCCACGCGCGCCGGTGGACTGGGATGAGCTCCACGCGTGGTCCTGCAAGCCCGTACGGCGGCGCCCCTGGCCGGGGCGGAGGCGGCGCACCTGGCGGGCGCGGCGCGGTCGTACGGTCGTCAGGAGCAACGAACCGGCCGCCCGGCCGGTCACGGCCGCACGGCGGGGCAGACGAGTGAAACGCGGCGGCCGGTAGACTCGTCCTCAGACCCCCGCCCGTCGCCCGGCGCCACCCTCGAAGGACGCGCTGCGCGCGACACCTTTCGTACCGCTGCCGGAAGGCCGTCCGTGTCCTCTGCTATTCCCGTTCAGTCCGTACCTGAGACCGACACCGTCCTGGTGGTCGACTTCGGTGCCCAGTACGCCCAGCTCATCGCCCGTCGGGTGCGTGAGGCCCGGGTCTACAGCGAGATCGTGCCGAGCACCATGCCGGTCGCCGAGATGCTCGCCAAGAACCCGAAGGCGATCATCCTCTCCGGCGGCCCGTCGTCGGTCTACGAGGAGGGCGCGCCGCAGATCGACCGCGCGATCTTCGAGGCCGGCGTCCCGGTCTTCGGCATGTGCTACGGCTTCCAGCTGATGGCCGTGTCGCTCGGCGGCACCGTCGACAACAGCGGCGCCCGCGAGTACGGCCGCACCCCGCTGACCGTCTCCCGCTCCGGCTCGACCCTGTTCGAGGGCGTCCCGGCGGAGCACTCGGTGTGGATGTCGCACGGCGACGCCTGCTCCGCCGCCCCCGAGGGCTTCACCGTCACCGCCTCCACCGCGGTCGTCCCGGTCGCCGCCTTCGAGAACGACGAGGCCCGCCTCTACGGCGTCCAGTACCACCCCGAGGTGCTGCACTCCGACCACGGCCAGCAGATCCTGGAGCACTTCCTCTACCGCGGCGCGGGCCTCGCCCCGACCTGGACCACGGGCAACGTGGTCGAGGAGCAGGTCGCGCTGATCCGCGCCCAGGTCGGCGACCGGCGCGCGATCTGCGGCCTGTCCGGCGGCGTGGACTCCGCGGTGGCGGCGGCCCTGGTCAACAAGGCCATCGGCTCCAAGCTCACCTGCGTCTACGTCGACCACGGTCTGATGCGCAAGGGCGAGACCGAGCAGGTCGAGAAGGACTTCGTCGCGGCCACCGGCGTCCAGCTGAAGGTCGTCGACGCGCAGGAGCGCTTCCTCGACGCGCTGAAGGGCGTCAGCGACCCGGAGGAGAAGCGCAAGATCATCGGCCGGGAGTTCATCCGGGTCTTCGAGCAGGCGCAGGCCGAGATCGTGGCCGAGGCCGGCGAGCACGGCGAGTCGGTGGACTTCCTGGTCCAGGGCACCCTGTACCCGGACGTGGTGGAGTCCGGCGGCGGTACCGGCACCGCGAACATCAAGTCGCACCACAACGTCGGCGGCCTGCCCGAGGACCTGCAGTTCCAGCTGGTCGAGCCGCTGCGCAAGCTGTTCAAGGACGAGGTCCGGATGGTCGGCCAGGAGCTCGGCCTGCCGGAGGAGATCGTCCAGCGCCAGCCGTTCCCGGGCCCGGGCCTGGGCATCCGGATCGTCGGCGAGGTCACCCGCGAGCGCCTGGACCTGCTGCGCGAGGCCGACGCGATCGCCCGCGAGGAGCTCACCGCGGCCGGCCTGGACCGGGAGATCTGGCAGTGCCCGGTCGTGCTGCTGGCCGACGTCCGCAGCGTCGGCGTCCAGGGCGACGGCCGCACCTACGGCCACCCGATCGTGCTGCGCCCGGTGTCCTCCGAGGACGCCATGACGGCCGACTGGTCGCGCCTGCCGTACGAGGTGCTGGCGAAGATCTCCACCCGGATCACCAACGAGGTCCGCGATGTGAACCGCGTGGTGCTGGACTGCACCAGCAAGCCGCCGGGCACCATCGAGTGGGAGTGAGCACTCCCCGCCGGATGTGAACCGGCATTGAACGGCCGCGTCGTCGTTCCCGTATACAAGGGAGCGGCGGCGCGGCCGTTCGCGGTGTACCGGGCGTTCGCCGGGTGGGCCGTCCCACCGAATGCGCTCAGAAACGTGCAGAATGCGGACCGGACCTGTCAGAGTGCGGCAGGCCGTGAGGGAAGGTGTGAGCGATGTCGGAGGCCAGCAGCTCCGGGGTGGCCGGCGCGGAAGCGACCGGCAGAGCCGAGCGGGCGGCCCGGGGCAAGGCGCTCGCGGCGCAGTACGCGCTGCTGCCGCTGCGGATCTTCCTCGGCATCACCTTCGTGTACGCCTCGCTGGACAAGCTCGCCGACTCGCACTACCTGGCGGGCGCGGGGGACCCGGCCTCCTTCGTCTCGCAGACCCAAGCGGCCAAGGGCTCCAGCCCGATCTCGTTCCTGCTCGGCGCGGCCCTGGACGCACCGACCCTGTTCGCCCTGGCCATCGCCTTCGGCGAGCTGGCGGTCGGCCTCGGGACGCTGCTCGGCCTCTGGGGCCGGGTCGCGGCGCTCGGCGGCGCGCTGATCAACCTCAGCCTCTGGCTGACCGTCAGCTGGAACGTCTCGCCGTACTACCTCGGCAACGACCTGATCTACCTGATGGCCTGGACCCCGCTGATCCTGGCCGGCACCCCGTACCTCTCGCTGGACGGCTACCTCGCCAGGCGGGCAGCCCGGGACCGCACCCGCGGGCTGCGCGAGAGCCACGTCAAGCGGCGGGCGCTGGTGGACGGCGGCATCGCGGCCGTCGCGATCGGCGGCGCCGGGCTGCTCACCGGCTCGCTGACCGCCACCTTCGGGCGGGACCGCAAGGCCGTCGGGCCCAAGCAGTCCGCCGCCCCGGTCAGCCCCGCCGGGCCGCCCCCCTCGGTGGCCGCGGCGAGCGTCCCGGTCGGCGGTTCGGCCCAGGTCAAGGACCCGGCCAGCGGTGACGCCGTCTACATCGTGCAGCCCAAGGCCGGCCAGTACTGCGGCCTCTCCGCGGTGTGCACGCACTCCGGCTGCGCGGTGGACGCGCCGAAGAACGGGCAGCTGTACTGCCCCTGCCACGGCTCCCGGTTCGACGCGGCCACCGGCGCGGTGGTCAACGGCCCGGCGACCAAGCCGCTGCCCCGGTACGGCGTCACCAAGGACGGCGACAAGCTGAACCTCGGGCCGCTGCAGAGCTGACGGCCCGCGGGCCGGTCGGTGAAGCCCCGCCGGACCGGGCGGGGCTTCACCGGCCGGTCCTACTCCGGTGCGTCGGTCCGGCCGCGCCGGGCCACCGCCGCGACCGCCCCGGCCAGGCCGCCGAGGCCGAGCACGATGAACGTCACCGGGATGACGATCCGGCCGTTCACCGACATGTCGTTCAGCGCCGCCACCAGGTAGAGCACCGCGATCACGGTGAACAGCCCCCCCGCGATCAGCGAGAACAGATCGAGCTGGTGCTTCCTCACGACTGGACCACCTTGATGTCGCCGAGCCCGACCGTCAGCTGGAGGTCGAGCGTGCCCTTGGATGTCTGACCGTTCAACGGGTGGTACTGGTAGGTACGGGTGGTGCCCTCGCTGGTGAGCGGCTCACCGGGGGCGCGGACGCTGCCGAGCAGCAGACGGGTCTTCAGGTTCACCGTCACGTCTGGCGGCAGGACGACGTTCAGCACGCCCGCCCCGAGCTCGACGGTGGTCGACAGGGTGGCGCCGGCCGGGTCGAGGGCGTGCAGGTCCAGCCGGATCTCGCCGGCCCCCAGCACGTACTCGGGCTCCAGCCCGGCCGCGGACGAGACCGTCCAGGACCGCGCGCCGGCCGCGTTCTGCAGCGAGTCCGGCGAGTGGCCGACGAAGGTCAGCGCCAGGGTGAGCAGCAGCCCGACCACGGCGAGCTTCCGGGCCCGGCCGAACCTCGCCCCGACCAGCAGCGTCAGACCGACCACCAGCAGGGCGGTGGCCAGGGCCGCGGAGCCCACCACGGTGGTGCTGTGGCCCGCCGAGGACGACCAGACGGCGCTGGCCGCGCCGGCCGCCAGCAGCAGGCCCACCAGGCCGAGCACGGAGTGCTCGCGGCGCCGGCGGCGGACCGCCGGCGGCGGCGGGGCGGCCGGGCCGCCGCCCTTGCGCAGCGGGTCGCCCTTCGGCAGGTCGGGGCGCTGCCACCACGGCTGGGCGGGCGCCCCGGGCGGCGGGGTCGGCGCGCCGAACGACGGTGTGGCCGAGGCGGCCGGCGCCGACTCGCCGTACGGGTTGCGCTCGGGGTGGCGCGGGTCCCACAGATAGCCGGTCGGGCCGGCGTGCGGGGTGTCGGCGGGGACCGTCCCGGCGGCCCGCTCCTGGGCGTGCCGCTCGCGCGCCGCCTCGGCCGCCTCCGCGCGCGGCCAGCTGTACGCGGAGGCCGAGGCCTCGGACCCGGCCTCCGAGCTGGGGAAGAACCGGTCGTAGGGGCCGCCGTGGTGGCGGCGGCCGCGCCGGCGCCCGCGGAGCCGGCCGGTCCGGTGGCGCTCCGGGTCGTAGCGCACGGCCAGGAAGACCAGCGCGCCGAGCAGCAGCAGCGGGAACATCTGGTCCCCGTCGCCCATCGAGGAGAAGAACACCCCGGTGCCGATCACGGTCAGCAGCACCGCGCCGACCGACTGGCCGTCCACCCGCCCGGTGAGCACCCGCTGGAGCTCGGTGCGCCCCGCCCGGCTGCCGCCCTTGCCGTCGGGGACGGGCTCGGTCGGGACGACCAGCCAGGCCAGCCCGTACAGGAACAGGCCGAGCCCGCCGGAGAGGCAGAGCACCACCGTCACCACGCGGAAGACCACCGGGTCGATGTCCAGGTGCCGGCCGAGGCCGCCGCACACGCCGGCCACCACGCGATGGTGCTCGGTACGGGTCAGCGGGGGGCGTTCCGGCTCCGCCGGGGCGCCGGGCCCGCTCTCCTGGGTGAGGTGGTCTTCCGTCATGCCCACCATCCTGGTGGCTGCCGGGCCCCCGCCCAACCGGGCCCGGCCCTGTCCGGACCCTGACTTGTCCCTGAGAACGGGTAGGGCTCCACCCTGATGCGCCCGGGCCCGCCCGCGTGGAACCATCGGTGCCGTGGCAGCACCCGGCACCGATCCCCGCGCCCTCGTCCCCGACGCCCCGTCGGCGGGCCCCGACCCGGCCGTGCCCGGTGAGGGCCGCCCGCCGTACCGGCGGCTCTACCGCAGCCCGCAGGGGCGGATGCTCGGCGGGGTCGCCCACGGGCTCGCGGTGCACCTCGGGCTGCCGGTGGCCTGGGTCCGGGTGGCCTTCGTGCTGTTGTTCCTCGCCCAGGGCATCGGGGTGCTGCTGTACGCGGCCTTCTGGTTCGTGGTGCCGATCGGCATCGGCGAGCCCTCGCACCGCGGCGGCGCCCAGTGGGTCTACGTCAACGGCGCCTTCGTGCCCGCCGGGGCCGGGCAGGTCCCGGGCACGGCGCTGAACAAGGGGCGGCGCGGGCGGCTCGGCCGGCTGCGCGAACTGCTCCAGCACACCTTCCAGGGCGAGCCCGTCCCCGCGGGCGGCGCTCCGGGTGACGAGAACTCCCCGGCCCGGCCGGCCGCCGCCTCCGGCCAGGGCGGCCTCTGGCAGCTCGCCGCCCTGGTGATGGTGGTGATCGGCCTGATCGCGCTGCTCAGCGCGCTCGGCTGGCAGACCGCCAAGCCCTACACCTGGCCGTTGCTGGCGATCGGCGTCGGCGTCGCGCTGGTCTGGCGGCAGGCCGACGACTCCCGCTGGCAGCGCTGGTTCGGTCTGGAGGAGGGCGAGAAGCGGCGCGGCGCCTACACCAGGGTCGGCGCCGGCGTCCTGCTGGTGGTCGCCGGCACCATCGCCTTCCTCGCCATGCAGGGCAGCGGCTCCACGCTCGGCTCGGTCGTGGAGGCCTCGCTCGCGGTGCTGGTCGGTGTCCTGGTCCTGGTCGGCCCGTACGCGCTGCGGATGTGGCAGGACCTCGGCGCCGAGCGCACCGCCCGCATCCGGGCCCAGGAGCGCGCCGAGATCGCCGCGCACGTCCACGACTCGGTGCTGCACACCCTGACCCTCATCCAGCGCCGGGCCGAGGACCCCAAGGAGGTGCTGCGGCTGGCCCGCGCCCAGGAGCGCGAGCTGCGGCTGTGGCTCTACCGCCCGGAGGCCGCCGCCGAGGCCGCACCGGACACCATGGCGGAGAGCCTGCGCGCGGTGGTCGCCGAGGTCGAGGACCGCCACGGGGTGCCGGTCGAGGTGGTCGTCGTCGGCGACTGCGCGATGGACGACCGGATCGCGGCCCAGATGCAGGCCGCGAGGGAGGCGACCGTCAACGCGGCCAAGTACGGTGGCGGGGGACCGGTCCAGGTCTACGCCGAGGTGGAGGGGAAGACGGTGTCGGTGTTCGTACGCGACCACGGCCCCGGCTTCGACCCCGAGACGGTGCCCGAGGACCGGATGGGTGTCCGCGAGTCGATCATCGGCCGGATGAAGCGCAACGGCGGCACCGCACGGGTGCGGCCCGCGCCGGACGGCGGCACCGAGGTCGAGCTGGAGATGGAGAGAGCGAATGACTGACGCAGCGCCGATGGGGGTGCCCCCGGCCGACGGCGGGGGGAGGGTCGCGCGGGTCGTCCTGGTCGACGACCACCGGATGTTCCGCACCGGGGTCCGGGCCGAGATCGGGCGGACCGAGACGACCGGCATCGACGTGGTCGGCGAGGCCGACGACGTGGAGTCGGCGGTCCGGGTGGTCGCCGAGACCAGGCCCGACGTGGTGCTGCTCGACGTCCACCTGCCCGGTGGCGGCGGGGTCGAGGTGCTGCGCCGCTCGGCGGGGCTGATGGGCGAGCAGCCGGCCGGGGCGGGGCGGGGCGGCGCGGACAAGGGCGGCGGGCGACGGGAGGGCGTGAAGTTCCTCGCGCTGTCCGTCTCCGACGCGGCCGAGGACGTGATCGGCGTGATCCGCGGTGGCGCGCGCGGCTACGTCACCAAGACCATCACCGGCACCGACCTGGTCAACGCGATCTTCCGGATCTCCGACGGCGACGCGGTGTTCTCCCCGCGGCTGGCCGGCTTCGTGCTGGACGCCTTCGCCGCGACCGACACCCCGCCGGTGGACGAGGACCTCGACCGGCTGACCCAGCGCGAGCGCGAGGTGCTGCGGCTGATCGCGCGCGGCTACGCGTACAAGGAGATCGCCAAGCAGCTGTTCATCTCGGTGAAGACCGTGGAGAGCCACGTCTCCGCGGTGCTGCGCAAGCTCCAGCTCAGCAACCGGCACGAGCTGACCCGCTGGGCCACCGCCCGCCGCCTGGTCTGACGCCCGCCGCCGACAGGCCCGCCCGGTCCGGATTCCCGCGGACCGGGCGGGCTTGTCAGTGCCTGGCCATAGACTCGGAGTGCCATGAGTAGCCTCTTTGACAACCTCCCGCTCCCCGGTTTCGAGGCGCCCGCCGCCGGGTCGAAGCAGCAGCCCGGCGGTGCCGCGCCCCTCGACGAGGAGGCGCCGCCGTACGAGGACGACCTCCCGTACGACGCGTACGAGGAGGCCATCCCCGAGGGGCTCTTCCAGACCGACCACGCCGCCGAGACCGAGCGGGACGCCTACTACCGCAACGGCGCGGCCCGGACGGTGGTGGACCCGGCGCAGCTGCTGGAGGGGATGAACGAGCCGCAGCGCGAGGCCGTGCTGCACGCCGGCGCGCCGCTGCTGATCGTGGCCGGCGCCGGCTCCGGCAAGACCAGGGTGCTCACCCACCGGATCGCCTACCTGCTGGGCGCCCGCGGGGTGCAGCCGGGCGAGATCCTGGCGATCACCTTCACCAACAAGGCGGCCGGCGAGATGCGCGAGCGCGTCGAGCAGCTGGTCGGGCCGCGCGCCCGGGCCATGTGGGTGTCGACCTTCCACAGCGCCTGCGTGCGGATCCTGCGCCGCGAGTCCAAGCTGCTCGGCTTCACCTCGTCGTTCTCGATCTACGACTCGGCGGACTCCCAGCGGCTGATGTCCCTGGTCTGCCGGGATCTCGACCTCGACCCGAAGCAGTTCCCGCCGAAGTCCTTCACCGCGAAGATCAGCAACCTCAAGAACGAGCTGATCGACGAGGAGACCTACGCCGACCAGGCCGCCAACCCGACGGAGAAGAAGCTCGCCGAGGCGTACTTCCTCTACCAGCGGCGCCTGCGCGAGGCCAACGCGCTGGACTTCGACGACATCATCATGACCACGGTGAACCTGCTGCAGGCCTTCCCCGACGTCGCCGAGCACTACCGCCGCCGGTTCCGGCACATCCTGGTCGACGAGTACCAGGACACCAACCACGCCCAGTACATGCTGGTGCGCGAGCTCAGCGGCGGCACCGCCACGACCGCCCCCAAGCGCACCGTCGACGGGGACTTCGTGAACCCGGCGGCCGGGCGGCTCTCCGAGGTGCCGCCGGCCGAGCTCTGCGTGGTCGGTGACGCCGACCAGTCGATCTACGCCTTCCGCGGCGCCACGATCCGCAACATCCTCCAGTTCGAGGAGGACTATCCGAACGCGACGACGATCCTGCTGGAGCAGAACTACCGCTCCACCCAGACCATCCTCAGCGCCGCCAACGCCGTCATCGAGCGGAACACCAGCCGGCGCGAGAAGAAGCTCTGGACGGCCGGTGACCACGGCGAGAAGGTGATCGGCTACGTCGCCGACGACGAGCACGGCGAGGCCCAGTTCATCGCCGACGAGATCGACCGGCTGACCGACAAGGGCGATGCCAAGCCCGGCGACGTCGCGATCTTCTACCGGACCAACGCCCAGTCCCGGGTGTTCGAGGAGGTGTTCATCCGGGTCGGCCTGCCCTACAAGGTGGTCGGCGGGGTGCGCTTCTACGAGCGCAAGGAGGTCCGGGACGTCCTGGCGTACCTGCGGGTGCTCTCCAACCCGGAGGACACCGTGCCGCTGCGCCGGATCCTCAACGTGCCCAAGCGCGGTATCGGCGACCGGGCCGAGGCGATGATCGACGCGCTGGCCGCGCGCGAGCGGATCTCCTTCGCGCAGGCGCTGGTCCGGGTCGACGAGGCGTACGGGATGGCGGCGCGCTCGGCGAACGCGGTGCGCAAGTTCAACGAGCTGCTGGCCGGGCTGCGCCAGGTGGTGGCGTCCGGGGCCGGACCGGCCGCGGTGCTGGAGGCGGTGCTGGAGGAGACGGGCTACCTCGCGGAGCTGCAGTCCTCCACCGACCCGCAGGACGAGACGCGGGTGGAGAACCTCCAGGAGCTCGCCTCGGTGGCGCTGGAGTACGAGCAGGACCCGGGCGAGCGGCCCGACGCGGGCGAGGACGGCGCGCCGCCGGTCGGCTCGCTGGCCGACTTCCTGGAGCGGGTCGCGCTGGTCGCCGACTCCGACCAGATCCCGGACGACGACGAGGAGGGCCAGGGCGTCATCACGATGATGACCCTGCACACCGCCAAGGGCCTGGAGTTCCCGGTGGTCTTCCTGACCGGCATGGAGGACGGCATCTTCCCGCACATGCGGGCGCTCAACCAGGTCAAGGAGCTGGAGGAGGAGCGGCGGCTCGCGTACGTCGGGCTGACCCGGGCGCGGGAGCGGCTGTACCTGACGAGGTCGGTGCTGCGCAGCGCGTGGGGCCAGCCCGCGTACAACCCGGCCTCGCGGTTCCTGGAGGAGATCCCGGAGACGCTGGTGGAGTGGAAGCGCAAGGGCGCGGCCTCGGCGCCGGCCTCGCGCGGCTACTCCAGCGGGTCGGGCGGCTTCGCCGGGTCGGGCGGCGGCTCGCGCGGGTCGGCGCGCGGCGGCGCGGCGGCCTCGCCGAAGGCGGGCTGGGGCCAGTCGGCGCGGCGCGCGGTGGAGCGGGAGGTCGTGGCGCTGGCGGTCGGGGACCGCGTCACCCACGACACCTTCGGCCTGGGCACGGTGGTGGCCACTACCGGCGTCGGGGACAAGGCGCAGGCCACGGTGGACTTCGGCACGGACGGGCGCAAGCAGCTGCTGCTGCGCTACGCGCCGGTGGAGAAGCTCTAACTCTCGGGCCGCTACCCCCGGGCCGTGCCTGCCACGGCCCGGGGGTAGCCGGCGAGCCGTGCGGGCCCCGGGCTCAGCGCGGGTCGACGCCCTGGGCGAGGAGCCAGGGCAGCGGGTCGACGGGGCCGCCGCCGCCGGCCGGGCGGATCTCGAAGTGCAGGTGCGGGCCGGTGCTGTTGCCGCTGGTGCCGACGAAGGCGATGACATCGCCCGCCTTCACCGGCCCCTTGCGGATCTTGTACGCGCGCAGATGGCAGTACCAGGCCTCTGTGCCGTCCGACATCTTCAGGATCGTCATGTAGCCGTACGACGGGTTCCACTGGGTGCGGATCGTGCCGTCGGTGACCGCCATGACCTCGGTGCCGCCGTCCACCGGGAAGTCGATGCCGGTGTGGCGGGCCGCCCAGTGGGTACCGGCGGCGCCGAAGGTCTCGCCGAGGCCGCGCTGGGCGACGGGCAGCGAGACGGTGGGGCGCGCCGGCGGCGTCGGGGCCTCGGCGGCCGGCTCCGCCGGGGCGGGCTGCGCACCGGAGAGCGGCTGGCGGGCGTCCCCGCGTGAGGCCTGCGCGACATCGCCCGTGGCGAGGGCCTGCCGGGCGGCCGTGACGGCGGCGTTCGCGGAGTCGGTGGCGGTGTCGGGGGCGGTGGCCTGGGCGGGAAGCCGGCCGGCCGCCTGTGCGCGCTGCTGGTCGGCCTCGCCGTGGACCGTCGCGGCGGCCGCGGCGGCGACCCCGAGGGCGGCCACCGAGGGCAGCGCGACCCGCAGCAGGGCCGTCCGGGTGGCGGCCTTGGCGGCGTCG
Source organism: Kitasatospora sp. NPDC048239 (assembly GCF_043202015.1). Taxonomy (NCBI): domain Bacteria; kingdom Bacillati; phylum Actinomycetota; class Actinomycetes; order Kitasatosporales; family Streptomycetaceae; genus Kitasatospora; species Kitasatospora sp. NPDC048239. The sequence goes on along the minus strand of NZ_JBICZP010000016.1, from coordinate 128,659 downwards.
CGGCGCTGCGCGCGGGACTGCTCGCGGGCGGCCATGCGCAGCTCCGCTCGGGTCGGGCGGGCGGCTGCGTCGGGAGCCATCGGGGGCTGCCTCCTGGGTGGGCCTCGGGCGCGTCGTCGGGCGAGGGGGAAAACTGCCGAGACTGTAGCCGGAACGCCGACATCCGGACAAAAGTCCGGATGTCAAGAGGCCCGGCGGACGCCTGATGGCCGGGAATCGCCCCCCGCCGCCGGGGAATTGCGGAGCCGGGGGCGGGGCGCGGACCTGTGATTTTCCACTCCTCTTGAGGGGTGGCACGATCGACCGGCCAGGGTGGCGCTACCCTCCCCTCAGGTTGGTTATTGCTGGTTAACCGCGCCCGCGCCCGACGAGGTCCGGTGGGGTGATGGACAACGAGGTCCAGGAGGCAGTGATGGGTGTTTCAGGGCCGATCCGTGTGGTGGTCGCCAAGCCGGGGCTCGACGGTCACGACCGCGGCGCCAAGGTCATCGCGCGCGCCCTGCGCGACGCCGGTATGGAGGTCATCTACACCGGTCTGCACCAGACGCCCGAGCAGGTGGTCGACACCGCGATCCAGGAGGACGCGGACGGCATCGGCCTGTCGATCCTCTCCGGTGCGCACATGACGCTCTGCGCCAAGGTGCTCGAACTGCTGAAGGAGCGCGACGCGGAGGACATCAAGGTCTTCTGCGGCGGGATCATCCCGGATGACGACATCGCCGAGCTGAAGGCGATGGGCGTCGCGGACATCTTCACCCCGGGCACGCCGACCCGGGACGTGGTCGCGTGGGTCGAGGCCAACCTGCGGGCCGCGGGCTGAGCCTGCCGGACGGGCCCTAGGCACCCAGCTCGGCGAGCATCGCCTCCCGGAAGCGCAGGGTGCCGGCCAGCCGGGCGAAGGTCTCGGCCCAGGCCGAGGCGGGTGCGGCCGTGGCCGCCAGCGCCTCGACGGCGGCCGCCGCCCCGGGGGAGAGCGCGCGCTCGGTCATCCCGAGCACCCCGCTGTGGCTCCACGGGTACGCGCCGGAGGCGGTGGCCCGCTCCAGCGCCGCGACCACGGCGGTCGACAGCGGCGGGGTCCACGGGGTGGCGCAGGCGCCGAGCAGTTGGAACGCCTCGCCCAGGCCGTGCACCTCGATGAACGCGGCCGTCCAGACGGCCCGTTCGGCGGGCGGAAGCACCGAGAGCAGTTTGGCGGGCGCCCCGGCCGTCCGGGCCGCCCGGCCGGAGCGGCCGCGGCCGCCGGTGCCGGGCGCGGGCCCGAGCAGGGCGCGGGCCCAGTCGGCGTCCTGCTGCCGGACGGCGGCCCTGGCCCAGGCCTCGCGCAGGTCGTCTGCCCAGCTGCTGCTGGTCTCGTCGATGCTGTCGCCGACCCGCAGCGCCAGCAGCCGGTCGGGCGTCAGGCCGGTGGCCTCCTGCCAGGTGGCGAGGGGCGCGGCGGCGATCACCTCGCCGAACCACCAGGCCCGCTCGCCCCGCCCGGTCGGGGACTTGAGCGCTATGCCGTCGCGCTGCATGGCCGGATCGCACTCGGTGGGCGGGGTGACGAGCAGGTGCGTGCCGCGGTCCGCGAGGCGGACGGTGGCGCGGGCGCGGGCGGCCATCCGGAGGGCGAGCGCGGAGCCGGGCAGGGTGGAGAGCAGCTCGGCGGCGGTGGCGCGGACGTTCTTGCTGCGGTCGCCGAGGGCGGCCTCCAGGAAGGGTTCGTCGGCGGGGGAGAGGCCGTCCTGGAGGGCGTCCAGGAAGAGCAGCCGGTCCTCGGCGCGCTCGGTCGGCCAGGTGCTCTGGAGGAGGGCCAGGCCGGCGGCCGGGTCGGTGCGGCGGAGCAGGGTGAGGTGGGTGACGCGCTCGGCGAACAGGCCCTCGTGCCAGAGGTGGTCGCCCCCGTCGGTGGCGGATCCGGGGGCGGCGGCCGCGTCGGCGGTGCGCAGGACGAAGCGCCAGTCGGGGTTGCGGGCGGCGAGCCAGCGGCCGAGCGGGCCGCAGAGGGCGACCGCGTCGGGGCGCAGTTCGCTGCGGGCGCGGGCGGCGTCCAGCAGGGCGGGGACGAGGGCGGCGGGCGGGCGGTAGCCGCGGGTGCGGCCGGTGGTGAGCCACTGCGGGAGCAGCTCGGCCAGGTTGGCGAGCGAGCCGGACGTGCTGCTGCCGTTGCGGCTGCTGAGCAGGACGGTGAGGCGGCGGGCGGCGGGGGTGGGGAGCTCGGGGCGGGGGTCCTCGGGGGCCGGGGCGCCGGGCGGCTCGGTGGCGGCGGTGGGAAGGGCGCCGGCGCGGCGTCGGACGGTCTCCAGGGCGGCGAGTTCGAGCAGGGCGGTCGCCGGGTCGGTGTGGTCGACGCCCTGGTGGGTGGGGCCGGCCTCGGCGACCGGCGGGAGGGGCCTGCGGTCGGTGCCGAGCAGGGCGGCGGTGTGGAGGGGTTCCCAGAGGGCGGGCTGCATGTGGGCTCCTGCGGGTTCGGTCGGGGCCTGGCGGGGTTGCCGGTGGGTGCCGACGGCCTCAGGCGGTGGTGAGGCTGGTCGGGCGGCCTTCGGGGGTCCAGGCGGTGATGGGGGTGAAGCCGCGGTGGCCGTGCTCGCCGAAGAGGGTGAGGGGGCGTCCGGTGGAGACGGCGGCGAGGCGCCAGAGGGCGGACTCCGGCATCCCGGGGTGGTGGACGGGGATGGTGTGGCGGCTGTCGGTCAGGTGCCAGCCGTCGGGGGTGAGGACGGGGACGACGCCGGTGAGGACGGTGGGCCAGGAGTCGAGCCAGGGGTCGTCGGCGACGGCGGCGCCGTAGGCGGTGACGGCCTCGGCGGGGGTGAGGCCGGCGGGGGGTGCGGGCGGGGCGGCCTCGGGCGCGCCGTAGCGGGCGCCGAGGGCCGCGCGCAGCGGGCGGGCGCCCGGGTGGAAGGCGAGGTCGGCCTCCAGGAAGTGGCCGGTGGGCAGGGCGAGGTCGGGGGCCTGGCCGGGGCCGCCGAAGGCGAGCAGAAGGGCCGGTCGGCCGGTCTTGGCGCCGCGCAGCCAGACCCGGCGGGTGGTGAGGCGGTCGTCGGAGGTGTCCCGGCTGCCGAGGACCTGCCACCGGTCGCGGACGGTGGGGCCGGCCAGGAGTTCGGTGGTGCTGGTGGTGTAGCCGACGCGGGCGCGGACGGTCGCGGCGAGTGGCGCGGGAAGGTCGTCGACCCGGGTGGCGGCGGTGGCGAGCAGGTGCAGCAGGGCGTACTCCTCAAGGAGGCGGTGCTGGGGGGTGGTGTCGAGCTCACGGACGCGGGTGGCCAGACCGGGGGCCTGGGCGTCGACCATCCGGGCGGCGACCTCCTCCCAGGGGCCCGCGGTGGACTGGTCGGCGAGCCCGTGGCGGATCCGGTCGGCCAGTCGCAGGCGCAGTTCGCCGGCGCCGGCGGCGACCCGGGTGGCGCGCCGCTCGGCGCGGCGGCGGGCGGCGGCCGGGTCGGGGGCGGTGGCCGGGTCGGGGGCGGCCTCCGCCTTGGCGGCGCGCTGCTCGGCCCGGTCGCGGCGGTCGGCGAGCCAGCCGGCCGCCCAGTCGGTCGGCTCGGCGCCGTCGGGGACGGCTTCGGGGCTGCCGCTCCAGAGCAGGAGGAGCCCGAGCGCGTGCTTGCACGGGAACTTCCGGCTCGGACAGCTGCACTGGTAGGCGGGGGTGGCCAGCTCGACCACGGTTCGGTACGGCGTGCTGCCGCTGCCCCTGCACTCGCCCCAGAGGGCGCTGCCGTCGGTGCCGGCGCCCGACCAGGGTGCGGGCGCGGAGAGCTTGCCGGCGGCCTTCCGCGAGGCGGCGTCAGGTGCCAGGGACAGGACGTGTTCGGTGCTCCAGCGTTCCTCCATGGTGACGACGCTAGGGGGAGGGACTGACAGACCGGCCGGTCGAACTGAGGTCCGGTCAGAATTGTCAGTGGTCGGGTGCAGAGTTGTTCTCGCAGGTCGGGACGCCGCCCTGTCGACATCTGCGCCGATGCTCCCCTCTGATCACCCCGTCGCCTGCCACAGGTGTGTCCGGCGGCCGACCTGAAGGAGCCCCCATGACCGAGGTTCTGCGGCAGCACGCCGAGGACGCGTTCGCCGGTGAACTGGCCGCCCTGGCCGCGCAGGACGACCGCCCGCGCCCGCAGCGGTGGCGGCTGTCGCCCTGGGCCGTCGCCACCTACCTGCTGGGCGGCGAGCTGCCGGACGGCACCGTGATCACACCCAAGTACATCGGACCGCGCCGGGTGGTGGAGGTCGCGGTCACGACGCTGGCCACGGACCGCGCCCTGCTGCTGCTCGGAGTGCCGGGCACCGCGAAGACCTGGGTGTCGGAGCACCTGGCCGCCGCGATCAGCGGCGACTCGACACTGCTGGTGCAGGGCACCGCCGGTACGCCGGAGGAGGCGGTCCGCTACGGGTGGAACTACGCCCAGCTGCTGGCCCACGGCCCGAGCCGGGACGCCCTGGTGCCCTCGCCGCTGATGCGGGCGATGGCCGACGGGAAGATCGCCCGGGTCGAGGAGCTGACCCGCATCCCGGCGGACGTGCAGGACAGTCTGATCACCATCCTGTCGGAGAAGACGCTGCCGGTGCCGGAGTTGGGCGGCGAGACACAGGCCGTCCGCGGCTTCAACGTGATCGCCACGGCGAACGACCGGGACCGCGGGGTGAACGAGCTGTCGAGCGCGCTGCGCCGGCGCTTCAACACGGTGGTGCTGCCGCTGCCCGCCTCGCTGGAGGAGGAGGTGGACATCGTCACCCGCCGGGTCGGCCAGCTCGGCCGCTCCCTTGAGCTGCCCGAACTGCCCGGCGGCGCCGAGGAGATCAGGCGGGTGGTGACCGTCTTCCGCGAGCTGCGGGCCGGCCTCACCGTGGACGGCCGGACGAAGGTCAAGTCGCCCAGCGGCACCCTGTCGACCGCCGAGGCGATCTCGGTGGTCACCAACGGCCTTGCGCTGGCCACCCACTTCGGGGACGGCGTGCTGCGGGCCGGTGACGTCACGGCCGGCATCGTCGGCGCCGTCGTCCGCGATCCGGCGGCCGACCAGGTGGTGTGGCACGAGTACGTCGAGGGGGTCGTCCGCGAGCGCGACGGCTGGAAGGACTTCTACCGCGCCGCCCGCGAGAACGCCCGCTGATCCGACGGTACTTCGAGAGTTCGAGGAGGGAGGGCGCGTGAACGAGCGGAGCGAGGGGAGCCCGGGTGTGGGCGCGGAGGTGACGCTGCTCGGGGTACGGCACCACGGCCCGGGCTCGGCGCGTGCGGTGGCCGCCGCACTGGAGTGGCTGCGGCCGGACGCGGTGCTGATCGAGGGCCCGCCGGAGGCCGACCCGATCATCGGCCTGGCGGCCGAGAAGGACATGGTGCCGCCGGTCGCCCTGCTCGCCCACGCCGTGGACGACCCGGGCAAGGCCGCGTTCTGGCCCTACGCGGTGTTCTCCCCGGAGTGGGTGGCGATCCGGTACGGCGTCGAACTCGGGCTCCCCGTCCGCTTCATCGACCTCCCGGCCGCCTACGGCTTCGCGCCGGAGGAGGAGCAGTCGTCGCAGGCGGACCCGTCGCAGGCGGAGCGGTCCGAGGAGGAGGCGGGCGTGCCGGGGGGCACGTCCGCGGACCCGATCGCCCTGCTCGCCGAGGCGGCCGGCCACGACGACCCGGAGCGCTGGTGGGAGGACGTGGTCGAGCACCGCACACCGGGCTCGGACCCGCTCGCCCCCTTCACTGCCGTCGCCGAGGCGATGACCGCCCTGCGGGAGCAGGGGCTCGGTGGCGGCTCCGCCCGGCGGGACGACCTGCGCGAGGCCTACATGCGCCAGCAGATCCGGGCCGCCCGCCGGGCCGGGTACCAGCGGATCGCGGTGGTCTGCGGGGCCTTCCACGTGCCCGCGCTGGCCGCGATGCCGACCGCCGCCCACGACCGGGCGCTGCTCACCGGCCTGCCCAGGAAGGTGCGGACGGACGTCACCTGGGTGCCCTGGACGCACCGCAGGCTCTCCCAGGCCACCGGGTACGGCGCCGGCATCGTCTCGCCGGGCTGGTACCACCACCTCTTCACGGCGTCGGAGGACCCGCTGCCCGGCTGGCTCACCAAGGCCGCCGCACTGCTGCGCGCCGAGGACCACCCGGTCTCCTCCGCCCACGTCATCGAGGCCGTCCGGCTCGCTCAGACGCTGGCCGTGATGCGCGGCCGCCCGCTGGCCGGCCTGACCGAGACGCTGGACGCCGTCCGGTCGGTGATGTGCGACGGCTCGGACGTCGCCCTGGCGCTGGTGCACGACCGCCTGGTCATCGGCGACGCGCTCGGCGAGGTGCCGGAGGGCGCGCCGGCGGTCCCGCTGCAACGGGACCTGGCCCGGCTGCAGCGCTCGCTGCGGCTGAAGCCGCAGGCGGAGCCGCGGGACTTGGACCTCGACCTGCGCAAGGAGAACGACGCGGCCCGTTCGCGGCTGCTGCACCGGTTGCGGCTGCTCGGCGTCGACTGGGGCGTGCCGAGCCGCTCCGCCGTCAACTCGACCGGCACCTTCCGGGAGAGCTGGCGGCTGCGCTGGGAGCCGGAGTTCGCCGTCCGGATCGCCGAGGCCGCCCAGTGGGGCACCACGGTCGAGGACGCGGCGACCGGCAAGGCCGTCGGCACCGCCCGCGCCGCCACCGAGCTCGCCGACCTGACCGGTCTGGTGGAGACGTGCCTGCTCGCCGGCCTGGGCCGGGCGCTGCCCGCCGTGATGCGGGTGCTCGCGGACTGCGCGGCGCTGGACACCGATGTCGCACACCTGGCGGGCGCCCTGCCCGCCCTGGTCCGGGCGCTGCGCTACGGCGACGTCCGGGGCACCGACGACGGCGCGCTCGCCGAGGTGGCGGGCGGGCTGGCCGACCGGATCTGCGTCGGCCTGCCACCCGCCTGCGTGGGCCTGGACGCGGCCGGCGCCGCCGTGCTGCGCGGCCACCTCGACGAGGTGCACGGCGCGATCACCCTGCTGGAGCCGGCCGGGGCCCAGGGGGAGCTGTCCGAGCGCTGGGCCGGCACGCTGCGCGCGCTCGCCCGCCGCGAGCCGACCGGGGGACCGGCGACGGGCGTGCCCGGCCTGCTGCGCGGCCGCGCCGTCCGGCTGCTGCTGGACGACGGCCGCCTCGACTCCGAGGAGGCGGGCCGCCGGATGGGCCTGGTCCTCTCGGCGGCCAACGCGCCGGCGGACGCGGCCGGCTGGATCGAGGGCTTCCTCACCGGCGGCGGCGCCCTGCTGCTGCACGACCCCCGGCTGCTCGGCCTGCTCGACGCCTGGCTGACGGGCGTCCCGGGCGAGGTGTTCACCGACGTGCTGCCGCTGCTGCGCCGCACCTTCTCCGCCCTGGAGGCGGGCGTGCGGAGCACCGTCGGCAGCCGGGTCGCGGCCGGTCCGCTCGGCGCGGAGCCGGTCCGGACGGCCGATCCGGTCGATGCCGGGCTCGACCGGGCCCGCGCGGACGCCGCCCTCCCGGTCCTCGCCCTGCTGCTCGGCCTCCCCGCGCCGGCCCCGGCGGAGCGTCCGCGGATCCCGAAGCAGGCCTCCGGGCGCGACACCTGACACCCGGCGGCGGAGCGGCCGGCCCGGCCGCCCGCTCCGCCGCGCACCCCTCCGCCCACCCCACGAACACCCACCCCACGAAGGAGCATCCGATGGCTGTGACCACTCCCCTCGCCGCCGAGGAGCGGCTGCGCCGCTGGCGACTGGTGCTGGGCGGCGAGGCGGACGGCACGGGCTGCACGCTGCGGGGCCGGGACGCCGCGATGGACGGGGCGCTCGCCGCGCTGTACCGGGGGGCGCCCGAGGAGGGCCGGGCCGGGCGGACCGGTCGGCGCAGCGCGGGCCTGGGCGGGTCGGCCCCCCAGGTGGCGCGCTGGCTGGGGGACATCCGGGAGTACTTCCCGTCCACCGTCGTCCAGCTGATGCAGCAGGATGCCATCACCCGGCTCGGGCTGGACCGGCTGCTGCTGGAGCCGGAGATGCTGGAGGCCGTCGAGCCGGACGTGCACCTGGTCGGCACCCTGCTCTCGCTGAAGCACGCGCTGCCCGAGACCACCCGGGAGACCGCCCGCGCGGTGGTCGGCAAGGTGGTCGCCGAACTGGAGCGCCGGCTCGCCGACCGGACCAGGGCCACCCTGGGCGGCGCACTGGACCGCAGCGCGAAGGTGAACCGCCCGCGCCACCGCGACATCGACTGGGACCGCACCATCCGGGCGAACCTCAAGAACTACCTGCCCGAGCACGGCACCGTCGTCCCCGAGCGGCTGATCGGCTACGCCCGCGCCCAGCGCGCGGTGAAGAAGGACGTCATCCTCTGCATCGACCAGTCCGGTTCGATGGCCCCCTCGGTGGTGCACTCGGCGGTCTTCGGCGCGGTGCTCGCCTCGATGAAGACCTTGGACACCCGGCTGGTCGTCTTCGACACCTCGGTGGTCGACCTCACCGAACAGCTGACCGACCCGGTGGACGTCCTGTTCGCGACCCAGCTCGGCGGCGGCACCGACATCAACCGGGCGCTCGCCTACTGTCAGTCGAGGATCACCCGCCCGTCCGAGACCGTCGTGGTGCTGATCAGCGACCTCTACGAGGGCGGAATCCGCGACGAGATGCTGAAGCGGGTGGCGGCGATGAAGGCGGCCGGCGTCCAGTTCATCGCACTTCTCGCGCTCTCCGACGAAGGTGCGCCCGCGTACGACCACGCGCACGCCGCGGCACTGGCCGCACTCGGCGCACCGGCGTTCGCGTGCACACCGGACGCCTTCCCGGACATCATGGCGGCGGCCATCGAGAAGCGCCCGATTCCGGTACCGGACCGGCAGGCGTAGGGCGGCGGCCCACGGGTTCACCCGGACGGGGGAACCGCCACCCGCCTGCGCCGCTGACCTGCCCACCCGCTGAGCAGGGCGCGCCACACACCTTCGTGCCCTGTCTGTGACGGTTCTCACCATAGACGGGACGGCCCCGGGCGAAACACGCCCGTCGTCCGGGGATAACCTGCCAGACGGACGTGACGCGCGTGTTGATTGACGTGTGCGCCCGTGGCTGTGTGGGCCGCAAGGCCGTACCTCTGCGTACCCGCACCGCCCCGACGACCCGCAGCGAAGATCCTGCCGTGGCACGCTCGTAGAGACACAATCCGCGACCACGAACAAGGACAAACACGTGGACCTGTTCGAGTACCAGGCGAGGGACCTCTTCGCCAAGCACGGTGTGCCCGTGCTTGACGGTGATGTCATCGAGACCGCCGCAGACGCTGCCGCCATCGCGGAGCGCTTCGGCGGCCGCGCCGTCGTCAAGGCTCAGGTGAAGGTGGGTGGCCGAGGCAAGGCCGGTGGCGTGAAGCTCGCCGCCGACCCGGCGGACGCCGTCGCCAAGGCCGGGGCGATCCTCGGCATGGACATCAAGGGCCACACCGTTCACAAGGTGATGCTGGCCCAGACGGCGGACATCAAGGAGGAGTACTACGTCTCCTTCCTGCTGGACCGCACCAACCGCACCTTCCTGGCCATGGCCAGCGTGGAGGGCGGTGTGGAGATCGAGGTCGTCGCGGAGGAGAACCCCGAGGCGCTCGCCAAGATCCCGGTCGACGCCAACGAGGGCTGCACCCCGGAGAAGGCCGCCGAGATCGTCGCCGCCGCGAAGTTCCCGGCGGAGATCGCGGACCAGGTCGCCGACGTCCTGCAGAAGCTGTGGAAGGTCTTCATCGCCGAGGACGCGCTCCTCGTCGAGGTCAACCCGCTGATCAAGTCCGGCGACGGCAAGATCATCGCGCTTGACGGCAAGGTCTCCCTGGACGAGAACGCCGAGTTCCGCCAGCCGGACCACGAGGCGCTCGAGGACAAGGCCGCCGCCAACCCGCTGGAGGCCGCTGCCAAGGCCAAGGGCCTGAACTACGTCAAGCTCGACGGCCAGGTCGGCATCATCGGCAACGGCGCGGGCCTCGTCATGAGCACCCTCGACGTGGTCGCCTACGCCGGTGAGCAGCACGGCGGCGTCAAGCCCGCCAACTTCCTCGACATCGGTGGCGGCGCCTCGGCCGAGGTGATGGCCAACGGTCTGGAGATCATCCTCGGCGACCCCGACGTCAAGTCGGTCTTCGTCAACGTCTTCGGTGGCATCACCGCGTGCGACGCCGTGGCCAACGGCATCGTGCAGGCCCTGGAGCTGCTGACCTCGAAGGGCGAGGCCGTCACCAAGCCGCTCGTCGTCCGCCTCGACGGCAACAACGCGGAGCTGGGTCGCAAGATCCTGGACGACGCCAACCACCCGCTGGTCCAGCGCGTGGACACCATGGACGGTGCGGCCGACCGCGCCGCCGAGCTGGCCAACGCCAAGTAAGGAAGGGGACTTAACACCATGGCTATCTTCCTTACCAAGGACAGCAAGGTCATCGTCCAGGGCATGACCGGCTCCGAGGGCATGAAGCACACCCGCCGCATGCTCGCCTCCGGCACCCAGATCGTCGGCGGTGTCAACCCGCGCAAGGCCGGCACCACCGTGGACGTCGACGGCACCGACGTGCCCGTCTTCGGCTCCGTGGCCGACGCCATCGAGAAGACCGGCGCCGACGTCACCGTCATCTTCGTGCCGCCGAAGTTCACCAAGGACGCCGTCGTCGAGGCCATCGACGCGGAGATCGGCCTCGCGGTCGTCATCACCGAGGGTGTCCCGGTCCACGACTCGGCCGCCTTCTGGGCCTACGCCGGCTCGAAGGGCAACAAGACCCGGATCATCGGCCCGAACTGCCCGGGCCTGATCAGCCCCGGACAGTCGAACGCCGGCATCATCCCGGCCGACATCACCCAGGCCGGCAAGATCGGCCTGGTCTCGAAGTCCGGCACCCTGACGTACCAGCTCATGTACGAGCTGCGCGACATCGGCTTCTCCTCGGCCGTGGGCATCGGTGGCGACCCCGTCATCGGCACCACCCACATCGACGCCCTCAAGGCGTTCCAGGAGGACCCGCAGACCGAGATCATCGTGATGATCGGTGAGATCGGCGGCGACGCCGAGGAGCGTGCCGCGGCCTACATCGCCGAGCACGTCACCAAGCCGGTCGTCGGCTACGTCGCGGGCTTCACCGCCCCCGAGGGCAAGACCATGGGCCACGCCGGCGCCATCGTCTCCGGCTCCTCGGGCACCGCGCAGGCCAAGAAGGAGGCCCTCGAGGCCGCCGGTGTCAAGGTCGGCAAGACGCCGTCCGAGACCGCCCGCCTGGCGCGCGAGATCATCGGCGGCTGACGCCGCCCGCTCGTCGAGCGCCCCCGTCCGGACTCCGGGCGGGGGCGCTCGACGTTTCGGCCCGGGCGCGCGGCGCTCAGCGGTCGCCCGGGCAGGGGTGCAGCGACCAGCGGGTGCAGGACTGCGGGCCGGCCGTGACCGTCGCGGGCGGGGGCAGCGCGGCGGCGGCGCGGCTGTCGGTCGGCAGCAGCCACGGCCGGTCCCGGGGCGGCGGCGGGTCCACCACCACCGGCGGCAGGCCCGGCGTCGGACTGCACCAGAGGCTGAGGACGCCGGTCGGCGGGCCGGCCGGGACGAGCGGCAGGGCGCCGTCGCCCCCGGTCGGGGCGCAGAGCGTCGGGGCCGGTGCCTCGGGCGGCCGGAACAGCGCCGCCGGTCCGCCCCCGGCCAGCGTCGCCACCGCGGCTCCGCCGACCGCGACGGTGAGCAGGGCCGCGGCCCCGGTCCGGGTGGCGTTGCGCAGCCCGTGCCGGGCGCGCAGCAGCGGTACGGGCGGGCGGTGCGGCGCGGGGCAGCCCCGGACGGCCGCCCGGTGCAGCAGCCCGCTCAGCCGGTCCGCGAAGCCCTCGGCGGCCGGGTCGGCCCCGACCAGGTCCGGCACCCACTGCGCCAGCGCCGTCCGGGCCGCCCAGACCCGGCCCTCGGCGGCGGCCAGCGTCGACTCCACCTCGACGGCGATGGCGGCGGCGGGCAGGCCGAGGCCGTCGTGCAGCACCAGGGCCCGGCGCTGCGGGCGGGAGAGCCGCTTGAGGGCCTTGAGCAGGGCGCGGTCGCGGTCGGTCAGGCGGTCGTGGTCGGGCAGTACGGCCTGGCTCTCGTCGGCCGGGCGGACCTTGATCCGGCGGTGCGGGAGCCGCCACACGTGCGCGCGGCGCGGGCCGCCCCGGTGCCAGGGCGAGAGCGCCGCCTCGGAGGCCCGCACCCGCACCCACCCCTCCGGATCGGGCCCGGTCGCCACCTCCTCCCACCGCCGTCCGGCCTCGCCGAACGCCCGCCGTACGCAGTGCAGGGCGCGGTGCTTGCAGGTGGTGAGCAGGAACATCTGCTGTGCCAGGCGGGTGTGGGCGGCCTCGTACAGCTCCTCGAAGGTGAGGACGGCGGCGGGCCCGCCCGGGCCGTCGGCCTCGGCGGTCTTGGCGGTCTTGGCGACGGCGGGGGCCGGGGCGGGCCCGGTGGCCTGCTTGCCCGGCCGCCCTTCGGACGCGACGGCGGCGGGGGCCGGTGTCGGTGCGGGTGCGGGTGAGCGTGCGGGTGAGCGTGCGGGCTGCGCCGGGTCGGCGGTGCGGCCGCCGCCGTTGCGTGCGGCGGCGGGGGTGCCGGGGGCGGCGGGGGTGGCGCGTGCGGTCGAGGGGGCGGGGGAGTCCGCCGACCGTCGCTCGGGTGTGGCGGTGGTGGCGGCTGCGGGCTTGCGAGGGCCGGGGTGCGAGGCGCCGTCCACGCGGTCGGTGCGGGACGGGCCCTGGCCTCCGGCGGTGCCGGCAGAAGGAGCGGAAGGACCGGAAGGAGCGGACGCGGCACCCTTCCGGTCGGTGCCCTTCCGGTCGGCGGCCGCCTCCGGCCTGCCGGTCGGCCGGGCGGCCTGCGGCTTCTGCGGGCCCGTACCAGGCCCCCCGTCACCCGGCCCGGTCGCGTCACCCCGGCGGTCGCCGTCGCCCGCCGCCCCGGACGCCTCCCGGCGCCGGGCAGCGGACCCGGCGTCCGGTCGGCCCTCCGGCGCCGGGGCCGGTCCGGAGCCGCGGACACCGCCCGCGGCGGCCCCGTCGGCCCCGTCGGCCGGGTCGGCCCGGTCCGGCCGGCCCGCCTGAGGGGTGCTCAGCAGCGCCGCGAAGGCGGCGAGCTCGGCCTGGGTGCGGGTACCGAGCTTGCGCATGGCCCGCTGCAGGTGGCTCCTGGCGGTGGCCGGGGTGACGCCCAGGGCGGCCGCGGACTGGGCGGTGTCCAGGCCGGCCGCGAGGTGGGCCAGAGCCTGCGCCTCACGCGGCGTCAGCTGCCGGAGCAGCCGGGCGGCGTCCGGCGGGGGAGGGGGCGGGGGCCCGCTGTCGGGGCCCGCGCCTCTGGTGCGGGTGGCCTTGGCGGCCTTCGCGGCCCGGCCGCGTCCGGACCGGGCCTTTCCGGGGTGGCTCGGCGGCGAGGACTGGTCGGCGCCCTCGGCGGCGTCGGCGGGGCGCTCGGCGGTCGGCGGCGTGGTCATCAGACGCTCCGGGCCGGAGCGGCGGCGACGGCGCGGGGGCAGGGTCTGAAAATGCGCATAAGCCAATAATCTGGGACACGACGGCGGTTTGCCTCTTCACGGAGCATGGCGAGTCGCCTTGGCACCATGAGGCGCATGACGCAGCTGATGGGCCGTCCGATCCTGGAAGTGCCGGGCGAACTGGGCGCCGGACCCGTTCTGGCCGACCTGCTCGCCGGGGTGCGGACGGCGCTGCTCGGCCTGGCGGTGGTCGCGGTACCGGTCCTCGGACTCTGGGTGGTGACCCCGTACGCGGACGACGGTGCGGCCGGCGCCGCCCGGCTGGCGGGGGCGCTCTGGCTGCTCGGGCACGGTGCCCCGGTGCTGCGCGGGGGCCTGGACGCCCCGCTGACCGTCACCCCTTTGCTGCTCAGCCTGTTGGCGGTGGGCCAGCTCCACCGGGCGGGTGCCCGGGTGGCGGCCAGGCGCGGTGCGCGGGTCCGCTGGGGCGGTCCGGCGGCGGTCTGGGCCGGCTACTGCGCGGTGGCGCTCGCGGTGGCGGTGCAGTGCTCGGGGGCCGGGCTGTTCCGGGCGCGGGTGCTGCCGGACGTACTGGTGGTGGCCCTGCTGGCCGCTGCCGCGACGGCCGCCGGCGCCCGGTCGGCCCACCGGACGGCGGCCCGGCAGGCCGCCCGCCGCGAGGCCCGCTCCGCCCTACCGGACCGCTCCACCGGGCCCGTCGCCGCCTGGTGGCTACTCCTGGACCGCGTGCCCGGGTGGGCGCGCCCGGTCGGGGCCGCGCCGGTGGTCCGGGCGGCGGCGCTGGCCGCCGTGGCCGGGCTGGTGGCGGCGGGAGCCCTGCTGGTCGCGGTGGCGGCGGTACTGGCCGGGGTGGGCGGCGGAGGGCCCGCGATGGCGGCGCTCGGCCACGGCCCGGCCGCGGTGGCCGGACTGCTGCTGCTCAGCGTGCTGCTGCTGCCGAACGCGGTGCTCTGGGGTACCGCGTACGCGCTGGGGCCGGGGTTCGCGGCGGGAACGGGGACGGTGGTGGCGCCCTCCGGCGCGGCGCTGGGCCCGGTCCCCGAGTTCCCGCTGTTCGCGCTGCTTCCGGAGCCGGGTGCGGGCGGCTGGCGGCTGCTGGTCTGCCTGCTGCCCGTGCTGGCCGGGGCGGTACCGGCCCTGCTGCTCGGCCGGGCGGCCGCGGCCGGCCCCGACCAGGACCGGCACCAGGGCCGCGACGGGCACGACGGCCCCGACCATGGAGACGGCGAGGAGTACGAGCCCGGGGAGGAGGCCGCCGCGGCCCCCTGGCACCCGGCGGCGACCGCCGTGGCGGCGCTGGCGGCGGCGCTGCTGACCGGCGCGGCGGCGGCGGCCCTGGGCTGGCTCTCCGGCGGTGCGCTGGCCGGTGGCCGGATGGCGGAGCTGGGCCCGGTGCCGTGGCGGACGGGCCTGGCGGCCGCGGGCTGGTTCGCGGTGGTGGCGGTGCCAGGCGCGCTGCTGGTCCGCGGCTGGGCCCCGGCGGCCAGGCGCCTCGACGGGCTGGGCGGCGCGTTCGCCGTTCGCGCACGCCGGAGCGCTCTGCTGCTGCGCGCCCGGGCGTACGCGGTGGTACTGCGGCTGGGGCGGCCGACGGACGACCCGGACTGAGCCGTTCACGCCCGTCGGCGGCGGGTGGTCAGTCGCCCTTGGTGGCGATGTCCACGTACCACTTGGGCGCCAGCCGGTCGCAGTTCTGCTCGCCGGTGGAGGTGAGCGAGTCCCGTACGCAGGTGACGTAGTCGTTGTAGTACAGGCTGAGCCCGATCACACCGGCCACGAAGACCACCGTCATCGCGCCGGTGAGCACCCCGCCGAGCGCGGCCGGCGTCAGCGGGTTGGGCGTGGGGGCGGCCGTGGCTTGCACACCCTCGGTGGCGGCGGCGGCCGGCCTGGGCGAGCGCATCGCGGTGACGCCCCAGAGGATGGCGAGCGCGCCGAGGAACAGCGCGACGTAGTAGATCCCGGCGACCGCGCAGACCAGGGCCGCCATGCCGGCCAGGGCCGCGTTGCGGGCCTTGCGCTGGGCCGGGTCGGCGGGGTCGAGCCGGGGCGGCTGCGGGGCGGGCGGCCGGGGCTGCCAGCCGCCGCCCTGGTAGCCGGAGCTCCACGGGTGCGGCGGCGGGACGTGGGGGCGCTCCTCGGGGTTCTCGCCGTCCTCCGGGGTCTCCGAGCCGTCGGGCCGGGGATTGCGCGGCTGCCACGGCTGGTCCGGGGCATCCGCCGGCGGCGGCGCGAAGGGATTGCGCTCGCCGGTGCTGTCACCGCTGCTCATGGTTCAGCCATTCCTTCTCGGTCGGTGCGACGGGTACCCCGCGCACCCTATGATCCCGCAGTCGCGCGCGGGCCCTTCGGCGGCCTGCCGTCGCGGGCCGCGGACCCGTCCGGATCCCCGGGCCCGCGGCTCCGAGGAGATCCCCGTCTCAACTACGCGCGTAGCGCCCTCGGGCCGTTTCGGAGGCCGTCCGACCAGCCGTTATCGTGGTGACGGTCAGCAGCTCGCATCGGTTCCCGGGGCCCGCGTCGCGGTGGGTTTCCCGTGTGTTCCCCCTCGCTCGACCTGCCGTTCGTAGTGGCCCCACCGCCGGTGGACGTACCAGCGTACGGCGCCCGAACCTACGGAGAATCGCGCAGTGGCCGCCGCCCCCGCTCAGCTCTTCCCCTCCCGCACGCCCGGACCGGCCCGTCTGGTGGTGCTGGTCTCCGGCTCCGGCACCAACCTCCAGGCGCTGATCGACGCCGCCGCCGACCCGGCCTTCGGCGCCGAGATCCTCGCCGTCGGCGCGGACCGCGACGGCATCGCGGGCCTGGAGCGGGCCGAGCGCGCGGGCCTGCCGTCCTTCGTCCACCGGATGAAGGACTTCCCCGACCGGGCCGCCTGGGACGGCGCGCTGACCGCCTCCGTCGCCGCGTACCAGCCGGACCTGGTGGTCACCGCCGGCTTCATGAAGATCCTCGGCCCCGCGTTCATCGCGGCGTTCGCCGGACGGATCGTCAACACCCACCCCGCACTGCTGCCCGCCTTCCCCGGCGCCCACGGCGTCACCGACGCCCTCGCGTACGGGGTGAAGGTCACCGGCTGCACCGTCCACCTGGTCGACGCCGGCGTGGACACCGGGCCGATCATCGCGCAGGGCGTCGTGGAGGTCACCGACGCCGACCACGCCGATGGCGGCGAAGCGCTGCACGAGCGCATCAAGACAGTCGAGCGCAAGCTGCTCGTCGACATCGTTGGCCGGCTGGCCCGCGAGGGCCACCGCATCGAGGACCGAAAGGTATGGATCCCGGCATGAGTGCCAGCTCCACCACCCCCCCTGTCTCCGAGAACACCCGACCGATCCGTCGTGCGCTGATCAGCGTGTACGACAAGACCGGTCTGGAGGAGCTGGCCCAGGGCCTGCACGCCGCCGGGGTCGCCATCGTCTCCACCGGCTCCACCGCCGGCCGGATCTCCGCCGCCGGCGTGCCGGTCACCGAGGTCTCCGAGCTGACCGGCTTCCCGGAGTGCCTGGACGGGCGCGTGAAGACGCTGCACCCCCGCGTGCACGCCGGCGTGCTCGCCGACCTGCGGCTGGAGTCGCACCGCGCGCAGCTGGCCGAGCTGGGCGTCGAGCCCTTCGACCTGGTCGTGGTGAACCTCTACCCGTTCAAGGCCACGGTCGCCTCCGGCGCCACCCCGGACGAGTGCGTCGAGCAGATCGACATCGGCGGCCCGAGCATGGTCCGCGCCGCCGCCAAGAACCACCCGTCGGTCGCCGTCGTGGTGGACCCGGCCCGCTACGAGGACGTGCTCAAGGCGGCGCAGGAGGGCGGCTTCGACCTGCTGACCCGCAAGCGCCTGGCCGCCCAGGCCTTCGCGCACACCGCCGCCTACGACGTCGCGGTGGCCAACTGGTTCGAGACCTCCGGCTACACGGAGACCGAGGACGCCGCCTTCCCGGCCTTCCTCGGCGCCTCCTACGAGCGGCAGAGCGTGCTGCGCTACGGCGAGAACCCGCACCAGGGCGCCGCGCTGTACAGCGACGGCACCGGCGGCCTGGCCGGCGCCGAGCAGCTGCACGGCAAGGAGATGTCGTACAACAACTACGTCGACACCGACGCCGCCCGCCGCGCCGCCTACGACCACGAGGCCCCGGCCGTCGCGATCATCAAGCACGCCAACCCGTGCGGCATCGCGACCGGCGCGGACGTCGCCGAGGCGCACCGCAAGGCGCACGAGTGCGACCCGGTCTCCGCGTACGGCGGCGTGATCGCCGTCAACCGCCCGGTCACCGTCGAGCTGGCCGAGCAGATCGCCCCGATCTTCACCGAGGTCGTCGTCGCCCCGGCGTACGAGGACGGCGCCGTCGAGGTGCTGGCCCGCAAGAAGAACCTGCGGGTGCTGCTCGCCCCCGAGGCGCCGGCCAACCGCCAGGAGGTGCGCCCGATCTCCGGTGGCGCGCTGCTCCAGGCGGCCGACCGGATCCACGCCGAGGGCGACGACCCGGCGAACTGGACGCTGGCCACCGGTGAGGCGCTCTCCCCGGCCGAGCTGGCCGAGCTGGCCTTCGCCTGGCGGGCCTGCCGGGCCGTCAAGTCCAACGCGATCCTGCTGGCCAAGGACGGCGCCTCGGTGGGCGTCGGCATGGGCCAGGTCAACCGGGTCGACTCGGCGAAGCTCGCGGTCGAGCGGGCCGGCGAGCGGGCCAAGGGCTCGTACGCGGCCTCGGACGCCTTCTTCCCGTTCGCGGACGGCCTGCGGATCCTGCTCGACGGCGGCATCCGGGCCGTGGTGCAGCCGGGCGGCTCGATCCGCGACGAAGAGGTGGTCGCGGCCGCCGCCGAGGCGGGCGTCACCATGTACCTCACCGGCACCCGGCACTTCTTCCACTGACGCGCCGACGTGCTGAGGCGCTGACCCGCTGACGGTACGACAGAGCGGCCCGGTCCCCTCCGCGGAGGGGACCGGGCCGCTCTGTCGTACCGGTGTGCGCGCTACTTCTTGATCACCACGGTGCCGGCCGCACGGTCGTGCCAGCCCTGCAGCTTCCCGGAGTTGTCGAAGAAGGGCGACAGGTACACCAGGATCGCCCCGATGTAGCAGAGGATCGCGCCGACGATCGGGATGATGAAGCGGATGAAGCCGCCGCCGATGCCGGGGACCTGGCCGTCGCTCTCCTTGACGACCCGCAGGCCCATCGCCAGCTTGCCCAGCGTGGCGCCGGTGAAGGCCACCATCAGCCACTCGTAGAGCAGGCCGATCACCGAGAACACGCCGAAGATGATCAGGATCGTGACGAACCAGCCGGTGGCCGCGTCCTGGTTCTGGTGCAGGCAGTCGTAGTACGCCGAGTTGGAGCCGCCGTAGGAGTACTTGGAGCTGCAGTCCTCCTGGTCGTTGGCGATGCCCAGCGCGCTGGCCATGCCGAACGCCACGAACAGCGCGTACACCGCGCCGACGGCCGCGCCGTCGATCAGCCGGGCCAGGAACCGCTGGCCCATGGTGGCGATCTTCACCGGGCCCAGGTGGGCGATGTTGATGTAGCCGTTGTTGGCCTGGATGGTGCCCGGCATCGGCGCGTACCCGTAGGCCTGCTGCTGCGGCACGCCGTACGGCGGGGCCTGCGGCGGCTGCTGCGGGTAGCCGTACCCGGCGGCCGGCGGGGCCTGCTGCGGGTAGCCGTAGCCGGGCGGCGGGGGCTGCTGGCCGTACGGGTTGTTCGGGTCGGGCGGGTAGCTCATCGGTGCCTCCGGGCAGGATGGGGGACGTGGGGACGGGACAAGCGGGAGGACCCTGGACGGACGGGCGGTCGACGCGCCGGCCGGTCGGGACGATAGCGCGGCGGGGCGACACCGGGAGCGGCACGGAGCCGGGCCCGGGCGCCGCTGCTCAGCGACGTGGGAACGGCGGAAGCGGGAGCGTCGACGGCTGCGGCCCTGCGAGCACGCCGCGGCGAAGCGCGGACGGCGCTGTGCGATGTGGTGGTCTGCTCACTGTCTCTTCCCCCGGGTACGTCCCCGCCAGGTGTCCGTCGGCCCGTCACCGGGCCGGAAGCGGCAGGGAATGCCCGCATATCGTCAACCGGACGGCCGGGTGCTGTCCAGCCGCGCCCGCGCAACGGACAGGACTGTGGCGCAACCGCAACGTGACCCACACGTTCCGTACCGGGCCGGGGCCCTGGCACGGCGGGTCGCCGGGATCCGGGAGAATGGGGTCATGACTGCCCAGATTCTCGATGGCAAGGCCACCGCGTCCGCGATCAAGTCCGAACTCGCCGCCCGCGTGGCGGCCCTCAAGGCGAAGGGCGTCACGCCCGGCCTCGGCACCGTCCTGGTCGGCGACGACCCGGGCAGCCGCTGGTACGTCAACGGGAAGCACAAGGACTGCGCCGAGGTCGGCATCGCCTCGATCCAGCGCGAGCTGCCCGCCACCGCCACCCAGGAGGACGTCGAGAACGTCGTCCGCGAGCTCAACGCCGACCCGGACTGCACCGGGTACATCGTCCAGCTCCCGCTGCCCAAGGGCCTGGACCAGAACCCCGTCCTGGAGCTGATGGACCCGGACAAGGACGCGGACGGCCTGCACCCGACCTCGCTCGGCCGCCTCGCCCTCGGCATCCAGGGCCCGCTGCCCTGCACCCCGCTCGGCATCGTCGAGCTGCTGCGCCGCCACGACGTGGCGATCAACGGCGCCGAGGTGGTCGTGATCGGCCGCGGCGTCACCGTCGGCCGCTCGATCGGCCTGCTGCTCACCCGCCGCAGCGAGAACGCCACCGTCACCCTCTGCCACACCGGCACCCGGGACCTCGCCTACCACCTGCGCAAGGCCGACATCGTCATCGCCGCCGCCGGTGTGCCGCACCTGGTCAAGCCGGAGGACGTCAAGCCGGGCGCGGCCGTGCTGGACGTCGGCGTCAGCCGCAGCGAGGGCAGGATCGTCGGTGACGTCCACCCGGGCGTGGCCGAGGTGGCCGGCTGGATCTCCCCCAACCCCGGCGGCGTCGGCCCGATGACCCGCGCCATGCTGCTGAACAACATCGTCGAGGCGGCCGAGCGCCGCGTCGGTCTCTGACCCCGGCAGTCCGACCAGAGGGGCGAGCCATGAGCGAGCGGAGCGAGGTGGACGCATGAGCGACCCACGACCGGCACGGTCCCGGCGCAGGCCGGTCAAGACCACCGGGACCCTGCCCCCCGAGGGCTCGGCCGCGGCACTGGGCCGTGACCACACCCTGCCGGTTCGCCAGTGGCCGATAACGCTGGTCCTGCTGGTGGTCGGCGCCGGGCTCGCCGTCACCTGGTTCGCCGACTTCAAGGACGGCTTCAAGTACGGCCTGTTGATCCTCGGCGGCGGGGTGCTGCTCGGCGCGGTGCTGCGCCTGGTGCTGCCCGAGGTCGGCATGCTGGCGGTGCGCAGCCGCTTCACCGACGTGATCGTGCTGACCTTCCTCGGCGTCTCGATCGTGCTGCTCACCCTGGTCGCCCAGCCCAACCCGTGGCTGGAGATCCCGCTGATGGACAACGTGGGCCAGCTGATCGGCCGACCCCGGCACTGACGGCCCGGCCCCTGCGACGGCCCCCGCCCGGCTCCCCGGGCGGGGGCCGCCGCCGTCTGTGACCTGTCAGTCACCACCGTCCACGCGGCGTACGCTTCGCTTTGCGATAACCTGACGCCGGTCTCTCGATGTCGAGAGACCATCCTCGGCTCCAGTGCGCCGGTGTGCCTGGGGCACCTGGCGATTTGCTGGAGAAGGTAGAAATGACCCGCACCCCCGTCAACGTCACCATCACCGGAGCGGCCGGCCAGATCGGCTACGCGCTGCTCTTCCGCATCGCCTCGGGCCACCTGCTCGGCGCCGACGTGCCGGTGAACCTGCGCCTCCTGGAGATCCCGCAGGGCCTCAAGGCCGCCGAGGGCACCGCGATGGAGCTCGACGACTGCGCCTTCCCGCTGCTGCGCGGCATCGAGATCACCGACAACCCGAACGTGGCCTTCGCCGGCGCCAACGTCGCCCTGCTGGTCGGCGCCCGCCCGCGCACCGCCGGCATGGAGCGCGGCGACCTGCTGCAGGCCAACGGCGGCATCTTCGGCCCGCAGGGCAAGGCGATCAACGACAACGCCGCGGACGACATCAAGGTCCTGGTGGTCGGCAACCCGGCCAACACCAACGCCCTGATCGCCCAGCGCAACGCCCCGGACGTGCCGGCCGAGCGCTTCACCGCGATGACCCGCCTGGACCACAACCGCGCGGTCGCCCAGCTGGCCCGCAAGACCGGTGCCGCCGTGGCCGACATCAAGAACGTCACCATCTGGGGCAACCACTCCGCGACCCAGTACCCGGACATCTTCCACGCCGAGGTCGCCGGCAAGAACGCCTTCGAGGCGGCCGGCAGCGACCAGGCCTGGCTGGAGGGCGACTTCATCCCGACCGTGGCCAAGCGCGGCGCCGCGATCATCGACGCCCGTGGCGCCTCCTCGGCCGCCTCGGCCGCCAACGCCGCCATCGACCACGTCCACACCTGGGTCAACGGCACCGCCGAGGGCTCCTGGACCTCGATGGGCATCGTCTCCGACGGCTCCTACGGCGTCGAGCCGGGCATCATCTCCTCCTTCCCGGTCACCACCAAGGACGGCTCCTTCGAGATCGTCCAGGGCCTGGAGATCTCCGACTTCTCCCGCGGCCGCATCGACGCCTCGGTCAAGGAGCTGGTCGAGGAGCGCGACGCGGTCCAGGCGCTCAACCTGATCTGAGCACCGCCCCCTGGGCACCGCCTCTGAGCACCGCCGCACCACGGCACCCGGCCCGCCGCCTCCACCCGGAGGCGGCGGGCCGCTCCGTTCCTCCACCACCTGCTCCCCGGCCGGACCTACACTGACCCCCCGTGAGCGAAACCATCGAGGACGCGGCGCTCGTACTCGTCTTCATCATGCTGGGCGGCCTGTTCAACGTCGCCGAGATCTCGCTGATCTCGCTGCGCGAGGGGCAGATCAGGACCCTGGAGTCCCGCGGTACCCGGCGGGCGGCCCGGGCGGCCCACCTCGCGGCCGACCCGAACCGCTTCCTGGCGGCCGTGCAGGTCGGGGTGACCTGCATGGGCTTCCTGTCCGCGGCCTTCGGCGCGGACACCCTGGCGGGCAAGCTGGCCCCGGTGTTCGTCCGGGCGGGGCTCTCGGAGGGCCTCGCCGACGCGGTCGCCCTGGTCGGGCTGACCCTGGTGATCAGCTACGCCTCGCTGGTCCTCGGCGAGCTCACCCCCAAGCGGATCGGCCTGCAGCGCGCCGACTCCATCGCGGTGCTCGCCGCGCCGGTGGTGGACGTCATGTCGGTGGCGCTGCGCCCGGTGATCTGGCTGCTCGGCCACTCCACCGACCTGATGGTCCGGCTGCTCGGCGGCGACCCGGCGGCCGGGCGCGGCTCGATGAGCTCCGAGGAGCTGCGCGGCCTGGTCGCCGCCAACACCGAACTCGGCAGCGACGAGCGGGCGCTGATCGCCGACGTGTTCGCGGCCGGCGAGCGCCAGCTGCGCGAGGTGATGGTCCCGCGGACCGAGGTGACCTTCCTGGACGCCGATCGGCTGCTCCCCGAGGTCCGCGAGCAGGCCGGCTCCTCTCCGCACTCGCGCTACCCGGTGGTCGAGGGCAGCTACGACGCGGTGACCGGCTTCGTGCACGTCCGCGACCTCTACGGCGCGCGCGGCGAGCAGGCGGTCAAGGTCCGCGACCTGGCCCGCCCGGTCAAGCTGCTGCCGGGTACCAAGCGGGTGCTGGAGGCGATGGGCGAGATGCGCCGCGAGGGCCACCACCTGGCGATCGTGGTGGACGAGTACGGCGGCACCGCCGGCATCGTCACCCTGGAGGACCTGGTGGAGGAGGTGATCGGCGAGATCCGCGACGAGTACGACTCCCAGGAGCCGACCACCACCCGGCGGATGGCCGGCGGCGGCATCGAGCTGGACGGCCTGCTCAACCTCGGAGACTTCACCGAGGAGACGGGCGTCACCCTCCCCGAGGGCCCCTACGAGACGGTGGCCGGCTGCGTGGTGGCGGCGCTCGGGCGGCTGCCGGCCGACGGTGACCAGGTGCGGATCGCCGACGGCGCGGACGGCGTCCTGCTGACGGTGGCCAAGCTGGAGGGCCGTCGGATCGCCCGGATCAGGGTGAGTGCCGTCACACTGTCGGAACCTCCGGGGGCAGAGGTTTCCTGAGCGGTCGGTGGAACTGGAACAATGGCCCGCATGGTCAACGCAGCGGTCACTGGTCCGGTCAAGGACCGTCCCCGGGTGCTCTCCGGCATCCAGCCCACCTCCGGCTCGTTCCACCTCGGCAACTACCTCGGCGCGGTGCGCCAGTGGGTCGATCTCCAGGAGGCCAACGACGCCTTCTACATGGTGGTCGACCTGCATGCGATCACCGTCGAGCAGGACCCGGCGACGCTGCGCCAGAACACCCGGATCTCCGCCGCCCAGCTGCTCGGCGCGGGCCTGGACCCGGAGCGCTGCACGCTCTTCGTCCAGTCCCACGTGCCCGAGCACGCGCAGCTCGGCTGGGTGATGAACTGCCTCACCGGCTTCGGCGAGGCCTCCCGGATGACCCAGTTCAAGGACAAGTCCGCGAAGCAGGGCGCCGCGAGCACCTCCGTCGGCCTGTTCACCTACCCGATCCTGCAGATCGCCGACATCCTGCTCTACCAGGCGGACGCGGTGCCGGTCGGCGAGGACCAGCGCCAGCACGTGGAGCTCACCCGGGACCTCGCGGAGCGCTTCAACACCCGCTACAGCCCGACCTTCACCGTGCCGAAGCCGTACATCCTCAAGGAGACGGCGAAGATCCAGGACCTCCAGGACCCGGCCGTCAAGATGAGCAAGTCGGCCTCCTCGCCCAAGGGCCTGGTCAGCCTGCTGGACGAGCCGAAGGTGAGCGCCAAGAAGTTCAAGAGCGCCGTCACCGACACCGGCACCGTCGTCTCCTACGACGAGGAGGAGAAGGCCGGCGTCTCCAACCTGCTGCGGATCCACTCCGCGCTCAGCGGCCAGTCGGTCGAGCAGCTGGTCGAGCACTTCGAGGGCCGGATGTACGGCGCCCTGAAGACCGAGCTGGCCGACCTCTTCACCGAGTGGGTGACGCCGTTCCAGCAGCGCACCCACAGCTTCCTGGACGACCCGGCCGAGCTGGACCGCGTCCTGGCGATCGGCGCGGAGAAGGCCCGGGCGGTGGCCTCGCAGACGCTGGAGACGGTGTACGACCGGATCGGCTTCCTCCCGGCCGCCAAGCGGTGACAGCGCTGACGAGCCTGCCCGGTGGTGGCAGCGGTTCGCCCTTCGCCTCCGAGCGCTCGGAGGCGGAGGGCGGCCTTCCCGAGGTCGTCACCATCGGCGTGTCCGTGAGCGTCCCGGATCCGTACGGCTCGGCGATCCAGGACGCGCGGGCCGGGCACGGCGACCCGCTGGCCCGGTCGATACCCACGCATGTCACGCTGCTGCCGCCGACCGAGGTGCCCGCGGCGGAGCTGGCGAAGATCGAGGAGCACCTGGCGGCGGTGGCCCGGGCGCACCGGCCGTTCCGGATGCTGCTGCAGGGCGGCGGGACCTTCCGCCCGGTCTCCCCGGTGGTGTTCGTCCGGGTCGAGGAGGGCGCGCAGGAGTGCCGGCTGCTGGAGGCGGACATCCGCTCCGGCCCGCTGGCCCGCGAGCTGGCGTTCCCGTACCACCCGCACGTCACCGTGGCGCACGGGCTGTCCGAGGACGCGCTGGACCAGGCGTACGAGCAGGCCAAGGGCTTCCGGGCGGCCTTCCGGGTGCCCGGGTTCAGCCTGTCCCGCTTCGACGCGGACGAGGTCTGGCGGCCCTGGCGGGCCTACCGCTTCTGCTGACCGGCCCTCATCCGGCGCCGCCGAGTTCGAGCATCCGGTCCACCACCCGGCGGGCGGCGCCGCCGTCGTCGAGCCGGCAGTGCGTCGCCCGGAAGCGCCGGTAGCGCTCCTGGTACCCGGCGGGCAGCGCCCCGCCGCCGTCGGCGAGGTCGCGCAGCGCGTCCAGCAGGCCGGCCGAGTCGGGGATCAGCGGGCCCGGGGCCTGCGGCTCGAAGTCGAAGTAGAAGCCGCGCAGGGTGTCCCGGTAGTGCTCCAGGTCGTA
Organism: Kitasatospora sp. NPDC048239; assembly: GCF_043202015.1. Taxonomy (NCBI): domain Bacteria; kingdom Bacillati; phylum Actinomycetota; class Actinomycetes; order Kitasatosporales; family Streptomycetaceae; genus Kitasatospora; species Kitasatospora sp. NPDC048239. The sequence continues at coordinate 103,137 of NZ_JBICZP010000016.1, read as the reverse complement.
GGTGAAGAACAGCACCGGACGCCCGGTGATCGCGAAGTCGAACATGATCGACGAGTAGTCGGTGACCAGCACGTCGGCGATCAGCAGCAGCTCCTGCACGTCGGGGTAGTCCCCGCAGTCGTACAGGAAGCCGTCCCCGGCGCCGGGCAGCGGTTCGCGGACGTGCGCGTGCGGGCGGATCAGCAGCACGTGGTCCCGGCCGAGCGCGCGCCGGGCCCGGTCGAGGTCGATCCGCAGGTCCAGGCGGAACCCGTCGCCGTCGCCGTGCTGCTGGTCCTCGCGCCAGGTCGGGGCGTACAGCACGACGCGCCTGCCCTCGGGGATGCCGAGCCGGCGCCGGACGAGCGCGGCCGTGTGCGCGTCGGGCCGGGCGAGGACGTCGCCGCGCGGGTAGCCGGCCTCCAGGATCTCGCCCTGGTAGCGGAAGGCCCGGCGCATCACCGGGGTGGCGAAGGGGCTGGGGGAGAGCAGCAGGCTCCACTGCGGGGTCTCCCGGTCGAGCGCCTCCAGGTAGCCGTGGTCGGCCAGCCAGGGGTTCTCGACGTCGTGGGCGATCCGCTTGAGCGGCGAGCCGTGCCAGGTCTGCACCACCACCTGGCCGGGGCGGCGGCGCAGGAAGTCCGGGAAGTGCGTGTTGCCGACCAGGTACCGGCTGGAGCCCATCGCCTCGTACCACTCGGGGCTCCAGATCCGCACCGGCCGGACCCCGGCGGGCAGCCGGGCCTGGGCGTCGTCGACCACCCACAGGTGCTCCAACGGGGCGTCCCGCCGGGCGAGTTCCGCGTGCACGGCGCGTGGTGAGTCGGCGTAGCCGCGGCCGCCGAACACGTCGTAGAGCACGGCCTCGCGCAGCGGGCGGCAGCGGGCGGCCGGGTAGCCGTCGGTGCGCTGGCGGGCCTGCGTCCAGGCGCTGCGCTCGGCGGCGGTGAGGACGGGCGTGGAGTCCAGCAGCAGGGTGTCGTGCCAGCGCCGCTGGAGCAGGATCCTTTTGCCGCCGACCCGGGTTGCGGTGGGCAGCGAGCCCAGCGCGCCGGGGGCGGCGACCAGCGGCCGCTGCGGACCGGCTCCGCCGACGGGCCGCAGCTCGGCCTCCCAGACGCCCTTGCGCAGCGGCAGGGCGGCGCCGTCCGAGCCGGTGCGGGTGGCGGGCAGCCGGATCCGGAACCGGCCGTCCTCGGCGAGGTCGACCGGGTGGCGGACCTCCCCGGCGTTTCCGGTGTGGCGCAGGACGAGTTCGAGCGGCCCCGGGCCGGGGCAGCTGCCGGTGAGCTCGAAGCCGTCCGGGCGGGTGGCGACCCGCTCGACCCAGCCGGCCGCGGGCTGGACGCAGAGCTGGAGCCGGCCGTCGGCGAGGTGCTTGAGGTAGAGGACCCGGTCGGGCACGCCGGGCAGCGGGTGCTGGCCGGCCACCGGGCCGCCGCGCTCGTCCAGGGTGAGCTGCTCGGTGGAGCCGTCGGGGCGCAGCAGTTCGACGTCCCAGTGCTCGGGCTCCCCGGCGCCGCGCCCGTCGGCGGTGAACGGCCGGAACGGCAGGTGGGCGGCGAAGCTGTTGCCGGTCAGGGCGACGGGCGCGGTGAGGACGGCGTCGCTCTCGCGGTGGCGCAGCCGCAGGACGGTGCCGGGCGGGCAGTGGTCGGCGGTGCCGCACAGGGAGAGGCCGTCCGCGCCGGGGTGGGCGGAGCCGAGCCGGACGCCGGGGCGTTCGAGGCGCAGCCACAGCCGGCCGTCGGCGAACCGGGGCTGCAGCCGGACGTCGCGGTCGACCCAGCGGGCCGGCGGGTACTCGCCGGAGCCGCACCAGTGCGGGGCGAGGGCGCCGTACTGGCGGCGCAGCCGGGCCGCGCGGGGCCGGGTGAAGAGGGTGGCCTCGATCTGCCAGTCGCCGAGCAGCCACTCCTCGCCGCGGCGCAGCCGGCGCGGCTCGATCAGGGCGGTGAAGCCGGACCAGTCGTGGTTGTGCTCGGACTGGGCGCTGTCGTCGGTGACCTCGGGCAGTCGGCGGGGCCTGGAGCGCAGGTGGACCGGGGGCTCGTCCTCGGAGCGGCGCAGGGTCAGCCAGGTCCAGGCGGAGCCGGGCCGGGCGGTGTCCAGGTCGTCCGGCCGGGCGAAGCCGGTGAGTTCGAGGCCGCGGGCGCTCCAGCGGGCGCGCAGCAGGCCGAAGGCGACGTCCTCGTCCCCGAAGGGTGCGCCGTCCGTCCCGCGGGGGGCGGAGTGCGGGAGGACGAGCCGGGTGAGGACTGGCATGGGGGTGCCCTTCGGGACGGGATCCCGGTCCATGGCGGTGGGCCGGGGGCCCTTCGTGCCGATGGGGGTCGGACGAGGGGCCGATTCGATATCCCATACCGAAATGACTGGTGTGGTCAACTGTGCAGTTCGGTGGATTCCCTGAGAAATTCGTTGACGAAACGTGAGTTCGATGGCAAAAGGGGCGCAAAGCACAGGCGGTGTCCAGGTAACCCCCGGAAAACCGAACAGGCGCCCGACGCGGATCGCGTCGGGCGCCTGACGGGCGGTACGGGCCGGGGCTACTCCTTGCGGAGCATCGCGTCCACCACGCGGGCTGAGGCCTGGCCGTCGTCCAGGTCGCAGTACGCCTCACGGAAGGCCGTGTACCGGTCGGCGTACTCGGCGCTCACCTCGTCCAGGCGGCCCAGCGCGGAGACCAGCTCCTCGGAGGTCGCCAGCATCGGGCCGGGCGCCTGCGCCTCGTAGTCGAGGCTGAAGCCGCGCAGGTTGTCGCGGTAGTGCTCCAGGTCGTACGTGAAGAGCAGCACCGGCTTGCCGGTGGCGGCGAAGTCGAACACCGCCGACGAGTAGTCGGTGACCAGCACGTCCGCGACCAGCAGCAGCTCGGCCATGTCGGGGTAGCTGCCGACGTCCCAGACGTAGCCGTTGCCGGCCCCGGGGATCTGACCGCACATCACGCTGTGCCGGCGCACCAGCAGCACCTGGTCCTCGCCCAGTGCGGACTTGGCGGCCTCCAGGTCGAGTCGCAGGTCCAGCTGGTAGCCGCCGTTGGGGCGCCGCCGGTCCTCGCGGAAGGTCGGCGCGTAGAGCACCACCTTCTTGCCCTCGGGCAGGCCGAGCCGCTCCCGGACCTGCTCCGCGGTCTTCTCCCGGTCGGCGGCGAACAGCAGGTCGTTGCGCGGCGAGCCGCTCTCCAGGATCTCGCCCTTGAAGTCGAACGCGCGGCGCAGGACCGGAGCCGAGAAGGTGTTGCCCGCGACCAGCAGGCTCCAGTTCGGGACCTCCTTGGCGACACCCTTCAGGTAGTGCGCGTCGGTGAACCAGATCTTCTCGAAGTCGTACCCGATCTGCTTCAGCGGGGTGCCGTGCCAGGTCTGCACGACCACCTGGCCCGGGCGGCGGACGAAGAAGTCCGGCAGGTGGGCACTGGTGACGATGTACTTGGCGGTGGCCAGCGCCTCGAACCACTCCGGGCTCCAGAGCCGGATCGCGTCGGCGCTCTGCGGCACCGCGGCCTGCAGGTCGTCGCTGCCCCACAGGTGCTCCAGCGGCAGGCCGCGGCGCACCAGCTCCTCGTGGATCGCCCGGGGCGAGTCCGCGTAGAGCCCGCCGAGCGCGGCGTTGTACAGCACCGTCTCGCGCAGCGGGTGGCGGCGGGCGGCCGGGTAGTCGACCGTCCGCAGCTGGCGCTGGCGGTAGCCGCTGCGCTCCTCCGGGAGCAGCGCGGAGTGCGACTCCAGCGAGAGGCCGTCGTAGTGGCGGCGCTCCAGCACGATCCGCTTGCCGCGCGACTCGACCTCCAGCGGCAGTGCGCGGAAGCACTCCGGCCCGATCAGGGCGTGCGAGTGGGCCGTCGCGCCGACCGGGGTGCCGACCTCGCGGAAGAAGACGTCCCAGGTGCCCTGGGCGAGCGGCACCCGGCCGGCGAAGGAGGCGGTGGGCACCGGCGGCAGCGCGGTGCGGAACCGGCCGTCCGCGATCTCCACGGGGTAGGCGTGCTCCTCCTCGCGCCAGTTGTGCCGGACCACCAGCTCCCAGCGGTGGCTGCCCGGCAGCGGGAAGGACCCGCTGATCAGGAAGCCGTCCTCGCCGCGGGCGGCGACCTCGTCCACCACGGGCTGCAGCACCTGGTCGGCCAGCTGCAGGTAGCCGCCGGGGGAGGGCTTGGAGTACAGCGCGCGGCGTTGGGCGGCCGGCGCCTGCGGGTTCAGCGCGAGGTGCAGCTGCTCGGGCGCGTTGCGGTCGTCCAGCGCCACCGGCACGGTGGTGCCGTCGGCGAGCAGCAGGGCGGTGTCCCAGCGGTCCCGGCTGCGGTCCTCGGCGACCGGGTCCAGCTCGGCCCAGGCCTCGCGGACGGCGGTCAGCTCGTCCACCGCGAAGGAGGCGCTGAACGGCTGGAGCAGGCCCGCGGGGGTGCCGAGCTCCAGCGGGTACACCAGCTCGCGGTCGGACTCGACGTGGGTGAGCTTCAGCCGGGCGCCGGCGAGGTCGGAGCCGGAGCGGGCCGCGCCGGAGAGCTCGATCCGGCCGTCGTGCGCGGCCAGCCCGGTCACCCGGGCCCGCACGGTCTCCACCCGCAGGTAGACGTGGCCGTCACGGACCCACGGCACGATCCGCACGTCCTGCTCGACCCAGTGCGAGGGCAGGTACTCGGCGCTGTCGCTCCAGCCGGAGGAGATCCGGCCCTTGTAGACGCCGCCCTTGCCCATGCCGGCCACCAGCACCCGCCAGTTGCCGTCCTTCCACTGGCCGCGGTGCCTGAGCCGCTTGGGGTCGATGGCGGCGGTGAAGCCCGCCCAGTCGCAGTTGTACAGGTCGTGCTTGGAGCTGGCGGTGGCCTCCGGGCTGTACTGCGTCCTGGTCTGCACGGCGAGCACCCGGCGGCCCTTGGCCTCGCGGAGCACCAGCACCTTGACCATGTCGTGCCGGCCCTCGGCGCCGAGCTGCTCCGGGTAGGCGTGCCCGGTCAGCTGCAGCTTGCCGTCGACCCAGGCCGACTCGTACAGCCGGCTGCGCATGACCAGCGAGTTCTCGAGCTTCAGCACGCCGCTCGGCACGCTCTTGCGGCCGCCGCGCAGGAACGGGTAGTCGGCGTACGGGCGCAGCAGGCCCTTCGCCGGGGCGCCGCCGTTGGTCTCGCCCTCGTACTTGATCTGCTCGACCAGCTCGTCGATCCGGCCCTGCAGGGTCAGGTGGTACTTCAGCCGCAGCGGCGCGCGCAGCTTGCGGACCTGCTCGGGGCCGATCGCCCGCAGCAGCCGGCTGACGCACTTGATGTAGGCGGCCCGGTACTCCTGGTCGCCGTCCACGACGGACCAGAAGAACATCGGGATCTCCTCGACGAGGGTGTTCTCGTCGTAGGAGTGCAGGTACTTGGCGAAGCGCGGGTCGGTCTGCTTCTTCAGCCAGCCGCGGACCAGCTCCACCGAGGTGACGCGGTCGATCAGGCCCTTGGGGTTGGTGCGCATCTGCGTGATCGACATCTCGCCGACCTCGCGCTCGCGCCAGTGGTAGATCGGCTCGGAGAGCACGTCCACGCTCTTGGCGAGGTAGTGGTGCGGCACGCTGACCGGGGCGTCCTCGTACAGGATGCCCTCGGGGTAGAGCAGGTCGGCCGCGTCGAAGAAGGTGCGGCGGTAGACCTTGTTCCACGCCGTGCGGTCGGTGACCAGCGCCGGGATCTCGGTGATGTGGGTCTTGAGCCTGGTCTCCTTGAACGGCCTGCTGTGGCCCCCGGACTGGTAGTAGCCGACGGCGCGGAACCGCAGCACGTTGCCGGTGGCGAAGTCGGAGCCGGTCTCGTCGAGCGTGTTGATCATCAGCTCGTAGGCGCTCGGCGGCATCGAGTCGTCGCTGTCGACGAAGCAGAGGAACTCGGCGTCCGGGTCGATGTGCCGGATGCCGGTGTTGCGGGCCGCGCCGAGGCCCTTGTTCACCTGGCGGACCAGCCGGAACCGGGAGTCCTTGGCCGCGTACGCCTCGGCGAGGGCCGCGCTGTCGTCCTTCGACCCGTCGTCGACCATGACGCACTCGAAGTCCGTGAAGGTCTGGGCGGCGATCGAGTCGAGGCATTCCTCGAGGTAGCGCTCGACGTTGTAGATCGGGACGACGATGGAGAGGCGGGGAGCCATCGGCTACGCAGGCCTTTCTTGGGAAGGAGCGTGGCAGCCCGTTCGGGGTCTGGCCGCACTTTGAACCGGTGCGTACGTGCCCACCGATCCTACCGTCCGGGCTGCGGGCCCCTCCGGGTGCCGGGGGCCCGGGCACGGCGGCCGAGCGCGGACCGGTGACCGCTACTGTGTGCCCATGCCCCGCTTCAGCGTCATCGTCCCCGTGTACCAGGTGCAGGAGTACCTCGGTGAGTGCCTCGACTCGGTCCTCGGCCAGGGTGGACCGGACCTCGAACTGATCGCGGTGGACGACCGCTCCCCGGACGGCTGCGGCGCACTGCTGGACGAGGCGGCCGCCCGCGACCCGCGGGTACGGGTGCTGCACCTGCCGGAGAACGTCGGCCTCGGCCGGGCCCGCAACGCCGGCCTGGAGGTCGCCACCGGAGAGTACGTGCTCTTCCTGGACAGCGACGACACGCTCACCCCCGGCCTGCTGAAGGCCGTCGACGACCGGCTCGCGGCCGGCGGCGACCCGGACGTCCTGGTCTACGACTACGCCCGCACCTACGCCGACGGCCGGATCACCAGGGCCGCCTCGGCCAAGGTCTTCGACGCCCCCTCCGCGGACGTCTTCGACCTCGACGCCCGCCCCGACCTGCTGGACCTGCTGCAGGTGGTCTGGAACAAGGCCTACCGGCGCGACTTCATCGCCGCACAGGGCCTCGTCTTCCCGGCCGGCTACTACGAGGACACCCCCTGGACGTACCCGGCGCTGCTCTCCGCCGCGAGCATCACCCTGCTCGACCAGGTCGGCGTGCACTACCGCCAGCGCCAGGAGGGCGGGAACATCCTGGCCACCGCCAGCCGCAAGCACTTCGACGTGTTCGCCCAGTACGCCCTGGTCTTCGCCTTCCTGGACGCCCGCCCCGAGCTGGACCGCTGGCGCCCGGTGGTCTACGGCCGGATGCTGCACCACCTCAACACCGTGGTCTCCCGGCCCGGCCGGATCCCGCCCGGTGACCGCCGCGAGTACTTCCGCCGCGCCGCCGCGCACTGCGCCCGGCTGCGCCCGGCCGGCTACCGGCCGGCCCCCGGCGTCGACGGCGTGCGCACCGAGCTGCTCAGCCACGGCCGCTACACCGCCTACCAGGCCGTCCGCGCCCTGGCCCGGGCCCGCCGCGCCCTGCGCCGCTGACCGTTCGACCGCCGCCGCCGCCGACCGCCGCGGGCGGGCCGACTCCAGGCCGCCGCGTCGAGCCTGACGGCCGTTCGGAGGACGGCCCGGTATAAGGGGACGGTGGACTTCCTCACCCGCCTCCCGGTGATCGGCCCGCTCGTGGCGCGGGTGCTGCGCAGCCGCCCGTACCGGGTCTACGAGCACTTCACCGCCGCCCGGGGCAACCGGCTGGCCGGCGCGGTCACGTTCTTCGGCTTCCTGGCGCTCTTCCCGCTGCTCACCGTGGCGCTGGCGATCGCGGTGGCCACCCTCAGCGACAGCCGGATCGACGAGCTGCAGAAGCGCATCTCCGACCAGCTGCCCGGCATCTCGGACTCGCTCAACCTGCCGTCGCTGGTGGCCAACGCGGGCGCCGTCGGACTGGTCAGCGGTGTCCTGCTGCTGCTGTCCGGCCTCGGCTGGGTGGACACCATGCGCACCTCGATCCGGGACATCTGGCAGCTGCCCGAGGAGGACGGCAACCCGGTGCTGCGCAAGGCCTGGGACTGCGTGGTGCTGGGCGGCCTCGGCCTGATCTCGCTGTTCTCGCTGGCCGCCTCCGCCGCCGGCACCACCCTGGCGGGCCGGATCGCCGACTGGATCGGCCTGGGCACCGGCGGACCGGGCGGCTATCTGCTGACCGGCGTCGGCCTGCTGATCGCGATCGCCTCGGACGCCGTGCTCTTCGCCTACCTGCTGGCGCCCTTCCCCCGGATCGGCGGCCAGCACCGACGCGACGTGCTGCAGGGCGCGCTGATCGGCGCGGTCGGCTTCGAGCTGCTGAAGATCCTGCTCGCCTCCTACCTGGGCTCGGTCGCGGGCAGGAGCCTGTACGGCGCCTTCGGCGTGCCGGTCGCACTGCTGCTGTGGATCAACTTCGTCTCGCGGCTGCTGATGTACTGCGTGGCCTGGACGGCCGTGGCCGATCCGGCCGCCGCCCGGGAGCGTGCCGTCGCCCGCGCCCGCGAGGTGCTGGCGGAGCCGGACGACACGGCGGGGGCCCGGTCCGGGGGCTGAGGCCGAAGCCCCGGGGGACCGGGCCCGTCCGCCCGGCGGTCAGGCCGTGCGGCCGCGCCTGCGCAGGACGACCAGCATCACCGTGCCGCCCGCGGTCAGGCCGAGCGCGATCCCCAGCCAGCCGGCCGGGCCGATCCCGTCGCCGCCCTCGACGGCGGGCGCGGCGACCGCGGCGGCGGCCGTCGGCGAGGGGTGCGGCGGCGGCGCGGGCACCCCGGCGGCGCCGCCCGCCTGCCCGGTCGGCGCGGTCTCGGCCGCGGCGGGCGCCTCGTCGACCAGCTTCCCGATCGGCGTGACCTTGTCGGCGGCGGCGAACCCCCAGTCCAGCAGCGCCGCCGTCTCGTCGTACACCTTCTGGTAGGTCGTCGGGTGCATCACCGTCACCAGCAGGGTGCGGCCGCCCCGTTCGGCGGCGCCGACGAAGGTCGATCCCGCCTCGGTGGTGAACCCGTTCTTCACGCCGATCAGTCCCGGGTACTTGCCGAGCAGCCGGTCGGTGTTGGCGATCCCGAAGCTGCCGCGCTGACCGGTGTTCTTGTCCACCGCGCCGGGGAACAGGGCGTCCCGGGTGGCGCAGTACATCCGGAAGTCGGGGTTGCGCAGCCCGGCCCGGGCGAACAGGGTCAGGTCGTACGCCGAGGAGAGCTGGCCCTCCATGTCGTAGCCGTCGGGCGAGACCACCCGGGTGTCGCGGGCCTGCAGCGCGTCCGCGCGGGCCTGCATCTCGGCGACGGTCTGCTGGACGCCGCCGTTCATGTGGGCGAGCACGTGCACCGCGTCGTTGCCGGAGCTGAGGAACACCCCGCGCCAGAGGTCCTCGACCTTGTAGTCCAGGTCCTCCTTGATGCCGACCAGGCTGCTGCCCGCGCCGATCCCCTGGATCTCGGCGTCGGCGACCCGGTGCACCAGGTTGCGGTCGAACTTGGGCAGCACGGTGTCCGCGAAGAGGATCTTCAGCGTGCTGGCCGGGGCGAGTCGCAGATGCGGATTGCTGGCCGCCAGCACCTCGCCCGAGGTGGCGTCGGCAACTATCCAGGACCGCCCGGTGAGGTCGCCCGGTAGCGCCGGGGCGCCGGCCAGCGGGGCCACCTGGACACCCGACAGCCCCATCCGCTCGCCGCCGATCGCGGTCGGCGGCGGTGGCGGCTCCTGCGGGGCCGCGGCGGCGGCCGGGGCCCCCAGTGCGAGCGCGGTGAGCGCGGAGATCAGCGGTGCGAGCGTACGGCGCGGGAAATGACGGCGTGTGGGCACCCGCAGACCGTACCCAGTCCGCGGCTGCGCCGTCCGCCACTCCGGATCCGTCCTTCGCAGGAGGGGTCCGCGGTGCTCCGAACGGCCCTCCGCGCATACTGGGGGAGCACGCCATCTTCACGCCGCCGCCCCGCCGAAGGACCCTCATGAAGCTCAGCCGCCGCACCTCCTGGTTCCTGACCGCCTTCGGCGTCTGGTCCATGATGATCTGGGTCACCTTCGTCAAGAACCTCTGGAAGGACTCCGGTGGGCAGGCCTTCACCGGCGGCGACCACTCCCAGCCGACCGCGTTCTTCTGGATCCACCTCCTGCTCGCCGTGACCTCCTTCGTCCTCGGCGTCCTGGTCGGTTCCGTCGGTGTCCGCGGCCTGCGCGCCACCCGGCGCACCCCGGCCGTCGACTGAGCGGTTGCGCGCCCTGCCGCGGTCGGGGACGGCCGCGGGCGCGGGGAGGGGCCGGGAACGCCGAAGGGCCCGTCCGATCGGAGGATCGGGCGGGCCCTTCGGCGTCAGGCGCGGCTCAGAAGCGGCGGGTGACCAGCGCCCGCTTCACTTCCTGGATCGCCTTGGTGACCTCGATGCCACGGGGGCAGGCCTCCGAGCAGTTGAAGGTGGTCCGGCAGCGCCAGACGCCCTCGCGGTCGTTCAGGATCTCCAGCCGCTGCTCCGCACCCTCGTCGCGCGAGTCGAAGATGAAGCGGTGCGCGTTGACGATCGCGGCCGGGCCGAAGTACTGGCCGTCGTTCCAGAAGACCGGGCAGGACGACGTGCACGCGGCGCACAGGATGCACTTGGTGGTGTCGTCGAAGCGCTCGCGGTCCTCGGCGGACTGCAGGCGCTCGCGGGTCGGGTCGTTCCCCTTGGTGATGAGGAACGGCATGACGTCCTTGTACGCCTGGAAGAACGGGTCCATGTCCACGACCAGGTCCTTGAGGACCGTGAGGCCCTTGATGGCCTCGATCGTGATCGGCTTCTCCGGGTTGACGTCCTTGATCAGGGTCTTGCACGCCAGCCGGTTGCGGCCGTTGATCCGCATCGCGTCCGAGCCGCAGATGCCGTGCGCGCAGGAACGGCGGTAGGTGAGGGTGCCGTCCTGCTCCCACTTGATCTTGTTGAGCGCGTCCAGGACGCGCTCCTTCGGGTCCAGCTCCAGCTGGTAGTCGACCCACACCGGGTCCGGGTGCTCCTCCGGGTTGAACCGGCGGATCCGGAAGGTGACGGTGATCAGCTGGACGCCGCCGGCCTCGGCCGCGTCCAGAGCGGACGAGTGCTTCTCCATCGTCGGAGTGCCCATCAGTACTTACGCTCCATCGGCTGGTAGCGGGTCGTGACGACCGGCTTGTAGTCGAGGCGGATGGAGGTGGTGCCGTCCTCGGCAACCTCCTGGTACGCCATGGTGTGCTGCATGAACTTCACGTCGTCACGGGTCGGGAAGTCCTCGCGGTAGTGACCGCCGCGCGACTCCTCGCGGGCCAGCGCGGAGACGGCCAGCACCTCGGCGAGGTCGAGCAGGTTGCCCAGCTCGACGGCCTCCAGGAGGTCCGTGTTGTACCGGAAGCCCTTGTCCTGGATGGAGACGTTCTTGTAGCGCTCACGCAGCCCGGCGATGTCCTCGACGGCCTGCTTCAGGGTCGCCCCGGTGCGGTAGACCATGGCGTTGGTGTCCATGGTCTCCTGCAGCTCCTTGCGGATCTGCGCCACGGACTCGGTGCCGGTGGACTCGCGCAGGCCGTCGACCAGCGCCTGCACCTTCTCGGCCGGGTTCTCGGGCAGCTCGGTGAAGTCCACCGTCTGCGCGTAGTCGGCGGCGGCGATGCCGGCGCGCTTGCCGAAGACGTTGATGTCCAGCAGCGAGTTGGTGCCCAGGCGGTTGGCGCCGTGCACGGACACGCAGGCGACCTCGCCGGCCGCGTACAGGCCGGGGACGACGTCGGTGTTGTTGCGCAGCACCTCACCCTCGACGTTGGTCGGGATGCCGCCCATGGCGTAGTGCGCGGTGGGCTGGATCGGGATCGGGTCCGTGTAGGGCTCGATGCCGAGGTACGTGCGCGCGAACTCGGTGATGTCCGGGAGCTTGGCGTCCAGCTGCTCCGGCGGCAGGTGGGTGAGGTCCAGGTAGACGTGGTCGCCGTCCGGACCGCAGCCGCGGCCTTCGCGGATCTCGGTGTAGATCGCGCGGGAGCAGACGTCACGGGACGCGAGGTCCTTCATGACGGGGGCGTAGCGCTCCATGAAGCGCTCGCCGTCCTTGTTGCGCAGGATGCCGCCCTCGCCGCGGGCGCCCTCGGTGAGGAGGATGCCCATGCGCCAGATGCCGGTCGGGTGGAACTGGAAGAACTCCATGTCCTCCAGCGGCAGGCCGCGGCGGTAGACCAGGGCCTGGCCGTCACCGGTGAGGGTGTGGGCGTTGGAGGAGACCTTGAAGAACTTGCCGGTGCCGCCGGAGGCGAACACGACCGACTTGGCCTGGAAGACGTGGATCTCGCCGGTGGCCAGCTCGTAGGCGACGACGCCGGAGGTCTTGCCCTCGTTGATCAGCAGGTCGAGGACGTAGAACTCGTTGAAGAACTCGACGCCGTGCTTGACGCAGTTCTGGAACAGCGTCTGGAGGATCATGTGACCGGTGCGGTCGGCCGCGTAGCAGGAACGGCGGACCGGGGCCTCGCCGTGGTTGCGCGAGTGGCCGCCGAAGCGCCGCTGGTCGATCCGGCCCTGCTCGGTCCGGGAGAAGGGGAGGCCCATCTTCTCCAGGTCGAGGACGGCGTCGATGGCCTCCTTGCACATGATCTCGGCGGCGTCCTGGTCGACCAGGTAGTCACCACCCTTGACCGTGTCGAAGGTGTGCCACTCCCAGTTGTCCTCCTCGACGTTGGCGAGGGCGGCGCACATGCCGCCCTGGGCCGCGCCGGTGTGGGACCGGGTGGGGTAGAGCTTGGTCAGCACGGCGGTACGGCTGCGCTGGGTCGACTCGATGGCCGCGCGCATGCCGGCGCCGCCTGCGCCGACGATGACGGTGTCGTACTGGTGAATCTGCATGGGGGTTCTAACTCGCCTCTGGCCTCTGCCGATTGCCGATTAGATGCTGCGTCGTCAGATGTTGGGGTCGAAGGTGAAGATCACCAGGGTGCCGAGGAGCACGGTGAAGACCGTGGCGGCGCCCATGAGGCCCTTCAGCCAGAGCCGGGTGGAGTCCTTCTCGGCGTAGTCGTTGATGACCGTCCGCATGCCGTTGGCGCCGTGGAGCATGGCGAGCCAGAGCATCAGGAGGTCCCAGACCTGCCAGAACGGGGACGCCCAGCGGCCCGCCACGAAGGCGAAGCCGATCTTGGAGACGCCGCCGTCGAGCACCAGCATGATCAGCAGGTGGCCGAGGATCAGCACCACGAGGACGATGCCCGACAGCCGCATGAACAGCCAGGCGAGCATCTCGAAGTTGGTACGGGTGCGGCGCGGGGTCTTCTTGCTCCGCTGGCGGGCGGGCTCGATGACGAAGGCGTCCGCCGGGTTGCCGGTGCCGAGACCCTTGCCGGTGTGCGCCTGGGCGGAGGGGACCACCAGGGCGTCGGAGTATTCCGTGGACATGTCTCAGATCACTTCCCGAACCAGGTGGTCAGCGTGTGCTGCAGGATCGGGTAGAAGGCGCCGGCCATCAGCACGACCCACACCCCGACCACGGTCCAGAGCATCTGCCTCTGGTACTTCGGGCCCTTGGACCAGAAGTCCACGGCGACGACCCGCAGGCCGTTGAGGGCGTGGAACAGGATGGCGGCCACCAGGCCGTACTCCATCAGGTTCACCAGCGGCGTCTTGTACGTCTGAATGACGGTGTCGTACGCCTCGGGTGACACCCGCACCAGCGCGGTGTCCAGGACATGAGCGAACAGGAAGAAGAAGATGAGGACGCCGGTGACTCGATGAGCCACCCAGCTCCACATGCCTTCCCGGCCGCGGTACAGCGTTCCAGCCGGCACGGAAAAACCCTCCGGAAGCGGATCGGGGGCTCGGCCGGCTTCGGTGTCGGTCAGCCCGGCCGGGTACGGTCCACCGGCCGCCAGCATCCTATCGACGCGTTGTCGGGAACCGCCTCCGGGGGCCCGAGGTGTGATCAATCAGGCACGAGTGGCCTAGCCGGACAGGAACCACGGGCCGTTTGGTCGCTCTGGGTGACGGCTCGGCTGCGCTACGGTGGCGGCCCCTGCCGCCGCCGACACCCTGCCGAGGCCCCCGTGCCGCTCCGCCCGCCCCGCCCGCCCCGCCCGTCCACCGTCCTCCTCGGCTGCGCGCTGCTGGCCGCCGTCGGCTGCACCACGGTCGACGGCTCCGCCGACCGGGCCGGGGCCGGGCGCGAGCTGTCCGCCGCCGAACTGCGGGCCGCGGCGGTGGCCGACGGCGACCTGGGGCCCGGCTACACGGTGACGGTGATGACGCCTGGTCACGGCGAGACCGGCTCCGGCGGCGGGCGGGAGGTCTCGGACGTGCCCGCCTGTCAGCCGCTGCTGGCCGCGGTGAGCCCGGCGGCCGGTGCCGGCGCGGCCTCACCCGGGGCCTCGCCCGGTTCGGCCTACCCGACTGCGGAGACCGATCTGAGCGTGGCGCGGGCGGCCGATCCCAAGGGCGGCGTGTACGGAGGACTGCTGGCCTACCCGGCGGGCCGGGCGGCGCTGCTGCAGGGGGAGCTGGAGAAGCTGTTCGGCCCGTGTGCCGCCTTCACCTCCACCGCGCCGGCGCCGCCGAGTGACAAGGCGCGCAAGGGCGTGCGGACGAAGCACCGGCTGAGCCGGGACGACACGCCCACGCCCGGGGGAGCCGACGCGGTGACCGGGTTCACCCTGACGAATGAATCGGGCGCGGTGGTGCTCTCTCAGCGTGCGGTGCTGACCCGGGTCGGACCGGTGCTGGCGGTCTTCACCACCGTCGGCGTCGGCGCGGAGCGGGCCACCGCGCCGGACGAGCGGATCGTCCGGCAGCAGGTGGCCAAGCTCCGCGCCGCGCAGGCGCACAAGTGAGCCGGATCAGCGTGCGGCGGCCCCCGAATGGGTGGCGACCAGGTGCTCCAGACGGGTGAGGGCGATCCGGCGGAGCTCGTCCGCCGCGATCAGCCGCTCCTCGTCCGGGTCGTGGGCGAGTCGGGTGCGGATCGAGGTGAGCACGGTGTCGAGCATCTCCTCGGGGGCCACACCCTCCAGGCAGACCACGAAGACGTGGCCGAACCTGGCCTCGTACGCCGCGTGGGCCGCCCGCAGCGCGGTGTGCGCCGCCTGACTGCCGGGTGCGCGCATGCCGAGGAGCGGCTGCGGCATCCAGCTCTCGTCGGCCAGCGCCTCGGCCAGGTCGGCCGGACGCAGGTCGTAGGAGGCCTCGCTCGCGGCGGCGAGCAGGGACTCTATGTCGGGGTAGGGCCGGTGTGCGGTGAGCCGCAGGGCCCACCGGTGGCTGCCGCAGCAGGCGAGGAGAGCCTCCTCGGCCGCCCCGGCGTCGGCCTCGTTGAAGCGGTGCAACCCGAGGAGGGTCGGCTCGGAGCTGGGATCGAGCCGCTGTGACGGGATGTCGCTGGCCAGCGGGTCCTCCTCGTGAGGGCGGAGAGGTGCCGGTGAAGTGTGGGTGGTGGAGCAGCTGAAGTATGGGCTGCGGGGCGGTGTCCTGAATGCCCGCCGGGCTGCGGCTCCACGGTAGTTGAGCGGTCATCAGTTGGGGAGGGCGCACGCGGAATTCATCCGATCGAGCTATCAAGTTGTGACGTTGACACCTCGCTGTCAGCGCCCTCCCCATCCTCATCTGCTAATAATCCCGGCCTTGGCCCTCACCGCGGCCGGGCCTGACGCGGCTCGGTCAGGAGCAGCGCGGTCAGGAGCAGCGCGTCCCGGCCGCGGGCATCGTGCCGTCGACGAGGTAGGCCGCCAGCGCGGCGTCGATGCAGGCGTTGCCCTTGCCGAACGCGCCGTGGCCCTCGCCGACCCGGGTCAGCAGGGTGGCGTTGGCGAAGCCCTTGGCCAGCGCCTCGGCGGAGGCGTACGGGGTGGCCGGGTCGCCGGTGGAGCCGACCACCAGGATCGGGGCGCTGCCCTCGGCCCGGACGGCGTGCGGCTGCTCCTTGGTCCTGAACGGCCAGTAGGCGCAGCCGGGGTCGCTGAAGTCGTCCACCGTGGTGCCCTTGGCGACCAGCGGGGCCTCGGCCTGGAGCCTGGCCACCGCCTGCTGGGCACGCTCCGGGGTGGGCGCGGGCCGGGCGGCGTCGGCGCAGCTGATCGCGCCGTTCGCCTCCTCCATCGGGCTGTAGTGGCCGTTCTCGTCACGGCCGTTGTAGTTGTCGGCGAAGGACAGCAGGGGGTCCGGCTTGTTGCCGACCATGGCCCACCCGAGGCCGTTGCGCAGGTTCTGCCAGGCGACCTTCTCGTCGCCGTAGAGCATGCTCAGGGTGCCCGTCCAGGCGAGGTCGCGGCCGAGCTTGCGGCCGTCCTTCGCGGTCATCGGGTGGTCGTACAGGCCGTCCAGGAAGTCGGCGGCCTTCTTGGCGGCCTTGGCCGGGTCCTTGCCGAGCGGGCACTGGTCGGCGTGGTTCTGCACGCAGTCGGCGGCGAAGCGCTCGAAGGCCTTCTCGAAGCCGATCTGCTGGTCGATGCCGTGGTCCAGCCGGTCCTGGGCGGGGTCGACGGCGCCGTCCAGGATGAGCCGGCCGGTGGTCTGCGGGAACTCCTCGGCGTAGAGGGCGCCGAGGTACGTGCCGTAGGAGATGCCGAGGTAGTTGAGCTTCCTGTCGCCGGACACGGCGCGCAGCACGTCGAGGTCGCGGGCGGTGTTGCGGGTGCCGACGAAGGGCAGCAGCCTGCCGGACTTCGCCTGGCAGGCGGCGGCGTGGTCGGTGGCGGCCCTGACGTGCTCGGCCCTGCGGGCCGCCGGTTCCAGCGGGGAGTCGAGCTGGTTGGCCTCGTCGTGCTGCTTGTCGTCGTAGCAGACCACCGGGGAGCTCTCGCCGGTGCCGCGGGGGTCGAAGCCGATCACGTCGAAGCGGTCGTGCAGGGCGCCGTCGTACTCCTTGGCGCCGTACTTGACCATCTCGATGCCGGACCCGCCCGGGCCGCCCGGGTTGACCATCAGCGAGCCGAGCCTCTGGTCGGGCTTGCGGGCCGGCAGCTTGATCAGCGCGATGTCGAGCGCGTCGGCGGCGGGGTTGGCGTAGTCGAGCGGGACGTGCAGCCTGCCGCAGAGCATCCCGGAGATATCGATCTTGGCCTTGGCGGCCTCGGGGTCGGCCGGGCAGGCGGCCCAGGCGATCTGCTGGCCGTAGAACGGCTTGAGCGCCGGGTCCGCGGCGCCGGTGGGCTTGGGGGTCGGCGTCGGGATCGGCGTCGGGCTCGCCGTCGCGGTGGCCGGCGGTGCGGCGGACGCGGGCGTGCCGAGCGCGTCCTGGGCGGGCTTCGCGGTGTCGTTGCAGGCGGAGACGAGGAGCAGGGTGCCGACCGCGAGAGCGGTCAGCAAAAGCTGCGGGCGGGCGGCCCGGGGAGATCTCATCGCACGTATGTATCACTGCCGGGTGACACGTTCGATCAGGGCCCCCGGGCCGCCCGCCCGTCTGCGGTCAGGCCCGGTGGACCTTGTGGTTGGCGGCCTGCGCCCGCGGGCGCACCACCAGCAGGTCGATGTTGACGTGCGAGGGCCGGGTGACCGCCCAGGCGACGGTGTCCGCGACGTCGTCCGAGGTCAGCGGCTCGGCCACGCCCGCGTACACGGCCGCGGCCTTCTCCTCGTCGCCCCGGAAGCGGGTGACGGCGAAGCCCTCGGACCTCACCATGCCCGGCGCGATCTCGATCACCCGGATCGGCTCACCGCACAGCTCCAGCCGCAGCGTCGCCGCGATGGTGTGCGCGGCGTGCTTCGCCGCCACGTAGCCGCCGCCGCCCTCGTACGCGGTGATCGCCGCGGTGGAGGACAGCACCAGCACGGTGCCGTCGCCGCTCGCCCGCAGCGCGGGCAGCAGCGCCTGCGTCACGTGCAGCACGCCGAGCACGTTCACCTCGTACATCGCCAGCCAGTCGGCCGGGTCGCCGGCCTCCACGGACTCGGCGCCGATCGCCCCGCCGGCGTTGTTGACCAGCACGTCCACCCGGCCGACCCCGGCCGCGAAGGCGTTCACCGCGGCCCGGTCGGTGACGTCCAGGGTGACGGCCCGGGCGGAGCCGCCGCGGCCGGCGATCTCCTTGGCCAGTTCCTCGATCCGCTCGGTCCGCCGGGCGGTCAGCACCACGTCGAAACCCTCGGCCGCCAGCCGCCGGGCCGTCGCCGCGCCGATTCCGCTGCTGGCACCGGTGACCACGGCCACCTTCTGCTCGGTCATTTGCCACTCCCTGGGGAACACGTCGGTTTTGGAAGCACTTCAGTCGCTCACCCGATCATCTCAATGGCGATGGTCCGGACGGGCGGGAGCGGGTGCCGTTTCGCCACCGGCCCCGGACCGCCTCAGGGTCTAGATTGCGAAGTCCAGTGCACCTGCCCGCCGATCCCGTGGAGAGACCCATGGCAGCCGAGCCGCGCCGCACCGAGTCGGGCTTCCCGATCGAGCCCCTGTACGGTCCCGAGGCACTGGACGGGTGGGACGCGGCGCAGCGCCTCGGCAGCCCGGGGGAGTACCCGTACACCCGGGGCGTGTACCCCTCGATGTACACCGGCCGGCCGTGGACGATGCGCCAGTACGCCGGGTTCGGCACCGCCGCCGAGTCCAACGCGCGGTACAAGCAGCTGATCGCCAACGGCACGACCGGCCTCTCGGTGGCCTTCGACCTGCCCACCCAGATGGGCTACGACTCGGACGCCGCGGTCGCGGCCGGCGAGGTCGGCAAGGTCGGCGTGGCGATCGACAGCGTCGAGGACATGGGCGTCCTGTTCGACGGCATCCCGCTGGGCGAGGTCTCCACCTCGATGACCATCAACGCGCCCGGCGGCCTGCTCCTGCTGCTCTACCAGCTGGTCGGCGAGGCCCAGGGCGTGCGGTCCGCGCGGCTGACCGGCACCATCCAGAACGACGTGCTGAAGGAGTACATCGCCCGCGGCACCTACATCTTCCCGCCCAAGCCCTCGCTGCGGCTGGTCGCGGACGTCTTCCGCTACTGCCGGGCCGAGATCCCCCGCTGGAACACCATCTCGATCTCCGGCTACCACATGGCCGAGGCCGGGGCGAACCCCGCGCAGGAGATCGCCTTCACCCTGGCCAACGGCATCGAGTACGTGCGCACCGCCGTCGCCGCCGGGATGGACGTGGACGACTTCGCGCCCCGGCTCTCCTTCTTCTTCGTCTCCCGCACCACCCTGCTGGAGGAGGTCGCCAAGTTCCGTGCCGCGCGCC
The DNA here is from genome assembly GCF_043202015.1 of Kitasatospora sp. NPDC048239. Classification (NCBI taxonomy): domain Bacteria; kingdom Bacillati; phylum Actinomycetota; class Actinomycetes; order Kitasatosporales; family Streptomycetaceae; genus Kitasatospora; species Kitasatospora sp. NPDC048239. The sequence goes on along the minus strand of NZ_JBICZP010000016.1, from coordinate 84,240 downwards.
GGATCTGGGCGAGGGTCATGCGCGAGGAGTTCGGCGCGCGGAACCCGAAGTCCCAGATGCTCCGCTTCCACACCCAGACCGCCGGGGTGCAGCTCACCGCCCAGCAGCCCGAGGTCAACCTGGTCCGGGTCTCCGTCCAGGCGCTCGCGGCCGTGCTCGGCGGCACCCAGTCGCTGCATACCAACAGCTTCGACGAGGCCATCGCGCTGCCCACCGAGAAGGCCGCCCGGCTCGCGCTGCGCACCCAGCAGGTGCTGGCCTACGAAACGGACGTCACCGCCACCGTCGACCCGTTCGCGGGCTCCTACGTGGTGGAGGCGATGACCGACGAGGTGGAGGCCGCCGCCGTCGCGCTGCTGGCCAGGGTCGAGGAGCTGGGCGGCGCGGTGGCCGCGATCGAGGCGGGCTACCAGAAGTCCGAGATCGAGCGCACCGCCTACCGCATCCAGCAGGAGACCGACTCGGGAGCCCGGACGGTGGTCGGGGTCAACCGCTTCCAGCTGGACGCCGAGGAGCCCTACCAGCCGCTGCGGGTGGACCCGGCGATCGAGGCCCGGCAGACCGGGCGGCTCGCCCGGCTGCGCGCCGAGCGGGACTCCTCGGCGGTGGACCGCACCCTGGGCGCCCTGCGGACGGCCGCCGAGGGGAGCGACAACGTGCTGTACCCGATGAAGGAGGCGCTGGCCGCCCGGGCCACGGTCGGCGAGGTCTGCGACGCGCTGCGCGCGGTGTGGGGGACGTACACGCCCGTCGAGCGGTTCTGATCTGGCGTCAACGCCGGTGTGGAAGGCTGCGGTTGGCCCTTGACGGGGCCGGTCGGGGGCTGCCCCGTGACCCTTGCCGCGAGTGATCGTTGCACAGGGCAGGCACCCCTCGGAAGGCGGCTGAAACGAGATGTCATACCCACCTGCTCGGCCGGTATGCGCCCATCCGGGGACTTCTTTCGGGGAAGTCGGGCAAAATCCCCCCAACAGGCCTACCCTTGTTGAGATGAAGCGTTCTCAGCCCGCCGAGTCGGCCGTCACCCTCACCGCTGCCCGTCCCGCCGCAGATCTGCGTGCCAGGGTCGCCGGATTCGAGGCCGAGCTGATCGCCTTCCGCCGTGACCTGCACCGGCACCCGGAGCTGGGCCGCCAGGAGTTCCGCACCACCGGACTGCTGCACGACCGCCTGGTGGCGGCCGGCCTCGCCCCGCGGGTGCTGCCGGGCGGCACCGGGCTGATCGTCGACATCGTCCCGGCGGGGGCGCCGCGCGGCGCCGAGTTCCTGGCCTTCCGCGCGGACATCGACGCGCTGCCGATCGACGACGCCAAGACCGAGGCGCCGTACCGCTCGACCGTCCCCGGCCGGGCCCACGCCTGCGGCCACGACGTGCACACCTCCGTCGTGCTCGGCACCGCGCTGGTCCTGGCCGAGGCCGCCCGCACCGGCGAGCTGCGCCGCCCGGTCCGGCTGTTCTTCCAGCCCGCCGAGGAGGTCATGCCGGGCGGGGCGCTGGACGTCATCAACGCCGGCGGGATGGAGGGGGTCGGCCGGATCTTCGCGGTGCACTGCGACCCCAAGGTGGAGGCCGGGCGGATCGCGCTGCGCACCGGGGCGATCACCTCGGCCTGCGACCGCCTGGAGCTGCACCTGGACGGCCCCGGCGGCCACACCGCCCGGCCGCACCTGACCACCGACCTGGTGACCGCGATCGCCCGGATGGCCGCCGACCTGCCCGCCGCGCTGGCCCGCCGGATGGACCCGCGCTGGGGCGTCAGCCTGGTCTGGGGCCGGATCGCCTCCGGCTCCGCGCCGAACGTCATCCCGCAGCACGCCGAGTTGGAGGGCACCGTCCGCTGCCTGGAGCTGGACGGCTGGCGCGAGGCGCCGGACCTGCTGCACGAGCTGATCGCCAAGCTGGCCGAGACCTACCGGGCGAAGTGGACCCTCGACTACCACCGCGGGGTGCCGCCGGTGGTCAACGAGGCGGTCTCGGTGGGCCTGCTGGAGGCCGCCATGACGGCCCGGTTCGGGCAGGACGGCCACACCGTCGTGGAGGACACCGAGCAGAGCCTCGGCGGCGAGGACTTCTCCTGGTACCTGGAGCACGCCCCGGGGGCGCTGGCCCGCCTTGGCGTCCGCACCCCGGGCGACACGACCGTGCGGGACCTGCACCAGGGCCGCTTCGACGTGGACGAGCGGGCGATCGGGATCGGCGTGGAGCTGTTCGCGGCCCTGGCGCTGGACGCGGGCGAGGGGCCCGCGGCGTAGGAGGCCCGGGAAACTCCGGGTGTCCAAATCGTCCTAGTTATACCGATCCGGGCTTTATCTTCGGTTGCGTAAACTGGGCTGCTCCAACAGCACCCGCCGTCCGCGCACGGCAAAGGAGCCTCGGGAAGGCCGTGAGACCACGGTTTGATAACAACCCGAATGCTCCGGCGGCCCGTAATACAACCGTGTTCTACGCGCGTTACGGTGGCGTCCGACCACGCTAAACGGGTGCGTGTGAGAAGGAGATACTCCCTTGCGCCGTTCTACTAAGCTCGCTGCGGTTGTGCTCTCGGGTTCCCTGGGCATTGCCTCGCTCGCCGCTTGCGGCGCAAAGAGCAACGACACCACCGCTTCTGCCGGAGCCTCCGAGGGCAGCCTCAAGGTCGGCATGGCGTACGACATCGGCGGTCGTGGCGACCAGTCGTTCAACGACTCCGCCGCCCGTGGCCTGGACAAGGCCAAGGCCGATCTCGGCGTCGCCGTCACCGAGGCCGACGCCAAGACCGGCGAGGCCGAGGCCGACAAGGAGACCCGGCTCAAGAACCTGGTCACCGCCGGCTACAGCCCGATCATCGCGGTCGGCTTCGTGTACCAGGACGCGGTCAACAAGATCGCCAAGGAGAACCCGAACACCAAGTTCGCGATCATCGACTCGGCGTCCGACGCCCAGCCGAGCAACGTCACCTCGCTGACGTTCTCGGAGCAGGAGGGCTCGTACCTGGCCGGCGTGGCCGCCGCGCTCAAGTCCAAGACCAAGCACATCGGCTTCATCGGCGGCGTGCAGACCGAGCTGATCAAGAAGTTCGAGGCGGGCTACAAGGCCGGCGCGAAGTCCATCACCCCGGACATCACGGTCGAGACCACCTACCTGACCACGCCCCCGGACTTCTCCGGCTTCAACTCGCCCGACAAGGGCAAGGAGGCCGCGCAGGGCCAGCTCGACAAGGGCGCGGACGTCATCTACTCCGCCGCCGGCTCCTCCGGCAACGGCGCCATCGAGGCCGTCGCCAACAAGTCGGGTGCCCTCGCCATCGGCGTCGACTCCGACCAGGCCGCGCAGCCGGCCCTGGCGAAGTACAAGGCCAGCATCCTCACCTCGATGGTGAAGAACGTGGACAAGGCCGTCTTCTCCTACATCGAGTCCGCCAAGAAGGGCGCCATCTTCACCGGTGTGAAGAACTTCGACCTGAAGGCCGACGGCGTCTCGCTCGCCACCACCGGCGGCAAGATCGACGACATCCAGGGCAAGCTGAACGAGGCCGCCACCGCGATCAAGAGCGGCGCCACCACCGTCCCGACCGCCCCGTAAGGCGCGCCCGGACGTAGCTCCCGCTGCCACCTGCCCGGCAGCGCAATGATTGACACGGCATCAGGGAGGGGCCCGGCTGGGTGCGCTCAATGCGTACCCCCGGGCCCCGTCCCGTACCCCACCGTTTTTTCTTGGCCCTCCAGCGCAACGACGCGCCTCCAGACCACCAGGAGATCGCCATCACCGCATCCGACCCCGCCCTCAGCAAGGGCGGTACCCCCAGCGCGGGGACGGCGACACCGGCCGTCGAACTGCGCGGCATCACCAAGCGCTTCCCCGGCGTCGTAGCCAACTACGACATCAACCTCACCGTCCGCACCGGCACCGTGCACGCCCTGATGGGTGAGAACGGCGCCGGCAAGTCGACGCTGATGAAGATCCTCTACGGCATGCAGAAGCCGGACGAGGGGACCATCGCCGTCAACGGCGAGATGTGCGAGTTCAACACCCCCGGCGACGCGATCGGCCGCGGCATCGGCATGGTGCACCAGCACTTCATGCTCGCCGACAACCTGACCGTCTGGGAGAACGTCGTCCTCGGCGGCGAGGCCCTGTACGGCATCGGCGCCAAGGCGAAGGCGAAGATCAAGGAGATCTCCGACCAGTACGGCCTGGGCGTGCGCCCGGACGCGCTGGTCGAGGACCTCGGCGTCGCGGACCGCCAGCGGGTCGAGATCCTCAAGGTGCTCTACCGCGGCGCCAAGATCCTGATCCTCGACGAGCCCACCGCCGTCCTCGTCCCGCAGGAGGTCGACGCGCTGTTCGACAACCTGCGTGAGCTCAAGGCCGAGGGCGTCACCGTCATCTTCATCTCGCACAAGCTGCACGAGGTGCTGTCGGTGGCCGACGCGATCAGCGTCATCCGGCGCGGCACCACGGTCGGCGACGCCGACCCGAAGAGCGTCAGCGCCCGCCAGCTCGCCGAGCTGATGGTCGGCGCCGAGCTCCCCTCCCCGGAGAGCCGCGAGTCCACCGTCACCACCGACGAGATGCTCACCGTCCGGGACCTGCGGATCGCGAAGACCGACGCCGAGGGCATCGAGCGCGTGGTGCTGGACGACATCTCGCTGCGCATCCACAAGGGCGAGATCCTCGGCATCGCCGGCGTCGAGGGCAACGGCCAGGCCGAACTGGTCGAGGCCATCATGGGCATGCTGCCGCTGGACGGCGGCACGGTCACCCTGGACGGCAAGGACCTCTCCGGCACCCTCACCCGGGCCCGCCGCGAGGCCGGCATCGGCTACATCCCCGAGGACCGCCACCGGCACGGCCTGCTGCTGGAGGCCCCGCTCTGGGAGAACCGGATCCTCGGCCACGTCACCGAGGCCCCGAACTCCAAGGGCGTCCTGCTCGACCCGGCCGGTGCCCGCAAGGACACCCAGCGGATCGTCGAGCAGTACGACGTCCGCACCCCCGGCATCGAGGTCACCGCGGCCTCCCTCTCCGGCGGCAACCAGCAGAAGCTGATCATCGGCCGCGAGATGAGCCACGCCCCCAAGCTGCTGATCGCCGCCCACCCCACCCGTGGTGTGGACGTCGGCGCGCAGGCGCAGATCTGGGAGCACATCCGGACCGCCCAGCGGGCCGGCCTCGCCGTCCTGCTGATCTCGGCCGACCTGGACGAGCTGATCGGTCTCTCCGACACCATTCGGGTGATCTACCGCGGCCGTCTGGTCGCCGATGCCGACCCGGCCACCGTCACCGCCGAGGACCTGGGTACCGCCATGACCGGTGCGGCCAGCGGCCACATCGAGTCCGACGCGGAGGCCGTGGAGGAGTCCCACGCGGTCCGCGCGGAGGGCACCGAGGCCGCCGAGGCCGAGGACGGCACCCCGTCCGACACCCCCACCGACACCGCCGACCCGCAGGCGGGGGAGTAGCCACATGACCAGTCCCAACCCCGCCGCCAAGCCCCGCCCGGCGAAGCGGTTCGACGGCGAGAAGATCGTGCTCGCCCTTGCCGCGCCGGTGCTCGCCGTCGTGCTGTCCGTGGCGATCTGCTCGGTGCTGCTGGCGACCTCCGGCAAGAACCCGTTCGACGCGTGGAACGTGATGATCACGTACGCCACCAAGTCGGACGGCCAGGTGGCGATCCTCAACCGGTCCACCACCTACTACCTGGCCGCCGCGGCCGCCGCCTTCGGCTTCCGGATGAACCTCTTCAACATCGGTGTCGAGGGCCAGTACAAGGTCGCGGCGCTGTTCGCGGCCTTCGTCGGCAGCCGGCTCGACCTGCCGTCGTTCATCCAGATCCCGCTGCTGCTGATCACCGCCATGCTGGTCGGTGGCCTGTACGCGAGCATCGCCGGTCTGCTGAAGGTCCTGCGCGGCGTCAGCGAGGTCATCTCGACCATCATGCTGAACGCCATCGCGATCGCCATCGTCGGCCTGCTGCTCGTCCCCGGCGTCTTCGCGCCGGAGAAGGGCACCACGAGCAACTCCATCCAGACCAGCCCGGTCTCGGAGTCCAGCCACTTCTTCGCGATCAACACCGACGGCGGCCCGCTCTACGGCTTCCTCTTCATCGCGATCCTGGTCGGCGTGGCCTTCCAGTTCACCCTGACCCGCACCCGCTTCGGCTTCGACCTGCGCGCCACCGGCCGCTCGGAGACCGCGGCCACCGCGTCCGGTGTGAACGTCAAGCGCATGGTCGTCATCTCGATGGTGGTCTCCGGCGCGCTGGCCGGTCTGATCGGCCTGCCCGAGCTGCTGCAGAACTCGTACAACTTCGGCCAGAGCTTCCAGGGCGGCCTCGGCTTCCTCGGCATCTCGGTCGCGCTGCTGGGCCGCAACAGCCCGATCGGCATGGCCTTCGCCGCCGTGCTGTTCGCCTTCCTGGACGCCACCGGCTCCCAGCTGCCGCTGCCGCAGAACGGCGGCTTCCCGTTCGAGATCGTCCCGGTCATGCAGGGCACCATCGTCATCTGCGTCGTCGTCGCCTACGAGCTGGTGCGGCGCTACGGCCTCAAGCGCCAGCAGCAGAAGGTCGGCGCCGAGCTCGCCGCCCAGGCCGCCGCGGCCAACGAGAAGAAGGAGGTGTCCGCATGAGCACGGCCACCGCTGCCCGCGCGAAGGCGCCGGGCGCTCCCGCCAAGAAGCGCAAGATGTCCTGGCCCGTGGTGCTGCTGCTGATCGCGGGCGCCCTGGTCCTCTTCTCCGCCGTCGGGATGATCACCGACAACCACTCGCTGACCTCCTCCGGGCAGGTCACCGCCGCGCTCAGCGCCGCCGTGCCGATCGGCATGGCCGGTCTGGGCGGTCTCTGGTCCGAGCGGGCCGGCGTGGTCAACATCGGCCTCGAAGGCATGATGGTCGCCGGCACCTTCTGCGGCGCCTGGGGCGGCTACCTGGTCAGCCCGTGGTTCGGCCTGGTGGCCGGCATGCTCGGCGGTGCGCTCGGCGGTCTGCTGCACGCCGTCATCACGGTGACCTTCGGCGTCGACCACATCGTCTCCGGTGTCGGCGTCAACCTGCTGATCCCCGGCATCTGCGCGTACGTCAACCGGATCTACTACAAGGACTACATCTCCGTCGGTGCCGGCGCGAACCAGTCCCCGCCGGCCGATCCGCTGCCGTACATCACCATTCCGGGGCTCTCCTCCGGGCTGAAGGACATCGAGCTCCACCACTGGTTCCTGGTCTCCGACGTCGCCGGTGTGCTCGGCGGCCTGGTCACCAACATCTCGGTGGTCGTGCTGCTGGCCGGCGCGCTGATCGTGGTCAGCTACTTCGCGCTCTGGCGCACGGTGTTCGGCCTGCGGCTGCGCTCCTGCGGTGAGAACCCGACCGCGGCCGAGTCGCTGGGCGTGAACGTCTACAAGTACAAGTACTACGCGGTCGTCGCCTCCGGTGCCTTCGCGGGCCTCGGCGGTGCGTACCTCTCGCTGGTCGCGGCGCACTTCTACAAGGACGGCCAGACGAACGGCCGCGGCTTCATCGGCCTCGCGGCGATGATCTTCGGCAACTGGATGCCCGGCGGTCTCGCCATGGGCGCCGGCCTGTTCGGCTTCACCGACAGCCTCCAGCTGCGCGACCCGGAGTCGGTGCACGTGCTGATCCTGGCGGTCGCCATCGCGATGCTCCTGCTGGCGTTCTGGAACCTGTACCGCCGCAAGCTGACCTCCGCGGCGGTCACCTTCGTGGTCTCCGGCGGCCTGTTCGCCTGGTACGCGACCACCGAGGAGGTGCAGCGCCCGCTGATCGTCGCGACGCCGTACGTGATCACCCTGGTGGTGCTCGCGCTGGCCTCGCAGCGGCTGCGGCCGCCGAAGGCCGACGGCCAGATCTACCGCAAGGGCCAGGGCAAGTGACGGCCGCTCCCGCCGTCGACTGGGACGAGCTGCGCGCCGCCGCCCGCGAGGCGATGACCCACGCGTACGCGCCGTACAGCAGGTTCCCGGTCGGGGCGGCCGCCCTGGTGGACGACGGGCGGCTGGTCACCGGCTGCAACGTCGAGAACGCCTCGTACGGGCTCGCGCTCTGCGCCGAGTGCGGGCTGGTCTCCAGCCTGCACGCCACCGGCGGCGGCCGGCTGGTCGCGTTCACCTGTGTGGACGGCCAGGGGCAGCTGCTGATGCCCTGCGGCCGCTGCCGCCAGCTGCTCTACGAGCACGGCGGGCCGGAGCTGCTGGTCGAGCTGCCCTCCGGGGTGAAGCCGATGAGCGAGGTCCTGCCCGACGCTTTCGGGCCGGAGCGGCTCTAGCCCCGATATTTGTTACGCGCGTAGAGTGTCGCGAGTGGGTCGATCACCGGCCTTTCGCGACACTCTTCGCTTTTTGAAACCCTTCTTGGAGTACCCCATGGATGCCATCTCCGTCATCAGGACCAAGCGAGACCGCGGAGAGCTGAGCGACGCTCAGATCGACTGGGTGATCGACGCCTACACCCGCGGCGAGGTCGCCGACGAGCAGATGTCCGCCCTGGCCATGTCGATCCTGCTGAACGGCATGAACCTGCGCGAGATCAGCCGCTGGACCGACGCCATGATCCGCTCCGGCGTCCGGATGGACTTCTCCTCGCTGCCGCTGCCCACCAGCGACAAGCACTCCACCGGCGGCGTCGGCGACAAGATCACCCTGCCGCTCGCCCCGCTGGTCGCCGCCTGCGGCGCCGCCGTCCCGCAGCTCTCCGGCCGCGGCCTCGGCCACACCGGTGGCACGCTCGACAAGCTGGAGTCCATCCCCGGCTGGCGCGCGCTGCTCTCCAACGACGAGATGATGGACGTGCTGCGCTCGTCCGGCGCGGTGATCTGTGCGGCCGGCGACGGCCTGGCCCCCGCCGACAAGAAGCTGTACGCGCTGCGCGACGTGACCGGAACGGTCGAGGCGATCCCGCTGATCGCCTCCTCGATCATGTCCAAGAAGATCGCCGAGGGCACCGGCGCGCTGGTGCTGGACGTCAAGGTCGGCTCCGGCGCGTTCATGAAGAACCTCGCCGACGCCCAGGAGCTGGCCCGCACCATGGTCGGCCTGGGCAAGGCGGCGGGCGTCAACACCGTCGCGCTGCTCACCGACATGTCCACCCCGCTCGGCCTCACCGCGGGCAACGCGCTGGAGGTCCGGGAGTCCGTCGAGGTGCTGGCCGGCGGCGGCCCGGCGGACGTCGTCGAGCTCACCCTGGCGCTGGCCCGCGAGATGCTGGCCGCCGCGGGCGTGCACGGCAAGGACCCGGCCGACGCGCTCCGCGACGGCTCCGCGATGGACCACTGGCGCCGCATGATCACCGCGCAGGGCGGCGACGTCGACGCCCCGCTGCCGGTCGCCCGCGAGCAGCACGTCATCCCGGCGCCCGCCTCCGGTGTGCTCACCTCGCTGGACGCCTACGCGGTGGGCGTCAGCGCCTGGCGCCTGGGCGCCGGCCGCGCGCGCAAGGAGGACCCGGTGCAGGCCGGCGCCGGCATCGAGATGCACGCCAAGCCCGGTGACACCGTGGTGGCCGGCCAGCCGCTGCTGACCCTGCACACCGACACCCCCGAGCGCTTCGAGTACGCGATCGAGGCGCTGGCCGGCGGCATCGAGGTCGCCCCGGCGGGTACCGCGTTCACCCCGAACCCGATCGTGCTGGACCGCATCGCGTAGCGGGCGGGCCTGCGCACGTACGCCGGATCAGGCGTACGTGCGCAGGACACCGGTGTCGAGGGTCGGGGTGCCGACGCCCCGGGCGGGCGTCACTCGGCGGCGGAGAGGGCGATCTTCAGGAACTCCTCGGGGGCCTCGCGGACCAGGTCGTGGCCGACGGGGAGGGTGTGGACGGTCCAGGAGGGGTCCTCGCGCAGGCGCTCGTACGTCTCCGCGAGCGGGCTGTCCTCGAAGCGCTCGGCGTGGATGTAGGTGCGGCGGGTGACGGTGTCCAGGGCGCCGGTGAGGGAGACCCGCTGGAACAGGGTGGCCACCGGGTGGACGGTGGCGCGCGGGTCCAGGAAGGGGCTCAGCCCGAGGACGGTGGTGCCGTCGCCGACGGCGGCGCCGGCCAGGTAGCGCTGCTTCCAGATCTCGTTGACGATCCCGTAGGCCGACTCGCCGTCGCGCGGCGCGAAGGCGTCCGCGTACACCAGCGCCCGGATCCGCTCCGGCGCCCGGTCGGCCACGCCGGAGAGGACCATCCCGCCGTAGCTGTGCCCGACCAGCACCACGTCCGTGAGCCGCTCGGCCTCCAGGGTGGCCAGCACGTCCTGGATGTGCGTCTCCAGGTTGACCGCCCCGTTGTTCAGGTGCCCCCGCTCGCTCACCCCGGTCAGTGTCAGCGGGTAGACCTCGTGGCCGGCGGCCCGCAGCCCGTCGGTGATCGGCCGGTACCACCAGGCGCCGTGCAGCATGCCGGGGACGAGAACGAAGGTGGCCATGGTCGGTTCCTCTGGTCGAGCGGGCGGGACGAGAGGAAAGCTACGGCGGATACCTGACAGCGAGTGTCAGGTATCCGCCGAGAGAAGCCCATGGGAGGCCGACGGGGGTCAGGGCCGCTGGAAGACCTCGTGGGTGCCGATCCGGCGCCAGACGATGTGCGGTTCACCGTCCTGGACGGGCGTCCCGTAGCTGAAGGTGGCCCGGCCGTCGGGAGCCCAGGTGAGCTCCCAGACATCCGGACGCGCGCCTGCCTACTGGGCGGAAAGTCTGCCCGGCAGACCGTTTGCCGTGCGGCGGGCGGTGATGGCCTGGCGGGTGGCGTAGAGGGTGACGGCCGCGGCGAGGGTCATGGCGGTCAGGCCGACGGCGGCGGCGCCGGGCCAGCCGGTGGAGTGGTAGGCGTCGGCGCCGATGGTGCCGCCGAGGCTGTTGCCCAGGTAGTAGGCGATCAGGTACAGCGCGGAGGCCTGGGCGCGGCCCTCGGTGGCGGTGCGGCCGACGGCCGAGGAGGCCGTGGCGTGGCCGGCGAAGAAGCCGGCCGTGATCAGGACCAGGCCGAGCAGCGCGCAGAGCAGCGAGTCGGCGAGCGAGAGCAGCAGGCCGACGGCGGTCACGCCGATCGCGGTGTACAGCGCGCCGCGTCGCCCGAGCCGTCCGGAGAGCCGGCCGGCCGCGGCCGAGGTGCCGGTGCCGACCAGGTAGACCACGAAGATCGAGGCGGCGACCGACTCCGGCAGGTTGAAGGGCGCGCCGATCAGCCGGTAGCCGACGGTGTTGTAGACCGCGCCGAAGACGGCCATGAACAGCAGCCCGAGCGCGTACAGCCGGACCAGCAGCGGGTTGCGCAGGTGGCGGCCGACGGTGCGGGCCAGGGCGCGGGCGTCCACCGGTGCCGGGGTGAAGTGCCGGGCGGCGGGGATCAGCAGCCGGAAGGCGAGTGCGGCCAGCAGGGCGAGCGCGGCGGAGGCGGCCAGGCCCCAGCGCCAGCCGAGGCCGGCGGCCGTCCAGCCGGAGAGCAGTCGCCCGCCCATGCCGCCGATGCTGTTGCCGGCCACGTACAGGCCCATCGCGGAGGCCAGGGCGCTGGGGTGGACCTCCTCGGCGAGGTAGGCCATCGCGGTGGCGGGCAGGCCGGCGAGGGCGGCGCCCTGGACGACGCGCAGCACGACCAGGGTGGTGAGGTCGGGGGCGAACGGCAGGGCCAGCGCGAGGGCGGAGGCGGCGAGCACCGAGGCCGTCATCACGGCGGTGCGCCCGTACCGGTCGGAGAGCGCGCTGGCCGGGAGCAGTCCGAGGGCGAGGCCGAGGGTGGCGGCGGAGGCCGTCCAGCTGGCCTGGCCGGGGGTGATCCCGAGGTCGGCCGAGAGGATCGGCAGCAGGCCCTGGGTGGAGTACAGCAGGACGAAGGTCGCGATGCCGGCGGCGAACAGGGCGAGGTTGGCGCGGCGGAAGGCGCGCTGCCCGGGGCGGTGGCGGTCGTCGGCGAAGAGGGAGGACGGGTGGGTGAGGGCATCCGGCACGGCCACGGATGCCCCGGTACTGGCGGGCTGCATGTCCCTGAACCTAGGCCGGTGCGTTTGATGCGTCCAATGCATGATTGGTCGATAATCGATGTACACCGGTATGAGTGCAGGTGGTGGCGGATCGATCGCGGTCGGAAGGGGCGGTTGTGACGTTCGACGGAGTGGGCGCGGAGCCGCCGCACCGGTTGGCGGAGCTGGGGCCGGAGCTGCCGGCCGCCCAACTGGCGCCCCGGCTGGCCCAGTTCGCCGCCGTGGCGCGGCTGGAGCATGTGACGCAGGCGGCCGCGCTGCTGGGGATGCCGCAGCCGACGCTGTCCCGTGCGGTGGCCCGGCTGGAGGAGGACCTGGGGGTCGTCCTGCTGGCCCGTCAGGGGCGGACGGTCCGGTTGACAAGGGCGGGCCGGCTGCTGCTCGCCTCGGTGGAGCGGGCGCTGGCGGAGGTCGAGCGCGGCGCCGAGGCGGCCCGGGCCGAGGTGGACCCGGCGGTCGGGCGGGTGGCGTTCGGCTTCCTGCACACCATGGGGACGGACGCCGTCCCGGCGCTGCTGCGAGGCTTCCGGGCGGCGCATCCGCAGGTGCGGTTCCAGCTGGTGCAGGACTACGTCGGGGCGATGCTGGAGCGGCTGCGGGCCGGGGAGTTGGACCTCTGCCTGGTCGCCCCGGTGCCGGACGACCCGGCGCTGGTCGCCCGGCCGCTGGACGAGCAGCGGCTGCACCTGGCCGTCCCGGGCGACCACCGGCTGGCCGGGCGGCGCCGGATCCGGCTGGCGGAGGTGGCCGAGGAGCCGTTCGTCGGGCTGGAGCGCGGGTACGGGCTGCGCGCGATCACGGACGGGTTCTGTGCGGAGGCCGGCTTCGTGCCGCGGATCGCGTTCGAGGGGGAGGACGCCGAGACGCTGCGCGGGCTGGTCGCGGCGGGGCTGGGGGTGGCGCTGCTGCCGCCAGGGCTGGTGCCCCGGCCCGGGGTGGTGGAGCTGGAGGTGACGGCGCCGCGCACCCGGCGGGCGATCGGCCTGGCCTGGGCGGCGGGCCGCCCGCTCACCCCGCCGGTGGCCGCGTTCCGGGATTTCGTGCTGTCGCGGCGCGGACGGCTGCTGCAGCACGACTGACCGGGAGGCGGCCCGGATCGTCCGTCCGGTGGAATTTCCGGTGGACATTGGCCGATTCGGCCCTGTTGGCGATAGTCGTTCTACGCGCGTAGGGGCTACACTCCCGCAATGGAGAAGCAGATCCCTGTCACCACCGCGGGCACCGGCCCCCGGATCCCCACCACCGACCAGATCGCCCGCGCGCCGAAGGTGCTCCTGCACGACCACCTCGACGGTGGCCTGCGTCCGGAGACCGTCGTCGAGCTGGCCGCCGCCTGCGGCTACGAGGGCCTTCCCACCACCGACCCGGTCAAGCTCGGCGAATGGTTCCGCGAGGCCGCCGACTCCGGCTCGCTGGTCCGCTACCTGGAGACCTTCGCGCACACCTGTGCCGTGATGCAGACCCGCGAGGCCCTGATCAAGGTCGCCGCCGACTGCGCCGAGGACCTGGCCGCCGACGGCGTCGTCTACGCCGAGGTCCGCTACGCCCCGGAGCAGCACCTGGAGGCCGGCCTCACCCTCGACGAGGTCGTCGACGCCGTCAACGAGGGCTTCCGCCTCGGCGAGGCCAACGCCCGCGCGGCCGGCCACCGGATCCGCGTCGGCACCCTGATCACCGCGATGCGGCACGCGGCCCGCTCCTCGGAGATCGCCGAGCTGGCCAACCGCCACCGCGACCGCGGCGTGGTCGGCTTCGACATCGCCGGTGCCGAGGCGGGGTACCCCCCCACCCGCCACCAGGCCGCCTTCGACTACCTCAAGGGCGAGAACAACCACTTCACGATCCACGCGGGCGAGGCCTTCGGCCTGCCGTCGATCTGGGAGGCCCTGCAGTGCTGCGGCGCCGACCGGCTCGGCCACGGCGTGCGGATCGTCGACGACATCACGGTGAACGAGGACGGCGGCGTCGAGCTCGGCCGCCTCGCCGCGTACGTGCGCGACAAGCGCATCCCGCTGGAGATGTGCCCGACCTCCAACCTGCAGACGGCGGCCGCCACCTCGTACGCCGAGCACCCGATCGGCCTGCTCAGCCGCCTGAAGTTCCGGGTGACGGTGAACACCGACAACCGGCTGATGAGCGGTACCAGCATGAGCCGCGAGTTCGAGCACCTGGTGGAGGCGTTCGGCTACACGCTGGCCGACATGGAGTGGTTCACCGTGAACGCGATGAAGTCGGCGTTCCTCCCGTTCGACGAGCGGCTGGCGATGATCAACGACGTGATCAAGCCGGGCTACGCCGAGCTCAAGGCGGAGTGGCTGTTCAGCTCCGCCGGCTGAGTCGATCGCCTGATCGTCGGATGAACGGCTTTGTCTGGCACGGACATTGGCGTTCATCCGACTACCCACTCGTGTGGGTTAACGCCCTTTGATCCTCGTGCGACCCAATCACTACGGTGTGCCAGTCACTGCTGACACGGTGCGGCGTTCACCGCCATGTCCGGGCGTCGGCCACCGACGAGGATCCAAGGGGACGAACTCATGAAGCAGGCCACTCTCAAGGCAGCCGGCACCGCGGCGCTCGGTATCGCCATCGCCGCGGTCGGCGCCGGCAGCGCGTCCGCGGACCCCGTTGCCGCCGGCGGCCTCGGGCTCCCCACCGGCGCGGTGACCAACCCGGCCGTGACCGGCGCCGTCACCAACACCGCGGCCAAGCTGCCGGGCGGCGACAAGGTCGCCGGCACCCTGGGCACCCTCGCCCCGAGCGCGGGCCAGGCCGCCGCCCCGGTGGCGGACGCCGCGCCGATGGCCGGAGAGACCCGGGGCGCCGTGCCCAGCGTCCCCGGCCTCGACAAGACCCCGCTCGGAGGGCTGACCAACACCCTGCCGCTGCCGGGCCTGGGCGGCTGAGCTCCGGCTCCGCCGTACACGGCGACGGGCCGTCCGCTCCGGTGACCCCGGGGCGGGCGGCCCGTCGGCGTTCGTGCCCGCCTGGTGGTCGGCGCGGGGGAGCGGGCCCGCAGTGGCCTCAGGCCGCGGTGGCCTCGGCGCTCGGGCGGAGGGTTCACGGCTCCTGGGGGAGCAGCAACCAGAGCGCCAGGTAGATCAGGAACTGCGGGCCGGGCAGCAGACAGGACACCAGGAAGATCAGCCGGACCGTCCACGGGGTCAGGCCGAAGCGCTGGGCGATCCCGGCGCAGACGCCGGCGATCACGCGGTTGTGGCGGGGGCGGGCGAGGCGGCTCATGACGGTCTCCGTGGTGTCGCGCCCCAGTGCCGGGCTCTCCGGTGGGCGTACTTCCATGCTCCGCCGCGGCCTCCGCCGAATCCTCAGCCTGGATGGCGATCCAGACCCCGACCCTTCTCACCGGGAAGGCGGACGCCCTGTCGGGGTTCTCCTCAGGGGCGGCCCGGAGAGGGGCCGGGCGTCGGGGGCCGGGCGTCGGGGGGTGGAAAATCGGCGGGGCCGACGTCCTGTGCGGGGGCTCGCACTGGGCGGACGCGATTGCCCCTGCCCCTGGGGGAGGGCGCAGAGTGGCGGCATGCATGAGGACTTGATCGGCATCGGGGAGCTTGCGGCCAGGACCGGGCTGAGCCACAAGGCACTGCGGTTGTACGGGGACCGGGGGCTGCTGTCGCCCGCGCACGTCGATCCGCGGACCGGCTTCCGCCGCTACACCCCGGCCCAGGTCGAGCGGGCCCGCAGGATCGCGCTGCTGCGCGCCACCGGGATGCCCCTGGCGCTGATCGCGGGGGTGCTCGACCCGGGTGGAACCGAGTCCGTCCGGCTGCTCGACGCCTACTGGCGGAAGGAGCGGTCCGTGCACACGGCCCGCCGGGAGGCGGTGGGCTACGCCCGAGAGGTTCTGGCCGGAAGGAATCCGCGCATGTACGAGATGGCCGAGCGCGACGTACCCGAGCAGAAGGTGCTGTTCATCCGGCGCCATGTCACCGCCGAGGGCCTCCTCGGCTTCCTCGGTGAGGCGACCGAGGCGATCTTCGCCCACATGCGGACAACCGGCGCCTGCCTGTCCGGACCGCTCTTCGCCATCTACCACGGCATCGTGAGCGACGACTCGGACGGCCCGGTCGAGGTCTGCGTCCCGACGATGAACACGGTGGAGCCCGTGGGGGCGATCGGGGTGCGGATCGAGCCCGCGCACCGGGAGGTGTACACGGAGCTGGGGAAGAAGCACCGGGATTTCGCGACGATGGCGGGTGTGCACGACGCGGTGCTCACCTGGATCCATGAGCAGGGGTACGAGCGCATCGGGGGTTCGCGCGAGGTGAACTACCCGAACTGGGAGACGGCGGAGGAGGGTGAGCACGTGGCGGATGTCGTGGGGGTGTTCACCGTTCCCGTTCCTGCGGTCGGTTCCTGAGGTTCTGGCTCCTCTTCTGGCTCCCACGGGATGTGCGGGGTGGGTGGCAAGGATGCAAGCAGCGGGGGGTGGCGTGGGAAGTCGGACGGGCCGACTTCCTGCTCCGGGTGCGGTGGCGGTGGCTGAGGTGGTTATGCGCCGGGTGCCGGTCTGGGGTTGAGGCGGGCGGGGTGCCAGTTGGCGTTGCGGCCGGCGCCCTCGCGGTAGGCGATGCGCTGGACGGCGGTGAGGAGCCGGTAGAGGTTGAGGGCGGCGTCGGACTCGTCGGCCTCGTAGCCGAGGCGGTGGATCAGGGCTTCGAGCTGGGGCCAGTCGAAGTCGTCGGGGCAGTAGGGGAGTTGGGTGGGGATGCGGTGCTGCCGGGCGTGGGTGAGGAAGGCGGTGGCGACCGCGTAGTGGGTGGCGGCGAGAGCGTTGGCGAGGAGGGTGTCCAGGGGCGGCGGGGGCGTTTGGGGCATGACGGTGGCGCCCTTCCGGAGGGGGTGGGGTGCGGCGGGGTCAGCGCGGGTCGTCGTCGTCCGGCCTGGTGGTGTTGAGGGCGGTGATGACGCCGAGGACGACGGTGGCGATCGCGAGAGCGAGGAGAAGGGTGAAGGCCGTGCCGATGAGGAAGGCGGCGGCGCCGGGCCTCATCGGACCGCCCGGGTGGGGGTGAGGCGGACGGCGAGGGTGTGCAGGAGCTCTTCGGCCTGGTCCCGGGTGAGCGGGAGGGCGAGGTGCTCGCCGGGGGCGGCGTGGATGTCGAGGTCGACGGCCACGCGGAGTTGGAGGGCGGCGTCGGGCACGGCCTCGACGGCGAGGTAGGCGACGGTGGTGCGCTCGGTGTGGGCGAGGAGGCTCACGGGTGGTCCTCCTTGTGGTCGAGGAGGAGGGTGTGGAGATTGAGCAGGGTGCTGGCGGGGGCGTTGCCGAAGTCGACCAGGATGCGGCCGTCGAGGTTGGTGTCGGTGCCCGTGGAGGGGAATCAGCGAGCGGCAGAAGCGATTCGGCGCTGAGCTGAGGAGACTGCGTGAGGCTGCCGGGCTGGCGGTGAAGGATGCCGGTGCCACGATCGGCATGGGCGGGCCGCAGCTCAGTCACATCGAGGCGGCTCGAACGGGGCTCGATCCGGCGCGGCTCGCGACGCTGCTGTCCACCTATGGGTGCACGGATGAGACCTACGTCGCGATTCTGCAGGAGCTCGGCGCCAGCGATGGCAAGGGCTGGTGGACGGAGTTCAAGGGGAAGGTTCCGTCGCTCGCGCTCGACCTGGCGGAGTTGGAAAACCAGGCGACCCTCGTGGACAACTACGAGACCCTCTACCTTCCGGGCCTCTTCCAGCTGCCTGCGTACGCGGAAGCCATCCATGGAGACGCGTACAACAACGGGAAGTGGGGCATTGCCGACGCAGTCCGCTTCCGAGTGGCGCGGCAGCAGATCTTGGACGAGCGAAGGATGTTCCGCTTCATCATCCATGAAGCGGCTCTGCGTATGAGGTTTCCGGGTGATGCCGTGATGAGGGCGCAGCTGATGCATCTGCTCGACATGGCAGAACGTCCGAACATCACGATCCAGGTGTTTCCGTTCACGGCGGCCAAGCGACCACCTCATTCGGGCTCGTTCGTGCTCTGCAATCCTGGGTGCACCGACCTGTCGACGATCGTCGTGGATGCCCCGGGGCGTACTGAGCACTATGGTGATCCGGAGAGCATCGCGGCCTATGGCCAGAAGTTCGAGGAGCTGGGGCACCTTGCGCTGCCCGCAGTTGACAAGGGAGATGCCCTGCGCGGCATGCCGGCGCGTGACTCATGGGGGATTCTCCATCACCTCCTATACCTGCTCCAAGCTTGAGAGGCCCTGTAATGTCCGAAATCTCCCGGCAGAAGTCGTCATTCAGCGGCGGAGACGCTGGTAACTCCTGCCTCGAACTCGCACCGGCCTCCAGCGACCTTCGTCACCTTCGGGAATCGGACGACCCGGACATCGTCATCACTACCGATGCGGCAAGGCTTCGAGCCTTCCTTCTCGCGGCCAAGGCGGGGGAGTTCGACCACCTCGTCTGATCAAGCCCAAGAAACACCGATGCCCCGGCCCCTCGCAGTTCTGCGAGGGGCCGGGGCATTACCACTATCTCCCTCAGCCGGCCTGGGGCGGCTGGGTGGGCTGCTGCGGCGGGGCGACCGGCGCACCCGGGGCGGCCTGGTACGGCGCGTTCGGGTTGTACTGGGCGTTCGGGTTGTACGGCATGGCCGGCGGGCCGAACTGCTGCGGGGCCGGCTGCGCGGCCTGGGCGGTACCGCGGGTGGCCAGTGCCTTCACCGAGTTGGCGATCAGGACCACCGGGAGGATGAACGCCTGGAAGAACAGCCGGTACTCGCCCCCCTCGAAGACGAACGCCAGGTAGTACGCGTATCCGGCGAACGCGATGCCCGCAAGGATGTTGATCGCGCGCCAGCCGATGCTCAGGCTGCGGCCGAGGTTCGCAGCACCCAGCACGACCATCGCGATACCGCTGATGGCCAGCAGCACGACGTACCAGGAGAAAAGCGGCTCGGCGCTGAAGTCGAGGTTCAAAGAGGATTCCTGTAGGGAAGAAGTAAAAGCTTTGGGGACGACAGCGCACAGTACTGGAGCCCACTGACATCCGCGCCATCTTTTTCATCACGGAGTCGTTTCACTCCCGCCCGCACCCCGTGCTTGGCTGGGGGGATGACTGACTATGAGGTTCTTCGGGTCTTTTGCGCCCCCGACGGCTCGCACGGCAATGCACTCGGTGTCGTCCGCGAGGCCTCCGCCTTCCCCACCCCCGCCGACCGCCAGGAGTTCGCCCGGCAGCTCGGCTTCAGCGAGACCGTCTTCGTCGACGACGCCGAAACCGGCGCCATCGACATCTACACCCCCAGCGCCCGCCTGCCCTTCGCCGGACACCCCTGCGTGGGCTCCGCCTGGCTCCTCGGAACCCCCTCCCTCCTCACCCTCGCCGGCACCGTGAACGTCCGCCGCGACGGCGAGTTCACCCGGATCGAGGGCCGTGCCGAGTGGGCTCCCGGCCGCACCACCAAGCAGTACGGTTCGGCCGCCGAGGTCGACGCCCTCGACGTCCCGCCGCCCGGCGAGTGGATCTACGCCTGGGCCTGGCAGGACGAGGCAGCCGGCACCGTCCGCGCCCGCGCCTTCCCCGGCCGCGGTGACGGCATCGACGAGGACGAGGCCACCGGCGCGGCCGCCATCATCCTGACCGCCGAACTCCAGCGCGACCTCACGATCACCCAGGGCCGCGGCTCGCAGATCGTGACGGCCGTCCGCCCCGGCGGACTGATCGAGGTCGGCGGCCGGGTGCGCCCGGGGAGCCGCTGAGCACGGCCCCCCGGGCAGCCCGTCATCAGTGGTGGTCGACCCACCACTTGATCACGATCACGACGACCGGACCGGCGGACCCGGCCAGCCCCCGCACCCCGGCGAACGCGGCGGTGCGCAGGAGACGGCGGGCGGTGGTGCGGCGGCGGTTGCGGCTACGGCGCTTCATGCGGGTTGCCCCCTTGTGAGCAGTGCGGATGGTTGGCGCCGGGCCCGGCGTGCCGCCAACACTCCGCCCGCCGCCCGCCGCCCGTCCCAACCCCCGGGCACCGCGGGCGAATCCGCTCTAAGCTGCTGGCCAGCGCGTTGCCCGCCCTGCCCGCCGAGGGCAGGGCGGGCAACGGGCAACGGCGGGCGGGCAGCACACGGGCAGGGGGCACGGGGTTGGGCGAGCAGGCGGCGCGGGAGCTGTACACCAGGCTGCGCGAGTTGAAGCAGGCCGCGAAGGCGGCACGCGAGCGGGCTGGGCAGCCCTCCTCCGACCGTGAGGTGGAGCGGCAGGCCAAGAGCCTCAACTCGGCCGGCGCCAGGAAGTTCGCCGCCAAGCGCGTCAGCG
Organism: Kitasatospora sp. NPDC048239; assembly: GCF_043202015.1. Classification (NCBI taxonomy): domain Bacteria; kingdom Bacillati; phylum Actinomycetota; class Actinomycetes; order Kitasatosporales; family Streptomycetaceae; genus Kitasatospora; species Kitasatospora sp. NPDC048239. The sequence goes on along the minus strand of NZ_JBICZP010000016.1, from coordinate 64,013 downwards.
AATGGGCGCATGAAGACCCTTCGCAGGCCAAGGTGCCCAGCCCCGCCAGCAGCGGTCAGTTCATCGCCCTGGTCACCATCTGGAGCGCCTGGGCCGGCCGGCCGTTCGACGAGCGCTCCTGGCGCACCCTCCTCGACGAGGCCCAGTCGAACCGGGCCGCCGCCGCCAAGGACCGCCCGTCCGCCCCGACCGCTCCGCCGCTCCCGCCGCTGCCGCAGCTGACCCGGGACTTCACCGGCCGTGACGGGGAGTTGAAGCGGCTGCTCCCCCTCCTCGACCCGGATGCGAGCACCGCCGACCCGGTACTGGTCGCCTCCGTGGCCGGAATGGGCGGCATCGGCAAGACCACCCTCGCCCTCGCCGTGGCCCACCGCGCCCTCGCCAACGGCTGGTTCGCCGACGCCCTCTTCTTCGACCTGCACGGCTACGACGAGAACCCGACCACCGTCGGCCAGGCCCTCGACTCCACCCTGCGCGCCCTCGGCGTCACGGCCGAGCGGATCCCCACGGACGACGACGGCCGGGCCGCCCTCTTCCGGGCCCAGCTGGACCTGCGGATCCAGCAGGGGCGCGGCATCCTCGTGGTCGCCGACAACGCCTCCGCCTCTGACCAGGTCCGCCACCTGCTCCCCGGGGCCGGGCCGCACCGCCTGCTGATCACCTCGCGGCACACCCTCGCCGACCTGGACGCGGAGCTGATCGACCTCGACGTGCTGACACCGGAGTCCTCCGTCGAGCTGATGGCGACCACCCTGCGCACCACCAAGCGCCGCCCCCAGCAGATCACCGCCGACCCGGAGGGCGCGCTGCGGCTGGCGAAGATGTGCGGGTACCTGCCGCTGGCCCTCGAACTCGCCGCCGCCCAGCACGTCCTGGACCCGCATCTGACCCCGGGCGGTCTTGCCGACGACCTGGCGGAGGCGCTCGCCGAGACGGGCAGCCGGCTCGACCAGCTGGACGACGGACAGCGGGCCGTCGTCCGCGTCTCACTCGACCGCTCACGGCGCCTGCTGAAGATCCCGGAGGCGGAGCTGCTGGACTTGTTGGCCATCGCCCCGGGTACTGACATCTCCACCGATTCGGCGGCCCACCTCACCGGGCAGAAGCCTCGGGAGGTCCGCCGCCGCCTGACTTCTCTCGCGGCCACCGGGCTGATCCGGCAGAGTGTCGGCGGCGGCCGCTGGATCATGCACGACCTTGTTCGGGACCACGCTACGGAGCAGGCCCGCATAACTGGTGCCAGAAATCGTATGGCGCTTGACCGCCTCTACGAATACTACGAATTGTGCGTGGCCGCCTACGTGGCCGCCGATCGCTCCATTTCGGTGAACGGGGCTCTGCGTGCAGAATTCGAGAACTTTGCCGCAAGGGCGTTCCCGAGCGGCTGGGACTCGGTGAGCTGGTTTGATGCCGAGTACTCCAACCTCATCGCTGCTGTCCATGCGGCGTATGCCGATGGTCGATGGCTTACCGTCGCGCGGTTGAGCTCGATCGTCTCCGTCTATCTCGCCAGATGGCGTTATCTCGACGACTGGTACAGCACTTCCTTGATCGGTGTCGCAGCGGGGCGGGCCTCCGGCAACCGCATGGACGAGAGTGATGCGTTGGGGAGTCTCGGCAATGCGCTGCGAGAGCTGCGCCGTCTCGATGAGGCGATTGAGGTGCATCGAAGCTGCGTTGCCATTCGTATGGAACTCGGCACCCGGGCGGCCGATGCGTGGAATTCACTCGGTGACTCCCTCCGTGCACGGCGGTTATTCGGCGAAGCCATCGACGCATATGGACGGGAACTGACCTTGCATCAGTTGGAAGGCGGCTGGAAGGGGGAAGCGCGTGCTCGGAACGACATGGGATTTACCCTTCGGTTGATGGGGCGATTCGACGAGGCGCTCGATTCCCACCAGATGTCACTCGCCATCACTGAGAAGGTAGGCGACCGCGTCGGCGAAGCTCAGACGCGTGGGTACCTCGGGCTGGCCTACACGGCTCTGGGGCAGTTTGACGAAGCTGTCGAAAACTACCGCAAGAGCCTCGCGATCAAGCTCGACATCCTTGATCGGGTCACGGTCGGAGCCACGTTCAACAACATCGGCAAGGCGCTGCGCTGCCAAGGCAAGTACGAGGAGGCCACCGAGGCCGGACGGCAGGCGGTTGAGCACTTCCGCTCCCCGCGGAACCCGTACCGCGAGGCGCACGCCCTCGGTGAGCTGGCCGACACCCTCGCGGCGGCCGGGCACCCCGATGACGAGGTCCGGCAGCTCCGGCAGCAGGCCTCCGAGGCCTACGCCTCCGTCGGTGAGGTGGACCAGGCCGCCAAGGCGCTCACCGGCGAGGACTTCCGGGACTGAGGGCCGCCTCCGCGTACACCGGGGCCGGACTCGGCGCCGGCGCGGTGGCCCGCACCCTCGTGGCCCGCACCCCCTGCGGCCGCAGCAGCAGGGACCGGCAGGCCGGGACGACGGCCAGGTGGGTGATCCCCACGCCGACCACCGCGAACAGTATGTGGTCGACGTTCAGCACGTGCCCCGGCGTCCACGAGGAGAGGAACTCCAGCGCCGTCGCCAGCAGCGCGGACGCACCCGTGGTGCGCAGGAAGGACGGGAACCAGGGGGCCTGGAGCCGGCCCCCGGTCAGCGGGAGCAGCGCTCCCAGCGGCGCCAGCAGCAGCAGCTCCCCGAGCACCTGCCACGCCGTGGAGGACCGCAGCGATCCCAGTGGCGTCAGGTTGGCGTCGTACACCCAGGCCACCGGCGGCGGCGTCAGCACCAGCCAGCAGACCAGGGCCAGATGGAGGGTGAGTCCGACGACCCCCGCCAGCCGCAGGGGACGGTGGACGGCCGTCGCCGACCCTGTCGTGGTCCGCACGCCGGCACGCTCGTCGCGTGTGCTGGTGCCATCTCGCTGCACGCGGGGAAGGACGTGAGCCGGTGGCGCAACGGTTCCACGTGCGGCGCGAACATTCCGACGCGCACCCGGAACGCAGCCCGGGTGCGTGTGCGGAGGTTTACCGACAGGTCGGCGAGGGCGAGGGCGGCGCGGTGAACGCGTTGTCGGGCGGCGGGGTGGACGGCACCACCGGCGAGACCACCGAGGGCGCCGCCGACGGGACGCCCGGCGCCGGGCTGACCCCGGCCTTCGCCGTCGAGCGCGCGGCCGTGGGGGCCGTCACGGCGGGCGCCGTGGGCCCGACCGGGCTCGGCACCACCGGAGCCGTCGGGACGGCCGGCTGGGTCGGGCAGGCGGTCCGGCTGGCCGGCGCACCCGCGTCCACGGGCACGGCGGTCGGGCGGATGCCGCACCCGGTGGCGACGGCGAGCAGCAGGGCGATACCGGCGGTGCGACGCAGGCGGGTACGGCTCAAGCGGGTACGGCGCAGACGGGAGGTCATGCCGCATCCTCCTCGGGGGAGACGGGCGGGGCCGGCTGGGTGGTCGGCAGGGTCAGTGTGAACACCGCGCCCGCCTCCCCGTTGGCCGCCGTGATCGTCCCCCCGTGTATCTGCGCGTTGGCCATCGCGATGGACAGGCCCAGCCCGCTGCCCTCCGACCGCGCCCGCCCCTTGTCGGCCTTGTAGAAGCGGTCGAACACGTGCGGCAGCACGTCCTCCGGGATGCCGGGCCCGCTGTCGGAGACCTCCACCGTCACCGAGTCGTCCGTCTGCCGGACCTTCACCCGCACCGGCGAGCCGCCGTGCTTGAGCGCGTTGCCGATCAGGTTGGCGAACACGACGTCCAGCCGGCGCGGGTCCACCACGGCCCGGATGCCGCGTGGGGCGTCCAGCTCGACCGCGTCGTACCAGGCCCGCCCGTCGATGCAGGACATGATCAGATCGGAGATGTCCACCTCGTCGGCGACCAGCTTCGCGGTGCCGGCGTCGAAGCGGGTCACCTCCATCAGGTTCTCCACCAGGTCGGAGAGCCGGCGCGTCTCGTTGACCACCAGCCGGACGGCCGGCTCGATCATCGGGTCCAGCGACTCCGCCTCGTCCTCCAGGATGTCCGTCACCGCCGTCATCGCGGTCAGCGGCGTGCGCAGCTCGTGCGACATGTCGGCGACGAACCGCCGGCTCTGCGCCTCGCGCGCGCTCAGCTCCTCGACCTGCTCGTGCAGGGACTCCGCGGTGCGGTTGAAGGTCCGGGCGAGATCGGCCAGTTCGTCCGAGCCGTCGACCTCCAGCCGGGTGTCCAGGTGGCCCTCGCCGAGCCGGCGGGCGGCCTCGCCGAGGCGCTTGACCGGGCGCAGCACCGTCGCCGAGGCGGCCTGGGCGAGCAGCGCCGAGCCGATCAGGGCGAGCAGGGTGGCGATGGCCAGCGACCAGCCCAGCGTGTTGAGGTCGGCCCGCTCGTTCTCCAGCGACTTGAACATGTACGCCGTCGGGCCGGTCGGCACCACCTTGGTGCCGCCGATCAGGAACGGGCGGCCGTCCAGGTTCTGGCGCTGCCAGTACAGGTGGAACGCGTACGGGTTGTTCTCGGTGACCTCGCGCTGACGGGCCACGGTGGACCGCAGCCGGTCCGGGACCTCGGCCTCCGTGTAGCGCCCCGGGTTGGAGGAGGCGACGCAGCCCGGGAGCGCGGCGTCGACCACGACCACGTCGTAGCCCAGGCCCGAACCGGAGACCAGGCTGGCCAGCTCGTTCAGCTGCAGGCAGGTGGCGTTCAGCGGCAGTTGGGAGACGTTGCGGGTGAGCGAGACCCGGAAGTCGTTGAGCGCGGTGTCCTGGGCGCGCTTGAGCACCGCGTCCCGGTTCAGCCAGTACGCGATGCCGGAGGCCGAGGCGGCGGCGAGCAGCGCGACCGCGGCGAACACCGCGATCAGCCGTACCCGCAGGGAGCGCAGCCGCCGCCACGGGCCCGAGGAGAACCGCCGGGTCGTCTGATGGTCAGTCACGTCAGCCTGTCGTTATGGAAGTCAGGAGCGGCGCGGGCGTCACGCCGGAGGGTCCAGCCGGTAGCCGACGCCGCGCACGGTGCGGATCAGGGTGGGCGCCGACGGGACGTCCTCGACCTTGGCCCGCAGCCGCTGCACGCAGGCGTCGACCAGGCGGGAGTCGCCGAGGTAGTCGTGCTCCCAGACCAGCCGCAGCAGCTGCTGGCGGGAGAGCGCCTGGCCGGGGCGGCGGCTGAGCTCCAGCAGCAGCCGCAGCTCGGTCGGGGTGAGCTGGAGGTCCTCGCCGTCCTTGGTGACGGTCATCGCGGCGCGGTCGATCACCACGGTGCCGTACGCGGACGAGTCCGAGCTCTCCCGTTCACCGCGCCGCAGCACGGCCCGGATCCGGGCGTCCAGGACGCGCGGCTGCACCGGCTTGACGACGTAGTCGTCCGCACCGGACTCCAGGCCGACCACGACGTCGATGTCGTCGGAGCGGGCCGTGAGCAGGATGATCGGCAGCTGGTCGGTGCGGCGGATGCGGCGGCAGACCTCGAAGCCGTCGATTCCGGGCAGCATGACGTCCAGCACGATCAAGTCCGGCCGCTGCTCCTTGAAGAGCCTCAGACCGTCCTCGCCGGAGGCGGCGGTGGCCACTTTGTGGCCCTGGCGGGTGAGGGCGAGTTCGAGGCCGGTGCGGATGGCGTCGTCGTCCTCGATCAGAAGGAGGAAAGGCACGGCCTCATTCTGGCTCACCCGGGGCGCCGAATCACCCCCCGGCACCCTTCGCCGGCCGGGCTGGAACCGGAACCCGCGCCACCGGCGTCCGGGACGGTAGGAGGGACTGCGGGGCGAGGGCCCCCTCCCTGTGACAGCCCTGTGACAGTCGGCGGACAGCGCCATCACAACCGGCGGGCAGGATTTTCCATGTCGCCGCAGTACAGCGGGCCAACAGGCCGGCCGAACGGCGGCGACAGGATCCGCTCGTACCGACCAAGGGGGCGCATGATGAACGCCACGCTTCAGACCCGGACCAACCCGGCTGGGCGGACCCCGCGTTCGTCAGAGACCACCCACCGGACCCGGTACGAGGTCAGGACCGACGAGGCCTCCGGTGCCGTGATCGTACGGGGGTGCGCACACAGCACCGGTGGAAACACTGCTGCCCGCCGGGTGAGCGGCGGCGGCAGGCAGGGGGAGCTGTACGGAATCGGCCGGACGGGGAGTGCGGCCGATTCCGCCAACACCCTCACGCTGCGGGGGATCCTCCCCGTCCGCGTCGAGGGCAAGGACACCCTGGGGGGGAACGGGGGAACCCGGGGGATCGGGGGGAGCGGTCTTCGGACGGTCGATTCGGGGGAGTCGGCCGGCCGCGAGGCCGCGGGTACGACGCTGCTGCGGGTGTCCCCCGCAGCGGGTCGCGCCAACGAGGCGGGACAGGGAGGCGCGCAGGGGGAGCACCCGGCCGTCGCGGAGGACCACACCAAGGAGTTCACCGCGTACGTGCGCGAGCGCCGCGCCTCCCTGTACGCCACGGCGTACCACCTCACGGGTGACCGCTACGAGGCCGAGGACCTGCTGCAGAGCGCGCTCTTCAGCACCTACCGGGCCTGGGGCCGGATCACCGACAAGGCCGCGGTCGGGGGCTACCTCCGCCGCACCATGACCAACCTGCACATCTCCGCGTGGCGGCGCCGCAAGGTCAGCGAGTACCCGACCGAGGAGCTGCCGGAGACGGCCGGCGACACCGACGCGATGGGCGGCACCGAGCTGCGCACCGTGCTGTGGCAGGCGCTGTCCACGCTGCCGGAGAACCAGCGGACCATGCTGGTGCTGCGCTACTACGAGGGCAAGACCGACCCGGAGATCGCCGATGTGCTCAACATCAGCGTCGGCACGGTCAAGAGCAGCATCTGGCGCGCACTGCGCCGGCTGCGTGACGACGAGCACCTGAACCGGTCGGGCGACACGGCCCGGGCGTTCGGCGAGCTGGTCGCGTAACGCGGCGAGAGACTCCCGTCGGGGGACGGGTAAGGACGGTTGGGGGACTGGCGGCGCCGGCTCGGGGGAGCGGCGCGGTCAGGGAGCCCGGTGACCGTCCGGGAAGGCGGCGGGCCCGGTGCGGGGGAGACGCACCGGGCCCGCCGTTCGTTTTTCCTGGCTACGCGGTGCCGGAGGCGCCGTTACGCGGTGGCCTGGACGGCCGCGAGGGCGCGGTGGTCGGCCGCGGCGCGGATCCGGCGGGCGGCCTCGGCGCCGCCGCAGGGCTGGGCGCCCAGCTCGACCTGGCGGCCGACGATGCCGCGCTCGGCACGCATCAGGCGCCAGCCGCGGCGGATCAGCACGGGCAGCGACTTGCGGCCCTCCCGGACGTCCCGGCGCAGCCGGCGCCAGGCGGTGGTGAGCGGGCGGTTGCGCAGGCACAGGGCGTCGCCCAGCAGGCCCTCGGCGGCGCAGTCGGCGGTGATCTCGGCGGCGAAGATGCCCTCGGCGATGAACGCGGGCGCGCCGGCCAGGTCCAGGACGCGGGTGTCGATCCGCCCGTTGTCCGGGATCGAGTACACCGGGACGTCGGCGCGGCCGGTGTCGTGCAGGCTGCGGATGGCCGCGACGGCCTGCTCGCGGTGCCAGGCGAGCGGGGAGTCCCAGTCGACCGCGCCGTCCGGCAGCAGCGGCAGGGTGGGGTCGTCCCCGTCCTTGTAGAAGTCGTCGAGCTGGAGGACCGGCAGGCCGCTGCGCTCGGCGAGCGAGGACTTCCCCGATCCGGAGGGCCCGGACAGCAGGACCACCCGGGCACGGGCTATCGGCACAGGGTTCAGCGGGGAGTCACTCACGGGACACCAGTCTGACGCATCAGGGCGGGATGCCGAAACCGGTCGTACGCGTGAACCTTTCGCTCAGGTCCGCTGTTGCGCGGCGGGCGCGGCGAGTACGAGGTGGAGCAGCGGCAGGTACCGGCTGTCGACCTGGAGGAAGACCGGCTCCCCCGGGCCCGGGGGCAGGTATGAGGTGGCGGCCCAGTCCTGGTCGTGCCAGGTGTCGGGCTCCGGGTCGTGGAAGGCCCCGCCGGTGGCCAGCTCCGGTTCGACGGCGGCGCCGCGGACGGTGAAGCGTACGGCGGGGGCGCCCGGGGTGATCCGCAGCCGGCCGCCGGCGTAGTGGTCGGCGGGCCAGCCGGGCCGGCGCGAGCGGGCCGAGCAGGGCATCCGGACGGGCTTGCCGGCGGCGAGCCGCCGCCGCGTCCGGGCCACGTGCAGCCGGCGCAGGAAGCCGTCCGCGAACAGGGCCATCAGCTCGCCGGCGATCTCTCCCATGAATCCCCCCAGGTCCTCGGTGTGGCCACAGTCTCCCGGGGCGCGCGGGCGGCCCGGGAGCGCCGAACGGCTTTCGGTGCGGCGACGAAAGTCGACGGCGGCGAAGAGGCGGCCGAAGAGGCGGGGAAGAGACGGCGAAGGGGGCGGGGAGGAGTGGGCGCCCGGGAAAACCGACGGACCCGCGCCAGGGGGGGAGAGGCGCGGGTCCGTCCTATGACCGTCCGGGCCCTGGGGGGGAGAGGGCACTGGGGACGGCCAGTCTGTGGAGTTGTAACGCGGTCACGCGGTACTGCGGAGGGGACGGTCAGATCCCCATCGGGTGCCAGACCGTCTTCGTCTCCAGGAACGAGAGTAGCCGGTCCGTACCGGGCGCATTGGTCCAGTCCTGGGCGAACGGGTCCAGCTCCGGACGGACCACCCTCTTCAGGGTATCCGCGGCAGCGGCTTCCAGCGCAGCCGCCGCGCCGGGACCGTCGGCCGCAATGGCGCCGGTGAGGTCCACCGCGTTGACGTCCTGGTGGGAGGCCAGGGTCGGGGCGATGTCCGCGGTGCGGCCGGAGATGATGTTGACGACGCCGCCGGGGACGTCCGAGGTGGCCAGCACCTCGCCCAGCGACAGGGCCGGCAGCGGGGCGTCGGCGGCCGCCGCGACCACCACGGTGTTGCCGGTGGCGATGGCGGGCGCGATCACCGAGACCAGGCCGAGCAGCGAGTGCCCGTACCCGGCCTGCGGGGCGACGATCCCGACCACGCCGGTCGGCTCCGGGGTGGAGAGGTTGAAGAACGGCCCGGCGACGGGGTTGGCGCCGCCCGCGATCTGGGCGACCTTGTCCGTCCAGCCCGCGTACCAGACCCAGCGGTCGATCGCGGCGTCCACCAGGGCGGCGGCCTTCTTCGGGCCGATGCCCTCGGAGACGGCCACCTCGGCGGTGAACTGCTCGCGCCGGCCCTGCAGCATCTCGGCGACCCGGTACAGCACCTGGCCGCGGTTGTATGCGGTGGTGCCGGCCCAGCCCTTGACGGCCGCGCGGGCGGCCAGCACGGCGTCGCGGGTGTCCTTGCGGGTGCCGAGCGGGGCGTTGGCGAGCCACTCGCGCTTGCCCGCCGCGTCAGCGGCTGATGTCGCCTTGGTCACCTCGTACACCCGCCCGCTCTCGGAGCGGGGGAACTTCCCGCCGACGTACAGCTTGTAGGTCTTGAAGACGTCAAGACGCGTGGTGGTGTCAGACATCGAGGTAGGCCTCCAGACCGTGGCGGCCACCCTCGCGGCCGTAACCCGACTCCTTGTAGCCGCCGAACGGCGAGGTCGGGTCGAACTTGTTGAAGGTGTTGGCCCAGACCACGCCCGCCTTGAGCCGGTTCGCGGTCCACAGGATCCGCGAGCCCTTCTCCGTCCAGATGCCGGCGGAGAGGCCGTACGGGGTGTTGTTGGCCTTGTCGACCGCCTCGGCGGGGGTGCGGAAGGTCAGCACCGACAGGACCGGGCCGAAGATCTCCTCCTGGGCGATCCGGTGGGCCTGGCTGACGCCGGTGAAGATGGTCGGCTTGAACCAGAAGCCGGTGCCGGGCAGCTCGCAGGAGGGCGACCAGCGCTCGGCGCCCTCGGCCTCGCCGGCGTCGGTCAGCGCGGTGATCCGGGCCAGCTGGGCGGCCGAGTTGATGGCGCCGATGTCGGTGTTCTTGTCCAGCGGGTCGCCGACCCGCAGGGTGCCCATCCGGCGCTTGAGGGCGTCCAGCAGCTCGTCCTGGATCGACTCCTGGACCAGCAGGCGGGAGCCCGCGCAGCAGACGTGGCCCTGGTTGAAGAAGATGCCGTTGACGATGCCCTCGACCGCCTGGTCGATCGGCGCGTCGTCGAAGACGATGTTCGCGGCCTTGCCGCCGAGCTCCAGCGAGAGCTTCTTGCGAGTGCCGGCGATCTGCTTGGCGATCGCCCGGCCGACCGGGGTGGAGCCGGTGAAGGCGACCTTGTTGACGTCCGGGTGCGCGGTGAGCGCGGCGCCGGTGCGGCCGTCACCGGTGACGATGTTGACGACGCCCTTCGGCAGACCCGCCTGGCGGCAGATCTCGGCGAAGCGCAGCGCGGTCAGCGGGGTGGTCTCGGCCGGCTTCAGCACCACGGTGTTGCCGGTGGCCAGCGCCGGGGCGATCTTCCACGCCAGCATCAGCAGCGGGAAGTTCCACGGGATGACCTGGCCGGCCACGCCCAGCGGGCGGGGGTTCGCGCCGTAGCCGGCGAAGTCCAGCTTGTCGGCCCAGCCCGCGTAGTAGAAGAAGTGCGCGGCGACCAGCGGCAGGTCGACGTCGCGGGTCTCGCGGATCGGCTTGCCGTTGTCGATCGACTCCAGCACGGCCAGCTCGCGGCTGCGCTCCTGGATGATCCGGGCGATCCGGAACAGGTACTTGGCGCGCTCGCTGCCCGGCAGCGCCGACCAGTCGGTGAAGGCCTTGCGGGCGGCGGCGACGGCGCGGTCGACGTCCTCCTCGGTGCCCTGGGCGAACTCGGCGAGCACCTGCTCGGTGGCCGGGTTGACCGTCTTCAGGGCCTCGCTGCCGGAGGAGTCGACGAACTCGCCGCCGATGAAGTGGCCGTAGGAGGTGGCGATGTCGCCCGCGGCGGCGGGGGACTCGGGGGCGGGGGCGTAGCTGAACAGGCCGCCGCCGGGCTGCACGGGCTCTTCGGTCTTCGCGTTCTTGTTCTTGGCCATGATTCTCAGTCCACCGTCACGTAGTCGGGACCGGAGTACCGTCCGGTGGTCAGCTTCTGACGCTGCATCAGCAGGTCGTTGAGCAGGCTGGAGGCGCCGAAGCGGAACCAGTGCGGGGTCAGCCAGTCGTCGCCGAGGGTCTCGTTGACCATCACCAGGTACTTCATGGCGTCCTTGGTGGTCTTGATGCCACCGGCGGGCTTCACGCCGACCTGGACGCCGGTCTGCGCCTTGAAGTCGCGGACGGCCTCCAGCATCAGCAGGGTGACCGGCGGGGTCGCGTTGACGGCGACCTTGCCGGTGGAGGTCTTGATGAAGTCGGCGCCGGCCAGCATCGCCAGCCAGGAGGCGCGGCGCACGTTGTCGTACGTCTGCAGCTCGCCGGTCTCGAAGATCACCTTGAGGTGGGCGGCGGTGCCGTCGGGGCGCCTGCACGCCTCCTTGACCGCGACGATCTCCTGGAAGACGTCGAGGTAGCGGCCGGAGAGGAAGGCGCCCCGGTCGATCACCATGTCGATCTCGTCGGCGCCCGCGGCGACCGCGTCGGCGGTGTCGGCGAGCTTCACCGGGAGCGCGGCGCGCCCGGCGGGGAAGGCGGTGGCGACGGACGCGACCTGGATGTCGGTGCCCCGCAGTGCCTCCTTGGCGGTGGCGACCATGTCCGGGTAGACACAGATGGCGGCCACCCGCGGAGTGGTCGGGTCGGTCGGGTCGGGGGTCCTGCCCTTGGTGCACAGGCCGCGCACCTTGCCGACCGTGTCCGCGCCCTCCAGCGTGGTCAGGTCGATCATCGAGATGGCCAGGTCGATGGCGTACGCCTTGGCCGCGGTCTTGATCGAGCGGGTGCCGAGAGTGGCGGCGCGAGCCTCCAGGCCGACCTGGTCGACGCCGGGCAGGCCGTGCAGGAAGCGGCGGAGCGAGGCCTCGGACGCCGCAACGTCCTGGAGACCGCTGCCCGCAACGCCGGGGGCATTGGCTGCAAGAGTGGACATAGTCACCAGACCAGCATATCTACGCGCGTAGTCGACCGCTAGGCCCACGGCCTTTCGATGCCGGACCGATATCTCGGCCTCCCACCCGCCCCGCTCGTCACCTCTGTAGATCGTGGGGGGCATGGGGCAGAATCGTCGGCATGACCGAATCCGACGGCAAGCCCCACCAGGGCCCGGCCGCCCCCGATGGTGAGCCCGTGTACGCGGACCGCGTGTACCGCTCCATTCCCGGCGTCATCTCCGGTGTGCTGTTGTTGGCCGTGGCCGGGTGGCTGATCGGGGACGCCGTGCTGAACGGGACGGGCAAGACGCCCTACGTCTCGCTCGCGGCCGTCCCGGTGTTCGCCTTCCCGGTGATCGCCTACACGCTGCGGCCGGCCGTGCTGGCCAACAGCCGGCGGCTGGTGGTGCGCAACCCGCTGCGGACCATCACGGCGCCCTGGGCGGCCGTGGACGCGCTGCGGGCCGGGTACTCGGTCGAGCTGCTGGCGGAGGGCCGGAAGTTCCAGGTGTGGGCGGTGCCGGTGTCGCTGCGCCAGCGCAAGCGGGCCGCCCGGGTCGAGCGGCGCGGCGGCGTCGAGCGGCACGCGTCCCGGCTGGGGACGGCCTTCGCCCGGCCGACGCCGACGGTGGTGGAGGGGGCGCCGGATCCGAACCGGGCCTGGTCCGACCAGGTGGTCGGGGTGCTGCAGGAGCTGGCCGAGCGCAACGCCGCGCGGCCGGACGCGGCCGGGCCGGTGGTCGTGCGGTGGTGCTGGTGGATCATCGCGCCGACGCTGCTCGGGCTGGTCGCGCTGATCGTCGCGATCGCGGTCTGAGCACGGTGGCCAGCGGCTGACCTTCCGGCGGACTGACCGGCGTTCCGCCGGTGCAGAGCCGGCACAGGTACGGAAGCAGAGCAGCGAAGGGGCCCGCCGAGACGGCGGGCCCCTTCGTCGTGCGGGTTGTCGTGGACCGCGGGTCAGGCGTCGATGCCCGCGGCCACGGCCAGGTCGCGCTTGATCGCGGCGAGCAGCTCGGCCGCCCGGGTGCGGGCGTCGGCCAGGTCGGCGGCGGTGGCGACCGGGAGGACGACCTCCAGGTAGCACTTCAGCTTGGGCTCGGTGCCGGACGGGCGGACCACGATCCGGGCCGAGCGGACGGCCTCGCCGGCCAGGTAGTAGCGCAGGCCGTCGGTGGGCGGCAGGTCGGCCGAGCCGGCCGTCAGGTCGTCCGCCTGGGTGACCCGCAGTCCGGCCAGCACGGTCGGCGGCTGGTCGCGCAGGCGCTGCATGGCGTCGGCGATCAGCGAGAGGTCCTGGACCCGGACGGAGAGCTGGTCGGTGGCGTGCAGGCCGTGCTCCAGCGCCAGGTCGTCCAGCAGGTCGGCGAGGGTGCGGCCGGACCGCTTGAGGGTGGCGGCCAGCTCGGCGACCAGCAGGGCGGCGGTGATGCCGTCCTTGTCGCGCACGCCCTGCGGGTCGACGCAGTAGCCGAGCGCCTCCTCGTAGCCGTAGCGCAGGCCGTCGGCGCGGGCGATCCACTTGAAGCCGGTCAGCGTCTCGGCGTAGCCGAGGCCGGCGGCCTCGGCGATCCGGCCCAGCAGGGTGGAGGAGACGATGGTGGTCGCGAAGGTCCCGGAGGCCTTCTTGGCGACCAGCGCCGCGCCGAGCAGCGCGCCCACGTCGTCGCCGCGCAGCATCCGCCAGCCGGTGCCGTCGCCGGAGCCGACCGCGTTGCCGTTGGCCGGGACGGCCACCGCGCAGCGGTCGGCGTCCGGGTCGTTGGCGATGACGATGTCCGGGCCGACCGAGGCGGCGGTGCGGAAGGCGAGGTCCATCGCCCCCGGCTCCTCCGGGTTGGGGAAGGCCACGGTCGGGAAGTCCGGGTCCGGCTCGGCCTGCTCGGCGACCACGGTGGGCGCCGGGAAGCCGGCCCGGCGGAAGGCGGCGACCAGGGTGTCGCGGCCGACGCCGTGCATCGGGGTGTAGACGACGTCCAGGTCGCGCGGGCTGTGCTCGTCCACGATCGAGACGGCGCGGTCGAGGTAGGCCTCGATCACGTCCTCGCCGAGCACCTCCCAGCCGTCGGCGGCGAGCGGGACCTCGGCGAGCGCGCCGACGGCGTCGATCTCGGCGGCGATCCCGGCGTCGGCCGGCGGCACGATCTGCGAGCCGTCGCCCAGGTAGACCTTGTAGCCGTTGTCCTGCGGCGGGTTGTGGCTGGCGGTGACGGTGACGCCGGCGGCCGCGCCGAGGTGGCGGACGGCGAAGGCCAGCACCGGGGTCGGCAGCGGGCGGGGCAGCAGCGCGGCGCGCAGGCCGGCGCCGACCACCACGGCGGCGGTGTCGCGGGCGAAGTCGAACGACTTGTGGCGGGCGTCGTAGCCGATCACCACGAGGTCGCCGAGGTTCTCCTTCTTGACGTACGCGACCAGGCCGGCGGCGGCCCGGATCACCACGGCGCGGTTCATCCGCATCGGGCCCGCGCCCAGCTCGCCGCGCAGGCCGGCGGTGCCGAACTGGAGCCGGTCGGAGAACCGCTCGGCCAGTCGGGACCAGGCGATCTTGCTGTCCGACTCGGGCTCGGGGCCCTCGGCCTCGGCCAGCAGCGCCGCCAGCTCCTCGCGGGTCTGCGGGTCGGGGTCCTCGGCGAGCCAGGCCCGGGCCCGGGCCAGGAGGTCGGTGGTGGTTGCCTGCGTCATGGCTGCAGCTCCATCGGGAAGTGCGTCGGTTGGGTGGCCGGAGGGTTCCGCAAGAAGGGGTGCCCATGCGGACGGGGCCCGCAGGCGCTGTGATCAGCGGATCACAGCAGCCCGCGGACCCCGTCGCTCACGATCGTGCGCCGGGCGGGTCCGACGATTACCGTCGCACGCGCGGGGCGGAAATCGTCGGACACGCCCCGGGTGGTCAGATCCGCTCGAGGACCTTCGCCAGCAGCGCGCCCATGCGCTCGGCGGAGGCCTTGCCGGCCTCCAGCACCTCGGCGTGGTTGAGCGGCTCGCCGGTGATGCCGGCGGCCAGGTTGGTGACCAGCGAGATGCCGAGCACCTCGGAGCCGGCCTCACGGGCGGCGATGGCCTCCAGGGTGGTGGACATGCCGACCAGCTCGCCGCCGATCACCCGGGCCATGTGGACCTCGGCCGGGGTCTCGTAGTGCGGGCCGCGGAACTGCACGTAGACGGCCTCGTCGAGGGTGGAGTCCACCTCGCGGCAGAGGTCGCGCAGGCGCTTGGAGTAGAGGTCCGTCAGGTCGACGAAGTTGGCGCCGACGATCGGGGAGTCCGCGGTCAGGTTGATGTGGTCGCTGATCAGGACCGGCTGGCCGGGGACCCAGCCCTCGCGCAGACCGCCGCAGCCGTTGGTCAGCACGATGATCCCGCAGCCCGCGGCGGCGGCCGTGCGCACGCCGTGGACGACGGTGGCCACGCCGTGGCCCTCGTAGTAGTGGTTGCGGCCCAGGAAGATCAGGGCGCGCTTCTCGCCGATCTTCACCGAGCGGATCGTGCCGGCGTGGCCGGCGACGGCGGGGGCGGGGAAGCCCGGCAGGTCGGTGACGGGGAACTCCGCCACGGTCTCGCCCAGGGCGTCGGCGGCCGGCACCCAGCCGGAGCCCATCACCAGGGCGACGTCGTGGCGCTCGGCACCGGTCAGCTCGCGCAGGCGCGCGGCGGCGGCCTGGGCGGCGGCGTAGGGGTCGGCGGAGACGACCGACTGAGGAGATGCGTTCACACGTCCGAGGATAGACGGGAATCGACTACGCGCGTAGAAAATCCCGGTACGACGTGCCGGATCGTTACCCGGATGGCGTGAATGTACAGCTCCGGGGCCCCTTTCGGGCCGGGTGGCCCGTAGCTGTCTACAGGCCGTACCCGGTTCGGCGGCAGCCCGGCCGCACCCGGCTCTAGAGCCGCTTCGCGCTGCGCAGTCCCTTGGCGTACAGACCGTTGTCGTCCAGCCGGGCGGTGCCGCCCTTGTCGCCGAAGGTCGGGCCGTCCGCCTCCTCGCGGCTGGAGATGTACCGGGGGTGGCCGTCGGTGTCCAGGCCCAGGTAGATGCCGGTGTGGTCCAGCCGGGTGCCGGTGCGGGCGTCGATCTCGAAGAAGACCAGGTCACCGGGTTGCAGCGGATCGATCGAGGCCGGCCGCAGGGTGGTGTCCGAGCCCGGCGCGGTGGTCAGCGGCAGCACCGGGACACCGGGGGCGAGCCGGGCCAGGCCGTTGGCGGTGCGCGGCAGGCCGGGGCCGGCCACGTCCCTGCTGAGCATCGGGTAGCCGGACCGGTAGCCGTAGACCATGCGGACGAAGCCGGAGCAGTCGAAGGCGCCGTAGCGGGTCCGGTCGGGCTGCCTGGTGACCTTGTCGGCGAAGGTGTACGCGGTGCCGAGGTAGTCGACGAAGTCGGTCTGCTCCAGGCGGAGGTCCTGGCCGACGGCGCCGTTGGGGTTGAGCGGGCCGAAGGAGGCGTCGCCCCGGACCCGGACGCCCTTGGCGTCCTGGCCGGCCGGTGCCCCCGCGAGGTACTGCAGGGCGATCGCGAGCACGTCGTCCGCGGTGCTGCCGAGCGACTGCTGGAACCAGCCGCGGAACCAGGCCTCGTTCTCGGCGCCGGCCCTCCAGGGCTGCGGCATCAACCGCACCCAGCTGTCGTTGACCAGCGTGGCCGTGGTGGTGCCCGGCTCGGCGAAGGTGCGGCTCGGGCCGGCCAGGACGGCGGTGCGGGCTCCGTCGGTCAGGGTGGCCAGCACGCCGCCGCGGGCGTCGCGGACCACCGTGCGGTCCGGGCCGGCCAGCCGCTCGTAGCGGTAGCCCGCGGCGGCCCTGTCGACGGCGACCGACGGGGCGGCCGGGCCCGGGACGGCGGCGGCCGCGATCAGCGGGGCGGTGGAGCCCGTGGCGGCCGGCTGGTCGCGGTCCCGCAGCCGGACGGTGAGATAGCCGCTGGTGGCCAGCAGGGCGACGGCGAGGCCGCCGCTGAGCAGGGACTTCCGGGTGACGGGCATGGGGGCTTCCTGCGGGCTCGGGTACGGGTGCGCGAAGGGGCGGGGGCCGCGGGGCGATCAGGTGCCGGGCAGGGCCCCGAG
This sequence comes from Kitasatospora sp. NPDC048239, assembly GCF_043202015.1. Classification (NCBI taxonomy): domain Bacteria; kingdom Bacillati; phylum Actinomycetota; class Actinomycetes; order Kitasatosporales; family Streptomycetaceae; genus Kitasatospora; species Kitasatospora sp. NPDC048239. The sequence continues at coordinate 47,069 of NZ_JBICZP010000016.1, read as the reverse complement.
CAGGACGCCCGCGGTGAGCACCACGTAGTTGGCGAGGGTGACGGTGCTGGTGGCCATCAGGGTGGCCGCGCGGGGCTGGCGGACCAGCTGGTAGGCGATCAGGCCGGGCACGATGAAGCCGAGGGTCTGGTTGGCGTACAGGGTCGGCAGCTCGTGCTGGAGCACCAGCATCACGGTGGCCTGGAGCAGCACGCCGATCAGCACCACGGCCGCGAACAGCCGCTTGCCGTAGAGGATCACCAGCTTCTGGACGACCCGGGTGGCGAGGTAGGTCAGCACGGTGACGCCGACCACGATGGCCACCCGCTGGAGGTCCTCGACCAGGGTGAGGGCCAGCCAGCCGGGGGTGATCATGCCGCCGGGGGAGAGGTTGGTGGTCAGGTAGCAGACGAGTGAGAAGACCAGGCCGAGCGCGATGCCGATGGCGGCGATCTCGGGGGTGAGCTCGGTGGGGATCACTGCTGCTCTCCGTACGGGAAGGGGGCGTGCGGGCGGGCGGGGGCCGGGTCGAACCAGGAGCCGGGCAGCGGCTGGGGGACGTAGACGCGCTCGGGGGCGTACGAGAGCTCGGCGTGGCCGGGGTGGTGCCGGCCGGGGTCGGCGTAGCCGGGCCACTCGTACGGGGGCTCGGGGTACGGGAGCCCGGTGAAGGCCTCGTCGGCTGCGGGGACCGGCTCCCCGTCCGGGTCCTCGACCGGCTCCTCGTCCGGGGCCAGCCGGGCCAGCTCCTCCAGGAGGAGTTCGCCCTGCCCGTGGATGTTGCCGATCGCGATCAGCGAGGAGTCCGGGCCGAGCCCGGCCAGCAGCTCCGCGGTCAGCGCGGCCGGGTCGCGCCGGTCGCCGCCGAGGTCGACCACGCGGCCCGCCCAGTCGGCCGGGATGCCGTCCCGGGCGCTCCTGGTCGGGTGGCCGATCAGGAAGACCGTGTCCGGGTCCAGCTCCGGCACGATCTGGCCCATCTGGCCGTTGCGCTCCACCCGGTCCGGCCGGCAGTTGACCACCACGTTGAGCGGGCGGTGGATCGCGCCGAGGCCCTCCAGCTGGCGGACGTTCATCAGGGTGGACTCGGGGTCGTTGGCGGCGAAGACGTTGGCGAAGCGCAGCCGCCCGCCGGCCGGGGTGCGGTAGCGCTCGACGGAGAGCACGCCCGGATCCGGCGGCGCCTGCCACATGCCGCGCAGCGCCGTCTGCCGGTCCACGCCGAGGAGTGCGGCGACGGCCAGGGCGATGGCCACGTTCTCCTTGAAGGTGAACCAGCCGAAGCCGCGCAGCTCCTCGTCGCTGACCGACTCGGGGTCGACCACGATCAGCTCGCAGTCCCGCCTGGCCGCCTCCTCGCGCAGGATGTGCACCCGGTCCTGCTCGGCGGTCACGCAGACGCCGCCGACCGGCATCGAGCGGCAGAGCGAGCGGGCCACGTCGTCCAGGGTCGGGCCCATCTCGGCGAGGTGGTCCTCGCGGACGTTGCAGAGCACGCCGATGGTGGAGCGGATCAGCTTGGTCTGGTTGACCTCCTGCAGCGCCGGCATCACCGCCATGCACTCGATCACCAGGGCGTCCGGGCGGTAGGTGGCGGCCCGGCGGACGATGCCGATCTGCTCCACCACGTTGGCGATGCCGAACTTGCGGTAGACCGGCTCCTCGGTGGCGTCGGGGTGGATGAAGCGGGCCGCGGTACCGGTGGTCTTGGCGACGGTGACCAGGTCGCCGCCGCGCAGCGCGCCCGCACAGAGCCGGGTGATCGAGCTCTTGCCGCGGATGCCGTTGACCAGGACCCGGGTGGGGATCTGCTCCAGGGCGGCGAAGTGCCGGCGCTGCTCGACGACGCCCGCGACCAGCAGGACGGCGCAGCACACCAGCAGCACGACGTAGAGGAAGAGCACGGGGATCCTTCTCGGTCTCAGTGGGTGGCGGTGGCGGTGGGGGCGCGGCGGGCGGCGCGTTCCAGGTCCTGGCGGATCAGCTCCAGGCTGCGGGCGACGGCGCCGACCTCGTCGTGGTGGACGGGGTAGAGCACGGTGCGGCGGTCCCCGGCGGCCAGCGCCTCGGCGCTCGCGGCCAGCCGGCGCAGCGGCAGGCCGACGGCGATGAACAGCCAGCCGAGGCAGAGCACGGCGGCGGCCAGGCCGAGCATGCCCGCCAGCACGGCGCGCCGGTCGGCCCGGTTCTGGTCGAGGTGCAGCCAGGACACCGGCTGGTCGGTGACCACCGACCAGCCCAGCCGGGCGACGGCGCCGTTGCCGCCGAGCGGGGCGGCCGCCAGTACGGCCGGGTCGCCGCCGGCGCGGACCACGTCGGCGGCGGGCTCCTTCCCGGCCTTGGCCAGGACGGCCGAGGCCCGGCCGTCGGGGAGTTCGCCGAAGGAGCTGTAGCCCTCGTTGGCGGCGAGGACGCGGTGCCGGTCGTCCAGCAGCCAGACCCGGCCGAGGCCGGGCCGGGTGAGCAGGGCGGGGAGGAAGTCCGTCCGGAGCTCGCCGACCACCACCGGCCCCGCGGCCTCCGGTGCGCCGCCCTCGGCCGGCTCGGCGGGGGCCGCGGTGAGGGCCGCGCGGGCGGCGATCCGGGGCTCCTTGCCGGAGGTGTTGAGCAGCAGGACGCCGCTCGGGCCGAGCGCCGGCCGGCCGGTGCGGTGCGGCGGCTCACCGGCCCGGGCGAGCACCTCGCCGTCGGCGCCGAGCACGTAGAGCGCGCGGTAGCGGTCGTGTTCGGCGAGGGTGGCGCGCAGCACGGTCTCGGCCTGGCCGACGGAGGCCCGGGCGAGGGCCGGCGCGATCGACCGCAGATCGGCGTAGCCCTCGTTGAGCGCCTGGCGGACCCGGTCGGCGGCGGTGTCGGTGCGGTCCCGCTGGGCGGCGACCACCTGGTTCGGGACGAGGACCTCGCCGTCGGTGCCGCCCAGGAACAGCAGCGGGCCCGACCAGCCGAGGACGACGGCGGCGCTCAGCGCCAGCGGCAGCGCGGTGCCGGGGCGCCGGCGGCGCGGGGCGGGCGCGGTGGCCGGCCGGGCCGGGTCGAGCAGTTGGCGGCGCAGCTCCTCCAGGGCGCGGGTGATCCGCCCGGCCTCGCCGCGCCGGGGCCCGGCGACCGGCTCGTCGAGGCGCTCGCCGCGGGTGAGCCGGCGGGACTCCAGGAACAGCCGCAGCAACGGGCGCTGCAGTGTCCGGGTCAGCAGCCAGGCCAGCAGCAGGGCGACCGCCAGCAGGGCCCCGGCGGAGGCCAGCCCGAGCATGGGGTGGCGCAGGCTGCCCGTCCGGCCGTCGACGGTGCTGGTGGAGACGACGGTCAGGCCGAGCGGGGCGGCGAGGTCGCGGCCGTCGGGGGAGGCCACCGCCGCATAGCCGGCGACCCGCCGGACGCCCTTGTCGTCAGGGCTGCCGGCCAGGCTCCCGGAGGCCGTCTCGCCGGGGGCCGGGCGCTGGTGGGCGGCGTGCTCCCGGGCGGAGTCGACCAGCCGCCGGTCGGGATCGGCGGCCAGCTGGGCGCCGGCGGTGTCCAGGACGGCGCCGGCGGCGTCGAGCACCTGGACGGTCTGCTCCCTGCGGGTGGCGATGCCGGGCAGCCGAAGGTTGTCGGAGGCGACCAGCAGGGCCCGGCCGTCGGTCCTGGTGGAGACGAGGGCGAAGGTGAGCAGCCGGGTGCCGGCGGTGGAGGGCGCCAGCAGCGGCGCGGGCGCGGTGTCGGTGACCTTGCCGAGGTCGAGGCCGGCCAGCGGGACGGTCTCGCCGCGGGCGGCCAGCAGCCGGCCGGTGTCGGGGCGGACGATCACCGTGCCGCGCCACTTCCGGTAGGCCTGGCCGAGCGTGCTCAGCACGGCGGCCGGGTCGGCGGGCGCGCCGTCGTAGTGGGCGGCGGCCCGGCGCAGGTCGGTGGCGCTCTCGTGCAGTCCGGCGCGCAGCGAGGCGGCGGTGTCCTCGGCGGCGTACTGGTGGGACTCGCGCAGGGCCTGCGGGGTGTCGTCGACCCGCAGGCCGCCGACGGCCAGGGCGGTGATCGCGGCGACGGCCAGCAGCAGGATCAGCAGCAGGACGATGGGCGGGCGGATGCCCCCGAGCAGCGGCATGTCGGCCCGGCGGCGATAGCGGTGCTGTCGCGGCGGGGTGGTTGCCGTGCTCACGGGGGGCCTCGTCATCGGATCGGGGGTGGGTGACGTGCCCACCCCCCGCGGGGCCCGCCGTGACCGGCGGTCAAGCCTTGGTCAAACGTGAGAAGCGTACGAAGCGGTTCACTGGAAACCGTCTCGTTCCGGTCTCCAATCGATGACATTTCGATTCCATTGGGTTTGTATCGGGCGCACGGTAGGTTTTCGGGCCATGGAGATACGGGGTTCGCGGCGTGCGGTGGTGCTGCCGGTTGCGGTGCTGCTGGTGCTGGCGGCGCTGGCCGTCGTGCTGACGGTGGCGGCGCGCGGCTCCGCCGGGCCGCCCCGGGCGGCGGGCGGCCCGACCGGCGCCGCGGCGGGCACCCCGACGGGGCCGACCGGCCCCGCGCCGGTGGACCTGGCGGCCCGGGTGGACGGGTACACGGCGGGCTTCGGCCCCGCGACCGGGTACACCGCGCCGGACGCCGTCCAGCGGAGGGCCGTCGCGGACGGTGTGCTGCGGACGGTCGAGGGGCGGCCGCAGGAGGCGGGCCAGGCGCTGGCGCAGGCCGGCTACCGGCTGACCGAGTTCACCGAGGCGGGCAGCGGCCGCCGGGTCGCGGAGATCGCCGACGACCCGGCGGCGGCGCAGGGGCGCGGCTGGGGCCGGGTCTACCTGGACCTCTCGGCGCCGGCCGGCTGGACGGTGCAGGTGCCGCACCCGGTCTCGGACAGCCGGACGGAGCACCTCGGCGTCGAGCTGTTCCGGGCCGCGCCGGGCGGGGTGCTGGTACTCGCCGGGGCGCACCGCAAGGCGGGCGAGGGCGGCTCCTCGGACCCTGCGCACCGCGCCGACACGGTGTTCGCCGCCGTGGTCGAGGCGCTCACCGCGCGCGGGCTGCCCGGGATCCAGGTGCACGGCTTCGACGAGGGCAGCCTGCCGGGCCAGGACGCGGTGGTCTCCAGCGGGACGGGACCGGCCGGGGCGGCCGCCGAGCTGACCGCGGGCGGGCTCGGGCAGGCCGGGTTCGCGGTCTGCCGGGCCTGGCGGGAGAAGTGCGGGCAGCTGGAGGGCACCACCAACGTGGAGGGCCGGTTCGCGGCCGGCCTCGGGGTGCCGTGGCTGCACGTCGAGCTGGGCAACGGGCTGCGCACCGAGCCGGGCCGGCGGGCCGCGGTGGCGGAGGTCCTGGCCGCCACCGCGCGCTCCTGGAGCAGGTCCTAGAAGCGGGTCAGCAGGGCCGGCGGCGCAGGTCCAGCACGTAGTCGTGGGGCGCGCCCGCGCTCTCCGCGGCGTCGGCGACCAGACCGAGGTAGCGGGCGGCGGGCAGACCGCCCTCGTAGTCGTTGAGCACGTACGTCCACACCGGGATGTCGCCGTCCAGGGTGTGCGCGCGCAGCTTGATCTTGCGGTAGATGCCCAGCTGGACGCCCTCCCAGCGGTCCAGGCCCTCCTCGTCCATCGGCGCGACGTCGTAGAGCGAGACGAAGACCTGCTCCTTCTCGTCCTCGACCACGGTGGCCAGCGAGCCCTCCCAGCCCAGCTGCTCCCCGCCGAAGGTGAGCCGCCAGCCGTCCAGCCACCCGGTACCGCGCAGTGGGGAGTGCGGGGCTCGGCGGGTCATCTGCCGTGCATCGAGGTTGGTGGCATACGCGGCGTAAAGGGGCATGGGGTGCAGCCTAGACCGTCCGGCGGACGGCCCAGGGCGGCCGGGGGATTGCACCGGAGCCCCGACCCCGGCGTGGCGGCGCGCTCGGCGTACGGGACAATGGTGCGTGTGACTCGGATCGTGATCATCGGTGGCGGACCCGGCGGCTACGAGGCGGCGCTCGTCGCCGCCCAGCTCGGCGCGGAGGTGACCGTCGTCGACCGCGACGGTCTGGGCGGATCGGCGGTGCTCACGGACTGCGTGCCGTCGAAGACCCTGATCGCGACCGCGGAGGTGATGACCACCTTCGACAGCTCCTACGAGGAGCTCGGCATCATCGTCGCGGACGACACCCCTCCGCTGGAGCAGCAGGCCAGAGTGGTCGGCGTCGACCTCGGCAAGGTCAACCGCCGGGTGAAGCGCCTGGCCATCGCGCAGTCCCACGACATCACCCAGTCGGTCACCCGGGCGGGCGTCACCGTGCTGCGCGGCCGGGGCCGGCTCGGCGCCGACGGCCAGGGCGCGGACGGCTCCCGCGAGGTGCTGGTGGACGCGCCCGACGGCACCGTCCACGCGCTGCGCGCCGACGCGGTGCTGATCGCCACCGGCGCGCACCCGCGCGAGCTGCCGGACGCCCAGCCGGACGGCGAGCGGATCCTGACCTGGACCCAGGTGTACGACCTGGAGGAGCTGCCGCGCGAGCTGATCGTGGTCGGCTCCGGCGTCACCGGTGCGGAGTTCGCCGGCGCCTACCAGGCGCTGGGCTCCAAGGTCACCCTGGTCTCCTCCCGTGACCGGGTGCTCCCGGGCGAGGACCCGGACGCCGCCGAGGTGCTGGAGGAGGTCTTCCGCCGCCGCGGCATGAACGTGATGAGCCGCAGCCGGGCGGAGGGCGCCAAGCGGGTCGGCGACCACGTCGAGGTGACCCTCTCCGACGGCACGGTGATCAAGGGCACGCACTGTCTGATGGCGGTCGGCTCGATCCCGAACACGGCCGGGATGGGACTGGAGGACGCCGGGGTCAAGCTCAACGACTGGGGCCAGATCCAGGTCGACCGGGTGTCCCGCACCAGCGCCCCCGGCGTGTACGCGGCCGGCGACTGCACCGGCGTCTTCATGCTCGCCTCGGTGGCGGCCATGCAGGGCCGGATCGCGATGTACCACGCGCTCGGCGACGCGGTGCAGCCGCTCAACCTGAAGACCGTCGCCTCCAACGTCTTCACCGACCCGGAGATCGCCACCGTCGGCTACACGGCCGCCGACGTGAAGTGCGGCAAGATGGACGCGATCGAGATCAAGCTCCCGCTGCGCGGCAACCCGCGGGCCAAGATGCAGGGCATCAGGGACGGTTTCGTGAAGCTGTTCTGCCGCCCGGGCACCGGCATCGTGGTCGGCGGTGTGGTGGTCGCCCCGCGCGCCAGCGAGCTGATCCACCCGATCGCGCTCGCGGTGGACGCCAATCTGACGGTCGAACAGGTGGCCAGCGCGTTCACCGTCTACCCGTCCGTCTCCGGCTCGACCGCCGAGGCCGCCCGCCAGCTGCACATCCGCAAGCGGGCCGACGGCGAATCCTGAGCATCCGGCGCGAAGTTGAGGGCGGCCGCCGTTCGGTGGCCGCCCTTCGCGCAGGCGGGGGCATCACTCGGACGGCGGGCGCAGTCCCGGGTTGCTGACGGCGCGTATTGTACGGTCACGCGCCGCTCCCGGGTGAGCAATTCCCGCTACTAGCAGCAAACGCCTGAAAGCAGACGGTCACGCGGGTTACCGTCGGTTCTGTGTTTGCTGCAGAACGTCGCCAGTTGATCCTCGAAATGGTGCGCGCCAACGGAGCCGTCTCGCTCCGTGAACTGGCCCGCGTCGTCCAGACCTCCGAAGTGACCGTGCGTCGTGACGTACGGGCGCTGGAGGCAGAAGGGCTCCTCGACCGCCGGCACGGCGGTGCGGTGCTCCCCGGCGGCTTCAGCCGCGAACCCGGCTACCCGCAGAAGACCCACCTCTCCGCGGCCGAGAAGAGCGCCATCGCCGATCTCGCCGCGGGCCTGGTGGAGGAGGGGGATGCCGTGGTGGTCGGTGCCGGCACCACCACCCAGGAGCTGGCCCGCCGGCTGGCCCGGGTGCCCGGGCTGACGGTGGTCACCAACTCGCTGCTGGTCGCCCAGGCGCTGGCGCACGCCAACCGGGTGGAGGTGGTGATGACCGGCGGCACCCTGCGGGGCTCCAACTACGCCCTGGTCGGCAGCGGTGCAGAGCAGTCGCTGCACGGGCTGCGGGTCTCCAAGGCGTTCATCTCCGGCAGTGGGCTGACCGCCGAACGCGGGCTGTCGACCACGAACATGCTCTCCGCGAGCGTGGACCGGGCTCTGGTGCAGTCGGCCGCCGAGGTCATCGTCCTCGCCGACCACACCAAGCTCGGCGCGGACACCATGTTCCAGACCGTCCCGACCGAGACCATCACCCGGCTGGTCACCGACGAGCAGGCCACCGCCGACGATGTGACGGCCCGCGAGCTGGACGCGCTCGCCGACTGCGGGGTGCAGATCGACCTGGCCCCGCTCGGCGCCCCGCCCGGGGACGCCCCGGTGCACGGCACCGGCAGCGGGCCCGTCCACCAGACCCAGCCCGGCCCGCTGGCGCGCCGGGCCGCCCCGCCCCCCGGCGGCGCCCCGCTGCCCGGCCAGCGCCGCCCCGGCACGCACGGCGGCCCGGGCCTCCCGCTGCCGGTCCGGTTGGCGGCGGAGCTGGGCGTCCCGCGCGGGCGCTGAGCGGCGCCGGAAACGGAACCGGTCCGCACACCCGGAGGTGTACGGACCGGTCACGGAGCCCAGCCCCGGAGCACAGCCGCCGAGGCGGCCTCAGGGGCGGTCGGGCGGGGTCAGTCCTTGATCTCGCACAGCGCGGCGCCGCTGCTGACGCTGCCGCCGACCTCGGCCTTCAGGCCGACGATGGTGCCCGCCTTGTGCGCGTTCAGCGGCTGCTCCATCTTCATCGCCTCCAGGACGACGATCAGCTCGCCCTCCGCGACGACCTGGCCCTCCTCGACGGCGACCTTGACGATGGTGCCCTGCATCGGCGAGGCCAGCGTGTCACCGCCGACGGCCGAGCCGGCCTTCTTGGCGCCGACCCGGCGCTTGGCCTTGGCCGCACCGCCGGTGGACGCCGCCGGAGCGGAGGAGACGCCCAGCGAGGACGGCAGCGAGACCTCGATCCGCTTGCCGCCGACCTCGACCACGACGGTCTCCCGGCCCTCGGCCTCCTCGCCCTCGCCGGCCGCACCGGCGAACGCGGGGATGGTGTTCTCGAAGTCGGTCTCGATCCACCGGGTGTAGACCGTGAACGGCTCGTCGCTGCCGTGCACCTCGGGCGCGAACGCCGGGTCGGTGACGACCGCCTGGTGGAACGGGATGGCGGTGGCCATGCCCTCCACCTTGAACTCGGCCAGCGCGCGACGGGCCCGCTGCAGGGCCTGCTTGCGGGTGGTGCCGGTGACGATCAGCTTGGCCAGCAGGGAGTCCCAGGCCGGGCCGATGACCGAGCCGGTCTCCACCCCGGAGTCCAGCCGGACACCCGGGCCGGACGGCGGCGCGAACAGCGTGACGGTGCCGGGCGCGGGCAGGAAGCCGCGGCCCGGGTCCTCGCCGTTGATGCGGAACTCGAAGGAGTGACCGCGCACCTCCGGGTCGCCGTAGCCCAGCTCCTCGCCGTCGGCGATCCGGAACATCTCGCGGACCAGGTCGAGGCCGGTGACCTCCTCGGTGACCGGGTGCTCGACCTGCAGACGGGTGTTGACCTCCAGGAAGGAGATCGTGCCGTCGACGGCCACCAGGAACTCGCAGGTCCCGGCGCCGACGTAGCCGGCCTCCTTCAGGATGGCCTTGGACGCCCGGTACAGCTCGGCGTTCTGCTCGGGGGTGAGGAACGGCGCGGGCGCCTCCTCGACGAGCTTCTGGTGGCGGCGCTGCAGCGAGCAGTCACGGGTGGAGACGACCACCACGTTGCCGTGCTGGTCCGCCAGGCACTGGGTCTCGACGTGCCGCGGGTTGTCCAGGTAGCGCTCGACGAAGCACTCGCCGCGCCCGAAGGCGGCGACCGCCTCGCGCACCGCGGACTCGTACAGCTCCGGGATCTCCTCCAGCGTGCGGGCGACCTTCAGGCCGCGGCCGCCACCGCCGAAGGCCGCCTTGATGGCGACCGGCAGGCCGTGCTCCCGGGCGAAGACGACGACCTCGTCGGCACCCGTGACCGGGTCCGGCGTACCGGCCACCAGCGGGGCGCCGGCGCGCTGCGCCACGTGCCGGGCGGTGACCTTGTCACCGAGGTCGCGGATGGCCTGCGGCGGCGGGCCGATCCAGGTCAGGCCCGCGTCGAGGACTGCCTGGGCGAACTCGGCGTTCTCCGACAGGAAGCCGTAGCCGGGGTGGACGGCGTCGGCACCCGAGTCGGCGGCGGCCTTGAGCACCTTGGCGATGTCCAGGTAACTGGTGCCGGGGGTGTCGCCGCCCAGCGCGTAAGCCTCGTCGGCCGCGCGGACGTGCAGCGCATCCCGGTCCGGCTCGGCATAGACGGCGACGCTGGCGATACCGGCGTCCGAGCAGGCCCGGGCGACGCGGACGGCGATTTCTCCGCGGTTGGCGATGAGCACCTTGCGCACTGTGGCTCCCTTCTTGAACCTCGTCGAGTCTAGGGATTACGGGGTGGTACCGGCGAGTAGCCCCAGTTGGTGAGCTATCCCACACGGTGGATGAAGCGAAAACGCGATCACTTGGGTGTGGAGCGGGACGCTCCACAGGTAGGGACGCTACGCGCCCCTCGTCGAAGCCCGCTTGAGCCGCCCGGACCGCGTGGTGGCCTTCGCCACACGCCGGGCGCCGGAACGGCTCACGCGGCGGCCTCCGCGGGTCGCACGCTCGCCTTGGCGGTGACGTCCGACGCGAGTTCGACCACGTCGGGCCCGTACGCGCCGGGGTTGACGACGCGCAGCATCAGCGCGAAGGTCCGGTCGACGCCGTACCGGCGGGCCAGCCTCCGGTGGTTGGCGACCAGGTAGCGCACGGCGGCGTGGTTGGAGATCGCGCTCTGACCGGAGATCAGGAACACCGGCCGGCCGCCGGGCTCCGCGTGCAGCCTGGCCAGCAGGACGAACGCCTGGCCGGTCCGCGTGTCGCCCCCGTACACGTACCGGAACGTCTCGTCGCCCACGGATATCGCGGCGTCGTCGGGGTCGAAGTCCTCGACGACGCGATCCGGGGTGAAGGACACCCCGGGCAGCCAGGAGGCCAGGTGAGCCGCCGTCCGGTCGTTGCTGACCGGGCCGCCGAGGCAGAACTCCGCCTTGTGGCCCAGCCCCTGGAGCACCTTGTCATGGGGGACCAGCTCGGCCCGCCCGCGGCACTCCCTGACCAGCCCGGAAAGCTCCATCAGCGCGTAGACGTCGTTGCGCTGCACGCTGCTCGGATGGCTGGACGAGGCATGCCGGTTGACGACCAGCAGGCAGTCGCCGCCGTCGGGCAGGCCGAAGAACGCCTGGAGCCGGCCGAGCCGTCGGCGGCGGCGCAGCGTCTGGGCGAGCCAGCCCAGCCCGGCGGCGATGGCGCTCGCGACCAGGCCGAGCAGCACGTTGAGCACGCTGTCGGTCATCGACGTCCCCCCTCCCTGATCGGCGGCGCGGCCAGCCTATGGCGTCCCGCGGCCGTACGGGCTGGACCGGAGAGACAGATGTGGGGCCGAGGATCTGTGGGATCCCTCAGGGTGCGGGCCGCCGGGGTGTGACACGGGCCGGTCAGGCCCAGAGGTCGGTGATGCGCACGCCCAGATCGGCGAGGAGCGAGCGCAGCAGCGGCAGGGAGAGGCCGATGACGTTGCCCGGGTCGCCGTCGACGCCGTCGACGAAGGGCGCCGAGCGGCCGTCCAGGGTGAACGCGCCGGCCACGTGCAGCGGCTCGCCGGTGGCGATGTAGGCGGCGATCTCGGCGTCGTCGGGGGTGCCGAAGCGGACCGTGGTGGAGGCGGTGGCGGAGGCCTGCTCGCCGGTGGCGGTGTCGATCACGCAGTGGCCGGTGCGCAGCACGCCGGACCGCCCGCGCATCGACCGCCAGCGGGCCAGCGCCTCGACGGCGTCGGCGGGCTTGCCGAGCGCGAGCCCGTCCAGCTCCAGGACGGAGTCGCAGCCGATCACCAGCTCGCCGCCGGTCAGGTCGGCGGCGACCGCCTTGGCCTTGGCCTCGGCCAGCACCAGGGCCAGCTCGGCGGGGGTGGCGGCGCTGAGTGCGTCCTCGTCGACGCCGCTGACCACCACGCGCGGGTCGAGGCCCGCCTGGCGCAGCAGCCCGAGGCGGGCGGGGGAGGCGGAAGCGAGGACGAGGGCGCGCTGGTCGGTCATGCCCACCAGGGTAGGGGGTGGCGCGGGGCGGCCGTCAGAGCATCAGCAGGACGGCGATCACCAGGGCGAGGACGGCGAGGACGCGCCCGGCGCGGTGCAGCTTCTGCTGCATCCGGCGGGCCTCGGGGGAGGGCTCGTCGCGAGGGTCTGACCAGAGCACCGTTCCAGGGTGCGCCGCGGACCGGGCGGACGCCTGAGTATCCGTACTCAGCTTTCGGGCAATCCGGGCCATCCCGGCCACCGGGCCCCGGCGCGGGGATGCGCCGGGGCGGGGCGTCGGACCGGCCGACCCCCCGCCCCGGCGCGGCCGGTCAGCCCGCCCAGCCGGAGGTGCGCCAGACGTTGGCGCCCGGGCGCGGCGCGGGGCGCATCCGGCGGGCGCGGTCGTTCCAGGGGGAGTCCGGGCCGGCGCCCGCGCGGCGGGCCGCCTCGGCGGCGGCCTGCGCGGCGGCGGCCCGGGACTGGACCACCGCCAGAACGGTGGCCAGCTCCTCGGGGGTCGGCTGCCCGTGCAGCACGTGGATCGGGGCCATGCTCAATCCTCTCGCGACGGCCGCTGTCTGAAAAGCGTTCCTGCCTACAGGGGGATGTTGCCGTGCTTCTTCGGCGGCAGCACCTCGCGCTTGCCGCGCAGCGCCCGCAGGCCGCGCACGATGTGCCGACGGGTCTCGCTGGGCGCGATGACGGCGTCGACGTACCCGCGCTCGGCGGCCAGGTACGGGTTGAGCAGGGTGTCCTCGTACTCGGCGACCAGCTCGGCCCGGCGGGCGTCGACGTCCTCGCCGGCCGCGGCGGCCTCCGCCAGCTCGCGGCGGTAGACGATGTTGGCCGCGCCCTGCGCGCCCATCACTGCGATCTGCGCGGTCGGCCAGGCCAGGTTGAGGTCGGCGCCCAGGTGCTTGGAGCCCATCACGTCGTACGCGCCGCCGAAGGCCTTGCGGGTGATCACGGTGATCAGCGGGACGGTGGCCTCGGCGTAGGCGTAGATCAGCTTGGCGCCGCGGCGGATGATGCCGTCCCACTCCTGCTCGGTGCCGGGCAGGAAGCCGGGCACGTCGACGAAGGTCAGCACCGGGATGTTGAAGGAGTCGCAGGTCCGGATGAACCGGGCGGCCTTCTCGCTCGCGGCGATGTCCAGGCAGCCGGCCAGATCCATCGGCTGGTTGCCGACGATGCCGACCGGGTGGCCCTCGACCCGGCCGAAGCCGGTGATGATGTTGCCCGCGTACAGCGGCTGGGTCTCCAGGAACTCGCCGTCGTCCAGGACGTGCTCGATCACCTTGTGCATGTCGTACGGCTGGTTCGCCGAGTCGGGCACCAGGGTGTCGAGTTCGAGGTCCTCGTCGGTGACGGTGAGGTCCGCCTCCTCGGGGAAGGACGGCGGGTCGGACAGGTTGTTGGAGGGCAGGTACGAGAGCAGGCTCTTGACGTACTCGACCGCCTCCTTCTCGTCCGTGGCCAGGTAGTGCGCGTTGCCGGACTTGGTGTTGTGGGTCCGGGCGCCGCCCAGCTCCTCCATGCCGACGTCCTCGCCGGTGACGGTCTTGATCACGTCGGGGCCGGTGATGAACATGTGCGAGGTCTGGTCGGCCATCACCACGAAGTCGGTGATCGCCGGGGAGTACACCGCGCCGCCGGCGCAGGGGCCCATGATCAGCGAGATCTGCGGGATCACCCCGGAGGCGTGGACGTTGCGGCGGAAGATCTCGCCGTAGAGGCCGAGCGAGACCACACCCTCCTGGATGCGGGCGCCGCCGGAGTCGTTGATGCCGATGACCGGGCAGCCGGTCTTCAGCGCGAAGTCCATCACCTTGACGATCTTCTCGCCGAAGACCTCGCCGAGGGAGCCGCCGAAGACGGTGAAGTCCTGGGCGAAGACGGCCACCTGGCGGCCGTCGACGGTGCCGTAGCCGGTCACCACGCCGTCGCCGTACGGGCGGTTCTTCTCCTGGCCGAAGTTGATCGAGCGGTGGCGGGCGAACTCGTCGAACTCCACGAAGGAGTCCTCGTCCAGCAGCTCGGCGACGCGCTCGCGGGCCGTCAGCTTGCCCTTGGCGTGCTGCTTCTCCACCGCCTTGGCGGAGCCGGAGTGGACCGCCTCGTCGATCCTGCGCCGCAGGTCGGCGAGCTTTCCGGCGGTGGTGTGGGGGTCGTACGACGCCTCGGTCATCCGGGGGCTCTCCCTGATCCATGGGCCGCGACCTGGGGGTGGCGCACGGGCCGGGAGGGGACCGGGCGCGTGAGGGCAGGGCGGCGCAACGAACTACCGCCAAGTAGCGTAGCCAGCGCGCGGGGCTTCCTGTTATGGCCAGCGACACAGTGTGTTAACGCGCGTTCTGCGGGACGATGGGGCGGCGTAGGCCGTGTCCTGGTGCTTTTCGGACGGGCCGGCGGGCTTCGGGGCTTCGTTCGGGTGATTCCCGCCGGGCGCGGACGGCCTGACAGACCCTAGGGTTTCCCGCATGACCGACTCGAACGATCCGGTGCGTGAGCCCGCCACCCCCCGCCGCAGTGGACTGCGCGGCTTCGGCCAGGACGGGCCGTCGCCGTGGACCGACCTGGACCGGCCGCCGCTGGACACCGAGGCGCTGCGCCGCGACCTGGTGCTGCCGGGCGGGCTGTGGACCGCACTGGACGTCGTCGCCGAGACCGGCTCGACCAACAGCGACCTCGCCGCACGGGCCCGGCAGGGCGCGCCGCAGGGCGCGGTACTCGTCGCCGAGGCGCAGAGCGCCGGGCGCGGGCGGCTGGAGCGGCAGTGGACGGCGCCGCCGCGTTCGGGGCTCTTCCTCTCCATCCTGCTTCGCCCGGACGAGGTACCCGTCGAGCGGTACGGCTGGTTGCCGATCCTGGTCGGCGTGGCGGCGGCCAGCACGCTGAGCCGGGTCGCCGGGGTGGAGGTCGACCTGAAGTGGCCCAACGACCTCCAGGTCGGGATCGACGGCGCGGAGCGCAAGCTCGGCGGCATCCTGACCGAGCTGAGCGGCGGCGCGGTGGTCGCCGGCCTCGGGATCAACGTCTCGCTGCGGGAGGCCGAGCTGCCCGTCCCCGCCGCCGCCTCGCTGGCGCTGGCCGGCGCCGCCGTCACCGACCGGACCACCCTGCTGCGCGCCCTGCTGCGCGAGTTCGCCGTGCTGTACGCGGAGTGGACGGCCGCCTCCGGCGACCCGCACGCCAGCGGCCTGCTGCCCGCGTACGCGGACCGCTGCAGCACGCTCGGGCGGCCGGTGAAGGTCCTGCTGCCGGGCGACCGCGAGCTGCTCGGCGAGGCGGTGGCGATCGACGGCGACGGCCGGCTGGTGGTCCGCACGTCCGACGGGAGCCGCACGGCGGTGGGCGCCGGGGACGTCGTCCACGTCCGGCCCGAGCCGCGCTGAACGGCACTCTTCACCTCCCCTTGACTCTGGCGGATGCCCCGGATCGCGCGATTCCGTGCGAATATTCCACCTGGCAGCGGTGTGAGGCGCGCCACTGCCCGCCGGGTGGCGGGCGCGCCCGGACAGGCAGGACACGAGGCAAGTGCGGCGACCGCACGGGGACGGACCGGTGGCAGAGGACGGCAGCAGCGGCGGCACGGCGGACTCCGAGGACCCGACGGTCGCGCTCGACCTGGAACGCCTGATCCTGGACGCGCCGCGCCGCTACACCCCGTACCAGGCCGCGCGCGCGGCCGACGTGCCGATGGAGCTGGCCACCCGCTTCTGGCGGGCGATGGGCTTCCCCGACATCGGACAGTCCCGGGCGCTGACCGACGGCGACGTGATCGCGCTGCGCCGCCTCGCCGGACTGGTGGAGTCGGGCCTGCTCAGCGAGCCGATGGCGATCCAGGTGGCGCGCTCCACCGGGCAGACCACCGCCCGGCTGGCCGGCTGGCAGATGGACACCTTCCTGGAGAACCTCACCCAGGCCGTCGAGCCGGGCCTGACCCGCGCCGACGTCGCGTACCCGCTGGTCGAGCTGCTGCTGCCGGAGCTGGAGCAGTTCCTGGTGTACGTCTGGCGCCGGCAGCTGGCGGCCGTCACCGGCCGGGTGGTGCAGGCCGCCGAGGACAC
Source organism: Kitasatospora sp. NPDC048239 (assembly GCF_043202015.1). Lineage (NCBI taxonomy): Bacteria > Bacillati > Actinomycetota > Actinomycetes > Kitasatosporales > Streptomycetaceae > Kitasatospora > Kitasatospora sp. NPDC048239. Next base: position 30,914 of record NZ_JBICZP010000016.1, on the reverse strand, counting down.
CGAGATCACCAGCGGCCGCCTCGCGGTGGGCTTCGCCGACCTGGTCGGCTTCACCCGGCTGTCGCGCCGACTGGAGGAGGAGGAGCTCGGCGAGCTGGTCGAGACCTTCGAGAACACCTGCTCCGACCTGATCGCCGGCCTCGGCGGCCGGGTGGTCAAGACCCTCGGCGACGAGATCCTCTACGTCTCGGAGGACCCGGTGACGGCCGCCGAGATCGCGCTCGGCCTGATCGAGGCGCTGGCGGAGGACGACACCATCCCCGCGCTGCGGGTCGGCATGGCCTTCGGCACCGTCACCTCGCGGATGGGCGACGTCTTCGGCACCACCGTCAACCTGGCCAGCCGGCTCACCTCGATCGCCCCGAAGGACGCGGTGCTGATCGACGGCGAGTTCGCGGCCGCGCTGGAGCAGAACGGCAGCGTGGCACCCGCGGACGCGGACGGGGCGGGCCTCGCCGAGGCGCTGTCGGCCGCCGCCGGCCTGCACTCCGCCGGCCTGTCGGTGATGGGCCCGGAGGCCGGGCACCGCTTCCACCTCCAGCCGATGTGGCGCCGCCCGGTGCGCGGGCTCGGACTGGTGGAGCCGTGGCTGCTGTCGCGGCGGCCGCGCACCGGCTGACGTCCGGAGCCCTGTGGTCCCCCGGGTGTGGCCCACGTGCGCCTGACCGTCTCCGCACGGCGGGCGGTTGCCGGGCCCCGACGGGGGTACGCGGACCGGGTGACGTAGGCGCAACGAATGAAACCCGGACGGCCGGGGCGGATCGATCCGGGCAAACGCGGCATAAGCGGTGCAAACCGCCATAGTCTTGGTGCAAGCGGCCGGATGGGTGCGGTTCCCGGCGCGGTGCGCCAGGGGAGCCGAGCATGACCGGGCACAGGGAACGAGGCGAGCCGGTGAGCAGCGAGACGATCATGGCGGACCGCGGCTGCGACTGCGATGGTGCGCAGCGGCCGCCCGCCGCCCCGGACCCGCGGCTGACGTCCGTGGTCGAGCTCGCCCAGGACATGGCGGGGGCGCTCACCCCGCTGGAGGCGGTCCGGGCGGCCGCCGTCCGCGCCACCGCGGCGCTCGGCGCCACCATGGCGGCGGTCTCGGTCTGGGACCGCGAGTCCGGGCGGCTGCGGGTGCTGGTCAACCACGGGGAGCTGGCGCCGGGGGAGGAGGAGCTGCCGGAGGACGAGTCCTACCCGGTGGCCGACTTTCCCGAGATCGTCACCTATCTGGAGGAGCGCTGGACCACCGGCCGGTTGCCGCGCGCCTGGCTGCAGAGCGCCGAGAACTCCAGCCCGCACCCCGGGCACGCGCACCCGACCGCGGGCGCGTACTGCCAGGAGCGCGCCGCGGCGCTGCGCCGGCGGGGGCGGGCCTGCTGCGTGGTCGCGCCGATCGTGCTGCACGGACAGGCCTGGGGCGAGCTCTACCTGGCCCGCACCACCGGGATGGCGGAGTTCACCGAGGCGGACGCCGACTACGCCACCCTGCTGGCCGCCCAGATCTCGGCCGGTCTGGCCCAGACCGAGCGCCTGGCCGACCTGCGCAAGCTCGCCTTCTCCGATCCGCTGACCGGCCTGGCCAACCGGCGCGCCGTGGACGCCCGGCTGGAGAGCGCGCTGGAGGCGCACAACCGGGACAACACCGTGGTCTCGCTGGTGGTCTGCGACGTCAACGGGCTGAAGCGGGTGAACGACCAGCTCGGCCACGAGATGGGCGACCGGCTGCTGGAGCGCTTCGCCCACCAGTTGTCGCTGGCCGCCGCCAAACTGCCCGGCAGCCTCGCCGCCCGGCTCGGCGGCGACGAGTTCTGCCTGCTGGTGGAGGGGCAGAAGGCGGACGAGGTGGTCGCCGCGGCCGAGGAGCTGTGTGCGCGGGCGCTCGCGCTGGCCGAGGGCGAGGGGGTGGCCTGCGGGGTCGCCTCCACCGGGGACTCGATCGGGCCGGTCACCACGCCCGACCGGCTGTTCCGGCTCGCCGACGCCGCCCAGTACCGGGCCAAGGCCGCCCGCGCGGCCCACCCGGTGGTGGCCGGGCGCAGCCACGGACCGGGCTTCTCGCCGGACCCGACGGTGCTGCTCGCGGACGCCGCCGACCCGCACCACCGGGCCGACGGGCGCGGGCGGGGCTCCGGCCGGGCGGGCTCCGGCGACCGGCGGCGGTTCCGCGGCGCGGCGCACAGCGCGGACCCGGGGCAGCTGCTCGCCGCGGTGCTCACGGCGCTGGACCAGCAGGGCTCGACCCGCTCGATCCACCCGGCCGACACCATCGGCAAGCTGGCGCTCGTCGCGGAGACCTCGGCGCGGCTGCTGGACGCGGTCGGCTGGTGGGTCTCCTACGTGCCGCCCGGCTCGCATCTGATGCGCACCGCGCAGCACGCCGTCTACCGGATGACCAGCGGGCCGAGCAGCAGCCGGGCGGAGACCCAGCGGGCCCAGATCGAGGCCCCGGACGCGGTGTTCGACCTGCGGCACTACCCGATGACCCGGGGGGCGGTGCACGGCGGCGCGTTCGCGCTGCGCGCGGGCGCGGCGGGGAACGACCCGTCGGAGGAGGCCGTGCTGGTGGTCAGCGGCTACCGGGGGATGGTCGCGGCGGGCGGGCAGAACGCGGCGGGCGGCTGGTTGGTGGAGCTGTTCGCGGACGATGCCACGCTGCCGCTCGGGCAGGCGGCCACCGCGATGCGGGCGCTGGTGGCGGTGGCCCTGGCGGGCCCGGCCTCGCCGCCGTCGGGCTGAGGCGCCACCCGGGGGTGCGGGGCGGGGCGCGGCGGCGGGAGCCGGTTGTGCCGGTTCGGTGACCGGGGTGTTTCGAGCGGGTCGCGGTCCGGTGCAGGGGCGGTCGGAGGGCTGGGCGGGGTGTCGCGGCCGTGGGATGGTGTCCGCGGTCGGCGGCCATGGTGGCCGGGCCGGATCGGGGGTTGAATCCATGCGTACTCGTATGACAAGCCTGGTGGTGTCCGCGGTGCTGGCCCTCGGCGGCGCCGCACTCGCGGCCGCGCCGGCCGCCCAGGCCGCGCCCCGCGCCGCCGCGGTGGGCACCGTCGCGGCCGGTACGGGTGCGGCGGCCGGACCGGCCGTCGCGGGCGGTGCCCTCCAGGCCGCCCCGGCCGTCGCGGTGACCGCCGACCGGCACGGCGCCGCCCAGCTGGCCGCGTCCAAGGACAAGGCCAAGAAAAAGAAGAAGAAGGGCTTCAGCAAGATCATCGGTGCGGTGATCGGCATCGTGGTCGTGCTGGTGGTCATCGCCGTGATCATCGCGGTGGTCGTGATGCTCCGCCGCCGCAATCGGGGCTAGGGCTGGTCGGACAAGCCCTAGGCCCCGGCTGACGCGGCTCAGGCCGACGGGGCGCCGAGCGTGCGCAGGACCGCCTCCACCTGGCGGTCCGCGTACGCGTGGTCGAGCGGGCCGAGGCCGTGCAGCCAGCGGTAGTACACCGGGCCGTAGAGCAGTTCGACGGCGAGGTCGAGGTCGGCGTCCTCGTCGAGGTGGCCGGCCGCGCGGGCGCTGCGCAGGCGGTCGCGGGTGACCTCCAGCAGCGGGTCCAGCAGCCGCTCGCGGTACTCGCGGAGCAGGGCGGGGTCGTTGAGGACCTCGGCGGTGAGGCCGCGGCCGGTGCGGTCGAAGGCCGGGTCGGCCAGCTCGTCGACGGTGGGGCGCAGGACGGCCCGCAGGTCCGCGGCGAGGTCGCCGGTGTCCGGGAGGGCGAGGCTGCCGCCGGAGGCCTTCTCGTTGGCGGCCAGGAAGGCGTCGAAGACCACCGCGCCCTTGGAGGGCCACCAGCGGTAGATGGTCTGCTTGCCGACCCCGGCCCGGGCGGCGATCCTCTCGATGGTGAGCTTGGCGAAGCCGAGCTCGGCGACCAGCTCGGCGGCGGCCGTGAGGATCGCGGCGCGGCTCTGCTCGCTGCGGCGGCTGGGGTCGGGTGCGGTGTGGCGCGGCATGGCCTCATCGTACCGGAATGACGAGACGGTTCGTATCGTCTTGACCGGGGATGGCGGATGGGTCATGCTGAGTGGGCGCCAACGAGACGAACCGTCTCGCCTTGACGGTGGATCAGCCCGTTCCACCCGTCCGGCCCGTCGACCCTGGAGGTCTTGATGACCCGCACGACCCGCCCCGCGCACATCGCCATGGTCTCGATCCCCGCCCACGGCCACGTCAACCCGAGCCTCGCGGTGATCGCCGAGCTCGTCGCCCGCGGCCACCGGGTGAGCTACGTCAACGACGCCTCGTTCGCCGCGACCGTCGAGAAGGCCGGCGCGAAGGCCGTCCCGTACACCTCGGTGCTGCCGCTGGCCGACGACCCGGGCGGCTGGCCGGACGACCCGGTGGCGATCCAGGACGTCTTCCTGGACGACGCCCTCGCGATGACCCCGGCGGTGCAGGGGCTCTTCGCCGAGGACCGGCCCGACCTCGTCCTCTACGACATCGGCGGCTTCGCCGGCCGGGCCGTCGCCGAGGCGCACGGGGTGCCCGCCGTCCAGCTCTCACCGACCTTCGTCGCCTGGGAGGGGTTCGAGGCGGAGATGGCCGGGATGTACGAGGCGCTCCGCAACGGACCGGGCGGGCCGGAGCACTACCGGCGGTTCGGTGAGTGGCTGGCCGGGACCGGTGCCGTCGTCCGCGACGTGGAGGCGTTCAAGGGCGTCCCGGACCGGTCGGTCGTCCTCGTCCCGCGGGCCCTGCAGCCCCACGCCGACCGGGTCGACCCGCAGCGGTACACCTTCGTCGGGCCGTGCGCCGGGGACCGCTCGCACCAGGGCTCCTGGGAGCGTCCGGCCGGGGCCGAACGGGTCCTGCTGGTCTCGCTCGGCTCGGCGTTCACCCGGCAGCCGGCGTTCTACCGGGAGTGCGTGCGGGCCTTCGCCGGCCTGCCCGGCTGGCACGTCGTGCTGCAGATCGGCCGGCACACCGACCCGGCCGAGCTGGGCGAGGTGCCCGCCGGCGTCGAGGTGCACCCGTGGGTGCCGCAGGCCTCGGTGCTGGCGCAGGCGGACGCCTTCGTCACCCACGCCGGCATGGGCGGGGCGAGCGAGGGGCTCCAGGCCGGCCTGCCGATGATCGCGGTACCGCAGGCCGCCGACCAGTTCGCCAACGCCGACCGGCTGGTGGAGCTGGGTGTCGCCCGTCGCCTGGACACCGGGGAGGCCACCGCGGCCGCGCTGCGTGCCGCACTGCTGGAGCTGGTCGGCGACCCGGAGGTGGCCCGGCGGCTCGACGTGCTCCGGGCCGAGGCGCTGGCGGAGGGCGGTACGGCCCGCGCGGCCGACCTGATCGAGGCTCAGCTGGTCTGAAGCGTCTCGGCGAGTGCCTCGTCGAGCCGGGCCGCGAACGCCCGGGGGTGGGTCAGATTGCCGTTGTGGCCGCCGGGGAGGCGCAGGAGCCCCGTGCCGAGCCGCTCGGCCAGCACCTCGGCGCAGCGGTAGCTGTAGACCGTCGGGTCGGTGGCCAGGCCGATGGCGGGGACCACCCTGGTCGGCCCGGCGGCGAGCGCCCCGGCCTCGGCGAGGCCGAAGGTGCTGCGGCGCAGGGTGGTCAGGTCGTGGGCGAGGAAGGAGGCGAAGTTCGCCTCGCGCTCCGGGCCGAACGGCGCCGGGCGGACCTCGGGCTCGCGCTCCTGGCGGGCCGGGTCGATCCCGGTGGCCGCCATCACCCCGCGCAGCGCCGCCTGCCAGCCGTCCCGGTGGAACACCTCCTGGATCCCGGCCAGCGCGGTCAGCGTCCCGGTGCACTCCCCGGCCGGCAGCAGCCGCGGCGCGGCGGGCTCGTGGGCGATCAGGGTGCCCAGTTGGCCGGGGTGGTCGTGGGCGAGCTGGAGGCCGATCAGCGCGCCGAGGCTGCAGCCGAGCATCAGGGCGGGCCGGTCGGTGAGGGCGGCGAGCAGCCGGTGGGCGTCGTCGGCGTGCTCCTCGACGGTCGGGGTGGTGCCCGGCCGGTCGAGCGGGCTGCGGGAGAGGCCGCGCCGGTCGTACGTCACCACGGTGTACCGGTCGACGAGCCGGGCCACCAGGTCGGCGCTGCGGTCGGCGTCGCCCTCGCCGCTCTGGGCGATCAGCAGGACCGGGCCGCTGCCCTGGACCTGGTGGTGGATGCGGGCGCCGGCGGTGTCGAGCAGTGCGGTGGTCATGGTGTGGTCCCCTCCCGGAGCGGCCGGGCGGCCGCCGTTGACTCCACGTTAGAGCATCTTTTTAGATGCATCAAGATAGATGCATTATTTTCGATGCATCTCTTCTGATGTAGCTTGGGTCCATGAACGGAGTCGAACTGCTGCTGCTCGGCCGGACCTTGGCGAAGATCGGCGAGGAGGCCGTCCCCGCGGCGGGCATCGGCGGGCGGGCCACCGGCGTCAAGGCGGTCGTCGTCGTGATGAGCGACATCTACGAGCACCCGGACAGCGCGGTCGGCGAGATCGCCGCGCGGACCGGCCTGCCGCAGAGTCAGGTGTCCGCGGCCGTAGCGCGGTTGCGGGAGGCCGGGTCGATCGTCACCGGGGCCGACCCCCGGGACCGCCGCCGGATGCTCGCCCGGCAGGCGCCCGAGATCTCCGCCCGCCGGGCCGAGGTGGCCGCCGCGCCCATCGACGGGGCGCTGGCCCGCGCGCTGGGCACCGACGACCCGGCGGAGCTCGCCGAGGTGCTGGCCGCGCTGGAGGTGCTCGGCCGACGGCTCACCCCCGCCTCGCTGCGCCGGCTGAAGGCGGAGTCGGCGGAGGGGCTGAGCCGGCTGAAGGCTGAGCCGGCGGAGGGCTGAGCGGCCGGGCCGGGGTGGCTCAGCCCTCGATGCGGTCCGGGCGGGTGTAGACGTTCGCGCCCTCGCCGCGCAGGAAGCCGACCAGGGTCAGGCCCAGCTCCTCGGCGAGGTCCACCGCCAGGGAGGACGGCGCCGAGACGGCCGCCAGCAGCGGCACGCCCGCCAGCGCGGCCTTCTGGGTGAGCTCGAAGGACGCCCGGCCGCTGACCAGCAGGACGTGCCCGGCCAGCGGCAGCCGGCCCTCGCGCAGGGCCCAGCCGACCACCTTGTCCACCGCGTTGTGGCGGCCGACGTCCTCGCGGGCGCAGAGCAGCTCGCCGCTCGCCGCGTCGAACAGCCCGGCCGCGTGCAGGCCGCCGGTGGACTCGAAGGTCCGCTGCACCTCGCGCAGCCGGTCCGGCAGCCCGTACAGCAGCCGCGGCGGCACGGTCAGCGGGTCCGCCGCGACCGGCCAGCGGACGTGGGTGCGCACGGCGTCCACGGTGTCCCGGCCGCAGAGGCCGCAGGCGCTGGTGGTGAGCAGGTTGCGGTGCGCCGAGAGCGGCAGTGCGCCGGGGCCGCGCAGCGTCGCGTCCACCACGTTGTAGGTGTTGGCGCCGTCCTCGTCCGTGCCCGCGCAGTAGCGCAGGGCCGCCAGGTCGTCGGCCGCGTGCACCAGCCCCTCGCCGACCAGGAACCCCGCCACCAGGTCGAAGTCCTGCCCGGGGGTGCGCATGGTGACGGTCAGCGGCTCGCCGCCGACCCGGATCTCCAGCGGCTCCTCGGCCGCCAGGGCGTCCGGGCGCGCACTTCGCGCATCCCCCCGCAGCCGCACCACCCGCCGCCGCGCCGTCGCCCGCGTCATCGGTCCTCCACCGTCGATCCGTCCGTTCGGCCTCCAGCCTGCGGCATCGGGAGGGGCTCGCGAAATCCGTCCGGCTGACCTTGTGCCTCCCAAAGGCGCACTGGCGGTTGTCATATCTCCATTCACCTGATGTGATGGTGTATATGGATATGCACAGTGCTGTGGCCCCCGACGCGCCGCTCGTCCAGGTCGGCAAGGCCGACGTCAGTGCCGAGGACGTGCTGGCCGTCGCCCGGGGCAATGCCCGGGTCGAGATCGGTCCCGACGCGCTCGCCGAGATGGCGACCGCCCGCGCCCGGATCGACGCCCTCGCGGCCGAGCCGCGCCCCGTCTACGGCGTCTCCACCGGCTTCGGTGCGCTCGCCGTGCGGCACATCAGCCCCGAGCTGCGCGCCCAGCTGCAGCGCTCGCTGGTGCGCTCGCACGCCGCCGGGATGGGTCCGGCGGTCGAGCGCGAGGTGGTTCGCGCGCTGGTCTTCCTGCGGATGAAGACGCTGGCCTCCGGCCGGACGGGCGTGCGCCCGCTGGTCGCGCAGACCATGGCCGCGATCCTCAACGCGAACATCACCCCGGTGGTCCGCGAGTTCGGCTCGCTCGGCTGCTCCGGCGACCTCGCGCCGCTGTCGCACTGCGCCCTGGTGCTGATGGGCGAGGGCGTGGCGACCGGCGCCGACGGCGTCGAGAAGCCGGCCGGCGAGCTGCTCGCCGCGGCCGGCATCGAGCCGGTCGAGCTGCTGGAGAAGGAGGGCCTGGCCCTCATCAACGGCACCGACGGCATGCTCGGCATGCTGGTGATGGCCATCGCCGACCTGCAGCGCCTGTTCACCACCGCCGACATCACCGCCGCGATGACCCTGGAGGCGCTGCTCGGCACCGACAAGGTGCTCGCCCCCGAGCTGCACGCCCCGATCCGCCCGCACCCGGGCCAGGCGCTGTCCGCCGCCAACATGCTGGCCGTCCTCAAGGGCTCCGGCCTGACCGGCCACCACCAGGACGACGCCCCGCGCGTCCAGGACGCCTACTCGATCCGCTGCGCCCCGCAGGTGGCCGGCGCCGGCCGCGACACCGTCGAGCACGCCCGGCTGGTCGCCTCCCGCGAGCTGGCCGCCTCGGTCGACAACCCGGTGGTGCTGCCGGACGGCCGGGTGGAGTCCAACGGCAACTTCCACGGCGCCCCGGTCGCGTACGTGCTGGACTTCCTCGCCATCGCCACCGCCGACCTCGGCTCGATCTCCGAGCGCCGCACCGACCGGCTGCTGGACAAGGCCCGCTCGCACGGCCTGCCGGCCTTCCTGGCCGACGACCCGGGCGTGGACTCCGGCCTGATGATCGCCCAGTACACCCAGGCGGCGCTGGTCAGCGAGAACAAGCGGCTCGCGGTGCCGGCCTCGGTCGACTCGATCCCGTCCTCCGCGATGCAGGAGGACCACGTCTCGATGGGCTGGTCCGCCGCCCGCAAGCTGCGCCAGGCGGTCGACAACCTCGGCCGGATCCTCGCCGTCGAGCTGACCGCCGCCGCCCGCGCGCTGGAGATCCGTCAGCAGGCCGACGCCAGCGGCACGGTCGCGCCGGCCACCGCCGCGGCGATGGCCGCCGCCCGCGAGGCCGGGGTCGGCGGCGCCGGCCGCGACCGCTTCCTCTCGCCGGACCTGGAGGCCGCCGCCGCGCTGGTCGCCTCCGGCGATCTGGTGCGGGCCGTCGAGAAGGTCACCGGGCCGCTCGCCTGAGCCCCGTCGTCCCGGGGCGGGGCGGGCTCAGTCCCACTCGCCCCGGGACCGCTCGGTGCGCCGCTCGTCACGGCGGTCGCCCAGCGCGGCCGCCACGTTGACGCCGACGATGCCGGCCCAGCAGACCATCAGGCCGAGAATCCCGTTGGACGAGGACTCGGACGCGATGGCGGTCAGCGGGATGCCGAGGACCAGCGAGACCATCGGCAGCCGCGCGTTGGGGCGGCCGCCCCGGCGCCGGTGCGGGTACCCGGCGGGCCCCTGCCCCGGTCCGTCGAGCCGCTCGGCGACCCGGCGCTCCACCCGGGCGTCGAGGCGGGCGTCCAGTCGGGCCAGGAACGAGTCGACGATCTCCGACTCGTACTCCTTGCCGAGCTCCTTGCGGGTCTGCACCGCCGCTTCGAGATCGCGGCGCAGGTCGTCCTGGCGAGTGTCCATGGCGACCAGCGTGCCCCCTCCGGCGGCGGCCGGTCCACCGGTCGGCGGTCGGCTCAGGGGAAAGTCAGGGTCACCCCGAGGGCCCGTCCCACCGATCGGGACGTCTCACCGGGCGTCCCGGCGTACGAGACGTCTTTGCCAGCGCCACCGGACTGCTGCACAGTCGTCGTCCGAACAGCTCGCACCCGGAGGTACCGCTGATGACCGCCACCGACGAATCCGGCACCGACGAGTCCGGCACCGTCGGACCCTCCGCCCGGCTGCTGCAGCTCTTCGAAGGCCACCGGCTGACGCCGACCCAGCGGCGGATCGCCCACTCGCTGGTGCGGCACGCCACCGAGGCGCCGTTCCTCTCCAGCGTGGAGGTCGCCGAACTCGCGGGCGTCAGCCAGCCGTCCGTCACCCGCTTCGCGGTGGCCCTCGGCTACGACGGCTACCCGGCGCTGCGCAAGCAGCTGCGGGAGCTCGGCGCCGGGGAGCCGGCCGCGCCGGAGACCCCGGACGACGCGGTGCGCAACGAGCACCAGCAGGCCGTGCTCGCCGAGATTGCGCACCTGCGCCTCCTCGCCGACCTGCTCGCCGACCCGGAGCCGATCCTCCGGGCCGCCCGGCTGCTGGCCGCCTCCCGCCCGCTGCCGGTGCTCGGCCTGCGCGCCGCCTCCGCGCAGGCCCGCGGCTTCGCGTACTTCGCGGCCAAGGTGCACCCGGACATCCGGCTGCTCGACGAGGGCGGCAGCATGCTCGCCGACCGCCTGGAGCAGGCCGCCGCCGCGGGGGCCAGTGCGCTGCTCTGCTTCGCGCTGCCGCGCTACCCGCGTGAGCTGATGGAGGCCCTGACGGTGGCCCGGGAGTGCGGGCTGACCGTCCTGACGGTCGCCGACAGCGCCTTCGCCCCGGTGGCCAAGCTCTCCGACCTGCTGCTGCCGGCCGCGGTCGGCACCGGGCTGGTCTTCGACACCGCCTGTGCGCCGATGATGCTCGGCCGGGTGCTGCTGCAGACCATGTGCGACGAACTGCCCGGCGCGGAGGCCAGGTTGGAGTCCATCGAGCAGTCGGCGACGGCCCGCGGGCTGTTCCTGGAGTAGCCGCCGCCGGCGTGCGGGGCCGGGTTGCCGGGTCGGCGCGGCCGGGCGGCTCAGGCCGCCAGGGCCGCCTGGATCCGGGCCAGGGTGGCCCGCATGCCGGCCCGGTTGACCTTGACCCGCAGCTCGGGGTTGGTCCCGGCGAAGACCGTCCCGAGCACCTCGGTCAGCCCGGAGGCGCGCCCGGTCCGCAAGTCCCGCCAGTACTCGGTGACGGTCGTGCCGCCGCCCTCGGCCGGCTCGAATCGGTAGCCCCACTGCGCCACCGGCAGCCCGAACGTCTCGACCCGGAAGGCGAACTCGCGCCCCGGGTCGGCGGCCGTCACCCGGCAGGTGGTGAACCAGAAGAACAGCCCCCGGCGGTTGAACCCCACGAACCGGGCGCCCACCCCGAGCGGCCCGCGGCGCGCCCACACGGCCCGGCACTCCGGACTCCACTCGCCCATCCGGCGGACCTCGGCGACGGCGCGGTACGCGGCCGCCGGCTCGGCCGACACCGAGACGCTCTCCTCGACGCTCCACTCGCGGCTCATCCGGGCCCCTCCCCGTTCGACGGCGTCGGTACTGACGCAGGTTCTCACAGCCTGCAGTGACCGTACCGTCACGTTGGCGATCCGCCCAGAGGGGGAATCCTCCTTGTACTAGGGGGTGGCCGCCATGCGCGTGATCCACGAGATGAAGTTCGTCGGCCGGCTCGCCTCCGGAGCCGACGAGTGGTCCTGCCCGACCTGCGGACGCCGCGTCACCCTGCGCCGTCTGCCCGATCCCGAGCTGATCGTCCTCGACCCGGGCGACGAGAGCGCCGTCCACGTCGGGGTCATCGAACCCGACGTCCACGCCGCCTCGACCGCCGAGCGCTACGGGCTCGGCCCCGTCCAGGAGATCCCCCGCCCGCCCCGGCCCGCGGCCCCGGCCGGTCCCGACGCCGACGACCGCCGCTGGCTCGCCGAGATCGGCATCGACTGGGACGGCGGCGCGGCCGCCTGAGGGCCGCCCCTGCCCCCGGCGCTTCCCGGCGCTGGGCCGAGTGGCTGGTGTTCGCCGGGTTCGCGGTTGCGGTCGGAGGCCGGCCGGCCGGGCGCTGATCGGATGGGCCAAGGTCTGGCCGACGGCTGAATGATTGGATATATTCAGTCTAGGTAAGTCTGAATGAATTCATCCGCAGGAAGGCCGGGAACATGGTGCAGCAGCAGACGAGCGGGCCGCGCGAGGTGCGTGCGGCGCGTGGCACGGCGCTGACGACGCAGGGCTGGCAGCAGGAGGCCGCCCTGCGGATGCTGATGAACAACCTCGATCCGGAGGTCGCCGAGCACCCGTCGAAGCTCGTCGTCTACGGCGGCACCGGCAAGGCGGCCCGGGACTGGCGCTCGTTCGACGCCATGGTGCGGACGCTGGAGACGCTCAAGCGCGACGAGACCATGCTGGTCCAGTCCGGCCGGCCGGTCGGCGTCATGCAGACCCACGAGTGGGCGCCGCGGGTGCTGATCGCCAACTCCAACCTGGTCGGCGACTGGGCCAACTGGGAGGAGTTCCGCCGGCTGGAGAGCCTCGGGCTCACCATGTACGGGCAGATGACCGCCGGCTCCTGGATCTACATCGGCACCCAGGGCATCCTCCAGGGCACCTACGAGACCTTCGCGGCCGTCGCCAACAAGCGCTTCGAGGGCACCCTGGCCGGGACGATCACGCTCACCGCCGGGCTCGGCGGCATGGGCGGCGCCCAGCCGCTGGCCGTCACCATGAACGGCGGCGTGGCGATCTGCATCGACTGCGACCCGTCCCGGATCTCCCGCCGGATCGAGCACCGCTACCTGGACGTCGAGGCCAAGAACCTCGCCCACGCGCTGGAGCTGGCCACCGCCGCCCGCGACAAGAAGCAGCCGCTCTCCATCGGCCTGCTGGGCAACGCCGCCGAGCTGTTCCCGCAGCTGCTCGCGATGGACGCCCCGATCGACATCGTCACCGACCAGACCAGCGCCCACGACCCGCTGAGCTACCTGCCGATCGGCGTCTCCTTCGACGACATGGCCACCTACGCGGCCGAGAAGCCCGCCGAGTTCACCGAGCGCTCACGCGAGTCGATGGCCCGGCACGTCGAGGCCATGGTCGGCTTCATGGACGCCGGCGCCGAGGTGTTCGACTACGGCAACTCGATCCGCGGCGAGGCCCAGCTGGCCGGCTACGACCGCGCCTTCGCCTTCCCCGGGTTCGTCCCTGCCTACATCCGGCCGCTGTTCTGCGAGGGCAAGGGCCCGTTCCGCTGGGCGGCGCTCTCCGGCGACCCGCAGGACATCGCCAAGACCGACAAGGCCGTGCTCGACCTCTTCCCGGAGAACGAGTCGCTGCACCGCTGGATCAAGATGGCCCAGGAGAAGGTGCACTTCCAGGGCCTGCCCGCCCGGATCTGCTGGCTCGGCTACGGCGAGCGCGACAAGGCCGGCGAGCGCTTCAACGACATGGTCGCCTCCGGCGAGCTGTCCGCGCCGATCGTCATCGGCCGCGACCACCTGGACTGCGGCTCGGTCGCCTCCCCCTACCGGGAGACCGAGGCGATGCTGGACGGCTCCGACGCGATCGCCGACTGGCCGCTCATCAACGCCATGGTCAACGTCGCCTCCGGCGCCTCCTGGGTCTCCATCCACCACGGCGGCGGCGTCGGCATCGGCCGCTCGATCCACGCCGGCCAGGTCACCGTCGCCGACGGCACGCCGCTGGCGGGCGAGAAGATCCGCCGGGTGCTCACCAACGACCCGGGCATGGGCGTGATCCGGCACGTGGACGCCGGCTACGACCGGGCCGACGAGGTCGCCGCCGAGCGCGGTGTGCGCATCCCGATGGGTGAGCTGTGACCTTCCATGAGATGTGGGCGGAGCTGCTCCCGGTGGGCCGCTCCGCCTCCTCCGGCGGCTACCGCCGGTTCGCCTGGAACTCCGCCGACGCCGAGTGCCGTGCCTGGTTCGAGGAGCAGGCCGTCGGGCGCGGCCTGACCTACGAGCTCGACCGCAACGGCAACCAGTGGGCCTGGCTGGGCGACCCGCGGGGCGAAGGCGCGATCGTCACCGGCTCGCACCTGGACTCCGTACCCGACGGCGGCGCCTTCGACGGCCCGCTCGGCGTGGTCTCCTCCTTCGCGGCGCTCGACGAGCTCCGCGAGCGGGGGGCCGCGTTCGAGCGGCCGCTGGCCATCGTCAACTTCGGCGACGAGGAGGGCGCCCGGTTCGGGGTGGCCTGCATCGGATCCCGGCTCTCCGCCGGGGTCCTGGGCCGCGAACAGGCCTACGAGCTGCGCGACGCGGACGGCGTCCGGCTGCCCGACGCGATGGAGAAGGCCGGCTACGACCCGGCCGCCATCGGCGCGGACGGCGACCGGCTGGCCCGGATCGGCGCCTTCGTCGAACTCCACGTCGAGCAGGGCCGCTACCTCGGCGAGGACCAGCCGGTCGGCGTGGCCAGCGCGATCTGGCCGCACGGCCGCTGGCGGTTCGACTTCCACGGCGAGGCCAACCACGCCGGCACCACCCGGATCGAGGACCGCCGCGACCCGATGCTCACCTACGCCAACACCGTGCTCGCCGCACGGAAGAAGGCGAGGCTCGCGGGCGCCCTGGCCACCTTCGGCAAGGTCGCGGTCGAGCCCAACGGCACCAACGCGATCGCCTCGCTGGTCCGCGGCTGGCTGGACTCCCGGGCCGCCGACGAGCGCACGCTCACCGCGCTGGTCGAGGAGATCGAGCACGCCGCCGCCGAACGCGGCGAACGCGACGGCGTCCGGGTCGAGCTGACCCGCGAGTCCTACACCCCGGTGGTGGACTTCGACGGGCCGCTGCGCGACCGCCTCGCCAAGACGCTCGGCGGAGTCCCGGTCCTGCCGACCGGCGCGGGACACGACGCCGGAATCCTGGCATCTGCCATTCCGACCGCCATGCTGTTCGTGCGCAACCCGAGCGGCGTCTCGCACTCCCCGACGGAGCACGCCGAGGAGGCCGACTGCCTCGCCGGGGTCGCCGCCCTGGCCGACGTACTGGAGGACCTGGCGTGTCAGTGACCTACTGGGCGCAGTACGCCTGGCTCCCGCACGTCAACGGGCCGGTGGTGGAGCAGGACGTCCTGATCGCCACCGGGGCCGGCGGCCGGATCACCAGGGTGACGCCCGACAGCGGGCCCTGCCCGCCCGGCGCCGTCCGGCTGGAGGGGCTGCTGCTGCCCGGGCAGGCGAACGCCCACTCGCACGCCTTCCACCGGGCGCTGCGCGGCAGCGTCCAGGTCGGCTCCGGGACCTTCTGGACCTGGCGGGACACCATGTACCGCTTCGCCGGAGCGCTCGACCCGGACGGCTACCTGGCGCTCGCCACCGCCGTCTACGCCGAGATGGCGCTCGCCGGGATCACCGCGGTGGGGGAGTTCCACTACCTGCACCACGCACCCGGCGGGGGCCGCTACGACGACCCCAACGCGATGGGCGAGGCGCTGATCGAGGCCGCCGCCCGGGCCGGCATCCGGATCACCCTGCTGGACACCTGCTACCTGTCCTCGGGCTTCGGCGCCGAACCGACCAAGCCGCAGCTGCGGTTCGGCGACGGCGACGCCGACGCCTGGGCCGAGCGGGCGAGCGCGCTGAAGGCCCGCGA
The DNA here is from genome assembly GCF_043202015.1 of Kitasatospora sp. NPDC048239. Classification (NCBI taxonomy): domain Bacteria; kingdom Bacillati; phylum Actinomycetota; class Actinomycetes; order Kitasatosporales; family Streptomycetaceae; genus Kitasatospora; species Kitasatospora sp. NPDC048239. The sequence continues at coordinate 15,450 of NZ_JBICZP010000016.1, read as the reverse complement.
CCACGCCCGGATCGGCGCCGCCGTCCACTCGGTGCGGGCCGTCCCGGCCGAGCAGATCGGCACCGTCGCGCAGTGGGCGGCGGAGCGCGAGGCACCGCTGCACGTCCACCTCTCCGAGCAGACCGCCGAGAACGACGCCTGCCTCGCCGCGCACGGCGTCACCCCGACCCGGCTGCTCGCCGACCACGGCGCGCTCGGCCCGCGCACCTCCGCCGTGCACGCCACCCACCTCACCGAGGAGGACGTCAAGCTCCTGACCGACTCCTCGACCACCATCTGCATGTGCCCCACCACCGAGCGGGACCTCGCGGACGGCATCGGCCCGGCCCGCCAGCTGGCCTCGGCCGGCTGCCCGGTCACCCTCGGCAGCGACAGCCACGCGGTCATCGACCCGTTCGAGGAGGCCCGGGCGCTGGAGCTGAACGAGCGGCTGCGCACCCGCACCCGCGGCCACTGGACGGCCAACTCGCTGCTGCGGGCGGGCACCGAGGACGGGCACGCCTCGCTCGGCTGGCCGGAGGCCGGGCGGATCGAGGCCGGCTCGCTGGCCGACTTCACCGTGATCGCGCTGGACTCGGTGCGCACCGCCGGGCCGCCCGCCCGGCTCGGTGCCGAGATCGCGGTGTACGCCGCCTCGGCCGCCGACGTCCGGCACCTGGTGGTCGGCGGCCGGCACGTCGTCCGGGACGGTGTGCACCAGCTGGTGCCGGACGTCCCCGGCGCGCTGCGCGCCTCGATCGACGCACTCAGCTGCTGAGACACCCCCCAACCCCCGGGGGCGGGGGGGGGGCCCACCCCGCCCCGCCCCCGGGCCAAGTGTGAAAGGCCCGACGTGAGCACCCCGAGCACCTCGAAGAACCAGGGCATGCCGAGCACCCTGATCACCGGCATCGGCAGCCTGGTCACCAACGACCCCACGCACGGGACCGGGCCGCTCGGCCTGCTCACCGACGCGGCCGTGGTGGTGGACGGCGGCACCGTCGCCTGGGTCGGCCCGGCCGCCGAGGCGCCCGCCGCCGACGAGCGGTTCGACGCCGCCGGGCGGGCGCTGCTGCCCGGCTTCGTCGACTCGCACGCCCACCTGGTGTTCGCGGGCGACCGCACCGCCGAGTTCAACGCCCGGATGTCCGGCCAGGCCTACACCGCCGGCGGCATCCGCACCACGGTGGCCGCCACCCGCGCCGCCACCGACGCCGAACTGGACGCCAACCTGGCCCGGTTCGTCCGCGAGGCGCTGCGCCAGGGCACCACCACCATCGAGTGCAAGTCCGGCTACGGCCTGACCGTGGTGGACGAGGCCCGGGCCCTGCGGATCGCCTCCTCGTACACCCCCGAGACCACCTACCTCGGCGCCCACGTGGTCGCCCCCGAGTACGCCGAGGACCCGGCCGGGTACGTCGACCTGGTCACCGGCGACATGCTGGACGCCTGCGCGCCCTACGCCCGCTGGGTGGACGTGTTCTGCGAGAACGGCGCCTTCGACGGCGACCAGGCCCGGGCGATCCTCACCGCCGGCGTCGAGCGCGGCCTGACCCCCCGGGTGCACGCCAACCAGCTCTCCTACGGCCCGGGCGTGCAGCTCGCCGTGGAGCTGGGCGCCGCCTCCGCCGACCACTGCACCCACCTCACCGACGAGGACGTGGCCGCACTGGCCGGCTCGGCCACCGTGGCGACCCTGCTGCCCGGCGCCGAGTTCTCCACTCGCGCCCCCTACCCGGACGCGCGCCGGCTGCTCGACGCGGGCGCCGTCGTCGCGCTGTCCACCGACTGCAACCCGGGCTCCAGCTTCACCAGCTCGATGGCGTTCTGCATCGCGGTCGCCGTCCGGGAGATGGGCATGACCCCGGACGAGGCCGTGCACGCCGCCACCGCCGGCGGCGCCCACGCGCTGCGCCGCGGCGACGTCGGCACCGTCGCGGTGGGCGCCCGGGCGGACCTGCTGCTGCTGGACGCCCCCTCGCACGTCCACCTGGCCTACCGCCCGGGCGTCCCGCTGACCGCCGCCGTCTGGCGGGCGGGGGTCAGGGAGGTCTGAGCCCGCCCGCCCGCGCCGCCTAGGCCCTAGCCGCCGAGGCTGCGCCGCAGGAAGTCCAGCTGGTGCAGCAGCAGGTTCTCCGCCACCGTCTCGTCGCTCGGGGAGTGGGTGACCCCGCTGAGCGGGAGCAGCTCGTGCGGCCGCCCGGCGGCGAGCAGCGCGGCGGAGAGCCGCAGCGCGTGCGCGGGCAGCACGTTGTCGTCGGCCATGCCGTGGACCAGCAGCAGCGGGCGGCGCAGGCCGGCGGCGTCGGGGATCAGCGAGCAGGCGTCGTAGTCCTCAGGGTGCTCGTCGGGGTGGCCGAGGAAGCGCTCCTTCCAGTGGGTGTCGTACAGCCGGTGGTCGGTGGGCGCGGCCCCGGCGACGGCGGCGTGGAAGACGTCCGGGCGGCGCAGCACGGCCAGCGCGGCGAGGTAGCCGCCGAAGGACCAGCCGCGGATGCCGACCCGGTCGAGGTCGAGCAGGCCCGGCCGGATGCGGGCGGTCTCCTGCAGCGCCTCGACCTGGTCCTCCAGGACCGGTGTGGCGATGTCGCCGAAGACGGCCTTCTCCCAGCGCGGGCCGCGGCCGGGGGTGCCGCGTCCGTCCACCACCAGGACGGCGAAGCCCTGGTCGGCGAACCACTGGGAGACCAGGTCCGGCCAGCCGCCGGCCGCGGTGGCCTTCTGCATCGCGGGCCCGCCGTACGGGTCGAGCAGGACGGGCAGCGGGCCGTCGCCGGGCCGGTGGCCGGCCGGGAGGAAGAGCGTGCCGCGCAGCTCGCGCGGGCCCAGCCGGAGCAGCTCGGGGCGGGCGGTGAGGACGGGCGGCCGCGTGTGCGAGCGCAGCTCGACGGCGGGGCGCCCACCTCGCTGGACGGTGGTGCGGCCGCCGGGTGCGCCGGGCGTCCGGGCGGTGTGGACGAGCGTGCCGGCGCGCTGCACGCCGGTGTGCACGCCGGGCGCGGAGCTCAGCCGTACGGCGCCCTCGGCGGGGTCGTACCGCCACAGGTGGGTCTCGGTCGGCTCGTCGGAGGCGGTGAAGAGCAGCTGCCCGCCGTCGGTCCCGAGCACCGCGCGCAGCTGGAGGCCGGGCGGTGTGACCGGCGTGCCGTCGAGGGTCAGGAACCGCGTGCCGTCGAGGTCGGCGGAGTCGACCAGGGCCCCGGCGGCGGTCCGGACGGGCAGGCCGGGGAGGAGCTCCACCCAGTGCTCGTCGCGCCGTTCGGCGAGCAGCCGGGTGGCGCCGTCGGCCGGGTCGACGGCCAGGGTGCGGACGGTCCGCTGGTCGCGGCTCTGCACGGCGGCGAACGGGCCGTGGGCGTCCCAGCCGGCGGCGGTCAGGTACTCGTAGCCGGCGCGGTCCCAGCGGACCTCGGTACGGCCGCCGTCGAGGTCGAGCAGCCAGAGGCCGACGTCGGCGTTGGCGGTGCCGGCCAGCGGGTAGCGCAGCACGCGCGGCGGGCGGGCCGGATCGGCCGGGTCGGCCAGGTGGAGGCGGCTGAGCGGGCTGTTGTCCACCCGGGCGGCGAGCAGCCGGGTGCCGTCCGGCGACCACCAGTACGCCCGGGTGCGGTACATGGACTCCGCGGCGACGTGGTCGGGGACGCCGTACGCGACCTCGGCGTGCTCGGGCTCGGCCAGGGCGCGGTCGCCGCCGCCGTCGGCGCCGACCACGCGCAGCGCGCCGTCGCCCACGTAGGCGATCCGGCGCCCGGTCGGGTCGGGGCGCGGGTCGTAGACCGTGGTGGCGGTCGCTATCCGGCGGACGGCGCCGTCCGCCGGGTCGGCCGTCCAGAGCGCCCCGCCCAGGGCGAAGGCGACCGTGCGGCCCGCGGCGTCGGCGGCGAAGGCGGTGATGCCGGCGGCGTGGACACGGGCCCGCTCGCGGCGGATCCGCTCGGCCTCCGGGAGGTCCTCGGCGGCGCCGGCCAGCGCCGCCGGGTCGGCCAGCAGCCGCTCCTCGCCGGTGTCGGCGTCCAGCGCCCAGAGGCAGGTGACCGGGTCGTCCCCGGTGCGGCTGCGCAGGAACAGCACCGTCCGGCCGTCGGCGCAGACGACGGGCTGGGCGGGCGCGCCCAGCGAGAAGCGGCGGGTGCGGGCGAGTTGGCGGGGGAGGGATTCGGTCGGCATGACCGACACCCTGACATGCCGGGGTACGGCGCCGCAGCGGAAAAAGGACCGGTACGGATCGTGTGATCCGTACCGGTCCCGTCCCGAGGCGCAGCACCCCGGCGGTGCCCCGGCGGTGTGGCCCGGGGCGGCGTCAGCGGCGCGTCAGTGGACGTCGCCCATCAGCTTCACGACCTTCCTGCGGTACATCCACAGCGCCACACCGGCGAGGATCGCCAGCAGGCCCTGGACCGCGAAGTAGCCGGTGGAGCCGACCACCTTGTCGCCGAGGACCAGCTGCGAGATGGCCGCGACGCAGTCACCGGCGGTGACGGCGAGGAACCAGACACCCATCATCTGGCTGGCGTACTTCGTGGGGGCCAGCTTGGTGGTGACGGAGAGGCCGACCGGCGAGAGGGTGAGCTCGCCGACGGTCTGGACCAGGTAGACCAGGGCCAGCCAGAGCGGGGTGACCTTGGTGCCGCCCGAGGCGGCGGCCATCGCCAGCATCATGACGAGGAAGGACGCGCCGATCATCAGCAGGCCGAAGGCGAACTTCACGGTGGTGCTGGGGTTCTTGGCCTTGCGGGACAGGGCCACCCAGAGCCAGGCGAAGACCGGGGCCAGCGCCATGATGTACAGCGGGTTCAGCGACTGGAACCAGGTCGACGGGAAGTTGAGGCCGAACAGCTTCGACGCGGTGTTCTCGTCCGCGAAGATGCTCAGCGTCGAGCCCGACTGGTCGTAGATCATCCAGAAGACGGCGGCGGCGACGAAGAACCAGATGTAGCCGCTCATCCGGGACTTCTCGGCCTCGTCGAGGTCCTTGTCGCGCTTCACCTTGGCGAAGACGAAGACCGGGATCGCGATGCCCGCGATGGACAGCGGCCAGATCGCCCAGTCGATGGTGAAGTGGCCGGTCAGGGCCACGACCGCGTAGAAGACGGCGGCGACGGCCAGCCAGAGGCCGGCCTTCTTGAAGATCGCGCTCTTCTCGGCGGGCGAGATCGGCGAGGTCACCACGTCGCTCTTGGCGCTGAGGTGGCGGGTGCCGAGGAGGAACTGGGTCAGGCCGAGTGCCATGCCGATACCGGCCAGGGCGAAGCCGAGGTGCCAGTTCACGCTCTGGCCGACGGTGCCGATGACCAGCGGGGCGGCGAAGGCACCGAGGTTGATGCCCATGTAGAAGATGGTGAAGCCACCGTCACGGCGCGGGTCGTTCGGCCCGTCGTAGAGGTGCCCGACCATCGTCGAGATGTTGGCCTTGAGGAGACCCGAGCCGACCGCGATGAACGCGAGGCCGACGAAGAACGACACGCTCGCCGGCACCGCCAGCAGGAAGTGGCCGATCATGATGATCGAGCCGCCGAGGGCGACGGTCTTGCGTGCGCCGAGGAAGCGGTCCGCGATCCAGCCGCCCGGCAGGGCGAGCAGGTAGACCATGGCCGTGTACACGCTGTACACGGCGGCGGCGACAGCCGCCTTCATGCCGAGCCCGCCCTCCGCGATGGAGGCCGTCATGTAGAGCACCAGCAGGGCACGCATGCCGTAGTAGCTGAAGCGCTCCCACATCTCGCTCATGAAGAGGGTGGCGAGTCCGCGGGGGTGCCCGAGGAAGGTCTTGCCGCTGGGAGAGGCCGACGAAACGTCGGCGTCCAGGGTCGTAGACGCCATGAATAGGGGTTCCTTGCCTGACAGCGTCCGCCAAGGGGGGTGGCGGCGGACGTGGACGGAACCACTCTACGTGGCGATATTTGGCGTCATCAGCTGACAAAAGAGGCCAATCAGGTCTCGTAATGGCAAAATCTGCCACCGATTTCCCATGTCGATCCATGGTAGGGCCGGACATATTCCTTCGGTTTCAAGATCGAAAAGCAGATTCTTCGCCGAACGAGCGGTCCGGGCATGTCCGTTGAGCGGTGATCACCCTCCGCATAACGATCACGCGCTGTGAACTACTTCACAGCGCCGACCGCCATACCCCGGCCGACTACCATCACCACATGACCTGTGTGCTGCTCGCCGAGGACGATCCGGCGATCTCCGAACCGCTCGCCCGGGCCCTGCGACGCGAGGGCTATGAGGTGCTCGTCCGCGAGGACGGTCCGACCGCACTGGCCGCCGGACTCACCGAGGAGGTCGACCTCGTCGTCCTCGACCTCGGACTGCCCGAGATGGACGGCCTGGAGGTCTGCCGCCGGCTGCGCGCCGACGGCAAGAGCTGCCCCGTCCTGGTGCTCACCGCCCGCGCCGACGAGGTGGACACCGTGGTCGGCCTGGACGCCGGCGCCGACGACTACGTCACCAAGCCCTTCCGCCTGGCCGAACTGCTCGCCCGCGTCCGCGCCCTGCTCCGGCGCGGCAACGTCGACCAGCTCACCACCGGCGCGCACGGCGTGAAGATCGACATCGAGTCGCACCGCGCCTGGCTCGGCGAGGAGGAGCTCACCCTCTCCGCCAAGGAGTTCGAGCTGCTGCGGGTGCTGGTGCGCGACGCCGGCCGGGTGGTCACCCGCGAGGAGATCATGCGGCAGGTCTGGGACACCACCTGGTGGACCTCCACCAAGACCCTGGACATGCACATCTCCTGGCTGCGCAAGAAGCTCGGCGACGACGCCGCCAACCCCCGTTACATCGCCACCGTGCGCGGGGTGGGCTTCCGCTTCGAGAAGAACTAGGGCGTGTCTGCAAGGTCCCGCCGGGTCCGAGGCGGCTCGGCGGACACGCCTGGGACCGTCAGCAGGTAGCGACACCAATGGGAGCGGCAGCGTGAAACGCCGGATGATCAACTCGCTGCTGGGCGTCGTCCTGGTGGTGGTCGCGGTGTTCTGCGTCCCGCTCGCCCTGGTCGAGAAGCGCACCATCGTCAACGCCGCCCAGGACCGGGTGGACGCGGCCGCCGTCCGGGTGCTCGGCCTGGTGGAGAACCGCCTCGCGGCGGGCGAGCCGGTCACCGGGGACAAGTTCGCCAACCAGGTCACCGACGGCAGCTACGTCGAGGTGGACATCCCCGGCCAGCCGATCGTCTCCAGCGGCTCCCGGCCGGCCGGGAGCCACCTGCTGAAGGCCGTCGAGAAGGGCAACAGCGGCGAGACCGTCACCGTCGAGCAGTCCCGGGCGGCCGTCGACCACGAGATCGCCAACATGCTCCTGCTGCTCGGGGTGGTCGCCCTGCTGGCCGTCCAGGCCGCCGTCGCCCTCGCCGTCTGGCAGGCCAAGCGGCTCGCCCGCCCGCTCACCGACCTCGCCGAGACCGCCGAGCGGCTCGGCTCGGGCGACCCCCGTCCGCGCGACCGCCGCTACGGCGTACCGGAGCTCGACCGGGTCGCCGAGGTGCTGGACGTCAGCGCCGAACGGATCGCCCGGATGCTCACCGCCGAGCGCCGGCTCGCCGCCGACGCCTCCCACCAGCTGCGCACCCCGCTCACCGCGCTCTCCATGCGGCTGGAGGAGATCACCGCGCTGGCCGAGGACCCGGAGACGGTCAAGGAGGAGGCGACCATCGCCCTCCAGCAGGTCGAGCGGCTCACCGACGTCGTCCAGCGGCTGCTCACCAACCAGCGGGACCCGCGCAGCCCCACCGCCGTCGCCTTCGACCTGGACGACGTGATCAAGCAGCAGGTGGAGGAGTGGGGACCGTCGCTGCGCGACACCCGCCGGGTGCTCCAGGTGGAGGGCCTGCGCGGGGTCGCCACCGTCGGCACCCCCGGCACGGTCGCCCAGGTGCTGGCCACCCTGATCGAGAACTCGCTGATGCACGGCGCCGGGACGATCACCCTGCGGGTGCGGCCCTCGGGGACGTCGGTGGTGGTCGAGGTGCAGGACCAGGGGGCGGGCGTGCCGCCGGAGCTGGGCAACCGGGTCTTCGAACGCGCGGTCAGCGGGCGCAACTCGACCGGTATCGGGCTGGCCGTCGCCCGCGACCTCGCGGAGGCGGACGGCGGGCGGCTGGAACTGCTGTCGCTGCGGCCGCCGGTGTTCGCGCTGTTCCTCGGCCGGAGCCAGAAGGGCGGCTGAGGCGCGTCCCGCGCCCGCGCCGCAGCGGGGCCAAGCGGCCCGGAAGCCGGGCCTACTCGGCCTTGGCGAGCCGGCTCTCCTCGGCGGCCAGCATCAGCTCGGCCTGCGCGGCGAGCCCGGTGTCCTCGGGCAGCTCGGGAATCGCCTTGAACACCCAGGTCCGGTACGAGACGAAGCGGAACACCGTGCCCACGGCCAGGCCCGCGACCTTGGCGGCCAGCTGCTCGAAGTGCGAGGTCAGGCCGAGCACGTAGACGGAGAAGCCCAGCACGCCGGTCTCGATCAGCATCCCGGCGCCGCTGAACAGCAGGAACAGGGTGATCTCCCGCTTGCGCGAGGCCGCGTCCCGGTCCCGGTACAGCCAGTAGCGGTAGCCGAGGTAGTTGGTGGCGATGGCGACCAGCGTGGCCACCACGTTGGAGCGCAGCGAGGCCAGGCCCAGGCCGTTGATGCAGGCCCAGAAGACCAGGAAGTTGATCGCCACACCGCTCAGGCCGACGATGCCGAACTTCACGACCTCGCTTGAGAGGCCGCGCAGTCGGCTGGCCAGCGAGAGGTTCGAAGCTGCGGTCGTCGTCATACCGGGCTGCCTCCATGCGCCTGCGGACAAAAGGGCCGGTGCGGGTGCGCGGTTGCCCTTCAGCCCTGCGTGCACGCACATCATCGGACCGCGCGTACCAGGACCTAGCGGACCAGGCTACCCGGTTCGGCCGATCGGCTCAGCCCCCAGGGCGTTCCCCTTCTTCATCACGCTCCCTGCCACCCGGTGGTTCCACGGCCGCTCACCGGCCCGGATATCCTGGCGGGGTGACTTCCCCGGGCAATGCGAATTTTCCAGTGGTGGGCATGATCGGCGGCGGGCAGCTGGCCCGGATGGCACACCAGGCGGGCATCCCGCTCGGGGTCAGCTTCAAACTCCTCGCCGACACGCCCCAGGACTCCGCCGCACAGGTGGTGTCCGATGTGGTCCTCGGCGACTACCGCGACCTCGACACCCTGCGCCGCTTCGCGGCCGGCTGTGACGTGGTGACCTTCGACCACGAGCACGTGCCGACCGAGCACCTGCGCGCCCTGCAGGCCGACGGCATCGCCGTCCGCCCCGGGCCGGACGCGCTGGTCAACGCCCAGGACAAGGGTGTGATGCGGACCCGGCTGGACTCCATCGGCGTCCCCTGCCCGCGCCACCGGATCGTCGCCGACCCGGCCGACGTCACCGCCTTCGCGAACGAGGGCACGGGCTACCCCGTCGTCCTGAAGACCGTCCGCGGCGGCTACGACGGCAAGGGCGTCTGGGTCGTCGGCAGCGAGCAGGAGGCGAACGCGCCGTTCCTGGCGGGCGTGGCCGTGCTGGCCGAGGAGAAGGTCGACTTCGTCCGCGAGCTGGCCGCCAACGTGGTCCGCTCGCCCAGCGGCCAGGCCGTCGCCTACCCGGTGGTGGAGAGCGTCCAGGAGAACGGCGTCTGCGCCGAGGTGACCGCCCCCGCGCCGGACCTCGACCCCGCGCTCTCCGACGAGGCCCAGCAGCTGGCCCTGCGGATCGCGGGCGAGCTGGACATCACCGGCCACCTCGCGGTGGAGCTGTTCCAGACCAGGGACGGCCGGATCCTGGTGAACGAGCTGGCCATGCGGCCGCACAACTCCGGGCACTGGACCCAGGACGGCGCCGTCACCTCGCAGTTCGAGAACCACCTGCGGGCCGTGCTCGACCTGCCGCTCGGCGACCCCCGGCCGCGCGCGAAGTGGACCGTGATGGTCAACGTCCTCGGCGGCGACTACCCGGACATGTACCACGCCTTCCTGCACTGCATGGCCCGCGACCCCGGCCTGCGGATCCACATGTACGGGAAGGACGTGAAGCCCGGCCGCAAGGTCGGCCACGTCAACGTCTTCGGGGACGACCTCGACGACGTCCGCGAGCGCGCCCGCCACGCGGCCGCCTACCTGCGAGGAACGATCACCGAATGAGCAACCCCACGGCTCCCGTCGTCGGCATCGTCATGGGCTCGGACTCCGACTGGCCCGTGATGGAGGCGGCCGCCCAGGCCCTCGACGAGTTCGAGATCCCCTACGAGGTGGACGTGGTCTCCGCGCACCGGATGCCGCGCGAGATGGTCGCGTACGGGGAGAACGCCCACCGGCGCGGGCTGAAGGCGATCATCGCGGGCGCCGGCGGCGCCGCCCACCTGCCGGGCATGCTCGCCTCCGTCACCCCGCTGCCGGTCATCGGTGTGCCGGTGCCGCTGCGCTACCTGGACGGCATGGACAGCCTGCTGTCGATCGTCCAGATGCCGGCCGGCGTGCCGGTGGCGACCGTCTCGGTGGCCGGTGCGCGCAACGCGGGCCTGCTGGCGGTGCGGATGCTGGCGGCGTTCGACCAGGAGCTGGCCGAGAAGATGACCGACTTCCAGGCCGAGCTGAACAGCCAGGCCACCGAGAAGGGCAAGAAGCTGCGGGCCAAGGTGGCGGGTTCCTCCGCCTTCGGCTTTGGAAAGTAGTCAAAACGGATAGAACAGCTCGTATGACATTTGAGCTGTTGGATTCATCCGCCCTGCTGGAGCAGGCCCGGGCCGTCCTGCGCGACACCCCCGTGGTGGACGGGCACAACGACCTCCCCTGGGCGATGCGCGAGCAGGCCGGCTACGACCTCGACGCGCTCGACCTCGCGGCCGACCAGCGCGACCGGCTGCACACCGACCTCGCCCGCCTCGCCGCGGGCGGGGTCGGCGCCCAGTTCTGGTCCGTCTACGTCCCCGCCCGGCTGGCCGGCGACCACGCGGTCAGCGCCACCCTGGAGCAGATCGACTTCGTCCGCGCCCTGGTCGCGCGCTACCCCGACCGGTTCCGGCTCGCGCTGACCGCGGACGACATGGCGGCCGCCCGCGCCGAGGGCCGGATCGCCTCGCTGATGGGGGCCGAGGGCGGCCACTCCATCGACTGCTCGCTCGCCACCCTGCGGGCCCTCCACGCGCTCGGTGTCCGGTACCTGACGCTCACCCACAACGACAACCTGCCGTGGGCCGACTCCGCGACCGACAAGCCGGCGGCCGGCGGCCTCACCCGGTTCGGCGAGGAGGTCGTCCGGGAGATGAACCGGCTCGGCATGCTGGTCGACCTCTCGCACGTCTCCGCCGACACCATGCGCGACGCGCTGCGGGTCACCGAGGCGCCGGTGCTCTTCTCGCACTCCTCCGCCCGCGCCGTCTGCGACCACCCGCGCAACATCCCGGACGACGTGCTCGCCCAACTGCCCGGCAACGGCGGCGTGGCGATGGCCACCTTCGTCCCCAAGTTCATCCTGCCCGCCGCCATCGAGTGGACGGCCGCGGCGGACGAGAACATGCGCGCCCACGGCTTCGACCACCTGGACACCACCCCGGCCGGGATGGCCTGTCAGCGCGCCTTCGAGGAGGCCTCCCCGCGCCCGGTCGCCACCCCGGGCACCGTCGCCGACCACCTGGACCACATGCGCGAGGTGGCCGGCATCGACCACATCGGCATCGGCGGGGACTTCGACGGCACCGCCTTCCTCCCCGCCGGCCTGGACGACGTGGCCGGCTACCCCAACCTGATCGCCGAACTGCTGCGCCGGGGCTGGTCGCAGGACGATCTCGGGAAGCTCACCTGGCACAACGCGGTACGCGTGCTGCGCGACGCCGAGGCGGTCGCCCGGGACCTCCAGACGACCCGCCGCCCGTCCATCGCCACCATCGCCCAGCTGGACGGCCGGACCTGAGCCGGGCCGGGCGCCCGGCACCCGGCGCCCGCCCCGGCGGGTGGGAATGGCCGGGCGGCCACCGGCGCTGCAGCTCACGAGTTCCCGGACACGAGGAGGCAAGGGCATGTACGGCGATCCGGACACCGTCCGCAGGATCCTGACCGAGCTGGGCGACACCTGGGCCGTCGTCGGGCTCTCGTCCAACGAGCGGCGCGCGGCCTACGGCGTGGCCGAGGTGCTGCAGCGCTTCGGCAAGCGGATCGTGCCGGTGCACCCGAAGGCGGAGACCGTCCACGGCGAGCGGGGCTACGCCTCCCTCGCCGAAATCCCCTTCGCGGTCGACGTGGTGGACGTGTTCGTCAACAGCGAGCTGGCCGGCCAGGTGGCCGACGAGGCCGCCGCCATCGGCGCCAAGGGTGTCTGGTTCCAGCTCGGCGTGGTCGACCAGGCCGCCTACGAGCGGACCAGGGCCGCGGGGCTGGCGATGGTGATGGACAGGTGCCCCGCCATCGAGATCCCCCGCCTCGGCTGAGTCCGGCCCGTCCCCCGACCCCGGCCCACAGCATGAGGCCGCCCCCGGTGTCCTACCGGGGGCGGCCTCAAGCTCTGGGTCCTAGCTCGGGCGCCCGAGCGCCCGGTACGTCCAGCCGGCCGCGCGCCAGGCGTCGGCGTCCAGGACGTTGCGGCCGTCCAGCAGACGGCGCTCGGCGACCACCGCGCCCAGCTCGGCCGGGTCGAGGGAGCGGAACTCCTGCCACTCGGTGAGGTGCAGCACGACGTGTGCGCCCTCGGCGGCCTCCAGCGGGGAGTCCGCGTAGGCCAGGCCCGGGAACATCTTGCGGGCGTTGTCCATCGCCTTCGGGTCGTACACCGTGACCTGGGCGCCCTGGAGCTGGATCTGGGCGGCCACGTTGAGCGCGGGCGAGTCCCGGATGTCGTCCGAGTTCGGCTTGAAGGCCGCGCCGAGGACGGCGACCCGGCGGCCGAGGAAGCCGCCGACGCACTGCTCGCGGGCCAGCTCGACCATCCGGGAGCGGCGGCGCATGTTGATCGAGTCCACCTCGCGCAGGAAGGTCAGCGCCTGGTCGGCGCCCAGCTCCCCGGCCCGGGCCATGAACGCGCGGATGTCCTTGGGCAGGCAGCCGCCGCCGAAGCCGAGGCCCGAGTTGAGGAACTTGCCGCCGATCCGCTCGTCGTAGGAGAGCGCGGTGCTCAGCTGGGTGACGTCGGCGCCGGCCGCCTCGCAGACCTCGGCCATCGCGTTGATGAAGGAGATCTTCGTGGCCAGGAAGGAGTTGGCGGCCGCCTTCACCAGCTCGGCGGTCGCGTAGTCGGTGGCCATGAAGGGCACCCCGGCCGCGATCGGGTCCGCGTACACCTCGCGCAGCAGCTGCTCGGCCCGCTCGCTGCGGGTGCCGACCACGATGCGGTCCGGGCGCAGGGTGTCCTGGACGGCGAAGCCCTCGCGCAGGAACTCCGGGTTCCAGGCGAGTTCGGCGCCCTCGCCGACCGGTGCGAGCGCCGCCAGCCGCTCGGCCAGCCGGCTCGCCGAGCCGACCGGGACGGTGGACTTGCCGACCACCAGCACCGGGCGGGTCAGGTGCGGGGCCACCGCGTCGATGGCGGCGTCGACATAGGACATGTCGGCGGCGAACTCGCCCTTGCGCTGAGGGGTGTTGACGCAGACGAAGTGCACGTCGCCGAACTCGGCGGCCTCCTGGGCGGAGGTGGTGAAGCGCAGCCGCCCGGTCGAACCCTCGTGCCCGGCCACGTGCTTGAGCAGCAGCTCGGACAGGCCCGGCTCGTACATCGGCACTCTGCCGGCGGTCAGTGTGGCGATCTTTTCCGGGTCGATGTCGAGACCGAGCACCTCGAAGCCGAACTCCGCCATGGCGGCGGCGTGGGTGGCGCCGAGATAGCCGGTGCCGATCACGGAGATGCGGAGGGTCACGGGTTCCCCTTTGCGGAGCTCGACCTGGAGTGGCATGACGTGCGAGCACCGATGCTATCCGCCCGGTCGGGTGCCGCCCAGGCCGTCCTACCAGCACCGATGTTTCGGCCGTGATGAGCGCGGTTTCCGGGCAGGTGAGGGGCGGGAGGTGCACGAAATCACCACAGTCCCCACGAGCGGGCTGTGACCGACGGCACAATGCGCGCATGGATCCGAAGCCCGAGAGCACGGACGAACCCGCGGAGCCCGCCCAGAGGGAAGAGCCCGCCGAGCCGGAAGAGCCCGCCGAGCCGGAGGAGCCGGCCCGGTCCGCGGCCGGGCTGAGTATCTTCGGGCCGCGCGGCGACGAGACCGGCCACGACCCGGCGCCGGCTCCCGAACCGCCGCGTCGGCGCCGCCGGACCCGCCGGGTCCTGCTCTGGACGCTCTCCGTCCTGCTGGTGCTGGTGGTCGGTACGGCCGGCGCGCTCTACTGGACGGCCGAGCACTACGCCTCCTCCGTCACCCGGATCCCGGACGCCTTCCCGACCGTGCCGGACTCCGCCCAGCCGAGGCCCGTCCCCGCCGGCGGCCTCAACCTGCTGCTGGTCGGCCTCGACCCCCGCTCGGACGCCGCCACCACCGGGAGCAGGGCCGCCGCCCCGGCCTGGCAGGCCGGCGCGGCCCGCAGCGACACCATGATGCTGCTGCACCTCTCCGACGACCGCCGCAGCGCCTCGCTGGTCTCGCTGGCGCGCGACACCTGGGTGGACATCCCCGGACACGGCCGGGCCAAGCTGAACGCCGCGTACTCCTGGGGCGGCCCGGCGCTGATGACCGAGACCGTGCAGAACCTCACCGGCATCCGGATCGACCATCTCGCGGTGGTCGACTGGAACGGCTTCCGGGCCCTCACCGACGCCGTCGGCGGGGTCGACATCACCGTCCCGCGGACCATCGAGGGCGTTGGCGAAGCCCGCCGCTGGGAGGCCGGCACCCACCACATGGACGGTGAACAGGCCCTGCTGTACGTCCGCGAGCGCTACGGGCTGCCCGGCGGGGACCTCGACCGCACCAAGCGGCAGCAGAACTTCCTCCGCGCGCTGATGCTGCGGGTGATGGACTCGGGCACGCTGACCAGCCCGTCCCGGCTCGGCGGGCTGCTGCAGTCGGTGGGCGAGGTGGTCAGCGTGGACGACCGGCTCTCCAACACCGACCTGTTCCAGCTCGCCTGGGGCCTGCGCTCGCTGCGCGCCGACGACGTGCGGTTCATGAACGCGCCGTTCGGCGGCTTCGACACCCGGGACGGGCAGAGCGTCGTCCTGTTGGACGAGCGCCCGGCCGCGCAGCTCTGGGAGGCGATGCGCAACGACCGGATGGCGCAGTACTTCCAGGATCACCGGGCCGGCGACACCCTGGGGTCGGATGTGGACTGACGGATCTAGGCAGTCGCAGGCCAGCGCCCTAGGATCTCTACTTAACGGTAGCTAACTGAATACGATCCTTCACCACGCATTCCTTCATCACGTGAACGAGGCAGGCATCATGGCGGGCAGCGCAGGCGCGGCGGACTTCGATCTCTTCCGGATCTCCGAGGAGCACGGGATGCTCCGTGAGGCGGTGCGTTCGCTGGCCGAGGCGAAGATCGCTCCGTTCGCGGCGG